>JAWUXS010000038.1:0-14784 GCA_034111185.1 Paracoccaceae bacterium | reverse complement strand
AAGATCGTGTGATCTTTGCCCATACCAACGCCCATACCTGGCCACATCTTCGTGCCACGTTGGCGCATGATGATGTTACCTGGGATGACAACTTCGCCACCGAATTTCTTCACACCAAGACGACGACCAGCTGAGTCGCGTCCGTTACGGGATGAACCGCCTGCTTTTTTATGTGCCATTTGGTCTCTCCTTAACCTTTAGCGAATTCTGCAGCTTGGGTAAGCCACTCATCGCGGTCGATCCGACCTTTGAAATTCAATTTGCCGTCCATATCAGCGATGTCCTCTGGGGTCCATGCTGCGATTTGAGCGAATGATGTAACGCCAAGGTCGTGAAGTTTCTTCACGATAACCGGACCAACACCTGAGATACGTGTCAGGTCGTCAGCGCCGTCAGCGGCTTTTGCCTTTGGCGCAGCTTTAGGAGCGGCAGCCTTCTTAGGTGCAGCAGCAGCTTTTGGCGTAGAAGCACGTGCAGCAGCAGCTGCTGCCTTCTTGCTCTCAGGTGCGCCTTTGCCAACCAGTGTAGCCTGGGACATATCGATGCCAGAACCGGACAAAGCAGCTTTTACGCCTGATTTCTCAGCGCCTTTTTCAAGGATGTCGCCGATGCGAACCAATGTCAGTTGCTGACGGTGGCCCTTTTTGCGCGCAGATGAGTGCTTACGACGACGCTTAACAAAGTTAATTGTCTTCACGCCTTTGATTTGGTCGATCACTTCGGCTTGAACACCAGCGTCTGCCACGAAAGGCGCGCCAACAGTGTTACCAACCATGAGAATCTCGTTGAACTGAATCTGGTCGCCAGCGGCGGCATCCAGTTTCTCGACACGCAGAACGTCGCCTGAGGCGACTTTGTACTGCTTGCCGCCGGTCTTTAGAACCGCAAACATAGTGTATTCCTTTATTTACCGCGTCTCTGAGGCCCCCGATCAACGGGCGTTTGGTACCTTTGGACTGCGCGCCTTATTAGGCGTATTTTCGCATATAACCCAACAAGGACCTTGCTGGGATGGCGGCTTATCTGCGCAGATGGGTTTCAAGTCAAGCCCAAAGAAGGTGACAAAACATGCGCTGTGCCCCATTTTTCTTGATTATTCTCGCTGCGTGCTCGGGCGAGGCCAACCATTTGGGCAATCCGCTACTTTGGCCAGTCAATGCGTTGACGAATAGTACCGAGAACGCAATCTACAACGCAAGGCGCGGACGGGTCGAAATTATCGTCAAATCTGGGTTTGATCAGATCATCCGAGAGATCCGTGCAGGGTCAGGCGCAACATTGAACGAGGCAATGGAAGCAGCACTGATACGCGAGGCTGACCGCCCTGCCCGTGTATTGCAGCTTCAAGGTGATATAGGTCTATACGCAAGCAGTCCTGACGCCTTGATCACTGCTTTGATGGTGTACGGAAACTAAAGTTCCTCACCCGCCATGAACTGTGACGATGCCAATCCTAGCGCACGGCTGATATCGGCAAACATCGGGTCAAAGGCCGCGAACAAGGCATTGTTTAAATCTTCTCCCGCTTCGCTTTGGGAAAAGGCAATATAGGCCTCAAGCTCGGCGTCGCTAGCGGGTTGATATGCCATCAAAAGGAACGAATAGACCCACTCAGACGTGCTCGATCTGATTTCTGCCTCCTGAGACCAGACGTCGGACAAAATCTGCTCTTCTGACAAGTCGTCGCCAAATCCACCACCGTCCATGAGGCCTGTGTAGAACGCATAGTTCGCATTCAGGGCACCGACGACGTTTGTTTCCACAAGATCATTCGTCTCAACGAATGTTTTCACCAATTGAAAGCGTTCGGTTTCATCGATTGCTTCGATTGCGGCAGCTTCTTTGCTGGCCTCCTCTACCGCATCATCAAGAAGCGCCATGCGTGCAGATATTTCAAGCGCGATAAAGGTACGGCCCGGCTCGCTGTCAAAAAAGGCGATGATTTCGCCAACGTCGGCATTTTGCATGGCAAATGAGTCTGCAAATGCTGTCTTTACGACCTCAGACATCTTAGCGGGATCATAAATCGTAGTGACCGCTTCGCGCCAATCCGCGTCAGCACGGTCTGGGAACAGGTCCTCTCCGACTTGCATCCCGTAATCGATACCTTCGGTGCGCATCACATCTAGTAGTTCTGGAAATGCCATCGTCTCAAACAACTGGTCCACTTTCGTGGACAAATCAGTCTGTGCTGAACCAGACCCCGCTGAAAGTGCCAGCGCGGTGGCCAAGGTCAAACGTAGAAACATGGGCTAGTCCTTCGTAATATTTGCTTTGACGTAGATAGGGCTGCGGGCACCGGAATCCAAGCAAGCTGACAAAGATGTTAACACTTTCAATTAATGCGAATTGTTAACAACAAATACAAGCCAACGAAACCAATCACGGCATGCTAATGAAAAGAGGTATTTGCATATGTCTTGATTGCGATTGAGTGTCGGCCAATCGTCAGGTGCATTTTGGGAATAGCCCAGTAAGATAGGCTTAACTTGGGGCGCAAAACACGCTACTTTAGTAAGCTACCCTCGCCCTATTGTAGGATGATCTGGAATGACAATTCGCCTTCTTCGAACATTGATCGCGATTGCAGATGTCCGAACGTTCAGTGCTGCGGCTGATGTCGTTCATGTGACCCACGCTGCTGTGAGTCAACAAATGCAGACCTTGGAGGCGAACATGGGGATCGCGCTTTTCAACCGAGAAACGCGCACTCCTGAACTAACGCCAATCGCCCATGAAGTCGTGCGCAAAGCAAGGAAACTTGTTTCGGACTATGACAACCTTGTTCCGTCCATTCTTGCGGATGATGGCCTAAGTGGCGTGTTCGTTTTGGGTGCCTTACGCACGACACTTACCGGTCTGACACCACAAGCGATGGCACGTCTTACTGCAAAATATCCTGACCTAGGTCTTCATATCAAACCGGGACTAACTGAAACACTGTTGATTGATATTGAACGCGGCACGCTTGATGCAGCCATCGTTGCAAGACCGCACTTGATGCCAGCAGACCTAAGGTTTCGGGAGCTGGCGCGGGAACCAATGCAGTTGATTGCCGCGGCCCAAGAGGCCGAAGATGACCCAATCGCCCTATTGAACGCACGCCCCTTTATTCGGTTCAACCGGAATGCGGTTCTTGGCACGCTGATTGATAACTGGCTCCGCTCCAAGAAAATTCGCGTGTCAGAGACGATGGAATTGGACAGCCCCGAAGCAATTGCAAGCATGGTACATGCTAACCTAGGCGTGTCGATTGTTCCCGACCTTGCGGTTAAACCATTGGACAGAATGACGGTTAAGCGGCTTTCACTTGGGCCGAATGCACCGATGCGTTCCATCGGGCTGGTTTATCACAAAGATCAGTTGAAGACCCATGCAATTGACGAAGTGTTCAACGCTCTTGCGGCGGTCATTGATGATGCAAAACAGAAAGCAGCAGGTGTTGAAACATGACCTACGAGGTCGTGCTTTATCTTGTTCTTGGAGCGGCGGCTGGTGGGTTCATCAATGGATTATCGGGAACGGGGACCGCACTCTTTGCTCTTGGTCTCTATTTGGTCGTTCTTCCGCCCATCAACGCGGTTGCGGTTGTCGCACTGATGTCGGTGATCGCGGGGCTACAGGGGCTTTGGGTGGTTCGTGTCGCTATTCACGCAAATCCAACACGGCTGCTTTGGTTCGTACTACCCGGTCTTGTTGGTGTGCCGATTGGTTTATCGTTTCTGGCTATGATTGATGCTGGTTTTTTGCGCGTGACAATCGCGGTTCTGCTTATTGTATATGGCGCATACTTTAGTTTGCGAAAATCTCTGCCCGCTTTTTCACGGCGAACACCTTATATTGACGGATTGGTCGGCTTTATTGGTGGCTTTCTGGGCGGTGCCGCCTCGGTCGCGGGTGCAATTCCTGCGATGTGGCTTTCTCTGCGACCTTGGCCAAAGGCAGAAACCCGCGCGGTTTTGCAGCCATTCAACATGGCTATCCTTTGCACCACAGTCGTCCTGCTGTTCTACAAAGGGGCATACGATGCGGTCGCAACCCGCGCCTTGATCCTAACCGTGCCAGTCGGGTTGGCCGCTGCCCAATTTGGCTTATTGGTTTTTCGACGATTGAGCGACGATTTGTTCCGACGGCTTTTGATCACCCTTACCCTCGTCATGGGGGTAGGCATCTTATTCAGCGAGCTACTCTAGGTAAGAACCTAAACTAGATTACCTCGTCCGACCGATCATTACTTTCGCCATAGCGTTTTAGGGTTGCTGGCTTGGTGCCCTCATATAACCGTTCAATGTTGCCAGCGATCTTTGCGTTCTCACGCTCGAACAGACAGTCACCATTCATATCGGATGCTACAATGAATGGGCCCATTCGGCGACATTTCAGCACCCACATCGCCTGCGCGAGGCCCAGTTCTTCGTTCCAATGAACAGCTTCTACCTTTTCAACGCCGCGCCCCAACAAGGCGCCTGTGCCGTAGCCAACCGTGGAAAGGTAGATTGCACCATTGGGGACGAAATACTCTTTGTAATCCTTTGACGTCATCCCACCTTTACCAACGATTAACTTGGCACCGGTCTTGGCCATCCATTCAGGGAGCCATTTGGCGAAACGGAACGATGCAGTTGCTGTGACCGCGCCCATCTCAAACGTGCCATCAGGATTAATACGTGCAGCGGGCGAGCAATGGAAATTCGCGGCTGACTGCGATGGCAGCTCCATTGGGATGTTTGCTTTGCCCTCAAGCGCGCGCATGTAGACGCCTTCGCGGGCGGTGTACATCAGCCCGTCTAGATAGACGATATCACCTAGCCGTAGGTCAGTAATGGCTTCGTCAGTTGGGGTAGTCGATAATACGACTTCGCGCAGTCCGCTCATTTTGCTGCCTCCTGCATTGGTTCCCATTCAACGGTTTCGCGGCGCTGATACGGCGTGAACCAATCTGGATCAGTGCGATGTTCAACGCGCCCGTCTGGGAAAATACGTGCGACTGCGCGGCGCGACGACAAACAAAACGCGTGGACAGACATCGGCATGCCGCCTGTGTGACAATAGCCAACCTCGATATTGCAATCGATCACCATATTCTTGCCGACAAATCCCATTGCCCCCATCCCAATTGAGTTGCCCAGTTCCTTGAACTCGTCTTCCATTTCTGCGATTCTTGGGTCCGCGTTCCGACTTCCAACAATCCGCAACGTCGACGCGCGCTTTCCTAACGTCATGCAGATGTCCTTCGATCCACCCAGACCAATGCCGATGATCGCTGGCTGGCAAGCAAGGCCACGCTTTCCAAACGCCATAAGGCTATCGAGGTAGAACCGTTTGATCCCTTGAACACCATCTGACGGGAACAGCATCCGGTAATCCGATCCAAACAGCCCACCTTTGTGGACCGTGATCAGGTCGATCCAGTCCCCCTCTGGTTCAAAACCATACTCGATCTCGGGCGCGCCGATACCAACGTTGTTGTTGTGGTCTGTCCGCCAAAGTGGATGCACGCGGTTCGGGCGTAGTGGTACGCCATTTGTGGCATTTGCCGTGGCGCGCCGCAGTGCCGCCTCAAGTGCGATCATCCCGCCCTCAACCTTTGCATCGTTGCCCATTTTTATAAACCAACGTGGGACACCTGTATCACCACACATTGCACGACGGTCTTCCTTGGCGGCCTCATAATTCTCGAGCATCGCTTTTAGCACAAACGATGACAGATCGCCGTCTTCGGTTTTTACCGCTTCTTGCAATCCATCAAGGTAGTCTTGCGGGATCTCAATGGCAGCTTTGTCCATCAGGCTTTCGGCGGTTTTTTGGATCAGGTTTATCGGGATCATTGTGCAGCTACCAAAGTTTCGGGTGCGTCTGCAGGCAAAATCGTCTCGCCCGGACGTACGATAGTGAATTGAACGGGTTCGCGCGTAACTTGGATCGTGTCGCCAGACTGTTCGGCAACGGTAAAGTCGCTGTCCTCCATCGCGCCAGGGTCAAGATGATCTTCGCGGAAATGCGCACCGCGGGAATTCTCGCGGGTGATTGCGGCCTTGGTGATCACCTCTGAGACATCGCAAAGCGAACGCAGGTTCAGCCAGTCGTGCCAAGTGAGATTGAAAGCTAAGTTATCATCCGCCACACCAACATCCATCAGCGCATCCGACACATCAGCAATGCCTTTGAGGCCACGTTCCATGCCCGCCTTGGTTCGCATCACGCCAACCTCGTCCCACATCACGTTCTGCAAATCTTTCCTAAGCGGCAGAACCAGATCTGGTTTGCGGCCCAACGGATAAATTGCACGGGCTAGCTCGGCTTCAAGGACCGTTTCATCCGGCACGCGCAGCGTTGGCATCTTGCGGATGTCCATTCCCATCGTGTCGCCAGCAATCCCGCCATAAACGGTCGAATTCGCAACGCCGTTGCCACCCAACCGATTTGATCCATGTGCCCCGCCTGCGTCTTCACCCGCGACGTACAGCCCTTCCATCGCGGTTCTTGTATCAACGTCAACAATCACACCGCCCATAAAGTAGTGCGCTGTTGGAACAACTTCGACCTTGCCTGCGGCCAAATCAAAGCCACTGTCAGCGCAGCGATTGACCATCCCTTTGAATTTTTTGCGTACGTTCTCAGGCCCAAGGTGGGACATTGAAATAAACACCCCCTCTTGCTTAGGGTTATTGTTCTTGCGCATCTCAGCGTAAATGCCACGACTGACAACATCGCGTGTGGCGCGTTCGCCTTTGGCGTCGTAATCAAACATAAATCGCTGGCCCGCGTGGTTTATCAGCTCTCCACCTGCGCCCCGCAGTCCTTCCTCAAGGACCGTGCCGGTCATGCGGGTATGTTCGCCAGCCAAAAGACCAGTTGGATGAAACTGAACCATCTCCATGTCTCGCAAACGCAGACCTGCGCGCATTGCCATTGCCAAGCCGTCCATCGTCTTGTCGCCGCTTGGTGTATGATACTTGTACATTGATGGACCGCCGCCCGTCGCCATCAAGACAGTCTTAGCCCGCACAAGTCGAAACTTTCCGGTCCGCATGTCGATCATTAAGACGCCTGCCAAAGCACTGCCATCCTTCGTAGGGATTAGCCCAACGGCACGGTGTTCTTGAAGTTTTTCAACGCCGCTTGCCAAGACTTTTTCCATCAGGCGGTTAATGATTTCAATTCCCGTCAGGTCACCTTTGTGGACTGTGCGATCAGCGGTTTGGCCCGCGAACGCCTTTTGGTGCAATGATCCGTCAGCGTTTCGATCAAAGAAGCAGCCAACCTCGTTCTCTAGCTCGCGTACACGGACAACGGCCTGTTCGCATAGACGCCATGCCATGTCCTGATTGGGCAACCATTTGCCACCGTTGATCGTGTCCATAAAGTGACGTTCAACCGTGTCGCCACCGCCCATCGCCACGTTATAGCCGCCCTGCACCATGCGCGTGCAGCCGCATTTTCCGATCAGGCCTTTCACAGCTATTGTTATTTTTGTTCCTTCGGGCGCGGTTTGTTGCGCGTGCAGTGCTGCGAACAATCCAGCACCACCAGTCCCGATAATCAGGATGTCAGTGTCGCGTCGTGCAATATCAGATACGCGCATTTTATATCGCCTTCATAAAGAAAAGGACTGCAATCAAGAACGAGATCGCAGTGGCTCCTGCTGCAAGGGTCTTTTGTGATGGTGTCCAAGGAAGCCACTCCATCGCCATCAAACGCAGGCCGCCCAACATATGAACAGCAAGACCAAAGACCAAACCAACCTCGGCCAATTTTACCAAACCATTTTCAGTCAAATGCAAGAACCCGTCGAGCCTCGAAGGATCAGTCATCGCCATCGCAAGCACCCAAAAATGCAGCGGGAGGAACAAAGCCAAACCAACACCGGACAAGCGATGCACGATAAAAGCCCACCAAAGTGGGTGCGCGCGTGCCGTAACCTTCATGAAAAGGTCACAGCCCACACAGCCCGCCCCCCGAATGCCACAAGACCAAGGCCGATCGCCCACATCGCACCCTCAAGCGCAGTGCCCCTCATGCCGGCCCATTCGTGCAGGACTGTCCGCAGACCAATCGCCCCATGGATTGATACGGCGACAACGAAGGTTCCATAGAACAAAAACCAAAGGATTGACCCCTGGGTACGGCCCAGAATTTCAGCGCTGCTTAATCCACCTTGGATGGCATAGATCATTACGCCAAGGTGGCCCAGCACCAGCGGCGCCATCAATAATGCTGTGATCCGTTGCAACATATAAAGACGCAGGTTCAGCATCAGCGACCCCTTTTGAAGAATGATTTTGCAGTCTCGCGCTTAAGACCTGCAATTGCGGACATCGGATCAAGATCGTTCGGACAATACACAGTGCACGACCCAATCGAGTGGCAGTTGTGGCAACCACCTTTGTCCGAAACTGCATCCAAGATCGCTGTGCGCCCCTCGTCCTTGGTGTCGTTCAACAACGTCCAAGCACGTTGAAGTGCCGCAGGTCCAAGGTAGTCTTCGTTTGCGGTGACGGTATCGCATGCGGCATAACAGACTGAGCAGTTGATGCATTCTATGCCAGCATTCGCCTCAACCCGTCCGATGCTTTCTTCGTCAATTGCCGCAACAGGGTCATCACGGGTCAAAACACCATGGTACACCCCTTCGGCAGCTATCCATTTGTCAAAGAACGGGTCCATATCGACCACTAGATCTTTGATTACAGGTAGATTTCTAAGCGGTCCGATTGTAACGGCATTTCCGTCCAGTATTTTGGATATATGGGTTCGGCACGTCCATCGCGGCACCCCATTTACCATCATCGCACAACTTCCGCACATGCCTACGCGGCATGCAAAACGGTAACTCAATGTTGGATCAACGTTCTGCTGCACCCAAGAAACCACATCGAGCACGGTCTGGTTTTCATAGGCGGGCACTTCAAAGACCGATGGCTGCTGATCTTGCCCGACACCGCGATCAATAGTTACCTTTAAAACGTCAGACGTCATCTATGTTACTATTTCCAATGTGTGCGTTCGCAGTCCATACTATCAACAATAGCGGGACTTCATAAACTGACTAAATTCTTTAAGTTTCAGTAAGCAGAGGTTACATAAAAGGCTTGGTGGAATAACATGGCATTAGAATTACAGCGCCTTCTGGCTGAACGTTACAGCGATCTTCCAAGCGAGGTAGGCATTGGTGGCTCAAACGCCACCTTGAACCGTATGGCTGGGCGCGGATCATGTCGGTCCTTCACAACGCAGCCGGTTCCGCTCGCGTTGCTCAATACCTTGTCGGCTGTTGCCCTTTCTGCGCCAAGCAAAAGCGACCTACAGCAACGCGATATCATTTTGATTACTTCAGACACGTCACGAGCACAGCTTGCTGCACTTGTTGGCGATCAGACTTGGGTTGCGGATGCGCCGGTAATTGCCGTTTTCTGTGGTAATAACAGACGACAAAGGCTGCTGCATGAATGGCGTGGTGTCCATTTTGCGAATGACCATCTTGATGCGTTCTTCAATGCGACCGTTGATGCAGCAATCGCATTGGGCGCGTTTGTTACCGCTGCTGAGGCTTTGGGCCTCGGATGTTGCCCAATTAGTGCAATTCGCAATGAGCCCGAGGCAGTATCTGATCTGCTTGAATTGCCAGATCACGTGTTCCCTATCGCAGGGTTGGCCGTTGGTTTCCCTGCACATCCAACGACCATCTCAAAACGATTACCGCTCCGCCTAACGGTCCACCACGACAAGTATGCTGAGGTCGGGATTGCGGATGCAATTTCTGAATATGACCAAGATCGTGAAGCGGCCCAACCCTATGCAAACCAACGACATACGGGCATTTTTGGTGGAACAACAAATTACAGTTGGTCGGAAGATAAAATTAGACAATATAGCCAGCCCGAGCGTACGTCGTTTGGTGACTTCATTCGCGGCAAGGGCTTCAATCTTGATTGATGATTAGCTGACCCATGACTTTATGGGCGGCGTGGCAACGTTTAAGGGTCTCGCTTGCTAGCGTGACAAGACAAGCTCGGCCATCAGTCCGCCCAAAGATTGGCTTTTGCCAAGGCGCAAAATACCACCGTGTCCGCGTGCTATGTCACTTACGATTGATAGCCCTAAACCAACCCCTGACCCACGGTCTTGGTTGCGTGCAGGATCAAGCCTGACGAATGGTTTAATTGCCTCTTCATAAGCATCTTCTGGAATCCCTGGCCCGTCATCTTCTACGCAAAAGCGGATAGCACGATCAGTGACATACAAACTAATTTCGACATTGCTGCCGTAACGCAGGCCATTCGCAACTAAGTTATCGACCGCGCGACGAATAGCTTGTGACCGCAATTCGAACTCCTTCATCTCTCCTTCACAAGCGATGAGGGTAACAGGGTGGCCACTTCGGATGGCATCAGAAAGCACTGCGTCAACGATCTCACGGGGGTTCGTTGGTACAAGGATATCACCTGCATCGCTTCTCGCGAAATCCAGAAAGCCATCTAGCAAAAGCTGCATGTCGTCGACATCACGGATCAGAGGGGCAACTTCGTCATGATCGATCAGCGATAAACCAAGCCGCAACCGTGTAAGAGGAGTGCGTAGATCATGGCTAACGCCAGACAACATCAGTGTACGGCTTTGAGTTTGGCGTTCGATCTTATTGCGCATATCGAGAAACGCGGTTCCAGCAGCACGTACTTCAGTAGCCCCCCCTGGTGAATATGGAACAATTCGGCCCTTTCCATAAGACGTCGCGGCATCGGCCATACGTTTAATGGGCCGTAATTGGTTTCGTAGGAAAAAGTACGAAATGGTTGTCATGATTGCCCCAAGAACAACCATAATCACCAAAAGCTGATGGGGATTAGACGCCGAAACCCTGTCCCGCGCAAAGCTTAGTTCAACCACACCGTGATTGGTATTTAGCCACATCTGAACAAACCTTCGGTCTACCAGTGAAACTTGGATAACGTCGGGCACACCTTCGCGCAGGGCTTGGATAACCGTTGCACCAGTTAAATCGTCAAAAGGTAATACGTCAGCGACAGGCGCATTTGGCGAAGGCAGGTTTGCATCTATTTCGAGTGGTGCTGCTAGCTCGTCCAACGCAACCTGCGCCATTGCAAGATCATCCGCAGTATTTACGGTATCAAGAACGTGGCGTAGCTCAATATTGATTGCTCTTGTCATTGAGCGGGTCACGCCGTCAAAGTGTCTTTGAATAAAGACGACGGTGACAAGCAATTGCAGCAAGAGAACTGGTAGAATGAGGATGAGTGCAGCCCGGCCATAAAGACTTCGGGGCATATATCCTTTGAGCCACTTAAAAATCATGATTGCAAGCTAGCCCGCACCGCAGAAAACAGGAACCCGCAAGTGACCCAATTCGAAGATTTTGATCCTATTCCGGGAGAGGCATACATACTGGAGCCCTCCGTGACGCTTGTTTTGGCGCCAAACCCGTCCCCGATGACCTACTTGGGCACCAACACATACATCTTGGGCGATCAAACTTTGGCGGTCATCGATCCCGGGCCAGATTCTGAAGAGCATCTGCAAGCGCTTTTGCGGGTCATTGATGGCCGCACTGTGTCTCATATATTTTTGACCCATAGCCATCTTGATCATTCACCCCTCGCGCGTCCTTTGGCAAATGCGACAGGCGCTAAAATAGTTGCCTATGGACCCAGCTATGCAGGCCGTAGTGCTGTGATGCAGAAACTTGCCGACGCTGGGTATGCGGGTGGTGGCGAAGGCATGGATTGGGAATTTACACCCGACGAAACGCTTGGGGACGGTGACATTACACAGGGCGACGGTTGGGAGCTTGAGGCAATCCATACACCGGGGCACATCGGCAATCATTTTTGCCTTAAGTGGGGGGATGTTATTTTCTCGGGTGATCATGTCATGGAATGGTCGACATCGCTTATTTCACCACCGGACGGCGACATGACGGATTTCTTGACATCCTGTGCAAAATTACTAGGGCACCCTGCCCGCGTATATTACGCCGGACATGGCAAACCGGTTGAACGCCCTCTCGATCGGGTTAAAACCTTAATCAACCACCGCAATGGACGTGCGATGCAGGTTCTAACCACGTTAAATGATTTTGGGCCAACTGACGTGAAAAGCCTAACAAGGCGCATCTATGCCGATGTTTCACCGACGCTTTATCCCGCCGCAGAACGGAATGTTTTCGCCCATCTCGTTGATCTGTTTGAAGCTGATAAAGTCACGGCACAACCGAGACTGGCACATGATGCGACCTTTGCGCTGACCCTCATAGATACGGTGCCTAAAAAAAGTATGTGAAAAACATTCAAACCCACTGGACGCGCTGGAATCACATTGCTATAGCGGCGTCACAGTGTTCCGACGTAGCTCAGTGGTAGAGCAGTTGACTGTTAATCAATTGGTCGTAGGTTCGACCCCTACCGTCGGAGCCAAAGAATTCAAGGACTTAGCGAGAAATCGTTAAGTCCTTTTTTCTTTTCTGGTTGCCCCTAAATGAAATGCACCATGGCACGCGGTACGCATCGATTAGGCCATCCATTGTTTTCTAAGGTTCAGTTCATGATCGTTTGAACTTCGTACGGTATCAGGCATTCGGCTTGCAAACCCTTTGACCGTGGCTAAAGCTTTGGGAAAGTTACGAAAGGCATAACATGATCGATCTATACACATGGACAACTCCAAACGGCCGAAAAGTATCTATCCTGCTTGAAGAGCTTGGTGTCCCATATACGGTCCATGCGATAGACATCACCAAAGATGAGCAATTCGACCCGGAATTTCTCAAGATTGCGCCGAACAACCGTATTCCGGCAATTGTTGATCGCGAAACCGGTATCCAAATGATGGAAACGGGTGCGATCATGCTTTACCTCGCAGAAAAGCACGACCGGTACTTATGCAAGGGCGATGCAAAATGGGAAATGATGGAATGGTTGATGTGGCAGATGGGCGGTCTTGGTCCCATGCTAGGTCAGGCACATCACTTCCTTAAGTATAACGCAAGTGTCTCCGACTATGCCGAGGAGCGATATGCAAAAGAGGCTGCGCGACTTTACCGGGTTCTGAATACACGTCTGACAGATAGAGATTACGTCGCCGGAGAAGAACGTGGCTCGTACAGTATCGCCGACATGGCAATTTGGCCGTGGGTTTCACGGTATGAGTGGCAACAGATCGATTTGAACACATATCCCGCGGTCCAGACTTGGTACGAACGCATCAAACGCCGCCCTGCAATCAAACGAGGATATGACGTTCCACATTACGTTGCTGACATACCCTAATACAACCATTCCCGCATCGGAGAAGTTGTTCCATTCGTTGAGTCCAATATTGAAACACTAAGCCCCAAACTTTCATAAAATCCAAGGTTTTCAGGGGGAGCTGGCGTTAAGACTTCTTAAACATGCGACGTGCGATGTACCTTTATCCCATCCAGATTGGGCGAGAATGAGGGCATGTATGCGTATTTGTGTAGTCGACGATGAACGGATCAGCCGGAATATTATAAGTGCCGTCTTAAAGCGGATGGGATCTTATACTGTTGAATGCTTTTATCAGGCATCAGATGCCTTGGATCGCTGCCGCGAGACTACGTTCGATCTTGTCTTAATCGACTATCAAATGCCTGAAATGAATGGGATCGAATGCGTCCTTCAGCTACGCCAAATGCCAGATTACCGAGTCATTCCCATTATAATGCTAACCGCGGACGAGGATCGCGACCTTCGCTTAGCGGCAGTCTCGGCCGGAGCTACAGATTTTTTAAACAAGCCTTTCGATCCTGAGGAACTTCGCGTCCGAGCCCGTAACCTTCTCGCTTTGCGGCAAGCACAGCTTGCGCTTATGGACCGGGCGGCAACCCTTGATCACGAAGTACAACAAGCCACCCACAAGCTTGTTGCACGAGAGGAAGAGCTGATATGGCGCTTGTCCCTCGCGATTGAGACGCGGGACGGTTCAACCGGCGCACACATTTCCCGCGTGGCGACTGTGGCAAAAATCATTGCGGGCCATATGGGGTTAAGTCCGGCGTTCTGCCGTACGCTATATTTGGCAACACCACTCCATGATACTGGCAAGATCGGGATCAGCGATGCAATCTTAAACAAACCAGCAAGACTAACCCCAGACGAACGCAAAGAGATTGAGCGACACACAGAAATTGGCGCGCAAATTCTTGAAAATGGTGAGAGTGATCTGATCAGGATGGCGCATGAAATTGCACTGTATCACCATGAAAAATGGAACGGCACAGGATATGGTATCGGGCTTGCTGGCGAGGAGATCCCCCTGTCTGGGCGTATTGCAGCGGTCGCCGATGTATTTGACGCCTTGTGTTCGGCCCGCGCCTACAAACCGGCATGGTCGTTCGAAGAAGCCCATGATGAAATCCTATTGCAATCAGGAAAGCACTTTGACCCCGCCTGTGTTGACGCGTTTTCAACTGGTATCGACGAAATCCGCAAGATCTATGCGGAAGTGTCAGGAAGGGTTGATGCGGCCTAGTAAATAGCTGCCTAAACTGCAGCTTCAGCCATTTCATTCCAAAATTACGTTGAGACTACGAACTTCAACCTCATTTCTTCATCCAACAAACTCGTGGCGATCGAAAGCAATAGAGCGTTACTGACGTTCAAAACCCTCCAATGCCCACCGGCATTGCTCCCCTATAAAATGTCATGTCGATAGAATGGAGGGAATTCATGATATTGCAAGATTACGCCCTCAGAGAACTGTGAACACAAAGATACGGCCATATGGGATCTACCTGAATTATCACGA
>JAWUXS010000037.1:0-7638 GCA_034111185.1 Paracoccaceae bacterium | reverse complement strand
AGTTCGACGGATTTGTCTTGCTGCACCTTGCATGAATGGCCGGTTTTTCCGCCGCGTGGCGGCGTAGATGATTTTGCAATTGCGGCATTTTCTGTGCTGCGAGCGCGTGCAGCGAGAAAGCCATACTCACACATTGGGCTCGATGCTGCCGTTCTCCGCCCCGCAGCATCGCTGCGCTCAACCCAACTGTGTATTGTCACTTCTCGGCCCAAAGCGGACCTTGGCTGAGTTCCACTGCGCCGCCCGCAGCTTCCCCGAAGCAGACATTGGAAAGGGAGTGCAGCATTCTGATGATCGGACGGCAGCTGTGCAGGACAAAACGGCCGTTCGTGGATTTGATATCAATTGCCGCTTTCTGTATTTCGCAACAAGCCGCGGCAGCGTCAATCAAGCAGTGGGAAGACGCCTGTTTTCTTGACTACGCCGTAAACAAAGCTGCTGTCGATTGAGCCGATGCCACCAATCGGATGCAGGCGCTTTCTTACGAAGTTTTCATAATCCGCAAGGTCAGCGACAACGACGCGCAAAAGGTAGTCGGACGTGCCAGTCATCACGAAACATTCTAGAACCTGATCCACGCGGCTGATCTGCTTTTCAAACTGCTGGACGACTTTCTCGGTGTGGCCGGTCAGGCTGACCCGCACAAAAACTGTCACAGGTAGACCGTAAGCCTCAGCATCGATGTCCGCAGTGTAGCTTTTGAGCGCACCGCTTTGCTCCAACAGCTTCACGCGACGCAGGCACGGTGACGGTGACAAGTTCACCTCGGCTGCGAGATCTTGATTCGTCATTCGGCTATTGCGCTGCAATGCACGGATGATTTGGCGGTCTTTGTCGTCCATTTTGAGCCTTATTGGCATAATATGCTAATCTATTACCAAAATGAGGCACAAATAGCAATACATTAGTCGTGAACCTGTTTTAATTTACTCAAGAAACATTCACGGAGCACACCGATGCGCAATCACCCCGACAGCTTTTCAACGATGGCAATTCATCATGGGTATGATCCGATGGATAACGAAGGGGCGCTGACGCCGCCATTGCATCTGACATCGACCTTTGTGTTTGAGACGGCGGAAGCCGGTGGGAATATGTTTGCCGGTGAACAGGCCGGGCATATCTATTCGCGTATCTCGAACCCCACGAATGATCTTTTGGAGCGTCGCATCGCTGTTCTGGAAGGTGCCGAGGCCGGGCTTGCTTTGGCATCAGGCATGGGGGCAATCACTGCAACCCTATGGACGCTCCTTGCGCCTGGTGACGAGATCATCTTGGACAAAACGCTGTATGGCTGCACGTTCTCGTTCATGCACCATGGGTTGGCCAAATTCGGGGTCAAAGTCACGCACGTTGATCTGACGCAGGCCGAAAACCTGACCGCTGCGATTTCCGACAAGACAAAAGTCGTTTATTTTGAAACGCCCGCCAACCCGAACATGCGCTTGGTGGATATTGCGGCTGTGTCCGACATCGCGCACGCAAATGGTGCCAAGGTTGTGGTCGATAACACCTATGCCACGCCGTATCTGACCCAACCTATCAAGCACGGTGCCGACATTGTTGTGCATTCAGCTACCAAATACCTTGGCGGGCACGGCGATGTTGTGGCGGGACTGTTGGTCGGTTCAACGGAATTGGTCGCTGACATTCGCCTTCAGGGGATGAAGGATATGACGGGCGCTGTGATGGCACCGTTCAATGCGATGCTGATTTTGCGTGGGCTTAAGACGCTTGCGTTGCGCATGGATCGTCATTGCAGCAGTGCAGCCACAGTTGCCACGATGTTAGAGGCCTCACCTGCCGTGCAAAAAGTATGGTATCCGGGGCTGGAAAGTTTTGAGCAGCGCGATCTGGCTAAACAACAGATGTCGCAATTCGGTGGTATGATTGCGTTTGAACTTACCGGTGGAAAACAAGCTGGAATCGAGATGATGAACAAGCTTGAACTGGTTTCTCGCGCCGTTTCCTTGGGCGATGCTGAGACTTTGGTTCAGCACCCCGCCAGCATGACCCACTCGACTTATTCCACCGAAGAACTGGCCGAACACGGCATCAGCGAAGGCCTTGTGCGTCTGTCAATTGGCCTTGAGGGCGTGGACGATGTGCTCGCCGATCTTACGCAAGCTTTGCCCAAGCTTTCTGTTCAAAACGCTGCCTAAAGGAATATCATTATGTCCGCGCATCTCAAATTAATCGAACAACGCCTTTTGTGGTTGTCTCATTGGATGATCCACAATGCCAACCACATTCGCCCCAAGGCGGATGGCATCAAGGTGGGCGGACATCAAGCATCCTCGGCTTCGATGGTGTCGATTATGACGGCGTTGTATTTTCAGGCGTTGCGGCCTGAAGATCGGGTTGCGGTGAAGCCCCATGCCTCGCCGATCTTCCATGCGATCCAGAATCTGATGGGTAATCAGACGCGCGAAAAGATGGAGAACTTTCGCGGTTACGGCGGCGTGCAAAGTTATCCGTCGCGTACCAAAGATATCGACGACGTGGACTTCTCGACCGGGTCTGTCGGGCTTGGCGTTGCGGTGACGTCCTTTGCGTCGATTGTGCAGGATTACATTCAGGCTAAATCTTGGGGTAATGATCAGAAAATGGGCCGTATGATCGCGCTGGTGGGCGATGCGGAACTGGATGAGGGCAACATTTACGAGGCCCTCCAAGAGGGTTGGAAAAACGACCTACGCAATTGCTGGTGGATCATCGATTATAACCGCCAGTCTTTGGATGGGGTTGTGCGTGAGGGCCTATTCAAACGCGTCGAACAGATATTCGACGCCTTCGGTTGGGACGTTGTCCGTGTCAAATACGGCCACTTGCAACGCGCGGCGTTTGAGGAATCCGGTGGCGACAAGCTGCGCCAATGGATCGATGATTGCCCGAACCAATTGTATTCTGCGCTGACATTTATGGGTGGTGCCGTTTGGCGCGAACGCCTCATGGACGCACTTGGCGATCAAGGCGATGTCACGGCATTGATCGAAGGGCGCAGCGATGCTCAGCTTGCCGAGTTGATGGAAAACTTGGGTGGCAATTGCGTGCAGACGATGGCCGACACCTTTGCATCCATCGACCATGACCGCCCTGTTTGCTTTCTGGCCTATACGATCAAAGGTTGGGGCACGCCGATTGCAGGCCACAAAGACAACCATGGCGGTTTGATGAACAAGACCCAGATGGGCGCATGGCAGAAATACATGAACGTGGCAGAGGGCCAAGAATGGGACAAGTTTGCGACAATTGCCGACCCTGCTACGTTTGAGGCCGAACTGGCCAAGACGCCGTTCTTCGCCAAAGGTCCGCGGCGTTACAGCGACGATGTCATTGACGTGCCGACGATTGAGCTGGCCTCTGATCGCGAAATTTCGACACAGATGGCATTTGGAAAGATCCTTGATAACCTGTCCAAAGGCGATAGCCCGCTGGCAGAACGTATTGTGACCACGTCGCCTGACGTGACCGGCACGACCAACCTTGGCCCATGGGTGAACCGCCGCAAACTGTTCGCACGGGATCATCAAGAGGACACGTTCAAAACCGAGAACATTCCTTCCACTGCCAAATGGGAGTTCACACCCGAAGGCCAGCATATCGAACTTGGCATTGCAGAAATGAACTTGTTCCTGCTTCTGGCTGCTGCAGGTCTGTCCCATTCGGTCTTTGGGAAACGCCTGATCCCGATTGGCACTGTTTATGATCCATTCGTGTCGCGCGGTTTGGATGCGTTGAATTACGCCTGCTACCAAGACGCGCGGTTTTTGATCGTTGGCACACCGTCTGGTGTTACGCTGTCCTACGAGGGCGGTGCGCACCAATCGATTGCGTCCCCGTTGATTGGGATGTCGCAAGACGGGTTGGCGGCGTTTGAACCTGCCTTTGCTGACGAGCTTGCGGTGATTATGGAATGGTCGTTCAACCACCTGCAAAAAGACGGCGAAAGCGACCCAGACGAGCGTACTTGGTTGCGCGACGAAACAGGCGGTTCGGTCTATTTGCGTCTGACGACAAACCCGATTGAACAACCCGGCAAGCGCGCTGATGATGCTTTCCGCCAAGGTGCTATCGACGGGGCGTACTGGCTGCGCGAACCCGGCCCCAACTGCGAAGTCGTCATCGCCTATCAAGGGGCTGTGGCCCAAGAAGCAATCAAAGCCGCAGGCATGATCGGCCAAGGCCGCCGTGATGTCGGTGTCCTTGCCGTGACATCCGCAGACCGCCTGAACGCAGGCTGGACCGCTGCACAACGCGCACGTGCCAACGGGACCAAGAATGCCGCGTCGCATATCGAAACCCTGCTAATGGACCTGCCACGCAACTGCGTTTTGATCACGGTCATCGACGGCCATCCTGCGACGCTGTCATGGCTCGGTGGGGTATGGGGGCATCAAACGATCTCACACGGGGTTGAACATTTTGGTCAAACCGGCTCAATCGCTGATCTATACCGTCACTTCCGTATCGATGCTGACGCGCTGGTCGGGTCCGCAAGTGAGTTGTCCCAAGGTCGCAAAATCCCACACAACAAAAGTGATGGGTAGCTAACGATTGCCTCTTCCAACTTGAGATAACATTAGCACGCGCTCATCTAAGGGTAGAAATGCTGACAGCAGTTTGCGTCGGAACCAATGAGCTTGATGCTGTGGCAGCGTTTTATGACGATGTTTTGGCGAATTTTGACATGTATCGAACCGCTGAAAATGACATCGAGGTTGGATACGGCATCAAAGGGCAATTGCCAGTTTTCTGGATCATAAAGCCGTACGATAAAATGGCCGCAAGTATTGGCAGTGGCTCTCAAGTCTTGCTCGGAGAAAAAGACCAAAATGCCGTGAGTGCATTCCACAAAACCGCCTTGGCTCTGGGTGGGCGAGATGAAGGTCAGCCAGGGTTGCGAGACTACGCCGAGGGTTATTTTGGTGCATATGTTCTTGATTTAGATGGCAAAAAGCTGCATGCGTTTTGTATCCATGACGGGAACCTCAGAAAAATCGTGTTTGGTTGATTGTGGCAACGACGTGGTCATAAAAGCCGACTTTCGCTGCGTAGAAGCATTTGTGCAGTTTGGGCTCGATGCTGCCGTTCTCCGCCCCGCAGCATCGCTGCGCTCAACCCAACTGTGTATTGTCACTTCTCGGCCCAAAGCCGCGGTTGAGTCGGTCTCATTCATGCTGCGGCGCGGCGCGTCGAACCGGACATTCGCCGCAGTGCTGCAATTATGGGGTCCCCGAATTCACACTTCGCGGACTTAGCTGCCGTTGACGTTTCGCGTAATTAGATCTGCTTTGGTGCTGGAACGGGGGGATTGCCCCCCCGAACTCTTCTGCTCTAAGCGACTACATTGAATTCTGGGCCGTATGGGTAGCCTGTAATATTCTCGTTCCCATCTTCGGTAATGACCAGAATATCATGCTCGCGATAGCCGCCAGCACCAGCTTTGCCTTCTGGAACAGTCAGCATGGGTTCCATTGAGATGACCATGCCAGCTTCCAGTACGGTGTCGATGTCTTCACGCAATTCCAAGCCAGCCTCGCGGCCATAGTAATGCGACAGGACTCCGAAAGAATGACCGTAGCCAAATGAACGGTATTGCAGCAAATCGCGTTCTTCAAAGCAGGTGTTGATCTGCTCAGTCACCTCGGCGCAACTTGCCCCCGGTTTTAACAGGCTCATGCCAAGTTCATGGGCCGCAACATTGGCCTCCCAAATCCTTAAGCTGGCTGGATCAACAGTTTCAACGAACATCGTCCGTTCAAGCGCTGTGTAATATCCGCTGATCATCGGGAAGGTATTCAGGCTTAGGATGTCGCCTGCTTGCAGAACGCGACCCGTGACAGGGTTGTGCGCCCCATCCGTGTTGATCCCAGATTGGAACCAGACCCACGTGTCGCGGTACTCCGCATCAGGAAAACGTTTGGCTATTTCCAATTCCATCGCATCACGGCCCGCCATGGCCACATCAATTTCACGCGTGCCTGCCTTAACCGCGTCCTTCACAGCATAGCCTCCAACGTCAGCGACCCGCGCGCATTTACGGATCAACGCAATCTCGGCAGCAGATTTGTGCATCCGCTGGCGCATCGTGATAGGGGCTACATCAACGATCGCCTTGGGGGACAAAAATGTGTCCATCAGCGAACATTGTGCCAACGTCAGGTGATCGGCTTCGTAGCCGATGGTCTTGTCTGTGCCCGTCACGGAGCGCACAGCACGCCAATAATTATCGCGCTGCCAATCCGTATACGTGATGTTATCACCATGACTGCGACGCCAAGGTTGGGCCGCATCAATGCCGGCGCTCATTGTGACAGACTCTGTCTGCGTCACGACCAGCGCATAGGGGCGGCCAAAGGCGCAATACAAGAAGCCAGAAAAATAGGCGACGTTGTGCATCGATGTGAAAACGCAGGCATCAACACCCGCCTTTTTCATGTTGGCGCGTAAGCGCGACAGACGTTCATCATATTCTTGTGATGAAAACGGGAGGGTCTTGTCCCCTTGGTGAAAGCGGTAAAACTCTGGGCGATTCATATCAAATGGTTCCTTCAACGACATGCCTTACCGCGTGTGAAGGGTGTCATGAGTGAACCCCCTCGACCGCGAAAACGGCTAAGAAAAGTCCCGGCGTTCAGGAAGGTGATTGCGGGCTCGCATATTAATGCTGGCGACGCCATCGCCGACCCATAACCCTACTTGCACCGTTTTAGTCGTCTATGGCAAGTTTTTTGAAAGCGGACGTTTGTTCAAAGCGCAGCTTCGGTCCAAGAGGGCTCATTGCTGACCTTCGCTGCAACTGCACACAAAATCAACGTCAAATCAACGTCAAATCGGAGGGCGAGCGGCGGCTCTGCGGACTTTTGAGACATTCGCTGCGGTCGCTATGAAGGTCTGCTTTGCTCACTTCGAAGCGGCGTGACTTGATCGAAATGTCTTGCCTCTCTACTCGATTGCCTCAAATGCATACCGAAGAACGGTCGCGATGGTGGCGTGATCGACCCCTTCTTTTTGCATCCGCATCGCCCCACCGTTTTGAGCGTCGAAGTACAGCGCCGCAGCATCGGTTGGAATTTTTACATCACACTCCCCTTTGGATTTGGCGGTCTCGATCCAAACCATATAGGCGTCCAACACCTCTTGGCGAAGCTGATCCACGCGTTCACCTGTGGCTGACCCGAGGCTATCGCGCTGCGCACGCATGGCGACGAACAGGCAACCCAAAGGCAACCCAACTGTTTCGCGGTCTTGCGTTGTGAAAGAGACCAAGGCGGCCTTTGCAGCCGCAAAATTCTGATCTCTTTTTAGAATGTCGAACAACGGCAATAGAGCTAAGCTGCGGTAGCTCTCAAGCGCAGCACGTTTCAAACCATCATCACTCCCAAACTCGCGGTAGATTCCGGGTTTTGAAGCGCCTGTCAATTTGCAGATATCACCGATGGAGACGTCGGTCGGGCTGAGATCCCAATACTGCATCACTGCAGTCTGTAGAATGCGTCCTCGGTCCAGAGTCTTTGGTCGACCTCGTTTTTCTGTCTTTTCCAATTCGGACCTCGGAGTATTTTAAGTTTGACTCGCATGTATCGTACCCATAGTTACGAAATAAATACAGAAAACGCCATACATCCTACAGGA
>JAWUXS010000036.1:0-31988 GCA_034111185.1 Paracoccaceae bacterium | reverse complement strand
TGATGTGAACCTTGCAAAGTTTGCTGGCCCATCAGCGCGCTATTGCCCCGCTGGTGTGTACGAGTTTGTCGGTGAAGGCGCTGAGACAAAGTTCCAGATTAACTTCCAGAACTGCGTTCACTGCAAGACATGCGATATTAAAGACCCGAGCCAGAATATCACATGGACAGTCCCGCAAGGCGGCGACGGACCAAACTATCCAAACATGTAATATCTCTGGAACGAAAAAGGCCCCGCAATTTGCGGGGCCTTTTTTATTCATCGGAAACGAAGTTGGCTTAAGATGCCAATTTACGCGCAGCCTTAAACGAAATCAGGCGACGGCTTGTTGCGTCCCAAAGATCAAACTTTGCGCAGCGCAGGCTCTCGCGCAGTGTCATACGGCTCACATCAACCAGCTCTTCGTGATCACGCAGAACCTCTGGCAAACGGTAGAACGGGATGCGGCTGTAAAGGTGATGCACATGGTGAATACCGATATTCGCTGAAAACCAGTTTAGGATCGGTGGCAGGTCATAGTGAGAGCTGCCATGCATAGCCGCCTCATGAACTTGCCAATCTTCGGTAAAGTCCCAATGCGTATCTTCGAACTGGTGTTGCACATAGAACAACCACATGCCGATTGACGCGGCGATCAACGTTGATGGCAACGCGACAAGGAACAATGCCTGCCATCCACCAAAATAAACGATCACTGAAAGGATTGCGACGATAGCGGCGTTCGTACCCATTGCTGAGATCCAATAACGCTTACCTTGGTCCATAAGACCCCAAGGGATCCGGTTTTGCAGGATAAAGACGTAGGACGGCCCAAGACCAAACAAAACCAGTGGATGACGATACAAGCGGTAAAGAAGACGACCAAACGGCGTGCGCTGGTGGTACTCTTCCAAAGTCAGAGTCGTCACATCGCCCATGCCGCGGCTATCAAGATCACCCGAATGGGTATGGTGGTGCAAGTGTGTACGGCGCCAAACATCGTAAGGTGTTAGGGTCAAAACGCCCAAACTACGGCCGACCCAGTCACTCACTGTGCGGTTGGAATAGAATGATCCGTGGCCACAGTCATGCTGAATGACGAACAAGCGCAGAAGGAAAAAACCGTTTAGCGCTGAAATCAGGAAGGCCGCGATGTAGCTGTAATTCGCGACCCAGCAGGCCAAAACCCAAAGCGCAATGAAGGGTACAAGGCTGACACACAATTCAAAACTACTCCGCAGGCTATTAGGCTCGCGATATTTAGCGAGTGTCGGCACCCAATCGCGCGCTGCATTTTTGGTCGGTGAAGTCGTAGTATCTGTCATGGCTAACCGTTCTTTTCAGTTTGGAACACGGATACAGCAATAGTACCCTAAGGCAACTGAACTTTTCGTAAATGGGCGGAGGAATGTGCGACTATTTCGCACAAGCCACAGTTTGGTGGGCGTAAACCTGCGGCTTCATACGTGATCACGCAACCGGCAATTGCACCTATCACACGGCTCGCTTAGGTTATGACAAAGCATAATAAAAGGCAGTATCGGTGTTTAAACGTATTCTAGTCGCGGCCGCGGTCGCCGCTGTGACGCAAACCTTTGCGGTACAAGCAACGGCTCAGGCCGATCCCAGCTCATATTTGGCAGCACGGCAAGCCAGCTTTGGCGGCGATTTCGAAGCGGCTGCCCTCTATTTCACCCGATCCTTGCTCAACGACCCATCAAACCCCCAGCTACTCGAAGGCGCGATGAGCTCTTATTTGGCCTTAGGCGATCTGGATGCAGCGGCACCAATCGCAGATGCATTGATTGGTTTTGGGCTAGAGAGCCAAACAGCCAACCTTGTAAGAAGCGTACAGGCTTCGCGTGCAGGTAATTGGGACGCAATATTCGAAGATCTCGAGGCAGGTCATGAAGTTGGCCCGCTCGTTGATGGGCTTGCTCAGGCTTGGGCTCATCTGGGTCTTGGTGAATTCAACAAAGCAATTATGGCATTCGACGAAGTTATCTCATCGCAAGGCATGCAGGCTTACGGGTTATTCCAGAAAGCCCTCGCCATAGCCTCTGTAGGTGATTTCGAAGGCGCCGAGGCAATTCTAGCTCTCTCTCCCGAAGGTGGCGTTCGCCACAATCGACGCAGCGCAATCGCTTTGGCCCAAATACTAAGTCAGCTAGAGCGCAATGAAGACGCGATAGTGCTTATTGATACGGTATTCGGGGACCAACTCGATCCGCGGCTAGAGAAAATGCGTGCGGACCTATCCGAAGGCGTGACCATTCCGTTCGATACCGTTCGCAATGCGACAGACGGAATGGCCGAAGTCTACTTTCTCATTGGCGGCGCACTGCAAGGCGAAACGCCCGATGGCTACACCCTGCTTTACATGCGTGCCGCGCAATCGCTTCGCCCAACCGACACCGAAATCTTGCTATCGGTTGCGGGTCTGCTTGATAATGTCGGTCGTTACTCGCTTGCGCAGGCCGCATATGCTGACGTTTCTGCAGATGACCCCGCCTATGTCCAAGCAGAGCTGGGTCGCGCTGACGCATTGAACAAGTCTGGCAATGTCGATGCCGCAATCGAAGTATTGCAAACGTTGAACCGCAACTTTCCTGAACAGCCGCAATCATTTGCGACACTGGGTGATACCCTGCGCCGGATTGAACGGAACCAAGAAGCAAACGACGCATACCACAAGGCACTTGCGCTTATCCCCGAGAATAGCACCGCTTTGTGGTTGATCTATTACAACCGCGCGATCACGTACCATCAGATGGACCAATGGCCCGAAGCCGAAGCGGATTTCCGCAAAGCGCTAAGCTTTCAACCGGATCAGCCGCAGGTTCTTAACTATCTTGGCTATTCATTGGTTGAACGGGCCGAAAAGCTTGATGAAGCCCTAGATATGATTGAGCGCGCAGTAACTGCCCAACCTGACAATGGTGCAATCGTCGATAGTCTGGCTTGGGTCTACTTTCAGCTTGGCCGCTATGAAGATGCAGTAGAGCCGATGGAGCTTGCAGCAACCTTAGAGCCTGTTGACCCAATTTTACTAGACCACCTAGGCGATGTGTATTGGGCCGTCGGCCGAGAGATCGAGGCAACGTTTCAGTGGAACCGCGCCCTGTCGTTTGATCCAGAAGAGGGTGAGGCTGTGCGCATTCGCCGTAAGCTTCAGGTTGGGCTGGACGCTGTTCGTATCGAAGAGGGTGACGCACCCATTCGCCTTATTAGCGAAGATAACTAGGCTATGGTTTTGCGCAAAATCCATGCGCCGGCAAAGATTAATCTAACCCTGCACGTCACCGGATTGCGGGATGATGGCTATCACCTGCTTGATAGCCTTGTTGTGTTCGCCGACATCCACGACACAATCACCGTGACCGCATCACCTGACATGCGCCTATCGGTTCATGGTCCATTCGCCGAAGGTGTACCTGAAGACGGAAGCAACCTGATCCTGCGTGCAGCAGAGTCATTGCGCCGCATCCGTGGAGTTACAGCGGGCGCTGTTATCTCACTTGAAAAGCAGCTGCCTCATGCTGCTGGCATTGGTAGCGGTTCATCGGATGCTGCCGCAGCCTTGGCCGTCCTTGCCGAATTTTGGGAAGTCGCGCCCCTGCCCGCAAATGCACCAGAAGTCGCGTTGCTTGGCTCAGACGTTCCTGTTTGCGTCGCGGGGCCAGCACCTTTGCGTATGGCTGGTATAGGTGATGATCTATCATCCGTCTCCCCCCTACCCGACTGCGCCTTCGTCCTCGTTAATCCGCGTGCGACGGTCCCCACGGGCGCAGTCTTCAAAGGGCTGGTCCAGAAAGCAAATCCAGCAATGGACATGTTTGGGCCCAATCTGGATTTCGACGGCTTCGTGGCTTGGCTTTCTGAGCAGCGCAACGACCTTCAAACACCAGCCGAAGGCGTTGCCCCGATCATTGCAACAGCCCTTAAACGTATGAGAAGCCTGCCGCAGGTGGCTTGGGCTGGTATGTCTGGTTCAGGTGCGACCTGTGTCGCGCTTGTTCGGAACATGTCCGATGCCCGCGCCGTGGCGCGAGTAATCCAAGTTGCTGAGATGGGCTGGTGGGTGACACCCGCCGAAGTCCTCAAGGGACCGCACACCCCAAGGTAGGGTCGCTTTAGGTTATGCGGGCAACAACATAGTCGGCCAAATCGACCAACATTGTTTTCAGTTCGTGCTCTGGCAGGCTATCAAGCGATGCCTTTGCGGTATCTGCCCAGTAAATAGCCGTATCGCGCGTGCTGGCCATTGTGCCGTGCTTGGCAAGCAATGCAGTTGCCTGCTCAAGGTCGCCATCTTCTTGGCGGCCTTTGCCGATGGTCCGCTCCCAAAACGCTCGCTCGTCGGCGTCAGCCGCAGCAATTGCGCGAATCACTGGCATCGTCAGCTTACGTTCACGGAAATCGTCGCCTGTGTTCTTACCGATCGCAGTTGTTCCGCCATAATCCAGCAGGTCGTCCACAATCTGGAATGCAATACCCAACGCATCACCATAAGCATGCAGCGCTTTCACCAGCGTCTCGTCCTGCTCGGCAATGACACCGCCAACTTCCATGGCAGCAGAAAACAGCGCGGCTGTCTTGCCGCGAACCACTTTCAAATAGATCTCTTCGGTAGTCGCAAGGTCAGCGGCAGCCGTTAGCTGCAGCACTTCGCCTTCCGCAATCGTGGCAGACGCGTTCGCTAAAATATCCAAAACGCGCATTGAGCCAGTTTCGACCATCAATTGGAATGACCGCGCAAAAAGGTAATCACCAACCAGCACGCTTGATGTGTTGTCCCACAGCAAATTCGCTGTCGGGCGTCCGCGTCGCTGACTGCTTTCGTCCACGACATCATCGTGCAGCAACGTAGCTGTGTGAATAAATTCAACCGTTGCGGCCAAATGCACATGGTACGGGCCGTCATATCCACACATACGTGCAGCCGCCAAAGTCAGCATTGGGCGCAAGCGTTTACCGCCCGCCTCAACCAAGTGGGCCGTTACTTCGGGAATGCGCGGGGCGTGCTCGGATGCCATCCGCGCACGGATCATTACATTTACTGCGTCCAGATCATCAGCCAGCGCAGCAGCAAGCTGCTCGTGTGGTTTGGTCGCTGCATTATCAAGGCTCATTCACAAGATCCGGCACAATATGGACAAAAGCGGGTGGCCGCCTTACGTCATGGATATGAAAGAGCTTTTACGCACAAACGACCCGACTGTCATCGCTTACGCCACCGCCCTTCTAGATGGCGAGGGTATAACCGTGTTCCCCTTCGACGTAAACATGAGCGTACTCGAGGGAAGCATAGGCATATTGCCGCGCCGCCTGATGGTCGCAGACAGCGACCTATTCATGGCCGAAGCAATAATGCGAGACAATGAGATCGATCTAGGTCGGTGACTGCTGCCGTCACAAATGACGCCTTTTTGGGTGGCAAGGTGATGGCAATTCAGCCTGCCAAAGGCTTTAGGTCAGGCATAGATGCTGTTTTATTGGCCGCGGCTGTCCCTGCGCGATCTGGGCAAACTGTCTTGGAATTGGGCTGTGGTGTCGGCGTCGCCGCGTTGTGCGTGAATGCGCGCGTTGGCGGTCTGAGAATGACTGGCGTTGAGGTGCAGGCCAGCTATGCCGAACTCGCCCGTAAAAACGCCGCGACAAATGATGCTGATCTCACAATTGTGAATGCCGATCTGCGCGCGCTACCTTCGGCATTGCGCCAACGCCAATTCGATCACGTCATGACGAACCCACCCTATTTCCAACGCGAGGCAGGAACAGCCGCTACTGATGTAGGTCGCGATATTGCGCTTTCCGGTGATACCCCGATGGCGGATTGGATCGACATCGCGGCTAAGCGGCTTGCGCCCAAGGGTTATCTGACCCTGATCCAGCATATGACCCGTTTACCTGAAATCCTAAGCCTCGTGCACCAGCGGCTTGGGTCCATCGTTGTGCGCCCAATATTGGCGAGACCTGACCGCGATCCTGAATTATTCCTGCTGCAATCGCGCCATTCCGGTCGTGCACCTTTTCGACTCGCTCAACCGCTATTGGTGCACGAAGGTCAAAACCATAGCGGTGACCAAGAAAGCTATACCCAGCAATTGCAGGGCATTTTACGTGGCGGTGCATCTTTCGACATGGCCGATTAACGATTTGGCAATTGTTTGCCTACAATCTGGTTATGTTAGGCCAATGCTGCTCTGCAGCGTGACACGTGACACGATATGTGGTGCAATCACTGTACCATTAATTTTTCAGAGGAGGACGACCATGAGCTTGAGTTCGCATTTGCAGGAACTGAAGAAGAAACACGCACACCTCTCAACCTCGGTAGAAAAGCTGCAACGCAGCCCCGCAACCGATGCCCTGGAAATCGCACGGCTTAAAAAGCAAAAGCTGATGCTCAAAGAAGAAATCTCGCGCCTCGGCGCTCATTAGAATTAGCAAAGGGCTGGCAGTATTCGTTAGGCCCACCTTCAAGAATTGCTAAACGTCTCCAGATCGGAGTAGCCGGCGACCCTCCCGAAAAGCCTTGGTCGCTTCGATCTGCGAAAACACCCAATCTTTGAACGCCGCAACATGAGGCCTCGCCTCGTGACCTATTGGGCAGACAAACCGGAATTGCGGCGCGGTTATCAATCCGATCTCAAACGGTGCAACCAATCGCCCAGCCTCAAGCGCGCGGGTCGCAAGCGACACACGCCCCAAAACAACGCCGGCCCCCGCCATCGCCGCATCTAATGCGTGATCCGCCTGAGAAAAGTGAGGGCCGTGTGAGGTGTCGATCTCAATCCCAGTCGCATTGCACCACATCTGCCAATCTGGTGCTTGCTGAAACGAATGCAGCGATCCGTCATGGATCAACGTGGCGTGGGCAAGATCCGCAGGCTGCGTGAGTTCCGCTGCAAGCTGCGGCGTCATCATCGGCATTACGAATTCTTCGTTTAAGCGTTCTGAAAACAGCTCGGGCCCGGGTGGCAGGCCAAACCTGATGGCCACGTCAACTTCGTCCCGATCGAAATCAGCAACCTTAAGACCGGCAGCAAATCGCAGTTCGATTTCAGGATGGGCTTGGGCAAAATCGTACATCCGTGGCGCAAGCCATTTTGATGTGAATGCAGGCCCAGCAGTCACCGTCAACACACCTGTATTGGTCAACCGCTGAACATTCCGCCAAGCAGCACCAAGGGTCGCGAATGCATCGGCAGTTCCAGGCACTAAGGCGCGACCCGCCTTGGTCAGTTCAACAGCGCGGTTCAATCTACGGAACAACGGCTGGCCCAACTCGGTCTCAAGCGCTTTGATTTGGTACGACAAAGCAGCGGGCGTGACGAACAATTCGTCGGCGGCACGTGCAAAGGACATATGCCGTGCAGCGGCCTCAAAGGCGCGCAAAGCGGTTAATGGAGGGAGACGATCAGGCATGTTCAGTTAAATACAGCTTAACTGAGGCTATGGAAAGTCTCGTTTGTCAGTCAGTCCTGTAAAGTTCATATTCACTACCAAGAGATGACACACATCAAAGGATTTGACCCATGATCGAGACAGCACGCAACGCCGCAATCTCAAACGCTTACCGCAACGCCCACGCCGAGCGAGGTGCGGCACTTCGGAATTTGTGGAATTGGATCACGCACCGCTAGGATTTCGCTCCGGCGGCCAGCCAAAAGTCGCCGAACGGAAAAGGGCCGCGCCTGATCAGCGCGGCCCTTACCAATTTCAAAACCCAAACAGGTTTAGGTCATGTACTGACCGCCATTCGCAGAAATCGTCGATCCAGTGATAAAGCCCGCATCGTCCGAGGCAAGGAAGACAACAGTGCGCGCGATCTCGGATGCTTCGCCAAGGCGGCCAACTGGGATCTGCGGCAAGATGACTTCGTTCATTACCTTCTCGGGGATCGTGCTCATCATCTCGGTGTTGATGTAACCCGGAGCGACGACGTTCACTGTAATGCCTGCGCGCGCACCCTCTTGGGCCAGTGCTTTGGTGAAGCCGATGTCACCGGCTTTGGCGGCAGCATAGTTTGACTGGGCGAACTGACCTTTTTGACCATTGATTGATGAGATCGTGATGATGCGGCCAAATTTACGGGCGCGCATACCAGGCCAACATGGATGCGTCATGTTGAACACGCCAGACAGGTTCGTGTTGATAACTTCACTCCACTGTTGCGGAGTCATTTTGTGGAATGGAGCGTCACGCGTGATACCCGCATTGTTCACAAGAACCTCAACAGGACCTAGGTCCGCCTCAACCTGCGCAATGCCGACAGCACAAGCTTCGTAATCGCTAACGTCCCACTTGTATGTCTTGATGCCAGTCTCAGCAGTAAATGCTGAAGCCTTTTCATCATTGCCAGCATAAGTCGCAGCAACAAGATAACCTTCTGCCTTCAACGCTGTCGAAATAGCAGCGCCAATACCGCGGGATCCGCCAGTAACAAGAGCAACACGAGCCATTTTATTCTCCTTCAAGGAATTGATGTCGTAATCTAATTATATTGAGAGGTTAGATTACGCAATATTATTGCGCAAAGAAATAGGGGTGACGCATTGTCACCCCAACCCTTTTAGTCGCGCTCAACACACAGGGCGACGCCCATACCGCCGCCGATGCACAATGTAGCAAGGCCCTTTTTCGCATCGCGGCGCTGCATTTCGAACAACAGCGTATTCAAAACACGACACCCAGAGGCACCGATTGGGTGCCCAATAGCGATCGCGCCGCCATTCACATTTACAATTGCTGGATCCCAGCCCATGTCTTTGTTAACCGCACAAGCCTGCGCCGCAAAAGCTTCGTTCGCTTCAACGAGGTCCAGATCTTCAACTTTCCAGCCTGCTTTTGCCAATGCTTTGCGTGATGCCATAACCGGCCCCACGCCCATAATTGATGGATCGAGACCAGCAGTTGCATATGACGCGATACGCGCCAATGGCTGGATGCCGCGCTTTTCAGCGTTGGCAGCAGTCATCAGCAATGTCGCAGCAGCACCATCATTCAAACCAGATGCGTTCGCAGCGGTCACAGAACCTTCCTTTGCGAAAGCTGGGCGCAACTTTTGCATGGCTTCCATTGTCGCGCCGTGGCGGATGTACTCATCCTGATCGACGATGATGTCGCCCTTGCGTGTCTTCACAACAAACGCAGCGATCTCATCAGCGAACTTGCCCGCCAATTGCGCAGCTTCAGCTTTGTTCTGTGACGCAACCGCAAATTCGTCCTGCATATCACGAGAGATCTGCCACTGGTTTGCAACGTTTTCAGCCGTCTGACCCATGTGGTAGCCATTGAAGGCATCCCAAAGTCCGTCACGGATCATCGTGTCGATATACTTCATGTCGCCCATTTTTTGACCGGCACGCAGATGTGCGGCATGCGGCGACAATGTCATATTTTCTTGACCACCAGCGGCGACGATATCGGCATCACCCAACTGAATGTGCTGTGCACCAAGGGCAACCGCGCGCAGACCGGAACCGCAAACTTGATTAATGCTCCAAGCAGAGCTTTCAACCGGAAGACCTGCATTGACGTGTGCCTGACGCGCTGGGTTCTGGCCCTGTGCAGCAGTCAAAACCTGACCAAGAATGGTTTCCGATACTTCGCCTTTTTCGATACCCGCACGGGCCACGACGGCTTCAAGTACCGAAGAACCAAGATCATGGGCAGCAGTGGTAGCGAATGCGCCGCCAAAACTGCCAACGGCAGTCCGAGCAGCAGAAGCGATTACAACGTTCGTCATTATAGAGTCCTCTCAGTGTTCATGTGGCGCAGAGAGGCTATTTACGCAGTTGTAGTAACAGGCCCCAACCCGCCGCTTAAACTGCTTGTATGTAGTTTGAGGTTTTTGATCAACGGGATTCCCCGAGGTCAACACGGGATTGCAGGCAATGCATATCAGTTTCAGAAACCGAACTTTGGGATACCAAAATGAAAACCCTGCATGCAGTCCACACCCATGCGTGTGACATAATCTGCCTCAGCTTGGGTTTCGACACCGTCAGCGACGACAAACATTTCAAACTGATGCGCTACACTAATCAATGCTTCGGTCAAAACCTGATTGTCTGAATCTTCAGGAATGCCGCGAATGAAGCTTTTGTCGATCTTCACAAGATCAAAAAAGAAGTCTTTTAGGTGCCGAAATGCAATCACCCCTGCACCAAAACCATCTAGCGCAAAGGCCACACCATGCGGCTGCATCTCTGACATGAAACGGATTACGACTTCATGCAAAAGCATCGCAGAGGTCTCGCTAATTTCAAAGATCAGGCGTTCACCCAAACTGGGATCGCGGCGTAGTCCCTTGTCCAAAATACGGCGCCACTGCCCATCTGCGATGGAACGCGCCGAGACATTGATCGACAGCCGAACACCTGATGTTTCCGAGAGCAATTTCAACGCGAGATCCAGAGCAACACAATCGATTTGTCGCCCCAGCGCAGTCTCTTCTACAAGGCCCATGAAATGCCCTGCCGGGATAATGCGACCAGCATCGTCAGTAACCCTGATCAAACCTTCGTAGAATGCAATGGTAGGCATCTGCCCCGCAACATAGATCGGCTGCAGTGCAATTCGCGCACGTTTGTGGACCAGCGCATCCTCAACTAAGTTTAGAACATCCGCATCTCGGCTGGCCACCGCCGCCATCAACGGATCAAGCGGTGGGTCTTCACGTATCTGAGACTTGGATTGATTCAAATTCGTCATTTGGGTTTCCCGAGCGTTGGGGGTATCAATCGCTCACTGCGACTAACGCGGCGTTAAGAGCCGCCTAAAAAAGGTGACAAATATGCTAACGCGTTGCGGCTGGGCCGGTGGTGATCCAATCTATCAAGCCTACCATGACACCGAATGGGGTGTCCCCGAATATGACAGCCGTGCGCTTTGGGAAAAGCTGATCCTTGACGGGTTTCAGGCAGGGCTTTCTTGGATAACGATATTGAAAAAACGCGACAACTTTCGCGCGGCATTTGCTGATTTTGATCCCAACATCGTTGCCTCTTGGGGCGAAAAAGAAGTCGCTTTGCTTTTGACCGACGCTGGTATCATTCGACACCGCGGCAAGATCGAAGCGACAATTACAAATGCACGCGCATGGCAAAAGATTGAACAGGCGCAGGGCTTTGATAATTTCCTATGGGGCTATGTTGAGGGCAAGCCGCTGGTGAACCAATGGGCAACACAGTCCGAGGTTCCGGCCCAGACGGCGTTATCACAGCAAGTATCAAAAGATCTGAAAAAGGCGGGCTTTAAGTTTTGCGGCCCAACTATTGTCTATGCATTCATGCAAGCCTGCGGGCTTATCGACGACCATCTCGTTGATTGTCACTGCCGGTCAAGACCAGCGGTCTAGTGCCGCTTCGTCATCGTTTTTGGCGGCGACCCAACTAGCGCTTTTCTCAGTCGTCTCTTTCTTCCAGAACGGCGCACGGGACTTAAGGTAGTCCATCAAGAAATCAGCCGCCTCAAACGCGGCACTGCGGTGTGCAGAGGCTGTGGCTACCATCATGATCTGCTCACCTGCAGTTAATGCCCCGTATCGGTGGATGATCAGAACGTCGGTCAATTCCCAACGGGCCATCGCATCCGCAGCTATAGTCTCAATCGCTTTGGTCGTCATGCCGGGGTAGTGCTCAATCTCCATTGACCGCAAACCATCTGCTACATCGCGGACGATACCGGTAAAACTTACAATTGCGCCAACGTCTTTGTGGCCCGCACTAAAATCGTTCAACAACGCACCAGCATCAAACGGTTCGGACTGCACGCGGACATCCATGTGTTAACCGCCTGTCATCGGTGGGAAAAACGCAACCTCGCGCACGCCAGCTAGTGGGGCATCAAAGTCTGCGAGTTCTTGATCGACAGCAACACGCAGCGCAGTGATATCGGCAAAGGCCGCATCATAACGCTCTTCTTTGGCGCGCAGTTCAGCCACAAGATCGGCTACAGTTTGCGCAGATGTTTCAATCTGCTCTGTTGGCAAACCGATTCGTTCACGGACCCAAGCAAAGTACATCACATCGATCATTTAGCGCCCTTAAGGTAAGGCATCGCTTTGCGTAGGTAATCGATACCTGTGATCGCAGTAAGAACGGCCGCGATCCACAACAAGGTTGCACCACCGTACCAAGAGATGCTCCAACCCAGCTCCTTCCAGCGCAAACCAACGACGTCCTCAATCGTGCCATCCATAATGCCGTCGATCACTGACTGGTCCATGCCAATGGTCTGCTCGATTATGAAATGCTCAAACGCGCCTTTCGCAAACAATGCCGAAATAGCTACCATTTGCATGGTGGTCTTCCACTTTGCGAGGTTCGTAACCTTGAGGGTGCCAGCCGTATCGCCAAGGAATTCGCGCAAGCCCGACACAAACACTTCGCGGAAAATAATCACGGTGGCAGGCAACAATATCCATGGGTTCATGCCTGAAAAGCCTGTGATCACGACTAAGGCAATCACGACCATTGCCTTGTCAGCAATCGGGTCCAACATCGCGCCGAACTTGCTTTCTTGCTTCCAAGCCCGCGCAAGGTAGCCATCAACAAAATCAGTCACCGCAGCCAAGATAAACAGGATCAGCGCAAACCAATCCGCATAGGGACGTGAAAAATACAAAAACATCAGCACCACACCGGGCGCCGCAAGCAGACGCAAAAGCGTCAAAATATTGGGGATATTCCATTTCATAACACACACCTAATCATGTTCGGCCTCGGATACTATATGCAGTCGCAACTCGGGCGGTCGCATGCCGAAGTTCTAGCAGTTCTACACTTCGTTAACCATTCTCGTGAAAGTAGTCGTATATCGTCTGTGCCATATTCTCAGATACGCCTGAAACGGCTTTGAGATCGGCAAGATTGGCACGACCGACAGCTTTGGCCGACCCAAAGTGAGCCAGCAAAGCGCGTTTGCGCGTCGCGCCGACGCCTGGGACGTCATCCAATGGTGTAGCCCCAATCGCTTTGGACCGTTTCGCACGGTGTGTCCCAATCGCAAAGCGGTGGACCTCGTCCCGCATGCGCTGAATAAAATAGAGCACCGGATCATTGTGGCGCAACGCCATCACAGGCTTGCCTGTGCGGTAAAACACTTCTTTACCCGCATCGCGATCTTCGCCCTTGGCAACACCAACCATCGGCACGTCACCGACACCCAGCTTTTCCATAATTTCGCGCACAGAACTAACCTGCCCCGCACCGCCGTCAATCAACAGCAGTTCTGGCCAAGTTCCACTTTTACGCTCGGGGTCTTCCTTCATCAGACGTTGGAACCGACGCGTCATCACTTCTTTCATCATGCCAAAGTCATCGCCCGGCGTCAGGTCTTCACCGCGGATATTGAACTTGCGATATTGACCTTTCTCGAACCCTTCTGGCCCAGTCACGATCATAGCGCCCACAGCATGAGCGCCTTGGATGTGCGAGTTATCATAGACTTCGATCCGCTGCGGCACAGTCTCCAAGGAGAATGCCTCGGCCACTCCCTTTAACAGCCGACCTTGCGTCGCTGTCTCTGACATCTTCCGTGCGAGGCTTTCGCGGGCGTTGCGCAGCGCGCCATGGACCAGCTCGGCCTTTTCACCACGTTGTGGAACGATGATCTCTACCTTCCGCTCGGCCTTTTCGGTCAAGGCGGCGGTCATCAGGGCAGCGTCGTCCAATCCGTGCGACAACAGCACAACCTTTGGCGGCTCGCGGTTGGAATAGAACTGACCGACAAAAGCTTCCATCACTTCTGACAGATCCTCTTCTCCGCTAATCCTTGGGTAATAATCGTGGTTGCCCCAATTTTGGTTCGCACGAATAAAGAACACCTGAACGCACGCCTGACCGCCGTCAATATGTAAGCCAATAACATCTGCTTCGGCAGTGCTTTGCGGATTGATACCCTGCGCTGTTTGAACTTGCGTCAGTGCCTTGATCCGGTCACGCAAAGCGGCTGCACGCTCAAACTCCATCTCCTCGGATGCAGCGTTCATGTCTGCCGCCAACGCCTCTTGGATGCCTTTCGTGCGGCCCGCTAAAAACTCTTTCGCGTTATGCACCGACTTGGCGTAATCGCCCTCGGAGATATTCCCGACGCAAGGCCCCGAACAGCGTTTGATTTGGAACTGCAAGCATGGACGTGTCCGCGTCTCAAAATCACTATCCGAACAATTCCGCAGCAAGAACACGCGCTGCAATTGATTCAATGTCCTGTTCACAGCGCCCGCGCTGGCGAAAGGACCAAAGTAGTCACCCTTTTCCTTCTTCGCACCACGGTGTTTTTTGATTTGCGGGTAGGCTTGGGTTTTTGTCACTAGGATATTGGGGAACGATTTATCGTCGCGCAGAAGCACATTATATTTGGGCTTAAGTTGCTTGATCAAATTCTGCTCAAGCAACAGAGCCTCGGTCTCGGTCCGAGTGGTCAGGAACATCATCGAGACCGTCTCAGAGATCATACGCGCGATCCGACCAGAATGCTGACCTTCGCGGGCATAGCTGCTAACCCGTGCCTTTAGATTGCGCGCCTTACCCACATACAAAACACGACTTTCGCCATCCAACATGCGGTAAACGCCCGGACTGCTATCCAACGTCCGCAGGTAGGACTGGATCAGGGCGTATCCGGTCTTGGGTTCTATTGACGCAGCGTCAGTCATTTCGATCCTATGATTCTAGTGGCCTCTGCAATGGTAACGCTGTCACGACAAGAGAAAAGGCATCCACGAAACTTGTGGATAACTCAGTGGGCAAATCTCTGACAGAGGCAATTTTCTCTTGTTTTGCTAGGGCTTCGTGTATGTGCCTATTTTTTAGGCACATACCCAACCCATTGTTTTTAAAAGGTATATTTCTTAACATATTCCAAATCACTGAAAACATTAGGGAATTGTAAACGAATTGTGAAATGATGGTTCGCCAGTGCACAACTTTACCAGTGATGTCGATTGCTGGAACGGGGCACTTTTATTCAACACCCAATATATCAGGCGTTTCCCATCCCAAATGCTGACCACCATCGACGGAAATCATCTGTCCTGTAACCGCTGGCGCATCCAAAAAATAACCAAGCGCTGCAGTGATGTCCGCTGGGTTCGCGCCCCGTTCGAGGATCGTCGCAGCCCTTTGGCGGTCGAAATGGCTTTGCGATTGGCGGTGCCCACGCAGTGTCGGACCTGGACCAATTCCATTCACCCGCACGTCAGGTGCCAGCGCCTGTGCCGATGTCTGGGTCAGGGCCCAAAGGCCCATTTTAGCAATCGTATAGGTCATGAATTCTGGCGTCAGCTTGTGCACCCGCTGGTCCAGCATATTGACGATCAAACCTTGTGCGATGGTTTCGCCATTTTCGTCGTTCACAGCCGTAGGTACCTGAGCGGCAAGCGCTTGCGTCAGAACAAATGGCGCGCGCAAATTGCTATCAAGATGCCGATCCCAGCTGTCGCGACTTGCGGTGGTCAAATTGTCATATTCAAAGATCGACGCATTGTTCACCAACACTGAAATGGGACCCCCTAGCGCCTCGGCAGCAGAAGGTAGCAGCGCAGTCGTCTGCGCCTCATCCAACAGATCAGCCTGAATGGCGACCGCATTGCGGCCTAACGATTTGATTTGCGCAACTGTATCAGCGGCCCCGTCTTTGGACCCTGAAAAATGCACCGCAACGTCAAAACCGCGTCCGGCCAAATACAGCGCCATCGCTTGGCCCAGCCGTGCACCAGCTCCGGTAACCAGTGCCGCGGGCATTAGACCAGAACCACGACGATATAGATGGCATACAGGACTGACAGCGCGATGCCCCAAGTCCGGTTAATATCAACCTTCATGAATACGAACGGGATCAGCAGCAGCGATGCGCCCAGCATCACCCAAAGATCAAAGGTCAGGAACTGCTGGTCAACAGGTACCGTGCCCACAAGGCTGGCAACGCCCATGATACCCAGAAGGTTGAACATGTTCGATCCGATGACATTACCCAGTGCCACATCCGCCTGACGGCGCAATGCGGCCGCAACTGTCGTGGCTAGTTCGGGCAGCGACGTACCGACAGCGACCAAGGTCAAACCAATCACGGTTTCTGAGATACCAAATTCTGTAGCGATATCCACAGCGCCATCGACAAGCAGCGATGCGCCCAGCGGTAAGCCGATAATACCCAGCGCGAGGTAAAAGATGATCCGGCCCCATGGCAGGCTAGGGTCAGCGCCTTCGATCTCTTCTTCGTCAACGGCGCATTTACGATGTGACATTGCCTGTTTAGCAGCCCACGTCAGCATCGCAGCAAGTGCAGTCAGCAGGATGATGCCACTCATCCACGTGAAATCGCCCCAGAAGCAAAGCCCGATAAACAGGACGCTTGCAGCAATCATTTGCAAATAGCTGTTACGTGTATCGCATTCGCTTGTGTGCATCGTAGCCATCAAAGCGGGCACACCAAGGACCAGCAAAACATTCGCAGTATTCGACCCGACGACATTACCCAGCGCAAGGCCAGCCACGCCATCAAGGATCGCATTAATCGAAATCAGCAGTTCAGGCGCTGATGTTCCAAATGCAACAATCGTCAGCGAGACGATCAATGCAGGTACACCCAACCGCAGTGAAAGGTTCACCGCGCCTTTGACCAGAAAATCACCCGCCAAAAGCAGGATCGCTAAACCGACCCCGACGTAAATCCAATCCATGCGTTCCTATCTCCTGCCGCAACGGCAGGGTCCTTTACCAATTCGAAATCGTCCACATCCCTTGCATTTGGCTGATACCAAACGCTCTTGTCCAGGGAACTTCCATTTCCCGAAGATACCAAGAACGCCCATAAAGGCCAGAAACAGGAAGATAATTTTTACGAGCACGTTAGAGACCAAACCGAGCGAAAGCAGCGCGTTCTTCGATCCCTGCCACGGCGTCGTTCACAACCGCCATACCAAAACGCGAAGCCAGTGATTTGCGCTGGCCGTAACGACGGAATTTCACCTTTTCGCCAAAGCGCTCTTTCATCATTGGAACAAGGTGGCCAATGCCATCCACAAGACCGGCGTCGATCCCTTTTTGTCCGATGAATACTTCGCCCGAGAAAAGATCAGGATTATCCGCAAGCTTGGTACCCCGACGGGATTTCACCCATGCGATAAATGTCTCGTGCAATTCATCCAACCAACCTTTGAGGCGCGCAACGTCTGCCTCTTGCTCGGGCTTGAACGGGTCCAGCATCGATTTCGATGTGCCCGCAGTATAAACCCGACGTTCGACCCCGTATTTACCAATTGCTTCGTTCAAACCAAAGCCAGCCGAGATCACGCCAATTGATCCAGTCATTGAGCATGGGTCGACAAAAATCTCATCCGCCGCAGCGGCCAACCAATAACCACCAGATGCCGCGACGTCTTCGACGAAGGCAAATACAGGTGTCTCGGTCTCATCAGCCAAGCGCCGGATACGTGCGCCAATCAACGAAGATTGCACAGGCGATCCGCCGGGACAGTTAATCTCTAATGCGACAGCCGCTGGCTTGCCCTTCATAAAGGCTTTTTCAATGACAGGTCCAAGATTGACGTCATCAAGACCGCGACCCGCATTCGTAATGGCCCCTTGCAACCGGATCACGGCAACAAAAGGCTCTTTGTTCATAAAGGGAATAAAACGTTTCATATCCTCTACCTATGCTTTTTCATCCGGCGCACAAGTCTGTGCTTACTGCCTAATCCGCCAGCCTGTCCGGAAAATCCACCAGATTGCCACAAGACAGATCGACGTGAACAAGCCAATTGCGAAAAGTGAGAAGCCGATACTGACATCTGCAGTGCCAAAGAATGACCACCGAAACCCTGAAATTAGGTAAACAACAGGGTTAAACATGGTGATTGTCTGCCAAACGGGCGGCAACATGGTGATCGAATAAAAACTGCCCCCAAGGAAAACCAACGGTGTGATGATCAGCAGCGGAATGAGTTGTAACTGCTCAAAATTCCCCGCCCAGATGCCGATGATGAACCCCAAAAGCGAGAAACTGAAGCAAGTCATCACCAAGAACGCGAGCATCGCAAACGGATGCGCGATTTGGATATCCACGAACGCAAACGCTGTCGCGAGGATCACCATACCAATCACCAACGCCTTGGTCGCAGCAGCACCGACATAGCCCACCGTGATCTCAAGAAAGTTCACTGGCGCTGATAACAGCTCGTAAATCGTGCCAATAAACTTGGGAAAGTAGATCCCGAATGACGCATTGGACGTGGCCTGCGTCATCACGGACAACATGATCAAACCCGGCACGATGAATGCGCCATAGCTGACACCCTCAACGCTATCGATCCGGCTGCCAATCGCGGCGCCAAACACGACAAAGTACAACGACGTCGAAATCACAGGTGAGATCAAACTTTGCATGATGGTGCGAAAGAAGCGGGCCATCTCAAAGCGGTAAATTGATGCGACGGCTGTAAAGTTCATGCTGTTTCCTTCACGAGACCAACAAAGATATCTTCGAGGCTGCTTTGTTGGGTTTGAATATCAACCATTTGAATGCCTGCTTTTTGCAGGTCGTTCAGCAAGGTCGTGATGCCTGTGCGCTCGCCTTTGGTGTCGTATGTATATGTAAGCGACGCGCCCTCGGCGACCAGATCATAACCTGCCAACGCTTTGGGGATGTCCGTCACCACCTCGGACACTTCGATCTTCAACTGCTTCTTGCCCATCTGTGACATCAGCTCGGCTTTGTCCTGCACCAACAGAATTTCACCTTTTGAGATGACACCAACGCGGTCGGCAATCGCCTCGGCTTCCTCAATATAATGTGTCGTTAGGATGATAGTGACGCCAGTTGCTTTCAGCTCGGCCACGACCTCCCACATGTCTTTGCGCAACTCAACGTCGACGCCCGCTGTCGGCTCGTCCAAGAAAAGAACGCGCGGCTCGTGTGACAGCGCTTTGGCGATCAAAACGCGGCGCTTCATGCCGCCAGACAGCGTCATGATCTTGCTGTCTTTCTTGTCGTGCAATGATAGCTGCTTAAGGATCGCCTCAAGCTTGGCATCATCGCGCGGCTTACCGAACAGACCACGCGAAAAGCGGACCGTGTTCATGACGGTTTCAAACGGTTCGAGGTTGATTTCTTGTGGGACCAAACCGATCAGACCGCGTGCTGCGCGGAAATCTGTGATCGTATCATGACCACCAACTGAAATGCTGCCAGCCGTTGGAACAGTGATCCCGCAGATTGTTGAAATCAGCGTGGTTTTTCCAGCCCCATTAGGACCCAAAAGCGCGAGGATCTCGCCCTCTTCGATCTCAAGGTTGATGCCTTTCAGTGCCTCAAACCCCGACGCAAAAGCTTTGCGCAGATCGCGCACGGAAACGATGGACGTCATGGAATACCTCTTTGCATATTGCGCGGGCAACCTAGTCCTGCGCGTTGGAAAGTGAAAGGGCTGCTCAGCCCATTCGTTGTGCCATTTCCAACATACGATGTGCGAAGCCCCACTCATTGTCATACCAACCGAAAATGCGCAGCAAGCCACCTTGGGTGATCCGACATTCGGGCAATGCAATGATGAGGCTTTCGGGCCGTGCCCGCAAATCTGTAGACACTAACGGCTTGGTCGTCGTGCCAATGATAGGCGTTTGCTGGACAAGGACATCCCTGACGTCATCCATCGTGACATCTGCATCCAGCGTCACTGTCAGATCAACAGCCGAGACGGACGCAACAGGCACACGCACCGCCGCCCCTTCGATCCGGCCCGCAATTTCGGGCAGCACGTGATCAAGCAGCTTCATGGCTGACGTGGTTGTCGGCACCATAGACAATGCAGCCGCGCGGCTACGCATCATATCGCCACGCGGGGCGTCAATTGTGGGCTGACTGCCAGTGTAGCAATGGATCGTTGTCATCCAACCGGTTTTCAAACCCCAATGGTCATTCAAGACACGCACCAGTGGCGCCAGCGCATTTGTCGTGCACGAGGCATTTGAGACGATTGGTTGATCCTGTAAGTCCGCATCATTCGCGCCCAGCACAACGGTCACGTCCGCCGCACCAGATGGCCCCGAAATCAAGACGCGCCCAGCGCCTGCACGCAACCCACGTTCGGCCACGTCATGCACGTTCGCTTTGCCGGTACATTCAGCAACAATATCAACGCCCACCAGATCAAGCGTGCTCAGGTCAGACGTTGTATGAATAGGGATCACATGGTCGTTGATCCGCAGGTTTGCCCCGTCAAGTTCGACAGTTCCTGGGAATGGGCCAAATACGCTATCAAACTCGATCAGATGTGCGATCAAATCTGGCGCAGCGATGTCGTTCAATCCAACGATCTGTAGATCCGGAGCAGCCCCAAGGGCCCAAGCCCGCAGCGTCGTGCGCCCTATCCGGCCCAATCCATTCAGAAAGACTTTAGTCATTGCAAATGCTCCTTACGAATAAGTCGTCGCATGGATTGCACGCCTTTGGAACCCGTTAGGACACAACGATATCAGCGATAAAGATATAGCCAGCGCCGTAGATCGTTTTGATGATCTTGGGGTTGTTCGGATCGTCGTGCAGTTTTGATCGCAGCCGCGACACACGCACATCAATCGCACGGTCGTAGTTATCGCTTTGGCCGTCAGATAATTGATCAAGTATATGATCGCGGGTGATCAATCGGTTCGGGCTGTCCAAGAAGATGCGCAGCAATTGTCCCTCGGCGAATGACAGGCGCGACGCCTCGCCTCCGTCTGGGATGATATGGTGCTGGTCCAAATCAACCGTCCAACCCGAGAACTGGAAAACGCTGCCTTGCGCAGGGGCCGCTTGGGTTTGCACAGTGCGGCGCAGCAATGCCTTTACGCGCGCAACAACTTCGGCAATTTCAAATGGCTTGGTGATGTAGTCGTCCGCACCAAGCTCAAGCCCGACGATTTTGTCAGACGTGCTTGCTCGACCAGAGATAATCACCACGGCTGCATCGGTACCGCTGGAGATGCGGTTCACAATGCCCAGCCCATCCTTGTCGGGAAGCCCAAGATCAATGATGCACAAATCAGGACTGATGCTGCGCAGGTCACGTTCGAAATCCGCAGCGCGATCATAGCTTTTCGTCTCAAACCCAGCATCCTCAAGCGCATGCGCCAACATCTCGCGGATTTCGCGCGTGTCATCGAGGATCGTGATCAATTTGCGTGTGCGCGTCATCACCTAACCTTTTGCCAAACGTGCCGCCAAAGCGTCATGATCGAACGGCTTTTTCAAGACCGAAAACTCATCCGCCGCTGCTTTGCACCGCGCATCATCCGGATCGAGACCCGTAATCACAAGGATCGGCGTCGTGATTTTCTTTGCCCTGACTGCCCGCGCGAAATCATGGCCCGTTGGCCCATCACCTAAAATAAGGTCCGTCACGATATGGGTTACCTCAGGAATTTGCGCCAAAGTAATTGCCTCATCTGCGTTGTCGGCCTCTATCACGGCATGCCCCATATGGCGTAGATACCCACGCACAGTTTCCCTGATTTCAACCGTGTCCTCAACCAATAGCACCATCCCCGGTGTCATCGGCTTTGCCTCTTCGAACGGTATCCGCATGCTGACACGCGCACCGCCTGTTTCAGCATTCGCCAATCGCATTGTGCCACCACTGGTTTTTGCAAAATCAAATGCTGCCGACAGGCCAAGGCCGCGCCCGAGCTTACCCACTTTGGAGGTGTAAAAAGGCGCAAGAGCATTCGCCAACGCATGTTCGGTAAATCCGGGGCCAGTGTCGCACACCGCAAACTCGAGCGCATTTCCCCTATGTGAAAGATCGAGGAGTATTTCCCCAGGTCCGTCCATAGCCTCCACCGCATTCAAGACTAGATTTAGCAACGCATCCTGCGCAAACCCAGGGTCGAGCATGACATAGGTTGCAGAAAGATCATTGTTGATTTGCAAAGTAATTTCATCCGGCACCGCGGCCTGCGCCAAACGGGACAGGTTTCGTAAAAATGGCCCGACCTCGGTTGCGCGAATTTGCAAAACACGTTTAGCATCAATCTGCGATAATCCCTCAAGCAACGCACCGCCACGCTTTGCCGCTGATTTGATCGTTGCCGCGATTTCAAATAGTCCGTCAGGCTGATTTCCCAACCGTTCAAGCCTATCGTTTTGACCCATAATGATTGTCAGCAGGTTTGAAAAATCATGCGCAAGCCCGCTGGTCAATTGCGCCGCCAGTTCGCGGCGATGCGTATGGGTCAAGGCACGCCGTGCGCTAACCTCATCCGTCACATCCATCGACAATAGATAGGCACCCTGTACTGTGCCATTTGCCGCCACGTCCGGCGTAAGGGCCACGCGAATGTGCCGCCCACTGTTGGTTACTTCGAACTCAATCACGGGGGCTTCGCCGCTCAGTGTCCGCTCAAACGCTGGGGCAACTTCGGCGTAGACTTGATCGCCCAGCGCCTCGCGAAAATGTTTGCCTACAACTTCATTGGGCTGATCGGGCAAAAGACTGCCAAGCTTGTTATTGGAATAACTATAGACCCCGCGCCGGTCCACGCGGGCGATATGCGCGGGTGTCATCGCATTCACGAGGCTCAGTTGTTCTTGCGATGCGGTAAGTTCGCGCTTTGCTTCTTCAAGCGCTGTAATCGTCGCCGTCAGTTCGCGGTTGGTCTGCGACAGTTCTTCAGATCGGGCGAGCAATTCACCAGACAGATCAGCTGATCTGTCGCGCAGCAATGCCGCCTGCTGCTTAAGTTCTGTGATGTCGGTGTAAACCGCGACCCAGCCGCCTTGGCGCAGCGGCGAACCTTCGATTGAAATCGTGGTGCCGTTCGGGCGACTCCGCTCGAGGTAGTGCGGTTCAAACGTGCGGGCGATTGCGACGCGTTCCGCGATAAATGCTTCGGGATCGTCGATCACACCGTATTCCCCGCGCTCGACCAATAGGCGGATTGTATCCGCAAATGGCGCACCAGCTTGGGTAAGTTCGTCAGGCAGACGGAACATCCGTTGGAACCGCTGGTTTGCAACAACCAAACGCAAGTCTTTGTCATAGATCGACAGTGCCTGTTTGATCAGGTTGAGGCCCGCAAGGGTTATGTTCTGGATATATGCTGGCGTGTCTTCCATTTGCACAGCTAGCACCAGTTCTTTGCCATTGACCAGCTTGGACCGAGCGGTGCAACATTTCGTAACAGTTCTGAAACAGTTCTGAAAAGTTCATCGGCTGTAGTAGCGATGTTGAGACAGGGGAGAGTCGCAACAACGACATTCGGGGAGGAATGTATGACCAAGGGTGCACTCGCATTGCAGACCGTTCCGCAACTTCTTGCGCGGAATGTGGCTGCGCATGGCGCGAAACCTGCGTACCGCGAAAAGGAATTCGGCATCTGGCAAAGCTGGACATGGTCCGAAGCCAGCGCGGAAATCACAGCGATTGCGTTGGGCTATCTCGCCCTTGGCCTAAAAGAGGGCGAAAGCGTCGCCGTCATCGGCCGCAACCGTCCTAAGCTATATTGGTCCATGGTCGCCGCACAGATGGTTGGTGCAATCCCAATCCCTCTCTACCAAGACGCCGTCACAGAAGAGATGGCATATGTTCTTAATCACTGTGGTGCCCGCATGGTTGTCGGTGCCGATCAAGAACAGGTCGACAAGATCATTGAACTTCAAGACAGCGTCAGCACGATTGATCAGATCATCTATCTCGATGGTCGCGGGCTACGTAAATACGATCATAGCAAGATGACATCTTTGGACGCAGTCCAAGAGTTGGGGCGCGCAGATCCATCTTTGCAGGCAGAACTTGATGCCCGCCTTTCACGGCAGGATTACGACACAACGTGTGTGATGCTTTATACATCCGGCACGACTGGCAAGCCTAAGGGCGTTGTCCTTTCAAACCGCAATATCATTGAAACATCGCGCAACTCCTCGGACTTCGATCATCTGCGTGCTAGTGACGAGGTCCTCGCTTATTTGCCTATGGGCTGGGTTGGCGATTTCATCTTTTCCATCGGCCAAGCCATGTGGACGGGCTTTTGCGTCAACTGCCCAGAGAGCGCTGACACGCTCCATTCTGATCTGCGCGAAATTGGTCCGACGTATTATTTTGCGCCGCCGCGTGTCTATGAAACGCAGTTAACGAACGTCATGATCCGCATGGAAGACGCAGGCCGCTTTAAAAAATGGATGTTTGACCGTGCTATGGCGCACGCCAAAAAGGTTGGGCCTGATCTGCTGGACGGTCACGATGTCGGCTTAATGGACCGTCTAAAATACGCGCTTGGCAATATATTCGTCTATGGCCCCCTAAAGAACACGCTTGGCTTTAGCCGCGTGCGCGTTGGCTATACGGCGGGCGAGGCGATTGGCCCTGAGATCTTTGATTTCTACCGCTCGCTTGGGATCAATCTTAAGCAGCTATACGGTCAAACCGAAGCATCCGTGTTTATCACTCAGCAGCCTGACGGCGAAGTTCGCGGCGATACCGTTGGCGTGCCTTCACCCGGTGTTGAGCTTAAGATCGCTGACAACGGAGAGGTCTTCTACCGCTCGCCCGGTGTGTTTGTTGAATACTTTAAGAACGCAGAAAGCACCGCATCAACCAAGGACGCCGAGGGCTGGGTCGCAACTGGCGACGCTGGTTTTATCGAAGAAGGTTCTGGCCATCTGCGGATTATCGACCGCGCGAAAGATGTCGGCAATCTGGCTAACGGTGCAATGTTCGCGCCCAAGTATGTTGAGAATAAACTTAAGTTCTTCCCCAATATCCTTGAGGCCGTAGTCTTTGGCAACGAACGCGAGATGTGCACAGCATTTCTGAACATCGACCTGACCGCAGTTGGCAACTGGGCCGAGCGGAACAACATCGCCTATTCATCTTACCAAGATCTAGCAGGCCATCCGGATGTTTTGAAAACACTGCAAGCCCATGTAGAAGACGTGAACGTGCTTGTGGCCCAAGACCCGATGCTGGCTGGCTGCCAAGTGCACCGTTTTATCGTTTTGCACAAACAGCTTGATGCGGATGACGGCGAATTGACCCGCACGCAAAAGGTTCGCCGCAAAATCATCGAAGAGAAATTCGGCGACCTAATTACAGCAATGTACGACGGATCGAGCGAGATTTTCACCGAAACCGAAGTGACCTACGAAGACGGTCGCAAAGGCAAAATCTCGGCGACGTTGCCTATCAACGACGCTGCAGTCCAACACATTTCGCAACAGGTGGCCGCAGAATGACGGACGGAAGTTACATAACTGCAGATGGGCGTACGATTGGCGATGTCGTCATGGATATGCGCGGTATTACCCTGCGATTTGGCGGGGTCGAGGCGATCAAGAACATCAGCTTTGATATCCGCGAGGGCGAGATCCGTGCGATCATCGGGCCGAACGGCGCGGGCAAGTCGTCGATGCTGAACGTCATATCGGGCTTTTACCATCCGCAGGACGGAGAAGTTTGGTATCGCGGCGCAAAACGGCCACCAATGAAGCCATACCAAGTTGCGCGTCAAGGCATCGCACGGACGTTCCAGAACATCGCCCTTTTTGAAGGGATGAGCGTTCTCGACAATGTCATGACGGGCCGTTTGAACAAGATGAACGCGGGCATGTTGGCCCAAGCGATTTGGAAGGGCAAAGCGGAACGCGAAGAAACTGAGAACCGCGAAGCGGTTGAGAAAGTTATCGATTTCTTGGAAATCCAAGCGATCCGCAAAACACCTGTTGGGCGCTTGCCTTACGGTTTGAAGAAGCGGGTTGAACTGGCGCGCGCCCTTGCAGCCGAGCCGTCGCTTTTGTTGCTGGACGAACCGATGGCAGGAATGAACGTCGAAGAAAAAGAAGACATGAGCCGCTTTATTCTCGATATGAATGACGAATTTGGCACCACGATTGCGCTGATCGAACACGATATGGGGGTTGTGATGGACATCTCTGACCGCGTGGTCGTGATGGATTACGGTCGCAAGATTGGCGATGGCACCCCTGACGAGGTGCGCAACAATCAAGAAGTTATCGACGCATATTTGGGGGTCGCCCATGACTGATTTTGGACGTCTGCACCACGTATGCTTTGCGTTTGCCATGTGTATGGCAACTTTAGAGGAGACCCCGCATGTCTGCTGATTTCCTTTATGGCATCGAAGTTATCATTAATGGCCTGATGGCAGGCGTGCTTTACGCACTTGTCGCTCTTGGGTTCGTGCTGATCTACAAAGCCTCGGGCATTTTCAATTATGCCCAAGGTGTCATGGCGCTATTTGCGGCACTGACATTGGTCGGGATCATGGAAGGGCAAGTCCCCTTTGGTCATCTGATCAACGCGATCTTTGGCACTGAAATTCACCACTTTGGTTGGGAGGTCCCTGCCCTGCTTGCGATATTCCTGACAGTCATTGTCATGGTCATATTTGCATGGTGCGTGCAGCGGTACGTGTTCCGGCATCTGGTGGGACAAGAGCCGATCATCCTGTTCATGGCGACGATCGGTTTGGCTTATTTCCTTGAGGGTATTGGCGATCTGATGTGGGGGTCCGAGATCAAGACATTGGCCCTTAGCCTGCCGCAGGGCGGATCGCTTTGGATCGAAGATTCAACGAGCTTCCTTGGTGGTGATGATTTCTACGGCTTCTTTATCGACAAGCTTGATATGGTCGCAACTATCGTCGCTATCATCCTTGTCGCTGCTCTGATTGTCTTTGCGCAGTACACCAAGCAAGGTCGAGCGATGCGGGCCGTGGCTGACGATCACCAAGCGGCGTTGTCGGTTGGTATATCATTGAACTTTATCTGGGTGCTGGTCTGGTCATTGGCGGGCATCGTCGCACTGGTCGCGGGCATCATGTGGGGCGCGAAATCTGGCGTGCAATTCTCGCTATCGTTGATCGCGCTTAAGGCCCTGCCAGTTCTGATGCTGGGCGGATTCACATCCATACCCGGCGCTATTGTCGGTGGCTTGATCATCGGTGTGGGTGAGAAGTTGTTCGAATACTTGATCGGCGCACCGTTCCTTGGTGGGGCTACTGAAAACTGGTTCGCCTATATGCTTGCACTGCTGTTCCTCGTATTCCGTCCACAAGGCCTTTTTGGGGAGAAGATCATTGAGCGCGTTTAAGTTGGAAATGATCGAAATCTCCGGCGGGAGTATTTTGTACAAAGCGAGAGAGGGCCGTCATGCTGTATCGTGAAGCCGGCGATTTTAAGACGTCTTATCCCAAGGACAGTCAAACCTTTCCGATCTTGTTTGATCGCTGGGGGTTTTGGGTCACTGTCGTCATTGCGTATCTCGTTATTCCATTCATGATTAACGACTACTGGGCCAATGCGATCTTTGTACCCTTCCTGATCTACGCGATTGCCGCAATTGGTTTGAACATTCTAGTTGGCTATTGCGGTCAGGTGTCGCTGGGCACCGGTGGTTTTATGGCGGTAGGCGCATATGCTTGTTACAAGCTGATGACGGGTTTTCCTGATGTCAGCATCGTTATTCACATCCTGATTTCGGGCGGTATTACTGCCGTTGTTGGTGCCGCATTTGGCCTGCCAAGTTTGCGGATCAAAGGGTTCTATTTGGCGGTGGCTACATTGGCAGCGCAGTTCTTTCTGGTTTGGTTGTTCAACAAAGTCAGCTGGTTCTACAACTACTCTGCTTCGGGGCAGATCAACGCGCCAGAACGTTTTGTTGCAGGATTTGCTGTGACCGGACCAAACACAGCGCCTTGGGCGCAATATATGATTTGTCTGGTATTCCTTACATTTAGTGCGCTGGTCGCACGGAACCTGACACGTGGTAGCCTTGGCCGGACATGGATGGCGATCCGCGATATGGATATTGCCGCCGAGATCATTGGGGTGAACCCGTTGAAGTCCAAGCTGACGGCATTTGCGGTATCATCGTTCTTTATCGGTGTATCAGGAGCGCTATTCTTTTCGGTCTACCTAGGTGCTGTCGAAGTTGGCGAAGCCTTTGGCATTCAGAAGTCATTCCTTGTGCTGTTCATGATCATCATCGGTGGGCTTGGATCAATCTTTGGTAGCTTTGCTGGTGCCGCATTCCTTGTGCTGTTGCCAGTTGCATTGAAAGTGATCGGTGTCGACTTGCTAGGATGGCCCACGGATATCGTATCGCATCTGCAGCTCGTGATTGTTGGCGCATTGATCATGTTTTTCTTGATCAAAGAGCCACATGGCCTCGCGCAGATATGGCGCGTTGTGAAAGAGAAATTACGGCTTTGGCCGTTCCCTTACTAACCAAATGCGGTGGGCACGCAGCCCGCCCGACGATCGGGATGAACCCCGGCAAGACCACTATCGGATCAACCAATGGGAGGAGACCCCGATGAAACTTAAGACTTTGGCCGCTCTGGCTGTATCAACAACGCTTGTGGCCGGAAGTGCCGCAGCGGATCTGGTTATTCCAGATCTTTCGTATCGCACTGGTCCTTATGCAGCTGGTGGCACGCCTGTGTCTGACGGCTATCAAGACTATTTCAACATGCTGAACGCCCGTGATGGCGGCGTTGGCGGCGAGCCGTTCCGCATTGTAGAATGTGAGACCGGCTACAACACCGAGAAGGGTGTTGAATGTTACGAGAGCACCAAGGGCGAAGGCGCGTTGATTTATCAACCGTTGTCCACTGGCATCACCTATCAGCTGATCCCCAAAGTGACTGCTGACAATATTCCAATGCACACGATGGGTTATGGACGGACGTCTGCGGCCAACGGCGAAGTGTTCAACTGGGTGTTCAACTATCCTGCGAACTACTGGGATGCTGCGTCTGTGATGGTGAACTACCTGTTGGACGAGAACGAAGGATCACTTGAGGGCAAGACAGTCGCCTTGGTCTATCACAACTCTGCCTACGGTAAGGAGCCTATCCGCACGTTGGAAGGTCTGGCCGAAATGCACGGTTTCACACTGTCACAACTTGCCGTCGACCACCCTGGTCAGGAGCAGAAATCACAGTGGTTGCAAATCCGCCGTGAGCGTCCTGACTATGTATTGATGTGGGGCTGGGGCGTGATGAACCAAGTGGCTGTACAAGAAGCCGCAAACATTGGTTTCCCGATGGAGAACTTCATTGGTAACTGGTGGGCTGGTTCCGAGCATGACGTGATACCTGCAGGTATGGCGGCTGATGGATACAAATCGTTGAACATGAACCGTGTGGGCGCATTGCCTGTCTTTGATGACATCACGAGCTTGGTCCATGATGCAGGCAATGCAGCCGGCGACGGCAGCAATATCGGCGGTGTTTTGTACACACGGGGCATGTATGCTGCGATGCTTGCCGCTGAGGCAATTGCAAAAGCGCAAGAAATCCACGGGGTATCCGATATTACACCTGCGATGATGCGCGATGGCATGGAAGCCTTGGACATCACCGAGGCGCGCATGGAAGAGCTGGGCATGGCCAACATTGGTCCTGCGTTCAGTGTGTCATGTCAGGATCACGGCGGTTCTGGTCTTGGTATCGTTCAGCAGTGGAATGCAGCGGACGCTGAGTGGGTCGCATTGACCGACTACATCGCGCCTGATGATGCAGTCACACTGCCACTGATCATGGAAGACTCGGCTGCGTTTGCTGCTGAGAACAACATCACACCAGGTTGCCTCTAAGAGGTTATCTTTTCGGGCCGTGGCATTTGTTGCGGCCCGAAAATTTGAGTATTTTGAACAAAGCGAGCAGCCCATGCTGGACGATGCAAAAACCGAGACCCTGCTAGAGGTCAACAACATTGAAGTGATCTATAACCACGTGATCCTTGTGTTGAAGGGCGTGTCGTTAAAGGTGCCGCAAGGCGGGATCACCGCGCTGCTGGGCGGCAACGGCGCCGGCAAAACAACGACGCTAAAAGCGATTTCAAACCTACTGCAATCTGAGCGCGGGGACGTGACCAAGGGGTCGATCCATTACCGTGGCGAATTGGTGCAAGGCCTATCGCCCTCTGATCTGGTGAAGCGCGGTGTCGTGCAGGTCATGGAGGGGCGTCATTGCTTTGAGCATTTAACCATCGAAGAAAATCTGATGACAGGTGCCTATACGCGGCGCGATGGCGGGGCGGCCCGTGATCTTGAGATGGTTTATGAGTATTTTCCGCGACTGCGCGAGCGGCGCAAAAGCCAAGCTGGCTATACGTCTGGTGGAGAGCAGCAGATGTGTGCGATTGGGCGTGCGTTGATGGCAGCACCTGAGACGATTTTATTGGATGAGCCATCAATGGGGTTGGCCCCACAGTTGGTCGAAGAAATTTTCACAATTGTGAAAAACCTAAATGAGAAAGAAGGCGTGTCGTTCCTGCTGGCTGAGCAGAACACAAACGTCGCTCTTAGATTTGCCCATTATGGGTATATCCTTGAGAGCGGGCGCGTCGTTATGGATGGCACCGCGCAAGAATTACGTGAAAACCCTGATGTGAAGGAATTCTATTTGGGTATGTCTGACGAAGGTCGTAAATCGTTCCGCGACACGCGGTCGTACCGCCGACGCAAGAGGTGGTTGAGCTGATGTTTTATGATGATTTGGAAACACGATCTGCGGATGCGCGTGAGGCTGATCAACTAGATAAGCTGCTTGAGGTCCTGAAGCTGGTCAAAATGGCTGACGGCAACTGCATGTCCGATTTTGGCAAAGTGCAAACGATTGCTGATTTGGTGCATCTGCCAGTGCTGCGGAAATCCGATCTGAGCAAGTGGCAAGCCGCCGACAAACCGCTTGGCGGTATGGCGACGCAGAACCTGACGCATCTGTTTCAATCACCCGGCCCGATTTATGAGCCTGGCGGGACTGGCCGCGATTGGTGGCGTTTCGCAAGGTTCTTGAATGCGGCGGGAATCGGTGCCGGCGACGTAGTGCAAAACACGTTTTCCTATCATTTCACGCCTGCGGGGATGATGTTTGATAATGCCGCCCAAGCGGTAGGCGCCACGGTATTTCCAGCAGGTCCCGGTCAAACAGAAATGCAAGTGATGGCGGCGGCCCAGATGGGCACAACCGCATATGCAGGTACACCCGATTATCTGGGTGTGATCCTTGCGAAGGCTGAAGAGATGGGTGTTGAACTGTCTGGCATTACCAAAGCCGCTGTTTCCGCGGGACCGCTATTTCCGACCGTGCGGCAAGCCTATGCGGATCGCGGCATAAATTGCCTGCAGACTTATGGCACGGCTGATGTGGGGCATATTGCGTATGAGACTGCTGCGATTGACGGGATGGTCCTTGATGAAGGTGTGATCGTTGAGATCGTTATTCCGGGTACAGGAACTCGGGTTGCAGCGGGTGAAATTGGGGAAGTTGTTGTGACGACGCTGAACCCTGATTATCCGTTGGTGCGGTTTGCGACTGGTGATCTTTCGGTCTTTATGCCGGGCCAAAGTGCCTGTGGGCGTACGAATACGCGCATCGCTGGCTGGAAAGGCCGCGCAGATCAGGCAACCAAGGTAAAGGGCATGTTCGTGCGACCCGAGCAGGTCGCACGGTTTGTCGAACGTCATCCCGAAGTGGCCCGTGCACGTGTGGAAGTAGGCCATGACGGTAAGGGTGACACGATGACTGTAAAGCTCGAAACGACTGGAACTGATGTTGCTGCATACGCCGTGTCTTTGACTGAAGTTCTGAAATTACGCGCTGAGGTCATGATTGTCGGCGCAGGTGAGCTGCCGCGTGATGGTATCGTAATCGCGGACGTTCGCGACGCGAGCTAGGACGTTTCAGACGTCTAATTACCACCACGCAGAAGATCGTTGTGACGAGGCACCTGCGACTTTTCCCCTTTGGGCCTTTTTTTCTGCGGTTTATGTTAACTGCGGAAAGTAATTTGAAGGGGACAAAGAAATGAATAAACAAGTCGCAGAATTCATTGGTACATTCACGCTTGTATTATTGGGTTGTGGTTCGGCCGTCATCGCGGGCGCAGACATTGGTCTGACAGGTATCAGCTTTGCGTTCGGTCTAGCACTGATCGGCATGGCATACGGTATTGGCGCGGTTTCAGGTTGTCATATTAACCCAGCCGTATCTTTG
>JAWUXS010000035.1:0-20950 GCA_034111185.1 Paracoccaceae bacterium | reverse complement strand
GCCGACACCCACACCCCAAACAAAAAAGGCCCACCAAAAACTGGCGGGCCTTTTCGAATTCAAAGGTTGGGAAACCTTATGACGGGATGTCGCCTGTCAGACCTTCAACGTAGAAGTTCATGCCAGCCAATGTGCCGTCGTCTGCAGTTTCACCGTCTGCCAACCAAGCAGAACCGTCCTGCTTGTTCACAGGACCTGTGAATGCGTGGTAGCTGCCGTCACCCAATGCGTCGCGCAGGGCTTCTGCTTCGGCTTTCACGTTCGCAGGAACCGCGTCTGAAATTTCGCCAATGCCGACCATGCCAGCGCCAATGCCATCCCATGTGTCAGTGCTTGACCAAGTACCGTCCATGACAGCTTGGGTGCGTGCGATGTAGTACGGCGCCCAGTCGTCGATGATAGAAGATACGCGTGGGAATGGACCGAACTCGGCCATGTCTGACGCCTGACCGAATGTCACAACATCACCAGCAGCCTGAGCTGCGGCCTGCGGCGCAGTCGAGTCTGTGTGCTGCAAGATCACGTCACAGCCTTGTTCAATCAGAACAGTTGCGGCTTCTGCTTCTTTTGCAGGGTCGAACCATGTGAAGGCCCAAACGATCTTGAATTCAACATCTGGGTTTACCTTTTTAGCGTGCAGGTAAGCAGAGTTGATGCCGCGGATCACTTCTGGGATTGGGAATGAACCGATGTAGCCAACAACGTTGGATTTGGTCATTGAACCCGCGATGTGGCCCTGAACTGCGCGGCCTTCGTAGAAGCGTGCAGAGTAAGTTGAGACGTTATCAGCGCGCTTGTAACCAGTCGCGTGCTCGAACTTAACGTTCGGGAATTTCGCAGCAACGTTGATTGTTGGGTCCATGTAACCGAACGATGTTGTAAAGATCAAAGACGCACCGTCGAGGGCCATCTGTGTCATCACACGCTCAGCGTCTGGGCCTTCTGGCACGCTTTCGACGAATACAGTTTCAACCGCATCACCGAATTCAGCTTCGACAGCCTGACGGCCTTTGTCGTGCTCATATGTCCAGCCACCGTCGCCCACTGGGCCAACGTATACGAAACCGACTTTGGTAACGTCCTGCGCACGCGCAGGCGTACCCATCATTGCAGCCGTGGCAGCGGCGGCACCCGAAGCGAGCAGAGTTCTTCTTTGCAAGGTATTTCTCCCGTTAGGACCGAGCGGTTACTCGGTATAGTTGTGCCTCTATCGAGAGGCGTGAAAGATTCGCCCCAAAGAACCGGGGCCGCGTCCAGAAGACATAATAACCAGAACCACGATGGTTGCTAGATAGGGCGACATGGAAAGATATTCGACAGGTATCGCAAGGCCCGCAGCCTGTAGATTTAGCTGTAAAACAGTCACGCCGCCGAACAAGTAAGCGCCCAGCAAAAGGCGCGCGGGCTTCCAACTTGCGAAGACCACGATAGCGAGGGCGATCCAGCCTGCGCCAGCGGTCATGCCTTCGGTCCATTGCGGGACACGAACGAGGGATAAGTATGCGCCGCCTAAACCCGCACAAGCACCGCCAAACATGATTGCCATAAGGCGCACGCGGATCACCTTGTATCCCAATGCGTGTGCTGCGTCGTGGTTCTCACCAACTGCGCGCAGGATCAGGCCAGCACGTGTGAATTTCAAAAACGCCCATACCCCCGCAATTAAGAACAGCCCGACATATACCATCGGATCATGTTGAAAGATGATCGGTCCAATGACCGGAATGTCGCCCAACAGAGGGATGTGCCAATCAGGGAATGACGGTGCTTTGATACCGATATAACCCTGACCTATTAGCGCAGAAAGTCCGAGGCCGAACAGCGTCAGCGCAAGACCAGTCGCGACTTGGTTAGACAGCAAGTACTGCGTGAGAATACCAAAAAGCAGCGCAAGAAACGCGCCACCAACAGCGGCACCTAGGAACCCCAGCCAAGGGCTGCCGGTATTCACGGCAACAACAAAGCCGCAAACGGCACCGGTGATCATCATGCCCTCGACACCAAGGTTCAGGACGCCGGCGCGTTCAACGACCAATTCGCCAATCGCAGCAAGGATTATCGGGGTCGCCGCCACCATAAGCGACGCCAGCAAGAGGATCGGGTTGATTGATGAAAGATCCATTACACGGCCCTCGCGTTGGAAAATCGGACACGGTAATGCGTGAGCACATCCACCGCGAGCAAGAAGAACAGTAGCATGCCTTGCAGCAGTTGAATCGCCGCACCGGGGAGGCCCAGTTGGCTTTGCGCAATTTCGCCGCCGATATATGTCAGCGCCATAAGGCCACCAGCGAGCAAGATACCAACAGGATGCAAACGGCCCAAGAATGCGACGATAATCGCGGTAAAGCCGTAACCTACGTTGAAATCGATGCTGACCTGACCTGCGGGACCCGACACTTCGAACATGCCTGCGAGGCCTGCTAATGCGCCTGAAATACCCATGCAGATCAGGATCATCCAACTTGGATTCACACCCGAGAATGCAGCGGCACGTGGGCTTTGACCCGTCAATTTGACCTGAAAACCAAAGATGTGGCGGGCCAATGTGACATAGGCAAAAATCACTGCGATCAACGCGGCGATCACACCCCAGTGCACACCTGAACCTGCCCAAATCTCGGCATTCGCAGCTGATGGATATTGCGCGAGGTTACGTGACCCTGGAAAGCCCATGCCTTCGGGGTTGCGCAACGCGCCCAGCGCCATTGAAGCCAGCAATTGTTCCGCCACATAGACCAACATTAGCGAGACAAGAATTTCATTGGTTCCAAATTTCACCCGCAAAACGCCGGGGATCATCGCCCAAGCCCAGCCACCTAAAGCACCAGCAAGAACCATAAGCACAAAGATCCAACGGCCCTCCATTGGGTAGAACGCAAGACCAACTGCCGCGCCGCAAATTGCGCCCGCGATATACTGGCCCTCAGCGCCGATATTCCAAACGCCTGCACGAAAACCGAACGAAAGACCAATTGCGATCAGCACCAAAGGTGCGCCTTTGACCAACAATTGCGGGCGGTAATACCAAGAAAATTCTGAGAAGAGAGGGTCAAAAAAGATCGTGCGGATCGTCACCAAAGGGTCTTTGCCTAGGGCCGCAAATAGCAAGCCGCCGACAAACATCGTTAGTAAGACAGCCAAGAGTGGCGTGGCAAAGGTCCAGAACCGTGAGGGCTGTGGCCGTTTTTCAAGCGTGATCATACTGCCGCCTCCAAATCATGTGCTCCACCAAGCATTAGGCCGATTTCCTCAACTGTGAGGCCAGCAGCAGGGCGCGGCTCGGACAGTTTGCCTTCGTTGAGTGCTGCAAAAAGGTCAGAGATTTCCATCAGTTCATCAAGATCTTGGCTAATCACAACAACCGCAGCACCTTTGGTCGCTAAGTCGAGCAAGGCTTGCCTGATCGATGCCGCGGCTGACGCGTCGACGCCCCATGTGGGTTGGTTCACGACAAACACGTCAGGGGCCTGCATGATCTCGCGTCCGATAACGAATTTTTGCAGGTTACCACCCGAGAGTGAGCCCGCGGTATTCGCAGCCCCAGGTGTGCGGACATCAAATTCTGCGATGACACGATCGGCAAATTGTTTGGCCTTGCCCCAACGGACAAACCCGCGATTTGACAGGCCTTCGCGCACAACACCCGTCAGGGCCGCGTTCTCAATCAATGTCATGTCGGGCGCGGCAGCGTGGCCATTGCGTTCTTCAGGCGCGGCACACAAACCCATCGCACGGCGTTGGTTCGGGCCAAGCTTGCCAACGTTCTTGTCTTTCAAAACGACCATGGTACTTGCTGTTTTCATTTCGCCCGATAGGGCGGCGACCAGCTCGTCTTGTCCGTTACCTGCGACGCCGCCAATCCCAAGGACTTCGCCTGCGCGGACGCGCAAGTTGATCGACTTAAGCGCAGTTCCAAATTCATGCGGGGCAGGGGCGTTAAGATTATTGAGTACAAGAACACCGGCACCAACTAGCTTTTCCGCCTTCTGTGGAACTTGCAGTTTCGTGCCGACCATCAGCTCGGCCATGTCGCGGGCTGATGTCTCGCTCGGGACGCAGGTGCCAACAACCGCGCCAAGGCGCAGCACAGTGGCCGCGTCGCAAAGGCTGCGAATTTCCTCAAGCTTATGTGAGATGTACAAGATCGCGGTACCCTCGGCGGACAGCTTGCGCAACGTTTCAAACAAGATCGTGACTTCTTGTGGTGTCAGAACGCTGGTCGGCTCGTCCATGATAAGCAGCTTCGGATCTTGGAGCAGGCAGCGAATGATCTCAACCCGTTGACGTTCGCCTGCTGACAGATCGCCAACAACGCGGTCAGGATCAAGCGGCAGGCCGTATTTGTTTGAAACAGCACGAACACGCGCGGCAACTTCGCGCTGCGGCGGTGGGTTTTCCATGCCCAGCGCAATATTCTCAGCGACGTTCAGCGCGTCAAAAAGCGAAAAGTGCTGAAACACCATTGCAACGCCAGCGGTACGGGCCGCGCGTGGTTCGGGCGGCGCAAAGTTTGTACCTTCGAGGGTCATCGTGCCGCTGTCAGGTTTCACCAATCCATATATCGTTTTCACGAGGGTGGATTTGCCCGCACCATTTTCACCAAGCAGCGCATGGATTTCACCGCGCTGAATTTCAAATGACACATCACTGTTGGCCACAACGCCTGGATAGGCTTTGGATAGTCCAGAAAGTTTAAGCAGCGGATCGGTCATTTGAAGGTCCTTATCGTGCAGAAATCTGTTTTGATAGAAACGCATTTGCGACGCCGATTGCAATCGCTTGCGGGTGTTTTCCTAACTTAGGATCACCAATTGGGCAGGTAATTCGGGAAACTTTGTGTTCGGTATGGCCCAATGCGCCAAGCCGCCGTTGAAACCGTGCCCATTTCGTCGCTGACCCGATTAAACCTGCGGTGCGGAAACCATGCCTAAGCAGCGCGTCACAAAGCCCAAGATCAAGCGTATGAGAGTATGTCATGATTAGATGATCTGCATCTTTTGGCGCGCGGCCAACAACGCGTAATGGGTCTGCAGCAACAAGGGGCGTGACCTGCATGGGCATTGGATCGGGCATACGCTCGGCCGTGGTGTCTATCAACGTGATCGGCGCGTCAAACGGGGCAAGCATCGCGGCAATCGCACGGCCTACGTGACCAGCGCCCCAAATCCACAGTGGGGTGCCTGACGGTTCCGCCCCCAACGCTCCTTCTATGAAATCAAGAACAACAGAGCCGCCACAGCATTGCCCCAGCTCTGGCCCTAGCGGGAATTTTCGTTGACTTTGCGTTTCGCCATCAGACAGCATTTTACGGGCAATGCCTGCGGCCTCCCATTCCAATGCGCCACCGCCAATCGACCCGTCTTGGCCATCCACAAAGACCCGCATCGCGGCGCCCGCTTCGCGGGGGGCAGAGCCTTGGGTCTTCGCGACGGTTACGGTAATCCATTGATCCTCGGTCATCCGCGTGCTCGTTTCACTGCCGAGAGAACTTCCTCGGCTGTCGCGGGTGCTTGGAGGTCGGGGTAGTTGCTTCCACAGGCTGCCGCTGCGTTGGACAGCGCCATGAGTGCGGAAATTCCGTGCATGAAAGGCGGCTCACCCACGGCCTTCGATCGGTAGATCGTGTGTGCTGGATTAGGTTGATCCCAAAGTGAAACGTTGAAGATGTCTGGCCTGTCCGAGCAGGCAGGGATTTTGTAGGTTGCTGGCGCATGTGTACGCAATCGACCGCTGTCGTCCCAAACCAGTTCCTCGGTTGTCAGCCAGCCTGCGCCTTGGACATAGCCGCCTTCAACCTGTCCGATGTCGAGGGCGGGGTTAAGCGAGGCACCCGCATCATGCAAAATATCAGCACGCAGAATGCGGTTTTCACCTGTGAGCGTGTCGATCACCACTTCGGTTATCGCGGCCCCTTGGGAAAAGTAAAAGAACGGTCGTCCTTTGCCTTTGATCCGGTCCCACGCAAGGTCTGGTGTTTTGTAGAACCCTGTGGCCGAAAGGCTGATGCGGTTCTGATAAGCGATGTTTGCCGCCTCGGCAAAGGTCATGACCGTGCCGTCAACGGTAACGTTGTCATCCGCGAACTTGATTTCAGACACCGTGACATTGTGCAATTCCGCCAAGCATTCGGTCATCCGCGCGCGCAACGTATCGCACGCGGCGGCAACGGCCATGCCATTCAGGTCAGTGCCGGACGATGCAGCGGTGGCTGAAGTGTTGGGCACTTTGCCCGTGTCCGTCGCTGTGATTTTGACGTGCGACACATCGATACCAAAACGTGATGCCGCAACCTGGGCGACTTTCTGAAACAGGCCTTGGCCCATTTCGGTCCCGCCGTGGTTCAGGTGAACAGAGCCGTCTTGGTACACATGCACCAAAGCGCCCGCTTGGTTGAGGTGGGTCAACGTAAACGAAATCCCGAATTTGACTGGCGCAAACCCGATGCCTTTTTTCAAGATCGTGTTCTTTGCGTTCCATTCATCGATCGCTGCACGTCGGGCAGTGTAATCTGCGGACGCAAGCAAGGACTGTGTCATATTTCCAAGAATGAAATCTGCGACTTCCATTCCATAAGGGGTCGTCTGTGGTTTAACCTTGGGGGAGTGCGCACCACCAAAGCGTTTGCCGCTGCCTGATTGTTGCGCGTCTACGATTTGGTCCATTTCAGCATAGTAATTGGCTTGGCGAACAGCAACTTGATCGAGATTCAGTGTCGCCGCGATATGATCCATCACGCGCTCAATGCCCAGCACACCCTGCGGTCCACCAAAGCCGCGATAAGCTGTGGCACTTTGGGTATTGGTTTTCAGGCGGTGCGACGTGATCCGTGCGGCCTCAAGCAAATACGCATTATCCGCGTGCAGCATCGCGCGATCAGCAACGGGCAGCGATAAATCCAAGGCCCAGCCGCAGCGGGTGTAGTGGGTGAAGTCGATGCCAGTGATGCGCCCTGTTGCGTCAAAGCCCACGTCATAATCAATGCGGAAATCGTGGCGCTTGCCGGTGATCATCATATCGTCGTCACGGTCGTAACGCATCTTGCAAGGGCGATCCAAAGCGCGGGCAGCGACAGCGCATGCGACGGCAAGTGCGTTACCTTGGCTTTCTTTTCCACCAAATCCGCCACCCATACGGCGTACTTCGCAGCGGACTGCATGCATTGGCACGCCCAACGCCTCGGCGACCTTATGCTGAATTTCAGTGGGGTGTTGGGTTGAGGAATGCACGACCATATCCCCGCCCTCTTGTGGCAAGGCGAGGGCAGCTTGCCCTTCGAGGTAAAAGTGTTCCTGACCGCCCATGTCAATCCGACCCTTAAGGCGGTTTGGTGCTGTGGATAGTGCTGTGTCTACGTCGCCTTTGCTCCAGATGCGTGGCCCGTCCTCAAAGCGACTGTCGGCTTCCATCGCCTGTTCAATCGTAAGTATTGGCGTCTCTTCTGCGATCTCTATCTTGCCAAGACGCGCGGCTTTGCGGGCCGCGAGATGGCTGTCAGCGACAACAAGAAATATCGGTTGTCCAAGGTAGTGAACAGTTCCTATCGCCAGTAATGGCTCATCATGGATAGACGGTGAAACGTCATTGGTGAATGGCAGGTCATTCTCGGTTATTACAGCCACAACGCCCGGTGCGGCGCGCACTGCATCAAGGTCACATGCGATGATCCGTCCACGGGCGACCTGCGATGTGCCAAAGGCCAGATGCAAGGTACCAGATGGCATCGGAACATCGTCGATATAGCGGGCTGTGCCTGTCACATGCAGCGGTGCTGAATCGTGGGGCAGGGGCTTGGCTGCGGTCATGGCTGAACCTCCAACACATTGACCGCTTGGCCGGTTGTTTCAGCGTAATACCGCGATAGCATATTCGCCGCCGCCTCAAGCCTGTAGGCGGCGCTGGCACGCATGTCAGTCATTGGTGTGTAGTCTTTCGCGAAACCAGCCATTGCGGTCTCAATCGTAGCGGGTGTCCACGGTTGGTTGATGAGCCAGCTTTCGACAGTGCGGGCGCGTTTTGGCGTGCCAGCCATACCGCCAAATGCGATCCGTGCGTTGGTCACTTTTCCATCTGTCACAGTGATATTGAACGCGCCGCATACAGCCGAAATGTCTTGGTCGAAACGCTTGGACAGTTTGTAGCACCGCAGCGCACTTTGATCGCGTGTCAACGTAACGCCCGTGACCAGCTCTCCAGCTTGGCGGTCTTGCTTGCCATAAGCGATAAAGAAGTCCTCAATATCAATTTCACGGGCCTCATCACGCAGCTGCAGTTGCAGCTTAGCGCCCATCGCAATGAGGGCAGGTGGGTTGTCGCCGATGGGCGAGCCATTGGCGATGTTCCCGCCTATCGTCGCGGCATTGCGCACTTGGACCGAGCCGTAGCGCCGGATCATTTCGGCATATGACGGATAGTCGGCGGCGACAGCGTCACCCACATCTGTCATGGAAACACCCGCGCCGATCTTGATGGCATCGTCAGTGATGTTGATCTGTTTCAATTCCTCGCACGCCCCAAGAAAGGCGACGTTTTCCAAATCGCGCAGTTGCTTTGTCACCCAAAGCCCCACGTCGGTTGCCCCAGCAATCAGGGTCCCGTCGGGATTATCTGCATACCAAGTTGCGAGGGCGTTCAATGTTGATGGCGCATATGGTTCGGCTTTGCCTGCGATCTTAGGCATGTCCTTGACCCAAACTGGCACGGGCATTTCTTGGGCCGCTTGTGCTGCGCGTATGATCGGCGCGTAACCGGTACAACGACACAGGTTACCTGCAAGTTGGTTATCGTGGTCCGTGCGTCCGTTGGTGTGGGCGACGGCCATGCTCATCACGAAACCAGGTGTGCAAAAACCGCATTGCGATCCGTGGTGGGCAACCATCGCGTCTTGAACTGGGTGCATTGTACCGTCTGGGCTGCTTAGGCCCTCGACTGTGCGGACAGATTTGCCATTTAACTGAGGCATAAACAGGATGCAGGCGTTCAATGCGCGCGGCCCTTCTGGGCCAGTGACCATGACCGTGCAGGCCCCACAGTCGCCCTCATTGCAGCCTTCTTTGGTTCCGCACAGGTTTTGATCTTCGCGCAACCAGTCGAGCAGTGTCCGTGTGGGCGATGCCTCAACGGTCACGGCTTCTCCGTTCAGAAGAAACGACACATTCATATTGTAGACCTGCCGCGGTACTGGATTTCAATGGGGTCATGGCGCAGTGTCGATGCGGCGTAGACACGTTGCCCCCAAGTTTCCGCTATGAAAGCGGTGATTTATAAAATTGGCAAGCTTTTTCGTTTGATGTGCTGCGCGGCGATGCTCAGTCTTGGGTCGGGTTTAGGTCAAGGTCGAACTGGTTTCGTTGGTCGGTCCCGCGTTCCCAAATCTCGCGTTGCCAAGCGAGCCAGCCCTGCGCCGTAATCAATGGATCATGCTCAATGTAACACGTCCTTACGCGGCCTTTTTTGACGGACCGGACAAGGCCGCTCGCTTCTAGAACCTTCAGATGCTTGAGGAACGTGGGTAATGCGATTGGATGGGGTTCCGCAAGTTCGGACACCGTTGCGGGTCCTGCAGCAAGGCGTTCAACAACCGCGCGGCGGATTGGGTCAGAGATAGCTGAAAAGAATGCATTTAGCGGATCTGACATGATGCCCAACATGAGTTTTTTTCATCGAAACAGCAAGACTGTTAGTTGTGCGGATAACTGGTTTTTTCAGCTGGAAAGGGTTGCAAGGGCGCTCCATACCAATTCAGAATCAGATCGTTTTACGGTTCATCCTTCTGCTCGGACAAACTAGAGTATCTGTATGAGTAACCAAGCCCGATTCATTCACCTGCGCGTTCACAGCGAATATTCGCTGCTTGAGGGCGCGATCCCTGTCAAAAAATTGCCTGGCATTGCTGCTGGCATGGGCATGCCCGCCGTTGCGGTCACCGACAAGAACAACATGTTCTGCGCGTTGGAGTTCTCGGAAGGGGCATCTAAGGCAGGGGTGCAGCCAATTGTCGGCTGTCAGATTGATCTGACGTATACCAAAGCTGATCCGGGCAAGCGTAGCGAAGCACCTGCGCCTGTTGTTCTGCTGGCACAGAACGAAGCTGGCTATATGAATTTGATGAAGTTGAATTCATGCGCGTATCTCGATCAGGGTAACGAGGTGCCGCAAGTTTCGCTTGATGATTTGCTAAAGTATAATGCGGGTTTGATTTGTTTGACTGGTGGGCCTGATGGCCCCGTTGGGCGGCTATTGCGGCATGGGCAGCGGCCCAGGGCCGAGGCGTTGATGGATCAGTTACTATCGATTTATGGCGACCGGCTGTACGTGGAACTGCAGCGTCATCCTGGTGATGATGGTCAGCCCGAGGCCGAAAGACTGTCTGAGCAGGGCCATGTCGAAATGGCCTATGCCAAGAACATCCCGCTGGTTGCGACCAATGACGTCTACTTTCCTAAGACAAGTTTGTACGAGGCGCATGACGCGCTGATCTGTATCGCCGAAGGGGCATATGTCGATCAGCAAGAACCGCGTCGCCGTCTGACACCACAGCACTATTTCAAGTCGCCGCAGGAAATGGTGACGCTGTTCGCCGACCTTCCCGAAGCAATTGAAAACACGGTCGAGATCGCGCGTCGCTGTGCCTTTAAGGTCTATAAACGTGACCCGATCCTACCAAAGTTTGCGGATGACGAGGTCGCCGAACTACGCCGTCAGGCCGTGCAGGGCCTGAAAGACCGTCTTGCAATTATCCCGCATGCAACAAGTGTTGAGAAATACGAAGAGCGGCTGGAGTTTGAGTTAGGGATCATCGAAGGCATGGGCTTTCCCGGCTACTTCTTGATCGTTGCTGACTTTATCAAATGGGCCAAGGACGAACATATTCCGGTTGGCCCGGGCCGTGGTTCTGGTGCGGGTTCACTTGTTGCTTATGCGCTGCTGATTACTGACCTTGATCCGCTGCGGTATTCCCTTTTGTTTGAGCGGTTCTTGAACCCTGAACGTGTCTCGATGCCTGACTTTGACATCGACTTTTGCATGGACCGACGCGAGGAAGTGATCCGCTACGTCCAAGAAAAATATGGTCGCGACAAGGTAGGTCAGATCATCACGTTTGGTGCGCTTTTATCCAAGGCTGCTGTGCGCGACGTAGGTCGTGTTTTGCAAATGCCGTACGGCCAAGTGGACCGCCTGTCTAAGATGATCCCCGTTGAAGGGGTTAAACCGGTTAGCATCGAAAAGGCTTTGGCGGACGAGCCGCGCTTGCGCGAAGAAGCCAAGAACGAAGAAGTCGTTGATCGCTTGCTCACTTATGCGCAGCAGGTCGAAGGGCTTTTGCGGAATGCATCAACCCACGCGGCGGGTGTTGTGATTGGTGACCGACCGCTGGATGAATTGGTTCCACTGTACCAAGATCCGCGATCCGACATGCCCGCAACCCAGTTCAACATGAAGTGGGTTGAGCAAGCGGGTTTGGTCAAGTTTGACTTTTTGGGCCTGAAAACCTTGACCGTAATTCAAAACGCGGTTGATCTGATTATTAAATCTGGCCGCCATCTGCACATTGCTCCCGACGGGACCGAGCTGTTTGCGCCCCCAGAAGGGTCGATGGACGATATCGGGATTATCCCGCTCGACGATGACAAATCCTACGAGCTTTATGCCGCCGCCAAAACAATCGCTGTGTTTCAGGTGGAATCCAGCGGCATGATGGACGCGCTAAAGCGCATGAAGCCCAACTGTATTGAGGACATCGTGGCGCTTGTGGCGCTCTACCGTCCCGGTCCGATGGAGAATATCCCGACCTACTGCGAAGTTAAAAACGGCCTTAAAGAGATCGAGTCAGTCCACGAGTCGATTGATTACCTGCTGGCTGAAACCCAAGGTATTATTGTTTACCAAGAACAGGTGATGCAGATCGCGCAGGTCATGGCGGGCTACAGCCTTGGTGGCGCTGACCTTTTGCGTCGCGCGATGGGTAAGAAGATCGCCGAGGAAATGGCGAAAGAGCGTCCGAAGTTCGAAAAAGGCGCGATGGAAAACGGCGTCGATAAGAAAAAGGCGTCGGAGGTTTTTGACCTTCTTGAGAAATTCGCGAACTACGGCTTTAACAAATCTCACGCTGCCGCCTATGCGGTTGTCAGCTACCAAACGGCTTGGCTTAAGGCGAACCATCCGGTCGAATTTATGGCTGGCGTGATGAATTGCGATCTACATCTAACAGACAAGTTGGGTGTTTATTTTCAAGAGGTCAAAAAGGGCCTTAAGATTGGTTATATCCCACCTTGCGTGAACCGCTCTCAGGCGACGTTCGACGTGCAAGACCAGAAACTGGTTTACGGATTGGGCGCGCTTAAGAACGTCGGTGTCGAGGCGATGAAACTGATCGTTGAGGGGCGCGAGGACCGCGAATTTGTGAACCTCTATGATTTTGCCCGTCGCGTTGATCTGAAACGCGTTGGTAAGCGTCCATTGGAAATGCTTGCCCGTGCGGGTGCGTTTGATGTGCTTGATCCGAACAGACGGCGTGTTTTTAGCTCACTTGATGCAGTTTCTGCATATTCGGCTGCGATCCACGATCAGAAAACATCCAACCAAGTGTCATTGTTTGGCGAGGCAGGCGACGACCTGCCAGAGCCGCGCCTTGCTGGCGGCGAAGATTGGCTGCCCGCAGAACGTTTGGCCGAAGAGTTTAAAGCAATTGGCTTTTACCTATCTGGTCACCCGCTTGATGACTACATGGTATCATTGCGTCGCAAGCAGGTGCTGACGTTGGATGAGGTAACGGTGAAAGCGGAGCGCGGTGCATGCATCATAAAAATGGCGGGCACTGTGTCGGGGCGGCAGGAGCGTAAATCTGCGCGCGGCAATCGTTTTGCCTTTGTCCAAATGTCTGATCCAACTGGCCAATTCGAAGTCACAATGTTCTCGGACACCCTCGAGGCGTCACGCGAATTTCTTGAGGCCGGATCACAAATCGTCATTCAAGCCGAGGCGACGATGGAAGGTGACCAGCTTAAGCTCCTTGGGCGTGGGGTGTCGCCGATCGACACTGCGGTCGCTGATGTAGGTAGTTCTGGGCTGCGAGTTTTCTTGGATGCACCTGACGTGATTGCATCGGTGGCGACGATCCTTGAGAATGCACAACGTGATGGTGTGAAGGGCGGGCGGGGTCCAGTGTATTTCTGCCTCATGAACAGTGACTTGCCCGGAGAGGTCGAATTGGATCTTGGTCAAGATTTCCCAGTGAACCCACAAATCAAAGGCGCATTGCGATCCTTAGGTGGCGTCATCGAAGTTGAGGAAGTCTAGGCCAACTTCCCCGCTTTGATACCTTGCACGGATAGACAGTCTGATATTTGTTCGGTTAATAGATATTAACTTATTTCCGAAGAGGTACATTGTGGGACGCTTTAACGCCCTTGCAGGGCTGATTTTACTGACCGGCTGTAGTGGTACGTCTGTTGGGGACTATATTCCTTTTGGCGGTGATAGCTCTGAACCATCTGCAGACGCGGAGTTGGTGGGGGATGTTGATGTTGCAGAGGTGGCCGTCGAGGCAGCACAAGACGGCGTTGTCGACGCAACGACAGAAGAGCCAGGTGTGTTTAGCGCGTTCTGGTCTAGCCTTTCGGCCCCTGATGAGGTCAGTGACGCTGCCGAAGTTGGTGATTTTGGCGCAGATACATCAGTTGATGCAGCGCTTGCCGAAGCAATCGCAGGCACTTCCGACGTTACCGATGAGGCTGCAGAAGATGCTTTGCCTGCTGATGCAGAAGAAGAACTGGGGTTCTTTGCGTCCCTATGGTCAAACGTAGGCGCATCTGACGACGACAATACGACAGAGATAGCAGAAGCTGTTTCAGAAGCAGCTGACTATGCCGAAGTTGTCGAAGCAGCGGCCTCGGTCCCCGAAGACGCTGCTGCATCGAACGGATTACGCGGTCTATTTGGTTTTGGTGCGACACCAGCGCCACCAACAAGCGGGCCAGATTCCAACGTTATCGCATTCGGCGAACAGATCCCGTTTGGCGAACTTGCAACGGTCTGCGATATGCCATCGAACCGTTTGGGTCGGCGCATAGGATCGGCTGCCGGTTTCGAAGTATACGATCCGATCCCGAATTCTACGGCGCAGCGACCGCATTACATTACTGGTTTCCCAGATCGCTGTGTGCGTCAGTTCACTGCGGCACTTGTTTTGATGGGCGACGTCGGAACACACGAGCTTGTGCGCTACAGCTCGGCCAATCGTCGTCAGGCGTATTCAGAAACCGATAATGCGTATGAAACTGTTAAGGCACGGTATTGCGGCGCAAGTCGCGGGCAACCTTGCGGCAGCCGTCTTGATGCGCTGTCAGATGAAATGACGTTTGTTTCGGTGTATAAGACATTTGGAACGAATGGCACGTGGGGCGAAATTTTGCTGCATGACGGGCGGGTTCTTGCGATTGATCAAGAAGACCTCTGAGCGAACTTAGCAGCTGAACAACGTAATTCTACCAGTGCGGCGGCTTTTGGTCGGCCAAAGGCACTGTTCCACCAACATCCATCTCGCGCGTGGCCTCGCGTTCCATCAGCATCGCGATGCGGCGTGTCGCAAGGGCGATCTCTGTCTCTTGGCGGGCGACGATATCGGACAATTCATCAACCGTGCGGGACAGATGGGCGAATTGTTCTTCGAGTTGTGTGCTGTTTGTCATGCTGGTCACTTAACACGCTTATTGCTTTGGCGAAAAGGGGTGGATGAGGCAGCAAGACACGTGGGTTGAACATAAGCACCGTGTCATCAATTCTTCAGCTAAGACTGAAATACACAACCTCGTTGCCCATGTGACCGCGGCGCGGTAAACGGCACGCGAACCGCAGAACTGGCAGGACCCAATGGCCAAGATCAAAAAACAGCCCCGCCCTAAGGCACAAACGCCCAAAGGCTTTCGCGATTACTTTGGTGCCGAAGTCACCAAGCGCAATGAAATGTTGCAAAAGATCGCTGCTGTGTACCATCGCTATGGGTTTGACGCGCTTGAAACATCAGCTGTGGAAACAGTCGAAGCGTTGGGCAAGTTCCTTCCTGATGTGGATCGCCCAAACGAGGGTGTTTTTGCGTGGGAAGAGGACAGCGATTGGCTGGCGCTGCGCTATGATATGACCGCCCCATTGGCGCGGGTCTATGCACAGTACCGCAATGATCTGCCAACGCCGTACCGCCGCTTTGCGATGGGTCCTGTTTGGCGCAACGAAAAGCCGGGACCGGGTCGTTTCCGTCAGTTTTACCAGTGTGATGCTGACACGGTCGGTGCGCCGTCTGTTGCTGCTGACGCAGAGATTTGCGCGATGCTGGCCGACACGCTTGAGGCGGTGGGTATCGCCCGTGGCGACTATGTTGTGCGCGTGAATAACCGCAAGGTGCTGAATGGTGTGATGGAAGCTGCTGGCGTTTTTGATCCAGCCGATCCGGATAAGTTTGCAGATGAGCGTGGGATTGTTCTGCGCGCAATCGATAAGCTGGACCGCCTTGGCGTTGAAGGTGTGCGTGCGCTGCTGGGTAAGGGTCGCGAAGACGAAAGCGGTGATTTTACCAAAGGCGCTGGGCTAACAGATGCGCAGGCAGAAATTGTGCTTGGGTTTATGGATGCGAAACGCGACACGGGAGCCGAGACTGTCGCCCGATTGCGTGAACTGACCGAAGGCTCCAAGGTAGGAACCGACGGCGTTGATGAGCTTGAGACGATAGCGACACTGCTTGACGCACAAGGCTACCATGCTGACCGGATCGAGATTGACCCATCCGTCGTACGCGGCCTTGGCTACTATACTGGCCCTGTTTACGAGGCCGAACTGACATTCGAAGTGACCGACGAAAAGGGGCGTCCGCGTAACTTTGGCTCGGTTGCTGGTGGTGGTCGCTATGATGACCTCGTTAAGCGGTTCACCGGACAAGAAGTACCTGCGACGGGTGTTTCTATCGGTGTCGACCGCCTGCTTGCGGCCCTTGATGCTAAGGGTCAGTTGCGCGGTGCTGGCGTTGGCCCAGTTGTTGTGACTGTCATGGATAAGGCGCGGATGGCGGACTACCAGACAATGGTGACCGAGCTGCGCGAAGCTGGCATTCGCGCCGAAGCGTATCTTGGGAACCCAAAGAATTTTGGTAACCAGTTGAAGTACGCAGACGCGCGCAACTCACCCGTTGCGATTATCGCGGGCGGGGATGAGTTTGACAAAGGCGTTGTGCAGATCAAGGACCTGATCCTAGGTGCCGAGATCGCCAAAGATGCTACGCTTGAGGAATGGAAAGACCGCCCTTCACAATACGAAGTACCGCGCAGCGATCTTGTCGCGAAGGTGCGTGAGATCTTGGACGGTCAGGCGTAATGGCTACAACAGTTGATATTCTCGCGACAGCGCAACAGCTGCGGGCTGGGTTTGCAGACCTTGGCGCGGCAGTTGTCGAGGCTGATATTCTGCAACCCGCGGCCATATTGCTAGACCTTTACGGCGAAGACATCCGCAGTCGTGCATACGTCACGAACGATCCGCTACAGGGCGAGATGATGCTGCGGCCAGACTTTACCGTGCCCGTCGTGCAAATGCATATGGCAAGCCACGCAGACCCTGCGCGATATACGTATGCGGGCAAAGTTTTCCGCAAGCAGTCGTTTGAAACAGCACGTCCGTCTGAATACGTTCAGGTCGGGTTTGAGGTATTTGACGGGTCAAATTCCGCCGTTGCTGATGCCGAAGTTTTTGCCGCGATTGCAACTGCGCTGGGCGATGCACCTGTGCGGGCTGCAACTGGCGACATTGGGTTGCTGATTGCCGCAGTAACGGGTTTGAAAACGACAGATGCGCGCAAGAATGCGTTGCTACGTCACCTTTGGCGGCCAAACCGGTTCCGCGCCTTGTTGGATCGTTTTGGTGGAAAGGTGCCACCGCCCGCGACACGCACAGCACTTTTGGCGGCTGATAACCCGATGCAAGATGCGGGCGTTGAGATTGGCCTGCGATCCCGCGCCGATGTGCAAAACCGGATTGAGGTTCTGCGCGCTGACGCCGCCGCTGCCCCGATTTCCAGCGAAGAGATTGCGATCATTGATGCGATCTTGTCGCTTAGCGATATGGCCCCAGTCGTACTTGGAACATTGCGCGATATCGCTGTTGACCTTCCGGCGATCCAGCCTGCGCTGACGCAAATGGATGCGCGGCTTGCTGCGTTAACTGCGCGTGGCATCAACGTTGATCAGCTAGTCTTTGAAGGCAGCTATGGCCGTACGTCGCTTGAATATTATGACGGCTTTGTCTTTGGGTTTTCAGCGGTAGACCGTCCTGACCTGCCACCAGTTGCAACGGGCGGGCGCTATGATGCGCTGACCCATAAGTTGGGTGAGGGGCGTGCCGTGCCTGCCGTGGGCGGTGTGATCCGTCCGGACCTATTGTTGGAGGTGCAGTCATGCTGAAGTTGGGTGTCCCATCCAAGGGACGGTTGATGGAAAAGACCTTTGCATGGTTTGGTGACCGTGGTGTTGGTCTGCGCAAAGCAGGATCTGACCGTGAATATGCAGGTGCCGTTGATGGTATCGACGGTATTGAACTGGTGCTTTTGTCCGCGGGTGAAATCCCGCGCGAACTTGCCGCTGGAACCATCCATCTTGGTGTTACCGGTTCGGATCTGGTGCGTGAAAAGCTTGCTGGTTGGGATTCTATTGTGTCCGAGATGGCATTGATGGGCTTTGGCGGCGCGGACCTTATTATCGCAGTGCCGCAGCTTTGGGTCGATGTTGATACGCTTGATGACCTTGATGCCGCCGCCGCTGCGTTTCGGTTGCGCCATGGGCACCGCTTACGGATCGCCACCAAGTATCACCGCCTTGTCCGCGAATTTCTGCGCGACAACGGTGTTGCCGATTACGCATTGGTCGATAGCCAAGGTGCGACCGAGGGAACGGTTAAGAACGAAACGGCCGAAGCCATTGCTGACATCACATCCACTGGCGAAACTTTGCGGGCTAATGGTTTAAAGATTTTGGACGACGGTTTGATCCATGCCTCACAGGCGACGCTGTTTTGTGGGCGTAGCGATGACTGGACAGATGACCAGCGCGAAACGCTGCAAAACTTGAAAAAGCTTCTGGATATTTGACTTAGCGAACGCCAATCGCCGCGAGCGCTTTACTCAGCTCTGGGGGTAATGGCTCTTCGTCTTGGCGATCTTGTGGGATGTCTTCGGGGGCGTCGCCCGTGGCCAGATACCGCCAGCCTTGGAACGCACGCTTTGGCGTCGCTGCAACGCGCACCAGCTGTGGATCTGACACAATTGCACAGCGGCGAATGCCATCGGCAGAGATACGTTCATCCAGTCGAATGATCCTTTGGCGGCACAAAATCACACCTTTGATCACCCAGTAGATGCTGCCGCCATTCAGAACTTCATCTGCGCGCTTGGGCCACATCCGTGTAACGTGCTGCGGATAGCCGTCTGGGGTTTGCACCTGCTTCATAGCCTGCCAAGCCGTTAGGCCACCGATATCTTCGGTGCCGACTGAAAGCTTAAGAAGATTGACTGTGTTACTCACGGCGATGCGATTCCATTGATGATAAATTTGACTACTGTGGGAGCTGACCGACAGCAAGAAATTTATCTATATTTGGTGATTTATTGTATTGCGATAACTATATGTGGTGTGTATCTGGCACGTAAGATTTTAGATAAGTTGGTTGCTTCTTGCCTGACAACCTATCATCTGCAACGATAATAGCACTTCAAAAACGTCCCGAGTCACACTTTATCCCCGTTCCAATTTGTTGAGAGACCACATAGTGTGATCTCCTGCATAGCCAAGTCCAAAAACCTGAAAGGTTGCCACATGTCCCGCTTTTCTGCCCCTATTGCCGCGCAAATCTGGGATATGAAGTACCGCTTCAAAGACGCTGACGGGACGCCAATCGACGAAACCGTCGAAGATACATGGAAGCGCATCGCGGGTGCCTTGGCCGTCGTGGAAAAAGACCCAAAGGAATGGGAACCTAAGTTCTACGCGGCTTTGGAAGATTTCAAATACCTGCCAGCTGGCCGTATCACTGCCGGTGCGGGCACAGCGCGTTCGGTCACTTTGTTCAACTGTTTTGTCATGGGTACAGTGCCTGACAACATGGGTGGCATCTTTGACATGCTCAAAGAAGCGGCTTTGACGATGCAGCAGGGCGGCGGCATTGGATATGATTTCAGCACGATCCGGCCAAAAGGTGCGGCAGTCAAAGGCGTGGCTGCTGATGCGTCTGGCCCGTTGTCGTTCATGGATGTGTGGGATGCGATGTGCCGCACAATTATGTCTGCGGGTTCACGTCGTGGCGCGATGATGGCCACGATGCGCTGTGATCATCCCGACGTCGAAGACTTTATTACTGCGAAATCTGACGCAGCACGTCTGCGCATGTTCAACATGTCTGTTCTGATCACTGATCCATTCATGGCAGCGGTCAAAGCTGACAAGTCATGGGATCTTGTGTTTGGCGGCGAAATCTACCGCACCGTTCAGGCCCGTGATTTGTGGGACGGCATTATGCAGTCGACATATAACTATGCCGAGCCTGGTGTGATCTTTATTGATCGCATCAACGCTGCGAATAACCTGAATTATTGCGAAACAATCGCCGCTACCAACCCATGTGGAGAGCAGCCTTTACCGCCTTATGGCGCGTGTTTGCTGGGCTCAATCAATATGGCACGTTTGGTTGCTGATCCGTTTGGTGCTGACGCGGCCCTTGATCCAGATGCGCTGCGTGACTTGGTCGCGACTGCTGTGCGGATGATGGATAACGTCGTTGACGCGTCCCGCTTCCCATTGCCAGAGCAAGAAGCCGAAGCAAAAGCAAAGCGTCGGATTGGTCTTGGTGTCACAGGTCTTGCTGATGCCCTTTTGATGGTGGGCCTTCGCTACGGTTCAGAAGAAGCAGCTGCACAGACCGATGCATGGATGCACGCGATTGCCCGCGCGGCTTATCTGGCAAGTGTTGACCTGGCCAAAGAAAAGGGCGCGTTCCCGTTGTTTGACGCGGAAAAATTCCTTGCCTCTGGTGCGATGCAGGACATGGACGCTGACGTTTGCGACGCGATCCGCACCCACGGCATTCGCAACGCGCTTCTGACATCTATCGCACCAACAGGCACAATCAGCCTGTATGCAGGCAACGTATCATCAGGCATCGAGCCTGTGTTTGCCTACGCTTACACACGTAAGGTTCTGCAAAAAGACGGCACACGTACCGAAGAAGAAGTTGTCGACTACGCCGTTAAGATGTGGCGCGATCTAAAGGGCGACGCGCCGCTGCCAGATTACTTTGTGAACGCACAAACGCTTGCGCCGCTTGATCACGTACGGATGCAGGCTGCGGCCCAGAAATGGATCGATAGCTCAATCTCCAAGACGATCAACTGTCCAGAAGACATCAGCTTTGATGATTTCAAAGAGGTTTACATGGCCGCTTGGGATCAGGGGTGTAAGGGGTGCACAACCTACCGTCCGAACGATGTAACTGGTTCTGTCCTTTCTGTTTCTGAAGAAAAAGAAACGCCTGTTAAGGTCATCGGCGACGATAACAATTCTGAAATCGTCTACCTTGCTGAACCACTGGACCGCCCGCAGGAACTTGATGGCGCGACCTACAAACTGAAGTGGCCCGACTCAGAGCATGCGATCTACATTACTGTGAATGATTTGGTCGTCGCAGGGCATCGCCGCCCGTTCGAAGTGTTCATCAACTCTAAGAACATGGAGCACTTTGCGTGGACAGTTGCCCTGACACGTATGATCTCTGCCGTGTTCCGGCGCGGTGGCGACGTGTCATTTGTCGTAGAAGAGCTGAAAGCCGTGTTCGATCCGCGCGGTGGTGCTTGGATGCAGGGTAAATATGTGCCGTCTATCTTGGCCGCTATTGGTGGTGTGATTGAACAGCACATGGTCTC
>JAWUXS010000034.1:0-23574 GCA_034111185.1 Paracoccaceae bacterium | reverse complement strand
GGGGGCTATTGCATCTCACAAGCCTATCGATTGGTTGAAGCGGCAATTGTTGCGCCAGTGGAATACCTAGCGATGCCGCTCAGCATAGCGTTGGGCGTCTTGGTGTTTGGCACATGGCCAGACGCAGTGGCATGGTGTGGGATTGGGCTGATCCTGTCGTCGGGGCTTTACACCGTCTGGCGTGAACATCAGCTTCAAAAAACAACGGCGCGTAATGTGGCGCGTTAATCTGGCGGCGTAGTTTTAAGGTACGCAAAGCGCATGTGCATGACACGACCTTTTGCGATCGATCGCGCACTGGCGCAGCGTCACCGAGGACGGTGCTTACGATACCTGCAAATACCACGATGCGATTGTTGCGCGCACTGCAAATGCTGTCATCCCGCCTCGCGAGAACGCCAAGCTGTGGAAGCCCCCTCTCGTGCATGCAGGCATGCACTGCCGGGCAGTATTCGTGGGGCGGGCAATGAAAAGATAGTGGCGCTTATCGAAGGGGCCCGAGCGACTCAATCTTAATGGCAATCATCGAAGCCTTGATGAAAAATAAGGGGACCGAATGGCAGATGTCTGTTCTGCATTGTCTTGCCATACGGACCTGAAGCCCAAATATCTCTTCAGGTCATTGGAACAAATGAGGGCGACCCTACTCTTCCACGGTCCATCACGACCTAGCAGGAAAAGATCCGCCCCCCGCCGTTGTCTTGCGCTGCACGCGATTGCAGTAAAGGGCAACGGCACCCGTATCGTTAAAGAGCCACATACTGGATCAGACAATCCAGACACGAGAGCCCCCCTCCTCGAACCGATCTTTCAGCCTGAACGTTTCTGGGCAGTCCATGAATGTCAGAAATACCCTAAACACGTCGCACTCTAACAACAACAAGAACCTACACCTGCACTCTCAAAATTTACCGTGAGTTGCATGCAACGGGTTCGCCTTCGACGGTTAAAAGCAAATAAGTGCCATCATCGACAAGTACCGGCCCGACGAGCTTTTGGTGACAGGCATGATCCACGATCACTCTGCACGGGTCCGTTCGTTTGAAATTGCCGGCGATGTCTTGACCCAATTGATTGCACAAAAAAGGTAGACTGGACCTGTTTGCAAGTAACGACACTCTCGGCCCATTGCGGACCTTCACCACCTGATCAAAATGCTGCAGCGCAGCTCGTCATTGCGGCCATTCGTGTAACCCGACCAGATCAAGTTCTTACACGCGTCGTGCAAGAACAATGTTCAACGTTTGCTGCAATTGATGATTCATGATGCCAAATGCTCGAACAGGCGGGCGACAGCTTCAGCACCTGGATCGATGTGACCCTCCAGCTGTTCGGCGTTGATATACGTTGCGCGTCCCGCCTTTGCGGTCGTCAGCGTTGCTGTGTAGTCCGCGCCTTTGCGCGCAGCATTCGATGCAGACGTGAGGCCCGCATCCAGCGCGTCAAGCGCAGGGGCCAGTGCATCTACCATCGTGCGGTCACCGGGGTTCGCACCTCCAACTTGGCGCATCCGTTCCAGACCTGCCTGCAAGGCAGCGCGCATTGGCTTTCCCGATGCCGAGGCATCCCCTGCCGCCGCAAAAAAGATTGCCAACAATACGCCGGAAGATCCGCCCATAGTCTGGCTGAGTTCCAACCCAATCGCACGATAAAGCTGGGTGTGATCTGCCAAAGGCAACGTATCCATAGCCTCGATCAGAGCTTTGCCAGCCGTGGCAAGCGTCGATCCTGTGTCACCATCACCAGACTTAGCGTCAAGGACGTTCAGATCAGCTTCAGATGCGATCAAAATTTCGCAGCACGTTGTCAGGAAAGCTTTTGTTGCTGCATGTGGCGATGCGGGCGCACGGATCGGCGAAAGACCATCGGGCAATGGCAATACTTTCGTAGGTGTACGTGGGTTACATCCAGGCCAGCCGACAACATCGACAGGCTGCAATAGCAATGCTTCATCGGCCTTGGTTAGCTCAACCACGGAAATTGAAAACCCATGCATATCCAATGCGGTCATCATAGCATTTGGACCTATGATGTATTTGATTCTGTCTTTGATGTCAGATGACAAAAGGTCCTGCGTCAGGATCGACATCTCCAACACGGACGCCCCACCAAGGTTGTTGATTAGAACGGCATGCTGTGCATCCGCCATCGTCGGGACAAGCTTTTCCACGACTTTCGCAACGGCGTCTTTAGCGCCTGATGATACGACTTGTTCGACCCCTGCTTCGCCGTGAATGCCCAAACCCAGTTCAGCCATTCCTTCGGGAATGCGGTTTTCTTTGGGCGATCCAGGAACAGTACAGGTGTCCAGTGACATACCAATGCTACGGCTATTCTTGATCACACGTTTCGCAGCCTTGGTGCACTCCTCAAGTGAGGCCCCGTTTTCAGCCATTGCCCCCGCGATTTTGTGAACGAAGAGCGTACCTGCCAAACCGCGTGCTTGTGGCAGATCGGGAAGCGCGACGTCATCGTCCAAAATGACCATCGACACCTTGTGTCCAAATGCGCGTGCACGTTCGGCGGCAAGACCAAAGTTCAGTCGATCACCGGTGTAGTTTTTGACAATCAACAGACACCCTGCCGGTCCCGTGACGGCCAATATACCAGCCAGAACCGCGTCTGCAGAGGGGGAGGCAAACACGTCACCGCAAACCGCTGCGGTTAGCATACCAGCACCCACAAAGCCTGCGTGTGCAGGTTCATGACCAGAACCACCGCCCGATACCAATGCCACCTTGGATTTACCCCAATCGCTACGCACCACGACGCGGATATGTGGATAGCCATCAAGACGCGCAAGCTTGCCGCCCGATGATGCAATCGTTCCGTTGATGGCGTCTGTCACCATGTCTTCTTTGTTGTTTATAAACTGCTTCATGGCCATTTCCCCTTACGCAACGCGTGCGCCATCGGCGCCAAAATAGAGTGCTTTGTGCGGACGAATTTTAACGATATCGCCCGTTTTAAGATCAGTGTGTGCATCTGTGACGGTAATCAAATCGTGGGACTTGAATGACAGATGCAGGCGCGTTTGATCGCCAAGATGTTCAACGCGGTGCACGGTGCTGTCTTCGCCGTCCCCTTGCAAAATCTGTTCAGGGCGCAGCCCGATATGAGTGGCCGCACCGGGCGCGCCGCCAAAGATATCTGCGGGCAGAACGTTGATGCGCGGCTGTCCAAGACGGCTGGCAGCGTAAACGCTGACGGGGTTTTCGTACAATTCACGCGGTGTGCCAAATTGCACCAGCTTGCCATTGTCCAAAACGCCGACGTGGGTCGCCATTGTCATGGCTTCAATTTGGTCATGAGTCACATACAGAAGCGTCGCACCGGAATTTGCCTGAATGCCTTTCAGCTCGATCCGCAAGTCTGAGCGAAGTTTGGCGTCCAGCGAACTCAGCGGTTCATCCATCAGATAAACCGACGGTTGGCGCACCAAGGCACGACCAATGGACACGCGCTGCATTTCGCCACCCGACAAGGCCGTGGCTTTGTTGTCCAGCTTGTGGCTGATCTGCAGTACTTCGGCGACCTCGTTCACTTTTCGATCAATCTCTGGCTGAGGGGTGCGCAGGATCGGCGACTTGAGTGGAAATTCAAGGTTTTGACGCACAGTCAAATGTGGATAAAGCGAGTATTGCTGAAACACCATCGTCACATCACGTTGTGCGGGCGTCATCCCCGCCATGTCGCGCCCGCCAATTGTGATGCCGCCCTTGTCGGGTTTATCAAGGCCTGACACCATGCGCAGTGTCGTCGTTTTGCCCGCGCCCGTGGGGCCAAGCAGAACGACAAACGAACCATCAGGGACGGTCATGGTCACATCGTCCAATGCAACGTCCTCACCAAAGGATTTGGACACATTCGTAAGGGTGACTTCAGCCATGGGACAACACTCCTTGGTTGGCATGACTGCGCAGGGCGCGCCCTGTCGATGCATCGAAAATGGTTACGGTGCGCGCATCAAAACGCAGGCCAATTTGCGCACCAACGGCGACGTTTTTCAGAGAGGCTTCGCGTGCTTTGATCTGACCGTTCGGGGTATCGAGCGTGATGATCTGCGTCGTGCCAAGGTATTCCGTGGCGACGACTTTGCCACGATAAGGTGCTGCATCATCAAGATGGACATGTTCTGGCCGCACACCGAAGGTGAGGTCACCACTCGCACCGTCCAGCAATTCCGGCATGTTCAAAACAACATCATTAAGCTGAACCGATGCCTGCCCGCCCGCAACTTTACCTTTGAAATCGAGGAAGTTCATACAGGGTGAGCCAATAAACTGCGCCACAAATTTCGTTGCAGGCCAGTCGTAGATCTCTTGCGGTACGCCGAACTGTTCAACAGAACCGTGGTTCATCACGACGATCTTGTCGCCCATCTGCATGGCCTCAAGCTGGTCATGGGTGACGTAGACCGTCGTTGCGTTCATACGGTCGTGAAGGTTGCGGAGTTCCTCGGACATGTGTTCGCGAAATTCCGCATCAAGTGCACCCAATGGCTCGTCCATAAAGAACGCCTTGGGGTCGCGAACGATGGCGCGACCAAGCGCAACACGCTGACGGTCACCACCAGATAGGCCACCAACAGGTTTCTTGAGAATGTCGGTAATGCCAAGAATTTCAGCGATCTCACCTACCTTCTTGCGAACCTGCGCCTTAGGCATACCCTGGCAAAGCAATGGATAGCTGATGTTTTTGCCGACGTTCATATGTGGGTACAACGCGAACATCTGGAAGACGAAGGCGATATCGCGCTGGCTCGCTGGTTTTTGACTAACCTCTTCACCGTCGATATAGATCTCTCCGGATGTCGGCAGTTCTAACCCCGCCATCATCCGCAGTGTCGTTGTCTTGCCGCAGCCCGATGGGCCCAACAACATGAAGAATTCACCATCTTCAATCGTGAACGTCGAAGATTTCACCGCATTGAACGAACCGAAATCCTTGCGCACACTTTCAATTCTAATTTGTGCCATGGGTCACTCCGGAAAGTGGCTAACGATGATGAACATCACCGTGCCGACAAGGGTTACAATGAAGGAATAGCTGTAAAGGCCCAGCAAGAAAGGCTGCATCAACATGAAGACCCCTAACGCAATAAGAATGGTCGCCAACATTTCCCAAGACCCACGGCGAAACCGCAAAAGTCCACTTATGAATGTACTTAAAAAGGTGATCATTTACGAACCGCCCCGAATGTGATCCCGCGCAACAGGTGTTTGCGAAGCAGGATGGTGAAGACCATGACAGGCACGAGAAAGATCGTGGCCCCCGCCGCTACTGCGGGCCAATCTTTACCGCTTGTGCCGATGATTGTCGGGATGAACGGTGGCGCTGTTTGCGCGGTGCCGGACGTAAGCAGAACCGCAAAGGCGTATTCGTTCCATGCGAAGATAAGGCAGAAGATCGCCGTGGATGCGATGCCTGTGGCCGCCTGTGGCAGGACCACTTTGTAGAACGCCTGGAACCGTGTGTAGCCGTCAATCAAGGCCGCCTCTTCGTACTCGATCGGGATCTCATCTATAAAGCCCTTGAGTAGCCAAACCGAGAGCGACAGGTTTACTGCAGTATAGAGCAGGATCATTCCGAGGTGCGTGTCGTTGAGACCGAGATTTCGAAACATCAGGAAAATCGGAATTGCGACGGCGATAGGCGGCATCATCCGCGTGGACAGGATGAAGAACAACAGATCGTCCTTTAGCGGCACCTTAAAACGGCTGAACGCATAGGCGGCGGCTGTTCCCAAGATCATACAGAGTAACGTAGATCCAAACCCGATGATGACCGAGTTCAAGAACCGCTCACCGTAGCGCGACGGGCCGGAAATGATCGTGCCGCGATTGCGTGTGATTTCATCATACCATGTCACCGCAGGTCCTGCTGCCTCAAGCATGTCGTCTGTCGCACGCGTTCGTTCAGTAAACAGGTTCACATACCCTTCAAGGCTTGGCTCAAACACCACGACCGGTGGGTAGGCAATGGAATCTGCGGGTGATTTGAACCCCGTCGCAACAATCCAAAGAAGCGGGATCAAGGTGATGATCGCGTAAAGAACAACGGCAATACCGGCGAACCATTTGGTGCCTCTTGTAGGCTCTGTGGCTGAATAGCTCATCGTTCTTTTACCTTGTTCAGTGCTTTGACATAGATCGACGCGAGGCCGAACACGGTGACAAACAGGATGACAGCGTAGGCACTTGAATACCCCGTTCGCCATTTTTCAAACGCTTCCCGTTTGAGGTCGATGGACGTGAGCGTAGTCGTATTGCCCGGCCCCCCACCCGTCAGTTGAACGACAAGATCGAACATCTTGAAGTTCTCGATCCCGCGGAACAGTACAGCCAGCATCAGGAACGGCAGCGCCATAGGTATGGTGATGGTCCAGAACTGGCGCCATTTGCTTGCACGGTCACATTCGGCGGCCTCGTAAATACTATCAGGGATCGATCGTAGCCCCGCCAAACAGATCAGCATCACAAACGGTGTCCACATCCATGTATCAGCAATCACAATGGCCCAGGGCGCGAGGTGCACGTCTCCAATCATTGAAAAGCTTGCCGGGTCAGCGCCCGTAAAGAACGCAACTACGTAGTTGAACAGGCCGATTTGTGGCTGATACAGGAAAGTCCAGAAGTTACCGACAACCGCAGGCGACAACATCATTGGAAACACAATAATCGTCGTCCACATGTCGTTACCTTTGAATTTCTTGTTGATCAAAAATGCTAATGTGAAGCCGATCAGTACCTGCAACGTGATAGTCCAGATCAAGAAATGTGCCGTCGCCTGCATGGTGTTCCACACATCAGGGTCGGTCAGAATGCGTTGATAATTGCGCAGGCCGACCCATTCGACATCATTGTTTGGTCGGTTTACGCGGAAGTTTGTGAAGCTAAGACGGATCGTCCAAATCAGCGGAAAAATGTTCACGGCCAGCAGTAAGAAAACCGTTGGTGCGACAAAAATCCACGCGATAGTGCGATCCGAGAAGCCCTTTATGCGTCGGGCGACGCCGTCCGGTGTTTTGGCGGCGACCCTATCTATGGGGGAGACTATCATATCGGAATTCCTTTAGACGCAAATTCGGCCCGTGGCGTATAAATTGTAAGTTAAAAGCCCCTCCAACCGACGCGTTCACATCAATTGGAGGGAGAGTATCAGACGCCTACTCAGGGAAGGCATCCAACAGGGAGTAGGTTAAAGCTTACCTTCGTCCTCAAAGACTTCGGTCCAATCACGGACAAGACCATCAAGCGCTTCTTGGGCAGTGCCTTCACCAGCGATGACGTAGTTGTGCATGCGTTCTTGCGTCGCAATCAAAAGATCTGCGTAGGCAGGCTCTGCCCAGAAGTCTTTCACAATGGCCATGCTATCAAGGAACGTCTGCGCATAAGGCTGGCTGGTTGCGAAATCAGGCGCTTCGACGACCGCACGTAGCGCGGATGCACCGCCCAGATCCCACCAACGTTGCTGAACCTCAGGTTGAGCAAACCACTGGATGTATTCCAATGCAGCGTCCTGCTTTTCAGAATAGGCAACAACCGAGATGCCCTGACCGCCAAGCTGTGCGAACTGGCCCGCTGGACCAGCTGGGTTCGGGAAGTATCCTGAATTGCCACCACCAACTGTTTCGTCAGCTTCGACACCAGGCCACACGAATGCAAAGTTCATCTGCATCGCAACCTGACCGGAACGGAAGGCATCAATGTTTTCGCCCATATACCAGTTGGACGAACCCGGAGGTGTACCAACGTCATAGAGCTCTTTGTAGAACTCAAGGCCCGCAACCGCCCCTTCGGAATTTACGAACCCCTCCAGATCATAAGGCTGATCAGGATTTTCATATTCGAAACCGAAGTTATAAAGCGCGTTTGTGACGCCCATCGTAATGCCCTCGGACCCACGCTCTGTGTAGATCGCAGCACCGTAAACAGTCGTGCCGTCGATGTCGCGGCCCTGGAAGAATTCAGCTATGTCTTTCAACTGACCAAGGGTTTCAGGCGCGGCCAGCGCGTAGCCGTAGGTGTCCATGAATTCAGTCTGAAGCTCTGGACGCTCAAACCAATCTTTGCGGTAAGTCCAACCAACAACGTCAGCATAGGCAGGCAGCGCGTAGTAGTTCGGAGTGTTCTTTGGCCATTCAGCATAACCGGTTACGGTCGCTGGCAAGAAGTCATCCATGCTAATGCCGTTCGCATCAAAGAAATCGTTCAGCTTTACGTAGTGACCGTTTTCAGCGCCGCCACCGATCCATTGGCTGTCGCCGATCATCAGGTCGCACAATTGCCCGCCCGAGTTCAGCTCGTTCAGCATACGATCCGCAAAACTGGTCCAAGGCACGAACTCGAAGTTCATGGTGTGGCCAGACTGTTCTTCAAAATCTTTGCTTAGTTCGATCAGTGAGTTTGCGGGATCCCAAGCGGCCCAACACAGGGTCAAATCCGTTGCATGGCCATCAGCCAAAGCACCGGTGGCCATCATTGCGCCAGCCGCGGCGTGCATCATCAGTTTCATTTTCATGAATTTATCCTCCCATGGATTATTGCTTGGGCCGACCTCCTCGTCGCGCCCTCTCGTGATAACCTTCTTAGTGAGGCACGTGCCTCAAAACAACAAAAGAATGAGACACGTGCCTCAATATTGGGTATATTGCTTGAAGATACGCTTGAGTGCCCTTGCGATTGCAGGCGAGCAAAAGCCTGATAAAATAGAAGAAAGACCCATAATGGCGCCGCAAAAACTGATGCTCAGGCCGACAATAAAAGATCTTGCAAAAGTGGCTGGCGTCAGTCGCGCAACTGTCGATCGCGTCCTGAATGGTCGCGATGGCGTGAAGCAAAAGACCGTCGATCGCGTGCAACAGGCCATCAAAGACCTGGGATTCGTTCGTAACTTACAGGCGGCAAATTTGGCGAAATCCCAACGCTACCGCTTTGTCTTTGCCCTACCACGCTCAGGTGATCAGTTTTTGGAACGCATCGTGCAGCATATCGATGAGGCTGCAGAAATCTTCTCAACCGACCATGTCTTTTGCGACGTAAGGCATATCGATGAAAATAATCCGCACAGCATTTCAGACTTTTTGGATAGCCTGTCACCGCATGAGGTGACTGGCGTCGCTATTATGTCGCCAGAAACCCCACAGGTGCGCGACGCGATTTCACGTGTTCAAGATCGCGGCATCGCAGCGCTGCCCTTTATCTCGAACCAAACGATGATGGATGCTGACTGGGTGGGCATCAACAACCGCGCCGCCGGGGCAACCGCGGCCCTTCTACTTGGGCAATTCATTGGGCCACAAGAGGGGTCCATCATGGTGATTGCGGAAAGCATGCAATCGCGTGACAGCCTCGAGCGCCGTCTGGGCTTTGATGAAGAAATAAACGCCGAATTCGACCAGTTGCGCGTCCTTCCCTCACTTGAGACTTATGGCAATGAAGCCCGTGCACGCGAGATTATTGCTGCCAGCCTCGCGAACAACGCTGACACAGTCGGCATTTACGTCATGGCAACCGAGGCACGGAAACCACTCACCATCCTTCAGGATCTGGACATCGACCCATCGATTATCAAAATCGCGCATGAACGCACGCCTTATACGGAACATGCTTTACGTGCTCAAACGCTGGACGGCGTCATAGCACAAGATGCCGGGCATATTGTCCGGAGTGCAATTCGCAGGTTGAAGGGAAATGTAGATCAACGGCGCACAGTTGGATCGCAAGAAAATATCCGGATTGACATATTGCTCCGGACTAATATTTGAGTATCATTGAAGAGCTGAACCATAAGGCCCAAAGGTCCAAATACGAGCTTATACGAATTTGAGCAGAGCCTTTTCAAACAGAAAATGCCCGACTTGGGACGTTCTGGAAACAGGTGGCGATGCCTCCAGCAACAAACAATTTATGTGATCATGTGGCCATTGTCCGCTTTGGCCGACTGGCCCTCATCCCTTCGCGATTGCAGCGAAAGTCCGGTTTCCGCCATTGGTGTCGATCGACATGAACGGCCCTTCTTGATCGATGGACAAAAAACGTAGCAGCCTCCAATTTGGTGGAGATCAATTTCAGAACTCGACGTCAGGACATACGTGCCAAGTCCCCTCCCATTACGGCCAGCACCGATGCAACGAGAAACGGTGCCCTCTTTTCTGTCCCGCATCGCCGCCATGAATGGTGTGGGCTGCACAGACTTTGCATTGGACATGGGTTTCTCGCTCAAGAGAGTAGTTCATCTTGATGAAACCGCTTTAAGACAGCTCGCAATTTGTGGTGCCTTGAACCCGGATCAACTGGCGGAGCTCATTTCATGGACAGGACGTCAGATCGGAGATGTCCGGACTGGTTTTCGCGGCGAGGTTTTCGTAACACGTGCGATCGTGAACCCCGTGGTCCGAGGATGCCCCATCTGCCTTCGTGAGGATGCTCAGAAAGATACTGGCAAACCTTTGCAGCATATGGTGATGCGAGGGCACTGGCAGTTACGAGAAGTAAGCGTCTGTCTTGACCACAGCCATATTTTGGTTCCGTTGTGGGATAAGTCCAACCGGACAGCTCGGTATGATTATTCGGAGCGGCTTCCTGAAATCCTGCCAAGACTCATGAACAGCGACTTTGACCAACAATACGTCAAGCCATCACCGTATGATCATTGGATCGATGAACGCTTGGGAACCGGCCAAGATAAGACTTGGCTTGCCCAACACTCATTGTACGCAGCGACAACATTATGTCGATTGCTGGGTACGGAATTGCTTCGGTTAGATCCGCCCACTTTGCTGGACGCCATTGCGCAACGACGATCGGCACAGGCCAGAGGTTTCGATGTTGCCCACCAAGGCGAAGTGGCAATACGCGATGCATTGGATGCGCTTGCCGCCTTTGCAGACGGTGCTCACGATGGTCCCAAGAAGGCTTTCGGCGGATTGTACTCCAGTTTGAGCAAAGACTATTTGGATGAAGAAGCCTTTGCACCTTTTCGAGATTTACTCAGGGATTGTATCCTGGATGTCTGGCCCGTCGCGGCTGGCGAGGATCTCCTCGGCGCAACCCAATCCGTGCGAACGTTGCATTCCATCAGTTCTGCTGCGACGGAAACGGGGATTGGCGCGTTTCTACTCGACCAATTCCTCGTCGCGGCCAGTGCATTTGATGAAGGCGATGCAAGGCCCGTTGCCCGTAAGACGTTCGATGCGGCCAAATATGCAGCTTTGCTTTCAGAAATCCCCACACTTGTTGGCCCAATTGAAATGGAACTTGCCATGGGGGCAACTCGCTCCCAGTTCGCATCTTTGGTGGCAGATGGGATTTTGGTTCCACGCATCGACATTCCAACGATCAAATCGCCGTGGCGTGTTTCCGATGGATTGATGTTGGTCGCGGAGCTAATGGAAATGGCTGTGCCAGTTGATCCGACTGACAAGCACTGGGAATGCATTCAACGCGCCAAGAGCCGTGCGTCGATCAAAGTCGGCACAATTATTGCCGCGATCCGCGACGGAAGACTCAATTTGGGCCGGCGCACGGATGTTAAAGGATATGCCAGCTTTTGCGTCTTGAAAGCGGAAATCAATGGACTGGCCCCCAAAACCCGCCCAGCTCCCAATCATTCACATATGACCGCAGCCGCATTTGATCGAAGCATCGGGAAACGTGGTGAGGGTTGGTTCGAAAGGCTGTCCGCCGCAGGACACACACCTTCAACTCGCGTGCCTCGCCCTAAATGGGGAGGAATGCGAACCTACGTCTCTCAAGCCGATCAAGAGGCATTCCACGCGCGTTTCATGACACCATCAACGATGGCAAGAGAGGCCGGCGCGGATCGGCGCGTAATTATTTCTAAGCTCAATGCCGCTGGCATCGGGCCTTTCGCGCCCAATGGCGAGAGTTATGGCGGGCTGTACTTACGGAGCGAAGTTGAAGGCATCTTGAATCGCACATGATCGCCAAAACCCCGAAAACCGACTTTTGTCGAAAAAACGGTGTTTGGATGTCGAACGACACACACTGACACAAGTATTGTCAGAAAAAGGGGAAGCGTGCTCAGCTCTGTTTTTGACCCTTTGATTTCAATCACAAAAATGCACATCAAAAAAGCATAAGGTTGCTCAGGAAAGATATAGTGTGCGCAAACAAAATTGAAGATGTCAAAGCAGCCTTCCCCGCGTTGGCGTTCAAGGTCCGCTATGCGGACTAAGCGGCCTTTTGCATGCGCAGCGTGTGCTCATGCAGCATTCTTTTCCACATGCAGCACAAGAACCTACGCAATGTAGCAGGTTTCCCTGAACCGGCCATTCGATCGCACCAGAAGTGGTTGAACTCAAACTGCTCACACGCTGCGATCGGCCTTAACTGACGAAACGGAGAATTAGCATAGGTATTGGCGGGTCGAAATGTGTGGGTGTTCGTGGAAGCGACTTGGAAACATGAAGCTGACTTTCAACATTTCAGGACTTCTGACCCAGTTGGCTACAGAATCACGCGTATTTTCTGTCAGTTCAAACTGAACCGGCCGCTTCGTCTTACTCTGTACGACGGAAACGCGTTCGCGAACCTGATCGGCGTTAACGAGGTCGCTCACTTTGAGGCATACTAAGTCGCATCCACGCAACTTACTGTCGATTGCGACATTGAAAAGTGCCAGATCACGCAGATTATTTGCCAATTCGAGACGCGCTCGGATGGCCCAGACCTGTTTTGGCAGCAAGGGTCGCTTTTGGCCGATGAGGCGACCTTTGTTCCAGGCTCGGTGTTTTGGGGTGGTTGCTGGAAGTTGTACTCTAGGCATATTTTGCCCTCCATACCTCCCTCCAAACCCAAACGTCGGCACCGCACCCACGATGGATTATAGCACAATCTGCTATGACTGCTTTGGACCTGTCATGCAGATGTACAATGCCGCGTGTGCATCAGACCGTTTTGAGCCCTAACTCACCGGTGCTGCGCGGCGCATTAATGTCGGCTTCAATCAACTACAGTGGAGACCAACACATTGATCAGTTCCCGCTTTGTGGGCGAATGACTGGAACAGTGGATGCGATCAGATCACCGTCGATTGTTGCCCACGTGCTGTGATCATTTGCGTTCAGCGTGACCGTCAGTGCATTAACGCCGAGGGAAAATGATGATGACGGTAGATGATACCAGTTGCCATAGACCCGTGCGATTTTTACGCCATTAATATAGATATGCGCATGACCTTCGTTGGGGACCACGGCGCGGTTTATTGCAGCAGGTGTGAAGGTGAAATTCTGCACCAAAATCTGTACATTGTAGCCGTCAATCGCATCTGGAAAGGCGAGATGTGTTAGGCTGGGGATGGGTAAGTCGGGGTCGACAGGCCGTGCTGGGTGGTCGTGTTCGACGCCTTCATCGGACATTTCTGACATGTCGTGTTCCGTACTGGACATGTCCATGTCAGACTGCTGTGCGTTTATAGGGGCGGCGACGGTGAGAAGAAACGCAGCGGCAAGGCCCGCTGCGCTCCAACCATTATTTCTCATACTGGCCGTCATTGTGGCGGCGCAGGCAAGACAGCCATAAGCGCGTCTACGCTAATGCCCAGAGTTTCGGCCGCGGCGTCAAAGTCAGGTGGGCCACCGCCGCCAAGGGCGTCACGCAAGGTATCTACGCTGACCCCGAGTGCTGTTGCCGCCTCGGTCAGATCAGGACCACCGCTGCCCGTTGGGCCAGAGGCTTGCTCAATCTCGCCGTGGTAGCAGTCGATCATGTAAGGGGCTTCGTCCGCCGTCAGGTGATAGTGGTAGATGCCATCTAGGAACTCCGGCGTGGCCCCGACGTGGCCGCTGCATTCATCCAACTCATCGCTGCCGATTTCTTCGCCGTTGAGGTCTTGGTTGGCGTAGACCGGAAAGCCGTCTTCAAGGACGCCCAGCATATAAGAATGCTCGCCTTCGACATCCAAACGAACGGTCAAGCAAACGGGAATACCGTGGTAGTGATAGCCGGACCCGTCGACCAATGTGTGCCCATTACACGCGTCAAGAAAGGCGACATGGTCGTGGATCACTTGATCGTCCTGCGCAACAACGGCCCGTTCCCTGTCTTCATAATCGTTGAAGATTTGCGCGCCACTCAACGACACTCCAATGCGGCCTAGTGACGTTTCTGTCACCTCTTCTGAGTACGCCGGAGATGTCGTGATTGTCGTATCGATGGGCGTTTCCACGAAGTAGTCGGCGGAGTTCACAACATCAAAGAATTCAGCAGGCTTATCTGAAAACGGTTGATCAGTTGGATCGGTTGGGATCAGGTACTGCTCTGCAAACCCGTGATCAGGGATGCCGTTTGATTTAAACGTGAACGTATCCGCTGTGTCATCAAAGGTTATGGTTACATTTTCAGCCCAGTCCGCCGATGCAACGGCGGCTCTGGTGTCAACGCTCGATGTATCTTGCGCATTGGCGGGCGACAGGAACGCTATGCCAAGTGCGGCACTTAATGCGATCACCGAAAGTGAGATGGCTGTGGTTTTGGTTTTCATGGTCTTACCTTTTGGGTCGGGATGGTTTTTTTAAGGGAAGCAGTGTCAAAAATCATCGTCCATATCTCCATTTGCAGCAAATATTATTCAGCGGGTCGGTTCTTTGTGGACATGTGGATCTGACCCTAGCAGGAAACCAATCCAATCTTGTGTGCCAGATAGATGGCAGGCACTTTCCCATTGATAGCGAGTGTTTGGGATGTTGCGATCGCCAGCAAAGATGCCGACCCCAAAACAACAAGGGCAATGATTGGGATAAGCCGGTCGGTCAATCGCATGTCTCACTCCATTGGCTTTTTAAGATATTAAACGTGGCAAATCGAAGTTTTCGTCGCAGTGCGGGCCTCACCATACCTCGCGAGATCAGTCTGTTAGAATGAGGCCCCGGTCACGTTTACAGTCTGGTCGCCGGGGTCTCAATTTTCAAAACTTGATCAGTTACCGGTCGCAATCAGGGCATCCCGCCGCGTTTGCAAGTCCGCAGCAATGGCAAGGAATTCAGATGTACCACCATTGGCAAGCAGGTTGACCTGTTCAAGCGGATCATCAGCGAGGTTGTACAGTTCGGCGGGCGCGTCCTCTGGATTGATCGACTTAAAGGAGCCTTCGCGCATTGACCAACCATAACTACCGCCACCCTTTGTTTCACGGCTGGTGAAGTGTTCGATGTAGATGAAGTCGCGGCTTCCCTCGTCGCCCTCCAGCACGGGTCCAAAATCAATAGAGTCCTGTGTATCGACTGTCGCGCCTACCAGACCAGCAATCGTTGCATTCAGGTCGGTTGTGTTCACAAACGCGTCGGTGCGTCCTGCAACAACTCCGGGTCCTGAGATGACCAGAGGCACGCGTGTTCCACTATCATAGATCGTCCCTTTTGCATTGTGGTCACCGTAAAGGTCGCCAATCACCTGGTTTGGTGTTCCATTGTCGCCAATGAAAATGAAGACCGTATTTGCCCGTTCCTCATCAGACATAGAGGCCATCAGGCGTCCAATTTCCGTATCCAACGCCTCAAGCATTGCTTGATAATAGGGCAGCGGGTTTTCCGCTACTGCGTCTGCGTCATCAGACAATTCATCAAAGCTATGTAGATCGGCGGGAGGAAGGTGGAACGGTGAATGGGGTGCGTTGTAGGCGAGCCAGAGGAACCAAGGGTCTTCGTTCTGGCCATCAATCCAATCAATTGCGCGGTCGGTCAAGACGGTTGTGGTGTAGCCCTCAATCTCAACGAACTGACCATCCTCGATGGCGGTCCAGTTGAAGTAGTCCTGCACGCCACCATCATACAGACCAAAGTAATCGGACACACCCATCTGTGATGGCAAGTCATAGCCAAGGTCGCGCCCAGAAATATGCCATTTTCCGATGACGTTTGACGCATACCCGGTCGGTGCCAGGGCATCGAACAGAGTCGGTGTATCTGGTGAAAGGCTATCGCTACCGCTCCGGTCGATCGGCGCCCCAACGCCTGTGCGGAACCCATATTGGCCGCTCATGATCGTGGCGCGTGTCGGCGAACAGGTGGGTGCCGCGTAAGCATTTTCGAACACAATCCCAGATTCGCACATCGCTTCGATGTTTGGCATTGGTGCTTGTTGGTCGCCAAGTTCATAACAAAACGATGCATCAAGTCCCATGTCATCAGCGATGATGAGAAGGACATTTGGTTGTGCCCATCCTGCTATCGGCGCGAGGATAAGGGCAGCGGCTGTGCAACTCAGTTTTTTGGTCATATTTTTTCCTTTCAGGAGCTGTGAAGAATTACGATGACGTTTGTGGTTCTGAAACAGGCCGATCAGCCCAACGGCTTTTGAGGAGGAGCAATGCTCCAATCGCAATCGCTAAGGCGAGAACAACGCCAAAGAAGTTGCTCAGCAAGGTTGCTACCTGGTCCAGCTGAGACGCGAAGACATACCCAAGGCCAACATAGCCTGCGCTCCAAACAAGAGCGCCAGGAATTGCAACTGCGGAGAAAACGCGCCACGATAATCCACCAGCGCCGCTCAGATAGCTGATGTAGGGACAAGTGGGGCTCAGGATTGTGTGGCTCAGGAATACGGCGAGCGCACCGTGCCTTTGCAGCAGAGCCTCACTCCGCTTGAGAATGGGCCCAACACGCGGCGATTGGGCAAAACGTGGCATCAAACGCGACCCAAGACGACCTGCGAGAGCGAATGCTATCTGGTCACCGATCACAAACGCCAAACACGTTGTGATAAGAGTCATGCTTAGTGACAAGTCTCCTGACGCGGCAAAGCTACCTGCCGTCAACACCAGAACGGATGCTGGCAAGGGTGCGGCCAAACATGCGAGCAACACAACGAAAAAGACGAGGATCAGGCCATAGTCCGGCACAAGTGCGAGGATCGTCTCTATCATGGCTGAGCCGCCCGATAGTCCTGTGCTGCAGCACGCACTTGTGTGGTTAGCTCGTCCAACGTCAGCCCGAGGTCTTCGGCCACATGTTTTAGTCGTTGGCCGCTATCGGCGTCCTCGTCTAGTCTCAGAATTTCGAACACGAACGGCCTAGGCAGATCATAGGTCAATACGATAAAACGCGGCGACATCCATGGTTTGAGATCAACATCGACATTGTTGGGATCATTGAAATAGAGAAAATTCAATGTGACCTGTGCCGCAAACCATACGGCGAAAACCGACGCCAGAATTAACACCGAAACAAGCAGCCAGTTCTGCCGAACGAAGGGCGAGATCTGGCCCAAGCTTGTCACTACACAACCTCGACTGTTTGCATCATTCCCATGTCTTCGTGTCGCAAGATGTGGCAGTGAATGACAAACTTACCTTTAAACGTCTCGAACCTCGTTTTGTAGCGGACCGTGCCGGGGATGGCGCGCGTGCCAGTTGGCAGGCCAATGGTATCTTGCCAACGGCGCAGCGGGCTGTTCGCTGGTAATTCCTGCCCGTTGATGTGGGTAATGAAGAACGGATTTACGTGGATGTGGAACACATGGATGCCACCCGTCGCATTCTGAATTGTCCATTCTTCAGCCGTGCCAAGGTCCATCGTTTGTTTTGTGTCCCCATCAAATGCCTCATTGCCGATCGTAAATTGGGGTGAAAATTGAATGGTGCGCGCCGAAAGCGCGGTGTCGTCAAATGGGATTAAACCTGATCCCGGCAACATCACATCATCTGACCAAAGGGCATCAATTGGATCGCCTGCAATACCGACAGACAGTTGCGCAGCTGTTGTACTGGGGCCAAGTCCGAAAATCGCGCCTATGCCCGTTGTAAGACCAAATGACGATTGATCTGCGTCAGCGTCCAGAGGCACTCGGACCATGAAGTCGGCCCTGTTTCCGGGGGCGAGCGCGGCTGGGTTTAACCAAGGTTCCTCATTGTTATCAATCTCAACGCGCACACGGTTGTCCAATGTCAGACCGTCAAACGCAATCAAGTACATTTCAATACTGGGCACCCCTACCTGAAGATACGAGAAGCCGGCTGTACCCGTTTGCGCATTGATCACGCGCCAACGTTCGACCTGTCCGGGCTGAAGTGTAATGGTTGGGTTCAACGTGCCACCGCCCGCGGGGTCAACAAGCACAACGCCTTGGTTCATCAGCATGATGATCCGTTCCGGAGCATCAGCGATGTAGTCAGGCATGTCACCTGCTCGGTCGGTGATAATCAACGGACCCGAGAGCCCTGCACCAACCTGCCGAGCGGTCGATCCGTGTTTGTGCGCGTGATACCAGAACGTTCCTGTCGCGTGATCTTCGCCAATCTCAAACCGGTAGTGTGCTTCCCCATTACGGAAAGTCGCCTTGACGCTTTCGCCGCAAATTTCATCACAAGGCACAAACTGGTCTTTGGGCGTGATGCTGATATAAACATTGTCTGCGTCGAATTCGCCGCTGGAATCTGTCGTGGGCGATACGTGCAATCCGTGGGTGTGGAAATTCGTTGTGTTTAGGCCATGAAACGAATTCGGACTATCTGTACAGTCATCATCAAGTCTTGGCAGCGAATTGATCAGATGTACGTCAATGATATCGCCGGGCGCTGCGTAAATTGTCGGGCCGGGTGATAGGCCATTGTAGGTTGGGCTACCATTAACTTCGGTCACGTCTAGGGTGATCGTGTGGGTCGCCGCCCGCAAGACTTTTGGGATGACGATGCCTGCAGCGCAGAGCGTGACAAGCGCAGTGGATGTTTTCAAAAATCCGCGGCGATCAAGGTTGGCTAGAGCAGTCATTCGCGGACAATCCATTGCAAGTGTGTTTGAGGGTGTGTGTCGCAGGGTGCTAAGATCAGATCTCTTGAAGAGAACGGCCCCGCTTGGCTAAGTATATCCCCGACAGCGATGCAGAGGTCTGGAGAGGACGCAGGCGAAAACGTCTGTGCCGCACCATCATATGCGAAAGTTTGATTGGGATTTTGCGCATCGCATTGCAGCAATCCGAAGACTGGGGTCTCATTGTTCAGTCGTTCCATGCACGTGCCGGGAAAGGCCACTGACTGAATGGTTCCGTCAATCTCGGAATACGTAAACTGCACGTCTCCGCCCTGGGGCTTGCACGAATGGGCCTGCAACCGATCCGCAAATCCGCGTCCTAAGGTGTCAATGCACCATCCCAACTGATCTGGTTCGTCCAGATTATCTGCTAAAAAGATAACCGGTGCAGGGGTTTGAAGCTGCGGGCCCTGCGCTGTGACCGGCGTCGCGATTGCGATCGCGATAAAACACGACAAAGACCTCAATGGCGATGGGAGCATTTGTTAAACCTTTGTGGTTGTTACGTTGGCCGCGTGACACATTCACAATGTCCAAGCTGTCAGCCCATTTCGGGACACGCCATGAATTTTTTGTCGCAAAATGTATCAACGTTGGAATTTGATACATTTTGCGACAAACTTTATTGGCAACCGGGAAAGACCAACATAAACTGGGCTTGCGTGCTTGTTGGTCGTACCTCATCGTCTATCTATCCACATTCGGTGACCATCTTATGCAAAATACGAACCAAACGTTTCTGATCGTAGATGATGCACGCGACATCCGCGAACCTCTTGCAGTTTATTTACGCAAACATGGCTTTGAGGCGAATCTCGCTGCGGATGCATCCGAGGCGCGAAAGACGATCGCGGGCCGTGGTATCGATCTTATCGTGCTCGACATCATGATGCCAGGCGAGGACGGTCTGTCTTTGTGCAGGTGGGTACATGAAAACACCGAAATCCCTGTAATACTGCTGACGGCAATGGTGACAGATGTTGACCGGATCGTCGGACTGGAACTGGGCGCGGATGACTATATGAGCAAACCGTTCAATCCACGCGAACTCGTCGCGCGTGCCCGCGCAATCTGGCGGCGGATGCCGCAAGCTGTCGCCCAAAATGCCCAATTACCACGGAGGTTTGGGCCGTGGACTCATGATCCTGAATGTCAGTCTGTGCTGCATGACAACGGACATCGCGTTCCTTTGTCATCAGGTGAAAATAAGCTTCTCATTTGTTTCTTGGATCGCCCTCGTACAACGCTAAGCCGAACCATGTTGCTAGCACAAACAGTGGGACGTCAGGAGAAGGCTTATGACCGAGCAATTGATAACCACATAAGTCGGTTGCGCCGCAAAATTGAACCCAACACTGACACACCTACCTTGATCGTGACGGATTGGGGCGGTGGGTATCAGCTGAAAGCTGACGTAATCGACGTTGTACCTGCATCATGAACTGGCTTCGCACCTTCCTTCCGGACCGGTTGAGCGTTCAGCTTATTGTTTTGATCATAGGAGCAATGTGCTTGTCGTATGGCCTCGCATTGTCCCTTGCAGGCGTTAACCATTCCAAACAAAGTCGTCTGATTTACGAAACAGCTCTTACGGGTCGTATTGCAGGTTTGCATGATGCGTTAACAACGTTGCAACCCAACGCTCGGTCAAACTTTGCGCGTGCGACGTCCTCATCGGTGACGCAGGTTTCGATCACTACCGAGCCTCTAGTGCGTCAAACAGCCGAGACCCCCAGCGCAGTGAGAATGGCAGGTCAAGTGGCCGACGCGCTCAACGGCGAGCAAGTGTTTGCGTCAAATCGATTGCTTCGCGACGGATTGACACTGGACTTAGACTTACCGAGCAGCGACAGGCCTGTCGCGTTCTCGGTTGCTTTGAGCGCAGACGATACCGCCACGGCTTGGCTGAATGTAACGACCGGAATATCGGCAGCGCCGTTCAGCTATTCAAACGAAAATACCGTTCTGGCCGCACTCGCATTTTTCGGCATGATAACCATCAGTGGCGGGGCAATCTTTTCGCGCCGATTGACCCGCCCCTTGGATCAGCTTGCCGTTGTTGCGCGATCCGTATCGCTTGGAAATCGCAACATGCGTGTCACTGCTTCGGGTCCCCGAGAAATTCGTGACGCGGCAAATGCATTCAATACAATGCAAGATGAAATCGGCCGTTTTGACAAAGAACGCCTACGTGTTGTTGCTGCTGTGGGGCATGATCTGCGGACTCCGATGACCAGTCTTCGAATTCGCCTTGAGATGGTCGAAGACTCTGATCTGAAAAACGGCATGATCGCCTCGCTCGACGAAATGACAGCATTGGCGGATGGTTTGATTGCCTACGGGCGTGACGGACATAGCGATGAACATATGGTTGAGGTTGCGTTGGATGTTCTTCTTGCGCGCATATGTGCCAGTCGCGGTGTCCCGTTTGAAGGACGATCTAGTGTTGAAATTGTCGCGGGACCGGTCAGTTTGACCCGCGCCTTTGGAAACCTCATCGATAACGCAGTTCGGCATGGTGGATCCGCAGCCGTGACATTGGCGGTTGAGAGAAACCAAGCAATCATTTCAATTCGCGATTTTGGTCCGGGCATCCCTGACGACCAATTATTGAGCGTGTTCGAACCGTTCGTGCAAGGGGACGACAGCCGAAGCAATGAAACTGGGAACGTGGGTCTGGGGCTTTCGATTGCTCAGTCCATCATTCAGGCCCATAAGGGAAAACTCATGATTTCAAACGTTGACCCTTCTGGCCTCTTGGCAACCATTCGTTTGCCAATCAAAGGGCACTAACTGAAGCAGCCGGTACATCCCATTACCTACCGCGGCAATGAGGTTACTTTTCCGCAGTCGCTAATTTGAACGCCAACGACACAAAGACGATGCCGGAAATACGGTTGAGCCAAATTTGGGTTTTTGGAGAGCCTTTGATCCACGCGCCAAGGGAACCCGCCGCGATTGCTACTGCGCCGAAGACAACGAGTGTCACGCAGACCATCAAAGCCCCAAGTTGATAAAATTGTCCAATGATTGCACCGTTTTCGGGGATCACGAATTGAGGCAAGAACGCCAAAAAGAAAATCGTGATTTTTGGGTTGGCAATGCACAGAGTAAACCCGCGAAGAAATTGCTTCGATGCCGTTTCGGACTTTGACTTGTCACCGTCAAACTTGCTCTTAGACGCGGTAAAGGCCTGCCACGCCAAATAAAGTAAGTAAGCCGCACCTGCATATTTCAGTACAGTGAACGCGTATTGCGATGTCTGAAAAATGACCGCAACGCCCAGTGCCACCGCTGTCGTATGCACGAACAAACCTAGCGCTATTCCAAGCGTTACAATGAGCCCAGCAACCCGCCCGTTCACAACAGACTGAGTGAGTACGAAAATGTTGTCAGGGCCCGGTACGGCGGCAAGAGCAGTAGCGACGCCGATAAAAACAAGTGCAACGTCTAAAGGTATCATGGCTTTGCCTCTTAAGGGTTTTCAATTTCGATGTAGCACTGAGAAGTGCGCATTTGGCAAGTTATAAACCGGTTATTTCGATTTCACGACGGCGGCTTTGTCCGCAGTCTGTGAATTTGACCTCTGAACCTTGCTGCACTCTACATGAATGGCTGGTTTTCTCGCTGCGCGGCAGAGCTAACTTTTACGCTGACGCAGCATTTTCCACGCTGCGAGCGCACGCAGCAGGAAAACCGAATTCACACATTGGGCTCAAACCTGCCATTCGCTGCGTTTGCGAACATTGTTTGGTTCATTTTCAAACACCGATGGCGGCTCTGCGGACTTTGCCGTCATTCGAGGAGCTTTTTCCAACGGCTGCTTTGTTCATGCAGGTGTCGACAAAGCGGGAAAGCCGGTTAGGATTGTACAAAAGGGGACAAATACTAATGTTCAAAACCAGTTTGCACGCACTTTCACTCATCGTGTCGCTATCTATGTTGGCTTGCACTCCGCATTCACAAAGCACTCCGCTCGCACCGTTCTCCGAGAATCCAAATGAAGTTTACAACTTTCGTCATGACTTAGTTATCGTGAAGGGCCCCGTTTGGATTTTTGAGTCTAATGGCGAACCTGTAGTGCATGGCGGTCCGGTAGGTATAGCTGAACATAACAATACCTACGTCATTGAAGTGACACCAAAGATTTTTGATCTGCCTGATGCCAGAAGTGTTTCCCAAACCAATCCTTCCGAAGTGGTTGAGCTAAGAAATGCCGTTGACAACTTCTGTCAAGAGACTGGATACACACGCTCAGGCTCTGGGATGGCTATTCATTCTACAAACAATTCAACCCTTTTAGTCGCTCACTGTTTGCCCCCTGGTGTGGAAATTCCTCGTGATTCAAAAGCGGGAGATGACGTTCAAAGAAACCCTCTGTATCGCGCACTTGGTATACCGCCTTTACGCGGTCGAGACTTCTACCGTCTTTACCCGCCTGAAACGTAAGAGAAACGTTTGCAGGACGTGTGAGCCATAGCGGACATTGGTGTGTCACGCAGCATCGGTCGAATTGGGCTCAAAGGGGACCTTCGCTGCGATGTGCGCAAACGGCGGCTATATCGTAGGTTTTCATGGTGGGGCGATATTTTAACGCAAATATCAAAGTGATCTGAGGCATTACAATTCCTCCACCTCGACAATGAAGCGGTCCAGCTGTTCGATTGGCTCGTGCTGACTGGGGTACCCCACGGAAACATTCCGAAGCTCTGTTGCCCCAATTGTGAAGGTCACAGGATAATGCGTGTGCCCAAATAGCCAACGCTTGGGCTGATACTTCAAGATCATCGCCTCAAGATTCGAGG
>JAWUXS010000033.1:0-36266 GCA_034111185.1 Paracoccaceae bacterium | reverse complement strand
ATTTGCATAATGAATCTAGGAAGAGTCGAAATGGCACATACATTTAAGCACTTGGTGCGTTCAAAGTTGCGGGGACTGATGCGTCAGTTTGGTCGCGACGAAGACGGCAGCATGATTATCTTCTCTCTCTTCATGTTCATGATCATGCTTATCCTTGGCGGAATGGCCGTAGACTTCATGCGCTTTGAATCTCGTCGTGCCCAGTTGCAAGGTGTTGCTGACCGTGCTGCCTTGGCTGGTGCCAACCTAAATCATGACGACGACCCAAAAGAAGTGGTCATCGACTACATCACCAAAGCGGGGATGGCCGAGTTCCTGAACGTTGATCCAATCATCCAAAACGACACAAACTACCGTAGCGTCGAAGTGACGACCAACATGGAATTGAGTACATTCTTCCTTAAGCTGGTCGGCATCGATGAAATGGAAGCGTCTTCGACTTCGACAGCCGTTGAGGGCGTAGGAGAAGTCGAGATCTCGCTCGTTGTCGATATCTCTGGCTCTATGCGAAACCCGACATATGACGAAGACGGTAACTCGACTGGCTTCACCAAAATCGAAAAATTGCGCGAGGCGGCATCGGCATTCGTCGATTCTGTTCTCGACCCGCTCTACGAAGACAAAATCTCCATTTCACTTGTCCCTTATTCACAGCAAGTAAACGCGGGACCAACACTTTTTGGACGGCTAAACACCATTCACCAGCATGACTTCTCGCATTGTATCGAATTCCCTGACTCTGCCTTCTTAACCACTGCGATCGACACCGCGACTGTATTTGAACAGGGTCAGCATGTTCAGTTCAATTCTGAATACGATGATTACGGCAACAGAATCCCTGAACTCAGTATGCCTGTATGCCCGAATGCTACATTTGAGCGTATTACACACATCACCCAAGATGCGACGGCATTGAAAACTCAGATCGAAAGCTTGGAGCCACGCGCCGGTACATCGATCTTCTTTGGCCTGAAATGGGGTTTGGCATTGCTTGACGATACAATGGCACCCATCGTTGCCACGGGTCTAGATACAGCTTTCACTGGTCGTCCGGTCGCGTTTGGCACAGATACCAACCCAAGCAGCACAAGCAAGGTTGTCGTCCTGATGACTGACGGTGAAAACCAATGGTCAAACTACTTGAACTCAGAGTTCTACGATCACCCGGATGAGTATGCGCATTGGAATGATTACAACTATCCATATCACTACTACAACCAGCTGAGCAGCTCTGGTGTTGGATACTCCTCTGCGTATTACACGCGGTATAACACGCCCAATTTCCCATACGGTACAAACGCGACAGACGGCGATGCATTAACGCAAAGCTTGTGTGACGCGGCACGTGACAATGGAATTACGATTTTTGCAATCGCCTTTGAAGCATCGGAGCATGGCGGGGATACCATGGCTAACTGCGCAACAACACCAAGCCATTATTACCAGGCTAGCGGTAGCGAGCTTACTGAGATTTTCAGGGCCATCGCCAACCAGATTACAGAGTTGAGGTTGACACAATAATGCGGATTTTACGCCCCCTGTATAAGGCAGCGAGACGCTTTAAGCGTTCAGAAGACGGCAATAGCACAATCGAATTTGTGCTGATGCTTCCTTTGGCCATGGCAATGACCTTTACGACGTTTGAAACTGGCATGCTGTCCACAAGGCAGGTGATGCTCGAGCGTGGCTTGGACATTGTCGTGCGTCAAATCCGTATTGGTGCTCTACTAAGCCCTACTCACCAAACACTCAAAGAGCGTGTTTGCGACGCAGCCCTTTTGATCCCAGATTGCCTAAACCAAATCCGGATGGAGATGATCGTAAACGACGTCCGCAATTGGACAGACGTTTCATCGACCGTGAGCTGTGTTGATCGCGCAGAAGATGCTGAGCCGCTGATCGATATTCCAGTCGGTGGTAACAACCAGTTAATGATCTTGCGCGCTTGCGCCCTTTTTGATCCGTTCATCCCGACCGGTATTATCGGTAGCGCGCTGCCTGATCAAAGTGGCGGTGCATACGCATTGTCAGCGACATCTGCCTTTGTAATGGAGCCATTCCAATGAATCTAATTGCAAAATGCATGAACGGATTGCGGAAGTTCAGCCGCAAAGAAGATGGCAGCGGTATTGTCGAGTTTGTCCTGATGTTCCCATTGCTGTGTTGGGCACTTCTCGCAACGGTATCCTACTTCCATGCGTTCAGATCCGAAGCAATCGCGACTAAAACGACTTTGACTCTTGCGGACATGGTAAGTCGTGAAACCGATTATATTACACCTACCTACCTTAACAACGTTCGAGACTTCGTAGAGTTCTTGTCTATTTCCGAGGTTAGGCCAGATTACCGACTTACGGTCATTCGTTGGAACCAGAATAAGGGCATCTATCAGGTTCGGTGGTCCCGCAGGCGTGGACGCGAAACCATTCTTAAGACCGCAGATCTCGTCGACATCGCAGATCAACTGCCTATTATGTCTGCTGATCAGCGCGTACTTCTCGTCGAGACGTGGACAGATTACGTCCCACAATTCGATTATAACTTGGGTCTGGGCGAATTTCAGTTCAAAAACTTCGTTGTGATGTCTCCGCGTTTCTCAACGCAGATTTGCTGGAACTCTGATGCAAACTTAGATCCAGCCAAGGCAAGGTGCTAAGATCTTTCGCGCCCCGCGATACGCAAAGCAATCTGCTCGGCCATGAACTTTGATTGACCCGCAGCGGTTGCACCACCGACGCCTACGCGGTTCCCCAATCTCCACCAAAGCCCCGGCGCCCAGCCTCGGGGCTGTTTGGTTTTCAGTTTTAGTGTGAAACCATTCGACGGCTTCATCGCGAATGCACCGCGATCAACGGCCAAAATGTCTTCGATACGCGCCAGTACAAGACCATTGCTGTCGCTAATGGCCTCATCCGTCATGATAATCTGGGTTAGTGTCGAGCGGCGAAGTTTCTCAGCGACCCATAAAATCGCAAGCCCAAGCACGAGAACAAGTGGCGTCAGCACCGCTTTGAACGGCGGGATGATCGAAATATAAACAACCAAAGCGCCTAACGCATAAACGATGAAGCACGCAATGATGCGTCGGATACCCGACGCCGCTACGACTGCATAAATTCCGTCTTTGTCTGGCTGAAACATGGGGACCCTCGCCTAATCTGTCCCCGCCCAACTAAGCTGGACGGGGATGAATGACCAGAGCGCAGCAGCATCATCCGTTTGGAACAACCTCATAGCCCAGATCTTCTGGCTCATCGTCGATCATCACAGACGGGAAACCTGGTGCTGTAATATCGAGACCAGTTGCGTCCTCAAGCCTGCGAATAATGTCATCTGATTGCGCACGCTCGCCATATCGCGCGATGCCATCTTCAAAGATCGACACCATCAGTGGGCTGATTTCCAACGGAACATCATGCCGTTCTGCAATGTCTTGGAATAATCCAATGTCCTTTTTTACAAGGTCCATTGTGAAATTGATGTCACGGCAACCATTCAAGATCATCTGGCTTTCCGTCTCATGCACAAATGACGTGCCCGAGCTGATTTTGATCGCTTCATATGTTGTGGCCATATCAAGCCCAGCAGCCTTCATCGTGACCAATGCCTCACTCACCGACAATAGATTGGCTGTGGCAAGATAGTTGGTCATCACTTTCAACGTGCTTGCAGTGCCAATTTCACCAGTGTGAAGCACGCGACGCCCTAGAACGGTCAACAAAGGCAAAACTTTTTCAAACGCTTCTCGGTCGCAACCAGCAAAGATGCTGATGTTACCTGTATCGGCACGGTGGCAGCCACCGGATACGGGGCATTCAACTGCTTGCCCACCCTTTGCTTGGACCTCTTTTGCTAAGCGGGCCACCTCAACGGCGTCTGTCGTAGACATCTCCATCCAGATTTTGCCGGCACGCACTTCTGGCATCATCTCGTTCACGACGGCCTCGCAGGCGGCAGGAGAAGGCAGACAAGTGATCACGACATCACAATCACGCATCAACTGCGCAGGGCTGGTGCCCGATCCGGCGCCTTGTGCAGCAAACCCAGCGACTAACGCCGGATCGAGGTCAAAAACGCTCAACTGCTTACCATTACGCAACAGACTTCCTGCCAATTTCGCACCGACATTCCCTAGTCCAATAAAACCAACGTGCATGCCATCAACTCCTTCAAATCTCATTTCGTGATTAAGCTCTCTTAGCCGTCATAGATCGTCTGGTCAGGAACCGACATATCCTGTGCGTTCTTGCAAAGTATTCAACATTGCGCGCCAGTTCGGTGCGCCCTATCTGGAGTTCAAAGGAGACATCAAATGTCTATCAGGCCAACACTTGAAACCCGCCAAGCAATCCCAACGATGGAAGGCGCAGGCGTCAAACTGCATCGCGCTTTTGGCTTCCAAGATCCGTCAGAGCTTGACCCATTTCTACTATTTGACGATTTTAGGAATGACCGAGAAGAGGACTTTGCAAAGGGTTTCCCTTGGCACCCTCACCGAGGGATTGAGACGATTACATACGTCCTCGACGGTTCAGTCGCACATGCAGATAGCCTCGGAAATACGGGTGACCTGAACGCCGGTGACGTCCAGTGGATGACTGCAGGTTCAGGCATCCTGCACCAAGAAATGCCACGCGGAAACGCAAAAGGGCAAATGCACGGGTTTCAACTTTGGGCAAACCTCCCCGGAGCAATGAAGATGACCACCCCGCGCTATCAAGACGTAGAAGGCAAAGACATTCCAACTGTTACCGACGACGACGGCACATCCGTCCGCGTGATCGTGGGTGACTTCTGGGGCAAAAAAGGTCCCGTAGACGGGATCGCAGCTGACCCACAATACTTGGACATTTCAGTGCCTGCTTGCCTTAGCAAAACATTCAAAATCGACACCTATCGCCGTGCATTTGCCTATGTTTTCGCAGGCGCTGGCCGCTTCTCAGATGCCGCAATTCCAACGGGCATCTTGCTTGAAAAGGAAATACTGGGCGAAGAGTTAAACATCCGTGACATGTCGGGCAACCGCACACTCATCCGCTTTGGAACGGGTGACGAAGTCACGGTTCAAGCTGGTGATGAAGGCATCCGCTTTTTATTGATCTCGGGTGCCCCAATCGAAGAGCCCGTCGCATGGCACGGACCTATCGTCATGAATACACAAGCGGAATTGCGCCAAGCGATGAGCGATCTGAACAACGGAACCTTCATTAAACCCGCGCATTAACTAAAAGTCGCATGCCTCCGGCGGGAGTATTTTCGACAAAGCGAGATTAAGGCCCCGTTCTCGCTTTGGGTGAAATACTCCCGCCGGAGGCTTCCTTAAATCTGGTCAGTATCAACAGGTGCGTCAGGGTCCGATTGCCCAATTCCCTTGAAGATAGCCTTTAATGGGAACGCCCAAAGAACACCAACTCCGACATATACGGCCAGTTCAATCCAAATGGATGGGCGTCCGATCAAATTCATGATCGTCACAGCCATAACGATGTAGGCAGGAATCCCGAAAACCAGGATAACCAGCGCCCAGCGTTTGCGTGCTTTGTAACTGAGCGCCATATCCTACCTCTTAATCTGCAAACGGGTCTGTCACGAGGATTGTATCCTCACGCTCGGGTGAAGTTGAAAGTAGAGCGACAGGGCAATCAATCAACTCTTCCACGCGGCGCACATACTTAATGGCCGCAGCCGGCAGGTCGTTCCATGAACGCGCACCTTCAGTGCTTTCGGACCAGCCGGGCATCTCTTCGTAGATTGGAACACAACGGGCTTGCTGATCTGCGGCAGTCGGTAAATAGTCCAGTGTTTTTCCGTCCAAATCGTAGCCCGTACAAATCTTGAGCGTTTCAAATCCGTCCAGAACGTCCAGTTTTGTGAACGCAATGCCCGTTACACCCGAAGTGATACAAGTCTGGCGCACCAGTGCGGCATCAAACCAGCCACAACGGCGCTTGCGGCCTGTTGTTGTACCAAATTCATGGCCGCGCTCGCCCAGCATTTGGCCGTCGGCATCGTCTAGCTCTGTTGGGAATGGTCCCTCGCCAACGCGGGTTGTGTAGGCTTTTACGATCCCAAGGACAAATTCGATAGCACCTGGTCCCATACCTGTACCCGCAGCCGCTTGGCCTGCGATCACGTTTGAAGACGTCACAAATGGATACGTACCGAAATCAATGTCGAGCAGCGCGCCTTGCGCACCTTCAAACAGGATACGTTTTCCGGCTTTGCGCTTTTCGTTCAGCACTTTCCAAACTGGCGCAGCATATTGCAGGACAGATGGCGCGATCTCGCGTAGCTGAGCAAGCAGTGCGTCGCGATCGATTGGTGTCAGGCCAAGACCATTGCGCAGTGCATTATGGTGCACCAATGCGCGATCAACACGCAGCTCGAGCGTGGCATCGTCTGCCAGATCCGCCACGCGAATAACGCGGCGGCCAACTTTATCTTCGTAGCAAGGACCAATACCGCGACCCGTTGTACCGATCTTTGCGACAGAAGTCTGGTCTTCGCGTGCGCGATCCAGCTCTCCGTGGAATGGGAGGATAAGTGGCGTATTCTCGGCGACCATCAGCGTTTCAGGCGTGATCGTCACACCTTGGGCGCGCAATGTCTCGATCTCTTTGACGAGGTGCCAAGGATCCAAAACAACACCATTACCGATGACTGACAGCTTACCGCCGCGCACCACACCCGAAGGCAGCGCGTGAAGTTTATAAACCGTCTCGCCGACGACCAGTGTATGGCCTGCGTTATGTCCGCCCTGAAAGCGTGCGATGACATCAGCCCGTTCGGACAACCAGTCCACGATCTTGCCTTTGCCTTCGTCGCCCCATTGGCCACCTACGACTACTACATTTGCCATTGCTCAAATCCTATTGGAATCCCCGGCCCCCTATAGCGAGCGGTTGCGCGGGGGGGAACCGATAATTGCGCATGCAGGGTATGGACACCCCACCCTTGTCCGCGCCATTCTGCCGAAAACACCAATCTATGGGGACTTTGATGGGCTTTCTGATCCGACTGTTATTCGCATTTGTCTTACTTGCTGCGACATATAACCCCACAGAATGGAACTTTGTGCATTGGGGCATAGCAAATTATGCCACCCAATTGCCCCTGACAGTTTTGTTCAGCCTGATCTTGTTGGTCGGATATATCATCTATCTGCGGGCCACCCTGCGTTCAATCGGGATGTTTGGGATGCTTTTGGTATTGGCTGTCGCGGGCACCTTGCTGTGGGTCCTTTATGACCAAGGTTGGATCGATCTGGCAGATCCGACCTTCAACACATGGCTTGTCATCGCGATATTATCACTTGTTTTGGCCATCGGTTTGTCGTGGTCAATTGTCCGCCGCAAGCTGTCGGGACAGGCCGATGTGGATGATGTAGATATGTAGTCACCATTCAGGGGTTGCGAGAGACGTTAGCAACTTCTAGATACCACCCAATACTACACGCGCCCGAAAGGCTCCTTTATGGAAAACGTTGTTCTTGTCATTCACCTTATGCTGGCTTTCAGCCTGATTGGTGCCGTTCTTTTACAACGCTCTGAGGGCGGTGGTTTGGGTATCGGCGGTGGTGGTGGCGGTGCAGGATCAAGTCGTCCAGCCTCAACCGCGATGGCAAAGGTGACTTGGGTCCTTGCGATTGGCTTCATCTGTACATCGATTGCGCTGACAATTGTTGCCGCTCAGAAAGCAGGCAGCGGATCTGTTGTTGACCGTCTTGGCGTTGAGACACCAACAGCCACTGGGACAACGACACCTGATCTGGGAACTGATCTGTTGCCACCGTCTGGCGACGATGCCCCACTGGTGCCATCGGGCAACTAAGCCTCTTTGAAAACACAAGGTTTTGCCTGAATTAGCGTTCGGGCAACACCATCTTGCGCAAGCGGGTTGCGCTGGACACCCGAATCTGGGTATTCTTAAACCCCGTGATGATGCGAATTTTTAGGTTCGTATTTCCGCACAATTGGACACTCACGGGGGCTCGCCTACATGGCACGATTTATCTTTATTACTGGCGGCGTTGTTTCATCATTGGGCAAGGGTTTGGCCTCTGCTGCTTTGGGCGCGTTGTTGCAAGCCCGCGGGTTTTCCGTACGTCTGCGCAAACTTGACCCCTACTTGAACGTCGATCCTGGCACGATGTCACCGTTTGAACACGGCGAAGTTTTTGTGACCGACGACGGTGCTGAAACAGACCTCGACCTTGGCCATTATGAGCGTTTCACCGGTGTCCCTGCCCGCATGACTGATTCCGTTTCGTCGGGTCGGATTTATTCAACTGTGTTGGAAAAAGAGCGTCGCGGCGATTATTTAGGCAAAACAATCCAAGTTGTTCCGCACGTCACCAACGAGATCAAAGATTTCATATCGATCGGTGAAGACGAAGTTGATTTCATGCTATGTGAAATCGGCGGCACTGTTGGCGACATCGAAGGCCTGCCCTTCTTCGAGGCGATCCGCCAGTTTGCACACGACAAGCCGCGCGGCCAATGTATCTTTATGCACCTGACGTTGCTGCCGTATCTTGCAGCATCCGGCGAGCTAAAGACGAAGCCGACACAGCACTCGGTCAAAGAGCTGCAATCAATCGGTATCGCACCAGATGTTCTGGTCTGCCGCTCTGAGCACGAGATTCCCGAGCGCGAGCTTGAGAAGATCGCGCTGTTCTGTAATGTGCGCCGCAATTGCGTCGTTCCGGCCTACGATCTAAAATCGATCTACGAAGCCCCCCTCGCATATCACGAGCAGGGCCTCGATCAGGCGGTTCTGGATGCATTCGGCATCTCTCCTGCCCCGATGCCAAAGCTGGACGTTTGGCACGATGTCTACGACCGCATTCACAACCCAGAAGGCGAAGTGAAAATCGCTATCGTCGGCAAATACACACAGCTAGGCGATGCGTATAAATCATTCTCTGAAGCACTGACGCATGGCGGCATGGCCAACCGCGTAAAGGTGAAAGTTGAATGGCTTGATTCTGAAGTGTTTGATAAAGACGATGCCGCTCCGTTCCTTGAAGGGTACCATGCAATTCTGGTCCCTGGTGGGTTTGGTGAACGCGGAACTGAAGGCAAAATCAAAGCGGCCCAATTCGCCCGCGAACGCGGCGTGCCCTACCTTGGCGTCTGCCTTGGCATGCAAATGGCAGTAATCGAGGCTGCACGAAATGTTGCAGGCCTGAAGAAAGCTGGTTCCGAAGAATTCGACCACGAGTCAGGCGAAAAGCGTTTTGAGCCAGTTGTTTACCACCTTAAGGAATGGGTGCAGGGCAATCACACTGTCGCGCGCAAGGTCGATGCAGACAAAGGCGGTACCATGCGCCTTGGCGCCTACAACGCCGTCCTGACCGAAGGTTCGAAAGTGGCCGAGATTTACGGATCGACGTCAATCGAAGAGCGTCACCGCCACCGCTATGAGGTGGACACAAAGTACCGTGAAAAGCTCGAGGATTGCGGGATGGTGTTCTCAGGCATGTCACCAGACGGAAAGCTGCCCGAGATCGTCGAGTGGAAAGACCACCCGTGGTTCATCGGTGTTCAGTTCCATCCAGAGTTGAAGTCAAAGCCGTTCAAGCCGCATCCATTGTTTGATAGCTTTATAAAAGCTGCGGTTGAGAACAGCCGTTTGGTCTAACAGCCCCCGATTTTTTCAAACAACCCGCTCTCAATGACATACAAAAAAGCGGCCCCGACATCATCGAGGCCGCTTTTTTCAATTCTAAAACTCAGGTCTTGTGATTAAAAACCAAACGTTACCTTACGGGTCAGAACAAGACCGACGCTCAACTGATCGTCCGAGAACGAAATCGGGCTGTCCGCAGCATCGCCTTGCAAGACGTCATAGCGCACCTTGCCGATCAATCCCCAAACATCGTTGAACTGATACGTCGCTTTGGCCTCAATGCCAGAGCTGACAAAGCCTTGGCTTGCATCAAACTGTGCAAAACTAGACGCCGCCGCTTCGGCAGCGCTTACGCCAAAGTAGGTTTGTGAATAGTCATCGCTTCCCCAAACGGCACGCGGGCCAGCCGAGAACGTCAATTTGTCAGTGAGGTCAAAGGTTACGTCTGCACCAATTTCGGCAACAGCGCTTTCATGACCGATCACACCGTAGCGGGCATCAGCGTAGGCATACAAATATTGTGTGCGGTAATGCAGACCTGCACCCAGCTCTAACGAGGTGTCAATCGAATCTAATCCAGCAAGTTCTGAATAGTCTGCAGCACTCCGGCCACTGACAATACCAAAGGCACCGTGGTACCCAAGGCCATAAGATGCAGCGCCACCGCCAACTGAAACGCCACCAAACTGCAGCCGTTCAAGTTTAAAATATGGTTGAAATGCAACGTCTTGATCATCATCACCAAAGTAACCCGGTGACGTCTTTGCACCGGCGCCCATTGTGAATTCAATCCCAGTCGATTGGGCGGCTGCCCCTTGGGCAATAAGGACAAAAGCCAAAGTAGCTGCGATCTGGAATTTCATTTTGCTCGTCCTCATCATTGTTGCCCACATCGTGCGATTTTGAACAACAAATTGCAATGCCCTTGGCCCCGCCGCGCCAAAGCGTTACCGGTATGAAATTCTTATGAAAGGTCATCAGAAATGTTGTCTTACCAGCACGCCTATCACGCCGGAAATTTGGCCGACGTCCACAAGCACGGCGCGATGGCTTGGATGCTTTCGTATCTGATCCGCAAAGATAAACCGCTAACCTATTTGGAAACCCACGCAGGTCGCGCCTTGTATGACCTCTCAGACGATGCCTCGGTCAAGACAGGTGAAGCCGCGCAAGGCATTGAAATTGCGGATAATTGGTTCCCAAAAGACCACCCCTATTCAGTCGCCTTGGCCGCAGTTAAGGCCGAGCATGGCCCAACCGCCTACCCTGGCTCCCCGCTGCTTGCGGCCAAAATCTTACGCCAAACTGACCCTTTGATGTTGTCAGAATTGCACCCACAAGAATTTGCAGCCCTCAAGGAAGTGATGAAGCCATTAGGTGCAATTTGCGATCAACGCGATGGCTGGGAAATGGCATTGTCACGCTGCCCGCCTGACCCGCGCCGCGGTATCTTGCTGATTGATCCCTCGTTCGAGATCAAAACCGAGTATGAGACCATCCCAGACATCATCGCCAAACTGCACCGCAAATGGCCAGTCGGTGTGATTGTTCTTTGGTATCCAATCCTGACAGACGGCCCCCACCGCCCGATGATCAAAGCACTTGAGGCGGCGATCCCAGACGGGTTCGTTTCCGAAGTGAAATTCCCGCCCGCGCGTGAAGGTCACAGGATGGTTGGCTCGGGCCTGTTTGTGGTAAATCCACCTTACGGCTTGCACGAAGAAGCTGGCAGGATTGCGAGCAACTTTGCAAAGCTTCGTGCGTAGGGGGTTTTCACCACCCAGCACGAACCCTATATGCCCAACATGTTTGGTGAATTCTTAAAAAGACTGACCGCGCCGCAGCCTGCCCAATTGGTTGATGCAGATGCGCGGATCGCCCTTGGTGCCCTGCTTGTGCGGGTGGCAAAGGCGGATGGTGATTATGCTGAAGTTGAGCGTGATCAAATCGCAGCCGTTCTTTCAAATCGCTACGGTTTGGCTGATCCATCGGCACTGCTTGCCGATTGCGAAGCGCTTGAACTAGAAGCCCCTGACACGGTCCGCTTTACCCGTGCGATCAAAGACGCGATTGCCTACGAAGACCGCTTGTCGGTGATTGCGTCCCTTTGGCAAGTTGTCCTTGCCGATGGCGTGCGTGATCCCGAAGAAGACAGCATGATGCGCTTGCTTACCTCGCTCTTGGGTATCACAGACCAAGACAGCAATTCAGTTCGCCGTAAGGTTCAAGATAACAAATGATCGCTAGTTTACCGATGTACGACCGCCCCGTTAACGCGGCGGCACACGATGCCCTGTGGGCACTTATCCGTGATGGCCTGCGCGAACGCGGGCTAGCCGCACCTGACGCCCTGAACCGCGATCTTGCTTATGATGCGGGCTGGGGGCGCGATGATTTGGTTCTTGGCCAGATATGTAACCTGCCGCTACGTGCCAAATTTCGGGACCGCGTTACGCCGATTGGTGCATCTGACTACACATTGCAAGGCTGCCCCGCTGGTCACTACGCGAGCGTTGTTGTTGTCCACAAAGATGCCCCCGAAATGACTGTAGCCCAGGCGCTACAAACACGTTTCGTCTGTAACGACTATCTGTCCCAATCAGGTTTTGGCGCGGCTTGGATCATGTCCCAAGACCAAGGTTTCACAATCAATCCACATATGGTGACAGGCGCTCACGCAGACAGCCTCAAAGCTGTTGCAGCAGGTTTTGCAGATTGTGCCACGCTTGATGCCCAGACTTGGTTGATGCTGCAGGCAGAAGACAGCGGCGCCGATCAGGTGCGTGTCATCGGCAAAACTGGCTGTTCGCCCTGCATGACATTCATCACCCGTTTGGGCGAAGATCCTGTACCGTATTTTGATGCCATTAAGGCCGCGATCACCGCCCTGCCCGAGGCCGATAGAACAATTCTCGGACTGCGCGACATCGTGCGGCTGCCCGATGCGGACTATGATCTACCGATCCCCGATCTGAGCCTGCAATCAGTGTAGCTTAAGCACCCATTGCACGTTTGGTAGAAATACGTCCTAATGATGCCTGAAAATTAGATTGGCTGACCCTCGTGAATACTACTGCCCCCGTTATTGAAATCCGTAATCTACACAAGTCCTACGGGGCGCTAGAAGTTCTTAAGGGCGTGAATATTACGGCCCCTGCTGGGCATGTTGTTTCACTGATCGGGTCATCAGGTTCAGGAAAATCTACGCTTTTGCGTTGCGCGAACCTTCTCGAAGATAGCCAACAAGGCGATGTATTGTTCTGCGGTGAACCTGTCAGCTGGAAGGACAGCGGCCACGCCCGACGCCCCGCTGATCGCAATCAAATTATCCGTATTCGCACGAATCTATCGATGGTGTTCCAGCAGTTTAATCTCTGGGCGCATATGACGATCCTGCAAAACGTGATGGAAGCACCCGTGACCGTTCTCAAACGCGATTCGGCCGAGGTTGAGGCTGCAGCGCGTAAATACCTCGAAAAAGTGGGTATTGGTGACAAGTGCGATGCATATCCTGCGATGCTTTCTGGTGGTCAGCAACAACGCGCCGCAATTGCGCGTGCCTTGTGCATGGAGCCAAAAGCCCTCTTGTTTGATGAACCGACATCAGCGCTCGACCCCGAGCTTGAGCAGGAAGTTGTCAAAGTCATCAAAGACCTCGCAGCTGAAGGTCGCACGATGCTGATCGTGACCCATGACATGCGCCTTGCGGCGGACGTCAGCGATCATGTCGTGTTCCTGCACCAAGGCTTGATCGAAGAACAAGGTGCGCCTGAAGCACTATTCGGCTCACCAAAATCCGAGCGTTTACAGGGTTTCTTGTCAGCGACAGTTCCGGCCTAAGTTCAGGCACTTCCGCACGCCTTTTCCAAAGCATCATACATGGCGCCCGCGCCGTAGAAAGTCTTTACATCCTATGTCAGAGCCGCGCATGAAAATGGTATTGGTCACTCCTGAAATCCCTTACAACACAGGGGCAATTGGCCGAACGTGTGTGGCCCTGAACCTTGAGCTGATCCTGATCCGACCGTACGGCTTTTCATTAGACGAAAAGGCAGTACGCCGTGCAGGAACCGACTATTGGAAACACGTCGAGCTAAGCGAATACGATAGTTGGGAGGATTTTTTGCAACTCAGAAATCCGCCGCGCGAAAGCCTGCACTTTTTTGAAGAGCACGGCACACAGACGCTTTACGATCCTGAATATCCCAAAGACGCGTACCTCGTGTTTGGCTGCGAATCCAAAGGGCTGTCAACTGAAATCTTAGATGGCTTGGACGACCGCGTCTTTAGTTTGCCGATGCTTAGCCCGCTGGTCCGATCCCTTAATTTGGCAAATGTTGCTACTGCGGTGATCTATCAGGCAATGCGCCCGCAATTGGGTGGCTGACCCCAACCGCACCCCAAAAGCGACGTAGGGGAAACCTACGTTTGCGCCCTACCCTCTTGCCTTTCATGCAATTCCACATAAAACTCTTCCAGTTAGTCGCGCCATATCGATGGTGCGACCATTTTCGGGAGAAACACATGAAAAACCTTATTTTGAGCACTGCTATCCTTGCTGTCACAGCTGGCATGGCAATGGCAGACGGTCACGCAGTTGTCCGTTTGGGCACCGAGGGCGCATACCCTCCATATAACTTCCTCAACGACGCAGGCGAAGTCGACGGCTTTGAGCGCGAAGTTGGAGACGAGCTTTGTGCACGCGCTGAGTTGACGTGTGAGTGGGTCACAAACGAGTGGGACAGCATTATCCCGAACCTCGTTTCTGGCAACTACGACGTCATCATCGCAGGTATGTCTATCACAGACGAGCGTGACGAAGTTATCGACTTTTCAGAAGCATACACACAGCCGGACGCATCTGCATATCTTGCAATGTCAGCAGACGTCGACATTGCTGGCGGCGTAATCGCGGCTCAGACTGGTACAATCCAGGCAAGCTTTGTTGCAGCATCTGGTGCAACATTGATCGAATTCGCAACGCCAGACGAAACAGTTGCGGCTGTTAAAAATGGCGAAGCTGATGCGGTTTTGGCTGACAAATCTTTCTTGGCACCACTTGCTGATGCCGATGCTGAGTTTTCACTTCTTGCACAAGAAGAGTTGATCGGTGGCGGTGTTGGTCTTGGTCTGCGTGAAAGCGATGGCGAACTGCGCGATGCTTTGACAGCAGCTATCCAGTCAATGAAGGCTGACGGTTCTTTGAACGAACTGATCGCAAAGTGGGAAGTTGGCGCTGCCTTCTAAGGCACCCCAATCACGAACGACAAAGGGCTGCCATCACTGGCGGCCCTTTTTTATGCCGATCTGAAACGTTGCGGACGGTAAGGTGCAAGCAACGCAGCGGTCGCATTGTCGGGACCGTCCGTCACCTCTTTGGCAATCAACTCGGCTATCAATGGGCCAAGTGTGATCCCCGAATGCAGCACGGCCGCATACAGCCCCTCACCGATTGAACCCACAACTGGATAATTATCCGCAGGCACGGGCCGCTCTGCACGTAGAACTTCGGACCACTGTACATCGTCCATTCCGCTGAACAGGCCCCGCAACCTGTCGATTGCCCCATCAGCCGCTTCTGTAGGTGACTGCGTCAGCACTTCTGCCGCGTCCTCCTGATGGTTTACCGCGACAGGCATTAGCAACTGACCAGACGGCTCTTGCCGGATCTCGCCATTCGGCGCAGCAAGGATGTGGTTCAAGACCTTGGGTTGCGGTGATGTGCGCAGAATATACGCAGGCCGTGGCACCATGGGGATTGCGATATCGGCACTTTGTGCAAGTGCTGCCGTTCCTGTCCCCGCAGCAAGGATCACCTGATCGGCCACGATTACCCCATCAGACGTGTCAACGCCAATGGTACGCCCACCCTGCATCTTGACCCGTTTTACGGTCACATTTCTAAGGATCGGGGCACCAAACCCCTGCGCCCCTCGCAATAGCTGTTTTGGGATATCCACAGAATGTGCCGCACCCTCATTTGGGAAAAACAACGCCATTTCAGGAACTTCACGCAATGACGGCTCAAGCAGCCGAATTTGATCTTGGTTCAGCATCTCAACCGGATAACCGAACCCGCGCAACGTATTATAGGTTTCCTGCAACTTAGGCTCTGGCATGTCCCAACACAAACAGCCGTCCCAAGTTACGCTAAGCGGAACCACTTCAGTTAACCTGCGCCACGCATCAATGCCTGCAACGCGCAGGTGGTGGTGATCATCATCCAAATAAAAGCTCGCGTTGATCCAGCCAAACGCAGAGGTCGTCGCATCTGGCCTGCCGTCGCTGATGACCCGCACGTTGTGGCCGGCCTTTGCCAACTGTAACGCCGCCGCGGCACCAATAATTCCAGCGCCCACGATAACTATCGATTGCACCATGTTCAAAATTTCCCCAAACTCTAAGTCCCGTACGCGACTTTGCAATATTGGCGACTATCCGTTGACATGCAATGTGATTTGTTGGACGGATAACTGCTAGAAATCGAGGGGCGACACATGTTCGAATATTGCGCTGACCCAGAACTTCTCGCGAATTTTCAATGGTATTCCTGCTACCTGACAACCGGTAAGCACATGGGGTTCTACTGGTCATTCGGAACAGTCTTGCTGTTGTTAGCGATTACCGCCCCCGCAGCACTCGCGTTTGGTTTTGCAGGTGCGACAGCCGCCCGCAGCCAGATCGCGCCATTTCGTTGGATCGGCAAATCCTACATCGCGATTGTACGTGGCGTACCTGACATCGCCTTCTTCTTGTTCTTCGTTATCGCCCTCGACCAAGGGCTTGAGTACTTGCGGCACAAACTAAAGTGCCCTGATTGGGACGAACCGATCCGACAAGGTAATGACTTTATCGTTTGCTCGGCTGCAAAGATGCCGCTTGGAAACGCGCCACAGTGGGTCCACGAATCTTATGGCTTTATGCTTGCCGTACTAACCTTTGCGATCGTGTTCGGCGCATTCGCAGGCAACGTCCTATATGGTGCCATGCGTGCTGTGCCCCGCGATCAGATCGAAACCGCAGAGGCATATGGCATGTCGCGCAAGCAGACGACACGCCGTGTTCTGATCCCACAGATGTGGGTCTACGCCCTGCCCGGTTTGTCAAACCTTTGGATGGTCCTGATCAAAGCTACGCCGCTCTTGTTTCTGCTTGGCGTCGAAGACATCGTTTATTGGGCACGCGAACTTGGAGGCACGAAGACTCCGCAATTTACGGCATACCCGCACGGCGATTGGCGCATGTGGTATTTCTTTGCATTGCTAGTTTTCTATCTGGCGTTCACCCGCGTATCTGAAAAGGTTCTCGACCGGATTATGGCAAAGCTAACCCACGGCCAAGCGACATCTGGCGGCGAAGCCCAGCGTAAGGCAGACGCATGACCTGCACACAAACCATCATGGATTATGGCCTCCGTTCGATTGGCATAGGCGAGCGTTTGCTACCTCGGTCCGATTTCACCTTGTGCCAACAATTCACGCTGATCGGCTCTGGCATGATTTGGAACATCTACTTTGGCGTTCTGGCACTGCTGTTCGGCTTTTTCCTCGCGACTGCAATCGCGATGGGCAAGGCCTCACACTCTGCTTGGTTTCGTAAACCCAGCCAATGGTTCATTTTTATATTCCGCGGCTCGCCGTTGTTTATCCAATTCTTCTTTGCCTACTTCTTGTTTCTTGAGCTTAAGAATGTGGTGCCGTTCTTTAGTCCGCTAACCTCGGCGACCCTTGGTGCATTGACCGTTCTCATCCTCAATACAACCGCCTACTCGGCTGAGATTTTCTACGGCGCACTGCAGTCTATCCCCAAAGGCGATACCGAAGCTGCCGACGCATACGGACTATCGGGTTGGTCGCGGTTCCGCCGTGTCCTCTGGCCCACGATGCTGCGCCTTGCTTGGCCCGCCTACATCAACGAAGCGATTTTCTTGTTTCACGCAACAACCTTAGTGTTCTTCGCAGGGTTCCCTGCTTTCCAGCAAAAAGGCGACGCGCTGTATTACGCGAACTACTTTGCCGACAAGACATTCAATCCGTTTGTGCCGTATCCGATCCTCGCGTTCTATTTCATTCTGCTGACCCTGTTTGTGATCAGTATGTTCGGGCTGGTGAACCGCCGTTTGAACCGTCACCTGCCTAGCGATAGGCGACCAAAACTGCGCGTCCGCCCGCAACTTATACGTTAACGGACACAATCCAGCCCAACCTGCGTCACGAGCTTGCCCAGAACGGTTGGCAAAAGAAGCACAGGTTTATGGTTAAGGATTCGTGAATTGCGCTTCTTGCGTCACCTTATTGCTCTCTGCTTTGTTGTCTTGGCCCTGCCAAGCCAAGCTACAGCTGCGACCTTTTTTGGTGAATTTTGGGATGCAAGTTCGCGTGTGAACAACCTTACAGCAGCCAACGCCGTCATGGCGGCAAGCGGCCCCACATCTACGTTTGTGTCTACATTAATTGACTACCCCAACGGCGACACCAACATCACAAGCAGCACCGGTACAACACTGGCATCGTATCTTGGTGTGGACGCAGGTTCGATTGTAGGAACATCAACCGTAAACCTACGAAGATCCGTCTTTCGCTTTACCGGTTTTCTTGACCTTCTCCCTGGCGCTCAGAGCTTTTCAATGGGGTCTGACGATGGGTTTAGTCTGTCAATCGGTGGCGTAGTCATCGCTCAACAAGCAAATTCACGTGCATTTCGTTTTACGACACTTTCCGTCGACGCAGGCGAAGGCCGCACACCATTTGAATTCATCTACTTTGAAAACCAAGGTAACACCGGAGTTGAACTTTTCATCGATGGTGCTTTAGCTGCTCCGGCTCCGGTACCCCTGCCAGCGACTCTTGCATTGCTTATGGCAGGTTTGGGCATACTCGGCTTTTCACGCAAGCGCCGAACAGCCACAGTACAAGGCTAATTGCCAAACGGCAGGCCATCTGATCTGTAACAACCAACATGTTATCAGACAGGTAGACTTATGAGCTGGCTTCACGATCATCCCGAAATTCGGAACGTCCGCTGCGGCGCAGCTGATCTAAACGGCCAAGCCCGCGGCAAACGCATTCCTCTCCGCTTTGCCGAAAAAATGGAGCAAGAAGGCGCACGCTTTCCGCTGTCTGTTCTCAACCTCGATATTTGGGGCGAAGACATCGACGGCAGCCCGCTGGTCTTTGATACAGGCGACCCTGATGGCGTTCTTAAACCGACCGAACGTGGCTATGTCGCGATCCCATGGCTTGGCCAACCTTCAGCCATGCTGCCCGTCTGGATGTTCAACGAAGACGGCTCGCCGTACGGCGGTGATCCGCGCCACGCGCTCGACCGCGTTGTCAAACAATACGCCGCCCTTGGCCTGACACCTGTTGTCGCAACCGAGATGGAATTTTTCCTTGTCGACGATAGCGGATCTGAAATCCGTCAGCCCCGCAGCCCACGCTCTGGTAAACGCCGACCCGGTGCAGAAATCTTGTCGCTGCGCGCACTGGATGCCTTTGATGCCTTCTTCAACGACCTTTATGACGCTTGCGAGGCGATGGATATTCCAGCCGAAGCCGCAATATCAGAAGCAGGCCTTGGCCAGTTCGAAGTGAACCTTGAGCATGTTGCCGACGCATTGCGTGCCGCTGATGATGCATGGCTGTTCAAAATGCTGGTTCGCGGCATCGCCCGCAACCACGGGATGGCCGCAAGCTTTATGGCGAAACCCTACCCCGAATATGCGGGCAACGGAATGCACACCCACTTCTCGATCATCGACAAAGATGGCAATAACGTCATGGCCAACGACACCTTCGAAGGCTCGCCTATTCTGCACAACGCGATTGCGGGTTGCCTTAAAGGGATTGCCGACCTTGCGCTAATCTTTGCGCCGCATGGAAATTCCTATGACCGGTTGGTCCCCGACAGCCATGCGCCCACAGCCGTGTGCTGGGCTTATGATAACCGCACAGCTAGCGTACGCGTTCCCGGCGGCAGCTTTGGTGCCCGCCGCGTTGAACACCGTGTCGCAGGCGGCGATGTGAACCCCTACTTGTTCCTTGCTGCTGTACTTGGATCGGCGTTGATCGGGATCGAAGACGGCCTAAAACCGCCCGCGCCGATCTCAGGTAACGCCTACGACCAAGAACTCGTTCAAATCCCAAGCACGTGGACAGAGGCGATTGACGCATTTGAAAAAAGCGCCCTTGTCCGCCGTATCTTTGACGGCACTTTGGTCGACAATTTTGTCATGACCAAAAGGCAAGAAGCCTTGTTCTTTAAAGAACTTAACCCTGATGAGCAGCTCGCGCTTTATCTCGATACTGTTTGACCGCGCTTGCCCCATGCAATGACGCCCCATAAGGTGCGTTCGAAACACACATATACTGGTGACTTATGAAAATCGGCATTCTGCAAACCGGCCACTCCCCAGATGAGATGCGCCCGGACATTGGCGACTATTCCGACCTTTTTGAGAAGTTCCTACAAGGCAACGGCTTTACCTTTGAAGTCTATAACGTCGTAGACATGATGTTCCCCGGCAGTGTTCATGATTGCGAAGGGTGGCTGATCACAGGATCAAAGCACGGCGCATACGAAGAGCACGCGTTTATCCCACCGTTGGAAAAACTTATCCGCGATATCTTTGCCGCCGACCTGCCCCTTGTTGGTGTTTGTTTTGGTCACCAGATAATTGCCCAAGCGTTGGGCGGTAAGGTTGAGAAATTCAAAGACGGCTGGGCCGTTGGCCGCCAAACTTACGACTGGCAAGGCGAAACCGTCGCACTGAACGCTTGGCACCAAGATCAGGTTGTCGAACTCCCCGAAGGTGCCGCCGTCTGTGCGGGCAATGACTTTTGCGCAAACGCAGCGCTGATCTACGGCAAGCGGGCATTTACCGTGCAAGCACACCCAGAGTTTAACGGCGACTTCATCGAAGGCCTCACGACCCATCGTGGTCCGGGAACTGTGCCTGATGATCTGCTTCAAGACGCGCGCTCCAATCTTGAAACACCCGTTGATAATGCAAGGTTGGCACGTCAGGTCGCGACCTTCTTTAAAGAAAGGCACATTGCATGAGCTGGACCGCCGACATCCCCGAAGCTGCTCGTAAGTACCTCGAGAACAATCGCTTGGACGAAGTTGAATGCATCGTCTCGGACATTCCGGGCATCGCGCGCGGCAAGGCAGTGCCTGCATCCAAGTGGGAACGCCAATCGCATTTCCACCTGCCCAACTCGATCTACTTTCAAACCATCACAGGTGGCTGGGGCGAGGCTGCGGGCCCTGACGGCTTTACCGAACCCGACATGATCCTGCGTCCAGACTATTCGACAGCAACGGCGGCCCCTTGGACGACCGACGGCACGTTACAGGTCATCCACGATGCGTTCGACCAAAAGGGCGATCCCGTGGGTTACGCCCCGCGCAACGTGCTGAAACGTGTTGTAGCGCTATATGAAAAACAGGGTTGGACCCCCGTTATCGCACCCGAGATGGAGTTCTATCTTGTTGGTCGTAACGTCGATCCGGCCCAACCCATTGAACCCATGATGGGCCGTACCGGACGCCCAGCTGCCGGACGCCAAGCCTATTCAATGTCGGCTGTCGACGATTACGGCCCTGTGATTGATGACATTTATGAATACGCTGAAATCCAAGGATTTGAGATTGATGGCATCACCCAAGAGGGCGGCGCAGGGCAGCTCGAAATCAACCTGTTGCACGGCGACCCTGTCAAACTCGCTGACGAAGTTTTCTTTTTCAAACGTTTGATCCGCGAAGCAGCGTTAAAGCACAATTGCTTTGCGACGTTCATGGCAAAACCGATTGAGGGCGAGCCAGGCAGCGCGATGCACATCCACCATTCGGTCCTGAATGCCGAAGGTCAGAACATCTTTACAGGCCCACAAGATGGCGAAACCGATGCGTTCTTCCACTTTATCGGTGGCCTGCAAGAACACCTGCCTAGCGTCATCGGCGTCATGGCACCCTATGTGAACAGCTTTCGCCGGTATGTCCGCGACCATGCAGCCCCAATTAATCTTGAATGGGGGCGCGACAACCGCACAACCGGCATTCGCATCCCGATCTCTGATCCATCTGCGCGCCGGATCGAAAACCGTCTCGCAGGTATGGACTGCAATCCGTATCTTTGTATCGCGGCATCCTTGGCCTGCGGTTATCTGGGAATGATGAATGAGACCCGCCCCGACAAGCGCTACCAAGGCGAGGCGTACGAAGGCGAAGACGACCTACCACAAGGGCCATATGCAGCGCTTGATCTCTTTGATGCAGCGACAGACATGCACGACATGCTTGGTCCCGATTTTGCCCGCGTCTTTTCAATCGTGAAACGTGCGGAATACGACGAGTTTCTGCAAGTTATCAGCCCGTGGGAACGTGAACACCTGCTTTTGAACGTCTAAACTTAAATACCGAACGAGGTACCGACATGACATTACTGGCTACCATCCTGATCGCGCTGATCGCATTGATCCATTTGTATATTTGCTGGTTTGAAATGTTCGCATGGGAAAGCCGCGGACCACGCATTTTCCGCAATTTCCCCAAGGATCTGTTTACGCCAACCAAATCCATGGCCGCAAACCAAGGGCTATATAATGCATTCCTTGCAGCTGGTCTGATCTGGTCGCTGCTTATCTCAGACGCGGCTTGGGCACAAAACATCGCCTTGTTCTTTTTGCTTTGCGTGGCCGTCGCAGGGATCTACGGCGCGGCAACCGCATCCCGTCGGATCATTTATGTACAAACCGTGCCTGCGGCCCTCGCGATTGTAGCACTCTTGTTGGGATAATCACACGTGAACCCGCTTTACCGTAACGACAACCCAGGCCAGTTTCCGAAAAGCTGGTACGCCGCAAGCACTGACATCCCGCCCGAGCGCCCTGCCCTGCATGGCCACATCGACGCGGATGTCTGTGTCGTGGGGGCTGGCTTTACCGGTCTTTCCGCCGCGCTTAACCTTGCACGCAAGGGGTTGTCAGTTGTTGTTCTTGATGCGCACCGCGTAGGCTTTGGTGCGTCAGGTCGCAACGGTGGCCAAGCTGGGTCCGGTTATAACAAATCACAACGCTGGCTTTCAAAGCAACTTGGCCACGACAACGCCCGTGCCCTTTGGGACATGGCCGAAGAGGCAAAGACCGACATTCGCACCCTCAATGACGCGAACCCCGAAATCTGTTTCAAATCCGGTGTGGCCCACGGCGCATATTCAGCGTCCGAGATGCGAGAAGAGCACGAAGACGCGGCCTACCTGCGTGACACCTACGGCTATGATCAGATTGATGACCTCGACCAATCAGCAATGCGTGATCTGGTCCGGACAGACGCCTATCACGGCGGCATTCTTGATCGCGGCGCAGGGCATATTCATCCTTTGCGCTATGCAATGGCACTGGCCAAAGCTGCCGAGGCTGCGGGCGTGCAAATCTTTGAACGATCCGAAGCCCACTATATCCAAAAAGGCGATCCTGCCGAAATCCGCACAGGTCGTGGCCGTGTCAAAGCAAACCATGTCGTCCTTGCCGGCAATGGCTATCTTTCGGGGATTGAGCGCGCAGTGACCGCTAAAGTGATGCCGATCAACAGCTTTATCTGCGCCACAGAACCTTTGGGCGACAAAGCAGCCGAGGTTTTATCGCAAGACATCGCCGTGGCCGACAGCAAGTTCGTCGTGAATTATTACCGCATGTCCGAAGATAAACGGTTCTTGTTCGGTGGTCGCGAAAGCTATTCGATGGGTTACCCAAGCGACATTTCAACAGCGCTGATTGAACGGATGACATCGCTGTTCCCACAGATCAAAGGCGCAGGAATTGACTATGTCTGGGGTGGCACATTGGGCATCACAATGTCGCGCCTGCCCGCGATCCAAAAGGTCGCGCCGAATATCATTTCAGGCGCAGGATTTTCCGGTCACGGCGTCGCGCTGTCGGGCTTTACTGGCAAAGTCATGGCCGAGGCGATTGCAGGTCAAGCAGGCCGTTTCGATACGCTATCAACACTACCAACACCTAGCTTTCCCGGGGGCGGTGCTTTCCGCGCGCCGCTGCTGACATTGGCGATGACATGGTATTCACTACGTGACCGCCTAGGAGTGTAGGTTAAAGCAACCGCATTTCATCTGACAACCAGGGCAACTCAGCAATTGCTGGACCCACGATCATTTCTTGCAGCAATGGCTTCAGACGTGTCGCAATACCAGCAGGCATGTCCCCCAAGACATCACGACGGGCCGTCAGTGTAATTGTGCGCGATAGCGGACCAAACGGCAGCGGGATCACATCAACATGACTGCGGAAACGCCCCGCTTTCATCCACGCAAGCGGCGTCAAAATCGTCCAACCTGCCCCGCCTGCAACCATCGCCATGATCGCGTGATAGCTATCCAATTCAAACCGCTTCGCGAAGGTCACGTTATGGCGGCTAAGGTGGGCTGCAATCGTATGCCCCATGTGGTGTCCGGTTGTATATTGAATGAACGGCATCCGGCGCAGTTGCCGCGTAATATCATCGCCTTTGATCGAGCCCTTTGGGACAGCTGCAACAAAGGGTTCTTGCATCAGCGGATGTACCTCAATCCCGTCAAGGTTTTCGCCCGTATCTGCGCCAACAACGACATCTAATGCACGCGTATCAAGTAGCTCAAACAGTTTATGCGACGCGCCAGTTTTCAAGAAAAACCGACAGTTCATCAAATCCGCGCTCATGTCTTGCAGCAATGCAGGGGTCACGTCAGCATCGAAATCTGCAATCATACCTAAGCGAAAGCGGGTCATGCGTGATAGATCAGCCATCGCCAACTCTGCGCGGGCCTGCTCGGCCTCGCTTAAAATCGTATTTACGCGGCGTAAGAACATCTCTCCTGCTGGGGTCAGCGTCACTGGCCGCGCACTACGATCCAGTAAGGTTGTGCCAATTGCGCCCTCAAGGTTGGTAAGTTGCTGACTGACCGTCGCAGGCGAGGCCCCAAGTCGCCGCGCGGCTGACGAAATCGACGCTTCCTCGGCTGTCGCCACAAAGACTTCCATACCCCAAAGCGTGATCTTTCCCGGTGTCCCGGTCATCTGCGTTATCCTTTGTTTCGTGCATCCAAACGCTAGTCTGCTTAATTGCGATCTGCAATGTCAGACGATCCTTACCAAGACCAATTGCCAGTGCGAATTTCGCCGCATAGGATCATCCCAAATTGAACAAGGCTCACCTCAGATGACTGATACATCCAACTCATGGGAATCCCGCGCGGACGCCCATTCTTTCTATGGCTTTACCGACTTGCCCACGATTGCCGAACGGGGGGCAACTGTCCTGACCCACGGTAAGGGTCCGTATGTCTATGACGTGCATGGCCGTGAATACCTTGATGGAAATTCAGGCCTCTGGAACATGGTCGCAGGCTTTGATCACAAAGGGTTGGCAGAAGCAGCCAAAGCGCAATACGACCGTTTTCCGGGCTACCATTCATTCTTTGGGCGAATGTCAGACCAAACGGTTATGCTGTCCGAGAAACTGATCGAAGTATCCCCATACAGCCGCGGGAAAGTGTTCTACACCAACTCCGGTTCCGAGGCGAATGACACTATGGTCAAAATGCTGTGGTTCCTTGGTGGCGCCGAAGGCAAACCGCAAAAGCGCAAGATCCTGACACGTGTGAACGCCTACCACGGTGTGACTGCCGTCTCTTCCTCCATGACAGGCAAACCATACAACGCGGTATTTGGCTTGCCTCTCGAAGGGTTCATCCACCTGTCCTGCCCGCATTTCTGGCGTTTCGGCCACGAGGGCGAGACAGAACAGCAGTTCACACAGCGCATGGCCGCTGAGTTAGAAGAGACGATCCAGCGAGAAGGTGCTGACACGATTGCCGCGTTCTTTGCGGAACCCGTTATGGGCGCTGGCGGTGTGATCCCACCATCCGAGGGGTATTTCCAAGCAATCCAACCGATCTTGAAAAAGCACGGCATCCCGCTGATCGCAGACGAGGTCATTACGGGCTTTGGCCGCACAGGCAACACTTGGGGCTGCGAGACATATGATTTTGTTCCAGACGCCATCATCTCGTCCAAGAACCTGACTGCTGGCTATTTCCCGATGGGCGCAGTGATCCTTGGCCCTGGATTGACAGATCGCCTGCAGGCCGCATCAGAGGCAATAGAAGAATTCCCGCACGGGTTCACCGCGTCCGGTCACCCTGTTGGCTGCGCCATCGCGCTTAAGGCAATCGACGTTGTGATGAACGAAGGTCTGGCCGAAAACGTCCGCACCCTTACACCGCTATTTGAGGAAGGCATGGCGCGGCTTGCTGAAAACCCAAATATTGGCGAATGGCGCGGCAAAGGTTTGATGGGCGCCTTAGAGGCCGTTGCGGATAAAGAAACGAAGCGCCCCTTTGATGGGTCACTTTCTGTGTCCGAGCGGATCGCGAACGCCTGTACAGATCAGGGCCTGATCTGCCGACCACTTGGTCAGGCAATTGTCCTTTGTCCTGCGTTCATCCTGACACCTGCGCAGATGGACGAGATGTTTGCTAAACTCGAGAGAGCGCTAAAAGGCGTCTTTGCAGACGTCGCCTAAACAGACTTGGCCTAAACAGACTTGGCCTAAGCAGACTTGGCCTAAGCAGACTTGGCCTAAGCAGACTTGGCCTAAGCAGACTTGACCTAAACAGACAAAAAATGTCGGCGGCCCTATTCGGGGCACGCCGCCATTTCAATTACGCTTCGTTAGCAGGCATAGCCGCAGCTCGCGTTACTTTCCCATCTTAGAAAGCATATCCTGCATCGTCTTAAGCTGTGCTTTGATATCATCAAGCTCATCCCCAGCAGGCTCTTCTTTTGCTGCAGGTGCAGGCTCAGGCGTTTCGCCACCGCCCATCACGCCGCCAGTCATCGCTTTTAGAAACGCTTCTTGCTGCGCGCGCATTGCATCAAATCCGGGCATGCTGGCCAAAGGATTGATCGATCCCATATTGCCCATCGCCTTGGATTGACCATCGCGCAGCATCTCAAAGCTCGCTGTCAAAAACTGCGGAACAACGCTGCCGGCTTTGGTTGTGTAGCTGCGAACAAGGTCCGTCAGAATATCAACGCCCAGAACACTTTCGCCACGGCTTTCATGTTCTGCAATGATTTGAAGTAGATACTGTCGTGTCAGGTCATCGCCAGACTTCAAATCAACGATCTGAACCTCGCGGCCGTCACGGATAAATGTCGCGATATCCTCAAGCGTTACATAGTCGCTTGTCTCAGTATTATAGAGACGACGGCTAGCATAACGTTTGATCAAAAGATGTTTCTCGGTACTTGCCACAGACTGTCCCTCCCAAGACTTATTGCAGTGCAGAGAAGCCTATGCCGCATCTGCCAAAAAGAAAAGAACAATGGACAAGCCTTACGCTGCGGACGCAGAATTGATCATTGCAAATTGCGCGTGCTGATTTCAAACATTTGCAAAAAACATCTCTGAAAAGGACTGCAATGACACCCGAACAGATCAAAACCGTGCTTGCCCCGTACCAAAAGGCGGCAACGACGTACGAAGATGCCACAGTTAGCGCGGCGCTCGGTGCATGCTTTGCGCCTGATGCGACGTTCCGTATGTGCCATCCGTTTGGGACCTTTGACGGCTCTGCAGCACTGCAAGCAAATTGCCTTGCGCCACTGCACGCGGCCCTGCCCGATCTTGAACGGCGCGATATGATCGTCATGGCAGGCACCACCCCCGAAGGGCAGGACTGGATCGGGACCATGGGCAATTACATGGGAACGTTATTGGGTGATTTCTTGGGCATCCCGCCTACGGGGCACCTTGTTCACATGCGCTACCACGAATTTTTCCACGTCACCGACGGCAAGGTCGTTGAAATGCAGGCAATCTGGGACATCCCTGAGATGATGATGCAGGCCAATGCGTGGCCAATGGCACCGCAACTTGGCGCGTTCCTATGCACCCCTGCCCCGATGTCTGGCGATGGGCTGCGCGTTTCAGGTGATGGGCAAGCCGCGGTAGATCACGTCATCGCAATGCTGACTGACCTTTGTAAATACCCCGGCGACCCTGATCCGGCTGTGATGCAGCTCGAAACCTATTGGCACCCAAGGTTCAATTGGTATGGCCCTGCTGGCATTGGCACGTCGCGTGGCATATCGGGGTTCCGCAATTGGCACCAAATCCCGTTTCTACGGGGCATGCCTGATCGCAAGCTGGATGCGATGGGCGATTTAATGTCACATTGGATTGGCGAAGGCGAATACGCCTGCGAAACGGGATGGCCGAATATGCGGCTTACGATCTCGGACGATGGTTGGATGGGTATCGCACCCAGCAACAAAGAGGTCCTGCTACGCAGTCTCGACTTTTGGCGGCTCGAAGATGGGCTTATCCGCGAAAACTGGGTGCTGGTTGATCTGCTTGATCTATATGCGCAAGTTGGCGTCGATGTGCTGGCGCGCATGGCTGAATTCAACAAAGCCCGTAATATCAAACGCATCAACGTGCCAAGTGGCATGACCCATTAGAACGAAAAAGGCGGCCTGCACATGGTGCAGACCGCCTGAAAAGTGTCGGACCTCAAGGGAGGATCAGTCCGATATCTTTATCGCTTACTTTGCAGCAGCTTTTTTCGTCGCAGCAGTCACGTCAGCAGTTGCCTTAGACGCAGCAGCAGTCATCTCTTCTGAGATGTCTTTGCCAGCAGCCATCATCAGCTCAACTGTCTGTGTCTGAACCTTTTTCGCGATTTCAGCGAAAGCAGACATGTGCTCAGCAGCAACTTCAGCAGAAGTAGATGCGAAGTCAGTCATTGCTTTTGCGTAGTCAGCAGGCTCGGCCTTAACTGAAGCAGCGCCTTGCAGCTTAACCAATGTGTCTTGTGCCCACTTTGCTGAAAGCTCAGAAGACTTGCCAGCTGCGTCGATTGCGACTGCTGACATTTTCTCTGCCAAAGTTGACTGAGACTTGAAAGCATCGTCGAATGCTTTTGTGTCTACTGGGAATGAACCCATCATGTCTTTGAAAACAGCTGTGAAATCTTGTGTATTAGCCATGGTATCGACCTTTCGGGTTCAGGGTGCGGTGGGAGGAACCGCTTTATGTTCTGCAACCTAGATACATGCTGCAGTGCGGCATATCAAGTTTTTTCTGCGCTGCAGCATAAATTAATTCTGCACCTGCAAAGTCATTGATTTCCAATAGATTACTGACGTTCGGATATGCAATTCGGGGCAATCACCGATCTTTTGGCGCGATCACGGCTCGCCCCAAAAGCGAATCAGACCTTCACATAGCTACCTGGTGCGGCCTCAATCACGGGATGATCCACATCGCCCGCTGTGCGCGCATCAATCTGCCCGCCTGAGCGTTCGGACAACCAAGCATCCCAGCGCGGCCACCAAGATCCGGTCTGCTTTTCAGCGCTTGCCTGCCAGTCATCCGGGGCAAGGCCCAAATCAACGTTGGTATAGTATCCATACTTGTTCTTGCTCGGTGGGTTCACGATCCCAGCGATATGACCGCTTTCGGATAGAATGAACGTCTTATCTGCAGATCCCATCTGCTGCACACCACGGTAACTGCTGCGCCAAGCCGCGATATGGTCTGTTTCGCAGGCAATCGCACAAATCGGCACCTGCACTTCGGACAGGTTTACGACCGTATCCGCAACCGAAAACCCACCGCTGGCAAACGTATCGCCCTGACATAGGCCGCGCAGATATTCGACCGACATCTTAGCAGGCAGGTTCGTACCATCCCCGTTCCAATACAGCAGATCAAACGCTGGCGGTGCTTTGCCCAGCATATAGCTTTTGATCGCAGGGCCATAAATCAGGTCATTGGACCGCAGGAAACTAAACGTCCGCGACATGTAGAACGACGACAAAAGCCCTGCTTCGTTTACCTCTGCCTCGATCCCATCGACAAAATCATTATCAAGGAACACCCCAACCTCACCGCGATCGGAAAAGTCAGTGAGCGTGGTAAACAAGGTCGCTGCATTGATCGACGTATCACCGCGCTGCGCCATCAAAGCCATCGTAATCGAAAGCGTAGTACCCGCAATGCAGTAGCCAACCGCGTTGACCTTTTCGACATTACAAATCTGTTTCACCTGACCAATAGCCGCCAGAATGCCGTCTTCGACGTAGTCAGTCATCGACGTCTCGCGGTAACTCTCATCTGGATTCACCCACGAGACGACGAACACAGTGTGGCCCTGTGCGACGGTCCACTGGATCAGGCTGTTCTGCGGTTTCAGGTCCAGCACATAGAACTTGTTGATCCACGGTGGGAAAATCACCAGCGGGATCTCATGCACAGTCTCGGTCGTCGGGCTATACTGGATCAGCTCGAACAAATGATTGCGGAACACAACATCGCCGGGGGTTGTGGCAAGGTTCTTGCCCACTTCAAACGCGGTCTTATCCGCAAGCGTAACAACCAGTTCGCCATCGTTCGCTTCAAGATCATGGATCAAGTTCTCAAGCCCCGCGACAAGGCTTTCACCGTCTGTCTCAGCAGCAAGGCTTAGTGCCTCGGGGTTTGTCGCAAGGAAATTATTTGGGCTACACATATCAACGATCTGCTGACCAAAGAACTCAAGCCTGCGCTTTTCTCCTTCGTCTAGTGTTTCAATATCGGCAATCGCCTGCTGCACTGCAGCGGCGTTCATCAGATATTGTTGCTTTACGAAATTGAAATACGGGTTCGTCTCCCACATCTCGTGGCCGAAACGGCGGTCGGCGGGGGTGTTATCCTGCGGCGTCTCAAGCTTACCTTGGGCCAAAACCTGTTGGGCCTCGACGAAATGTTTCACGGATTGCCCCCAAAAGGAGACCTGATGTTCGATAATCTTACCAGGGTTTTCCATCATTTCAGCCATGTAGGCCGATGCTGCCTTTGCATAAAGATCGGGCGACGGCCCTTGCAAAGCGGCTGGAATCTCCCGCTTGTGCGACATTACTGATAGCAGACGTTGGGTTAATTCTTCGATTTTACCCAGATTTGTCTCAAGATTTGTCACATTCGCTCCAGCATATTGGGGTTTGGGTCAATTCATTGGTTGTTATGTTAGCATCTTACACCTACCGTGCACCTGCAGCATTTTCGCAACCCCGTAATGCGTTACAAGCAACGCAATGCATAAGGAACCGCTAATCATGAAGTATATGATGACCTACGACCTCATGGAAAGCATGCGGAATACCAATCAGTGGATGGGTGCCTCAGCCCGTGCATTTGCATCATACCCTATGATGTCGCTGGGCGCCAATCCTGCGATGGACTGGCTCAAAGCATGGGGCGAGGTGACCGAGCGAACGTTCAGCCGGATGATTATTAAGCCGGACTGGAACATCCCACCTGTTACTGGCCAAAGCGGCCGCGACTTTCCTGTCGTTGTTGAAACAGTGGTCGAGCGTCCATTTGGCGACCTGATCCATTTCACAATGCCGGGCCGTGACGTGCGCAAGCGCCGCGTTCTGTTGGTTGCACCGATGTCCGGCCACTACGCGACTTTGCTGCGCAAGACTGTGATCAGCCTTTTGCCTGATTGCGAAGTTTATATCACCGACTGGCACAACGCCCGTGATATCCCTGTCAGCGCCGGCAAATTCGATGTCGAAGATTACACACAATACCTCGCAGATTTCATGCAAGCCTTGGGTAGCGATATTCACGTGATTGCTGTCTGCCAGCCTGCCCCGCTTGCACTTGCCGCGACTGCGCTGCTGGCAGAAGACGATCCAGATGCACAGCCACGTTCGCTGACATTGATCGGCGGCCCTATCGATCCTGACGCAGCCGCAACCGAGGTCACTGACTTTGGTCGCCGTGTCACGATGGGCCAGCTTGAGCAGACAGTGATCCAGCGCGTCGGCTTTAAGTACGCAGGCGTTGGCCGCATGGTCTATCCGGGTCTTTTGCAGCTGTCTTCATTCATCTCAATGAATAGTGAAACCCATTCAAATGCGTTCCGTGATCAAATGATCCGTGCCGCAAAGGGTGAAACATCTGAGCACGACAAGCATAATGCGTTCTATGACGAATACCTTGCCGTCATGGACATGCCTGCGGAATTCTACCTTTCTACTGTTGAGCGTATTTTCAAAGAACGCGACATTGCCCGCAATGCATTTACCGTTGATGGCCGTAAGGTCGACATTGGCAAGATCACAACTGTCGCCGTGAAAATTGTCGAAGGCGAGAATGACGACATCTCGGCTCCGGGCCAGTGCCTTGCCGCGCTTGATCTGCTTACGGGCCTGCCAGACAGCAAGAAAGCAGCCCATCTTGAGCCAGGTGCAGGTCACTACGGTATCTTTGCGGGCCGCAGCTGGCGCGACAACATCCGCCCACTTGTTCTCGAATTCATCGATGCAAATGCGGACGCGCCGACTGCTCAGAAAAAGAATTCTGCCAAAGTTGTCGCGATCAACTGATCTAGCGCAATAACAACGGTGCCGTCATCCATGTCCGCAAGGCTTGTGTGACGGCGGCACTCTGCTCAAGCGTTGGCAGATGTGCGGCCTCAGATATCACCTCAAGCTTTGCATACGGGATCATCTGGGCCACAAACTCGTGGCGGCGCAGCGTGTTCACCACATCGTTTTCACCACATAGAACCAGCGCAGGCACCTTAATCTTACGCAAGATGTCTTGCTGATCTTTACGGCGCTGCATGGCACGGACCTGTTTCACATAGGCCGACATACCAAAATCGGCAGCCATATTCTGTAGAACATGCGTAATCGCTAGCCTGTGTGCTGTCGGCTCAAGATGCGCAGGCATCAGCTCACTCTCAACCACATCATTCAGACGACCTGCACGTGCCGCAATGATCAGCGGTTCGCGCATTGCCGCCACATCAGGCGAGTCTGACTGCACATTTGTTGCCAGCAACGCGATCCGCAAGACCCGTTCAGGTGCGCGGCGGAAAATCTCAAGCGCGATTGTGCCGCCCATCCCCATACCAGCCAACGCAAAACGCTGAGGTGCATTATCAAGGATTTGCGACGCTATTTCCTCAATCCGCTCGCCCTCTTTGGTATAGGCAAGCTGAACAGTGCCATCTTGTGACATCGCTGTAATCTGCGGCTCAAACACGCGCGCATCACACAAAATCGGTGGAATAAGCAAGAGCGCTTCGATGGTCATAACATGTCTCTGATTACCAAGGTTGCCCGCATTTAGACCGCCAGCCAACGCGGGCGCAAGGCCACAATTCTATAGCCGTTTCGCCCAGTCGGTTATTCGCTTGGCGAGTGGTCCGGTCTGGTTGGGACTAAACACATCACCCGCCATGATGTGCCCCATCGGGTCATCGTCAGCGGTCTGAATTAACGGCAGGCGCGTGACATCACCGCCCCAGCGCATCAGCGTCTTGCCTGTGCTCGCGGCATGAACGACCTGATCGGCTTGGTTCACGCATGCAAGCGTCGGCACCATCACCCGCCCAAGATCGGCGCGGCGCGCAGCCCGCACTGCACGCGCCATTGGATGGGCCGCTTTGCTTGGATAGCTGGTTGTCCAGAACTGAGCATGCGCCTTGTTCTTGACGGGGAAACTGCGGGTTTTGCCTGCGATCAGTGGGGCCCACTTCTCGGACAATGGTAAATCGAGCAAGAATTGCACGACCCGATGCGCAAGCCCGTAGTTCGGCGAAATCTGCACCAAACCTTTAACCTGTGCGCGCCCAGCAAGTGCCAAGGTCGCAAGGGTGCAGCCGGTTGAACATGCAATGACCAAAACTTCGTCGCCAACTGTATTTGCAATTTCAAGCGCCTCGATGACGTCTTCTTGCCACTGCGCAAGCGTGGCATCGCCCATAGCGGTCCCGTTCTGCCCGTGGCCGCGCAGTCGCGTGTAAAACAGGTTCGCGCCTAGCCCCTTGGCAACAAGGTCTGGCAGCGGCCACAGCTCTCCGCTCGATGCAGAAAACCCGTGGATAAAGACAACAGACATTGCTGTCTTCTCTGCAGGGTTACCCGCCCACACGATCCGCTTTTCGCAGCCTTCGCGCAAGTTCGGCACCTCGCCTTCGCTTTGTGCCAGCCAGTCTTCGATAGTAGTAAGTTTAAACATGCGCCCTTCGTATCAAAGGCGCATAGATCGTACAAAGGCCGATCACAGCAATCACCAAAATACCTGCGGGGATCAGCGTGATCGATGTCAAAAGTGCTGCCAATGCCGTGTCGCTCTGCGCAGCCACGCCCTCGGTGCTTTCTTGCCAACCGGCACGGGCAAGGATCAAACCAAGCACCGCAGGCGCGATTGCATTCGCCAGCTTTTGCCCAAACACCCAAATGGCCGAAAATGCACCTTCGATCGCGGCACCGCTTTCACGACGTGTGACATCCATCAGGTCAGGGTACATCGCCCAAGGAATTTGCTGATACGCCCCGTTCGTCATACCAGCGAGAACGAACATCCCAGCAACAGCAGTGACATTCACCGATGGCAACACGCCGTTCAGCGCATAAAGCAGCACGACATAAAGGCAAAGCCCAAGGACAAGCGCCCAAAGCTTACCCAGTCGATTGGACAGCAAGACCCAAACGACCTGCGACAAGATCGATCCGACAACAAATGCCGCAAACAGCAGGCTAAGTGTGCTTAGCGCTTTTGCTGCACCAGACAACATCGTGTCGCCCGTATCAGCAATCAGATAAAGTGCTGCAAACGGCAACCCCGCCGTGATTAGCGCAATCGCAAGGGTCATAACCCCGTAAAGCAGCGTCAGCACAACGAATGGCTTATTGCTTAACACAAGCGAAAACATCCCTGTAAGTGTCGCGGTTGAAGCCTCCTCAACCCGCGGTGCGTTGCGTGTGGCGAACAATGAAATCCAGACGGCTCCGATTATCAAAGGGGCCACAACTGCCGCGGCCATCGCATAGCCCATCCCCTGCGCAAGGCCCGGGATCAATGCACCGCCGATCAAAATACCAACGCTTGCGAACCCCATGCGCCATCCGGTCATTGCCGACCGTTCCTTTGGGTCTTGGGTAATTTCGCCTGCTTGTGCGCCGTACGGGATCGACACCATCGTAAAGCCGATGGTCGCGATGATGAAAAACCCAGTGACCCAAGCCAGATTGCCAGACTGCGACAACCCTGCAGGCACCGCAAAAAGTGCGACAATCGCAGCTGCCATCACCACAGCACCAATTGCCATCCAAGGGGCGCGGCGTCCGAAACGGCTTTGGGTGCGATCACTGAAATACCCGATCAAAGGGTCGGTGATCATATCGAAGATAAGAACCGCTGTGGTCACAAAGCCCGCGATGCCAACCGGAACGCCAAGATAGGATGTGAGAAACGTCAGGATCAAAAGTTGCTTCACAACAACAAAGACCACGACCCCCATATCGGCCAGTCCCCAGCCAGCTTTCTGTCCCAAGCTTAGCGTCATATCATCCCCTCCCAAGGTGCGTTGCGCGACCTTAGACATAGGGCTCTATTTCCCAAAGGGTGACGTTGGGTTGTTAACGGGGTGTTAGGTGTTCAGCACGTCGCGCAATGATGCCGTTATCAACTCGAGGCAGGCTTCGTCTGAGAAACGGTGGTCTGCACCATCCACCAGTGTCAGGCGCATATCAGCCCCTTTTGCATGTTCAAGCAGACGCAACGCCACAGACATCGAAACATCGGCATCCGCTGTACCTTGCAAGAAACGCACAGGAAACGGCAGCGGCAAAGGATCACGCAAAACAAGACGGTTCCGCCCCTCGGCGATCAAACGCTCGGTGATACGGTACGGCTCTCCGTACTCTGACGGCAGATCGACATGGCCTTCAGCCTTTAGCGTCGCCTTTTGCGCAACGTCAAAGCTGGCCCACATGCTGTCCTCGGTAAAGTCCGGCGCTGCCGCGATAGTGACAAGGCCTGCGATTTTTTCCGGCATCTCGCGGGAAACAAGCAACGAAATCCAACCACCCATGCTTGACCCAACAAGAACGACCTTACCAGCGAGTAGTCCAATGGCCGCACAGGCGTCCTCAAACCAATCGCCGATCGCACCGTCCGTGAACGCGCCTTTGCTGATCCCGTGGCCGGAATAATCAAACCGCAGAAATGCTCGCCCTTCGGCCTTGGCCCACGCTTCAAGATGGATGGCCTTGCTGCCTTCCATGTCGGATTTAAACCCGCCCAAGAATACAATTGCTGGGCCAGTGCCATCGGATAAGTGATATGCGATGCGGCGGTTTTGCGGGGTAACGATTGTTGAGTGCGTTGAATTTGACATCGCCAATGCATGGAATGTTCTGAGAAAATCATCAAGACGGTTTTGTCAGCAGTTCCAAATAATAAAGGCCGCAGAAACGACTGCGGCCTTTGGAATTCAGGTCAACTGCGCTTAGTCGAGAATGGCGGTATCAATGCCTGTAAATGCAAAGCCTGCATCGACATCCGCTCGGCCAGTTGCGAACGATGCGCCGCTTCCCTCAACAGAAATTTCTTCGGCATTTTCACCGTAGTACTGGCTATAATCCACACCAATTTCGTATTCCGCGACCTCGCCGTTTAATTTCGTCAGCGTCCCAGCAATCCCGTCCCCGTCATTAACGACGTCAAAATCACCCACAATTGCAGAAGCAATGATGTCCTCACTCGAATCCGAATCAAGGTCGGATACA
>JAWUXS010000032.1:0-44633 GCA_034111185.1 Paracoccaceae bacterium | reverse complement strand
GACGTGATGTCGCTTGACGTTGACCCATCTGTGCACCCTGCATGGACTGGTGGCGGCACACGTCTTATGGACGCCGGCGGCCGCGTGTCCAAGTTCAAGAACAAGTACGCTGGTCTCGGCTTCTAAGCCAACCGCTGTACAAAAGATTGAGGGCTCGCCATTTGGCGGGCCCTTTTTCGTTGGGGGGATGGGGTTGCCCACAATGCGAACTTTGTTGAACGTTGTGGGGCCTATGTCAAAGAAGTGTTAGCAGGGCCAAAAATTGCACTGTGCTCAGAACCCAATCACTGGCCTGACAGTCATCAGCCACAGTAATGCAACGATAGCCACAAACGCTGGGATTCCGCAGGCGAACCATATGCGATAAAGCAGCATATACCGTGACGTAAGCGGTTCGCCAGACATTGCAGATGCACGGGCCTCATCTCGTATTTTCACTTGGATCGACACGACTGGCAGCCAAAAGACACCAATGAAAACGTAAAGCGCAAGCGAAACAGCAACCCAACCTTCCAACAGGGGCCATCCAAGGTTTCTTGCGAGAATGATCCCCGTGATGGGTTGGGCTATAGCGGCTGTTGCTGTGAACAACATATCAGCGATGACCACGATTGAAGCGGTATGCGCAATGCTGGCAGGGTCTTTTGTGCGATGGGCCATAACCATAAAAAACGCGATCCCAGCACCAGTCCCAATAAGAACACACGCACCAAGAACATGCAGCAGACGGACAATATCAATCAAGTCGATCATCGTGTTTCCAACGCTATACGTGCGACCAAAGCCAACACGATACTTGGCAGAACTTTGATCATAGGGCCAAGCGGGTCAAACCATAGGCTTGGTACAAAAAACGTTGATGCGGTCAAATAAAACAGGCTGACCCCAATTGCACACCAACAGGCCTTTTTCGCATATGGCCGGTAGGCAAATGCCGCAGCAATCGCGATATCGATAACTGCCCCAAAAAGCACGCTGGCAACGGCCAAAGCACGTGGCCAGCCGACATCTTCAAGAACAAGCGCTGCGGCGTTCACGCTGACGAAACCAATGAGCCCAGACAAGAACCAAAAGACAATAAGCGTGGCAATGATAATAGGAGTTAACAACGCCATCCGCGCAAACTGCCGATCCTCGACCCGAGCCGGCATATTAGCCAATGTTTGGACAAATGATTTGACCGGAGGAACCCCAAATTGCGACAGGTCTGCAGGAACACCGGTAACGCCGTCAGCCAATACTTTCACTGCAGTGCTTCGCAAAGGTGACCGCCACCCTAGTTTGCCCAATCCATCTGCGATTTTTGACATTGTGCCTATCGCAAATTTTGGAATGATGATTTCGCATTTGGCAGGCGCAAATCCCAACCAATGGCGCATCGCCCCCACGACCTCGCGCAAAGAATGTGTTTCGTTCTCAACAAGATCACCAACAAAGCCATTGGGAATATCTCCAGCCAGAGCGGCACTCACGGCGTTGGCGACATCATCCAATGCAATCGTTTGAATTTTGGCTTCAGGCTGGGAAATGGGCTGTACCAGAGGAAATGCGGCCAGCATACGCAACATCGTCGTGCCACCGTAGCTATGCCTTGCCAAAACAAGTCCCGGCCGGAAAATATGATGGCTTACACCTGCGTTTTGAATAGCAGCATCGCCGCGTCCCTTTGACGAAAGAAATGACGCCTCTGCATTCACATGGGCACCTACCGCTGAAATTTGGATAATTTTTACATTGGTTGATGTGCACGCTTGAGCCAAAGCAGCCACTGCATGATGATGGATCACCTCAAGGTCATCATTGGGTCCATCCTGCAAAGCACCTGAACAATTCACGACCGCATCGATGTCTTTTAGAAAAGGCAGCCAAGCGCCTGCTTCGGTCAATGAACGAAGGTCGGCGGACAACCAATTGATAGTTGGAAGTACGCGTTTTCCGGTTTCGATATCGCGACCAAGGCCCATGATCGTATGTCCGTCACGTTTTAACCGCTCCGCGACGCCACAACCGATAAGGCCATAAGCCCCAACGATTAGAACCTTCATCCTTGGATCGGTGTGAAAATGGGATCACTCATGTAAATTCTCAATTAGCCAATTTGGGTTACAATCATTTAGGCGCTGTTTCTCGTTTAGCCTTAAATACAAGGTGTCGCAATTTGGTGAAACGCATCTGTTGTCGATTCTGGAAATTTGCCGCCCCACTCTATAAAAAAGGCCCACCAAAATGGCGGGCCTTTTTCAAAATCTTCTCTCAGCTTAAGCTGCGTTGCGACGCCCGCGACCCGTAGGGGGCTTGCGCGGCTTGCCCGCAGGCTTGCCGCCAGCACCGCCAGCGGGTCCGCCACGTCCACGGCCACCACCGCCGCCGGCTGGTCCACCACGGCCGCGACCACCGCCGCCTCCGCCACCATTCGGGCGCTTCTTCTGACCAGGCAGGATTTCCCACTCGGTACCAGATGCGACAGGAATAGTTTCCTTCATCGCTTTTTCGATGTCGCGCAGATCGACCATCTCGTCCGGTGCGCAGAACGCAACTGAGTTGCCATCAGCACCAGCACGCGCTGTCCGACCGATCCGGTGAACATAGTTTTCAGCAACGTTCGGCAAGTCAAAGTTATAGACATAACGCACGCCTGGAATGTCGATGCCACGTGCGGCAACGTCGGTTGCGACGAGGACACGAACCTTACCCTCTTTAAAGGCAGTGATCGCGCGTTCGCGCTGCCCTTGGGATTTGTTTCCGTGGATCGATGCGGCAGCAAAGCCCTTGCTCTCAAGGAATTTATACAGCTTTTCACAGCCATGCTTGGTCCGACCAAACACAAGTGCAAGCTCGTCACGGTGCGCATCAAGCAATTCAACCAGTAGGTCTGACTTGGCGGCTTGGGCTACATAGTGCAGCGACTGCTTGATCTTTTTAACAGCCATGCCCGGAGGGCTGACCTGAACACGCACGGCGTCTTTTAGGTAAGTACCTGCAAGTTCGCCCATCAGCTTTGGCATTGTAGCCGAGAACATCATCGTCTGACGATCATTTGCCAACAGCGGCGCAATCCGGCGCAACGCATGGATAAAGCCCATGTCGAGCATCTGGTCAGCTTCGTCGAGAACCAGATAGATCGTTTCGTCCAAACGGATAGCGCGACGGTCGATCAAGTCGATCAGACGGCCTGGTGTCGCGACCAAAAGGTCAACACCGTTTGCCAAACGCTTGGTTTGGGCCACGATACCAGCACCACCAACAACCAAAGCGACCTTAAGGTGGCTGCCTTTGGTGTAGTTCGTCAGGTTATCCGCGATCTGTTTTGCCAGCTCGCGTGTTGGTGCAAGGATCAAACCGCGTGTTGTTTTCGCATTTGGCTTTACGCCAGCTTTCATCAAAGCGTCGATCATTGGCAGACCAAAGGCCGCTGTCTTACCAGTACCAGTTTGGGCCAAACCCATAACGTCGCGGCCATTCATGGCGTGCGGGATCGCTTGGGTTTGAATAGGTGTAGGTTCAGTGATGCCTTGTTCTTTCAATTTCTCAACAAGGCGGGGCGCGAGGCCCAACATATCAAAATCCATAATATCTTTCTTTGCGGCAAGCGCCGCTCATAGGGTTCAATCAATCCGCTGATACGGATCGTTCGATTGCAGGTTGCGCCGAAATGCTGACGGGGACACATCGTCGTGTCATCGCCGATCAGGCGCCGGACCCCCTGCGTGATGTGGGAACCATTAAGCGATGCCTTTCGCGGACCTGATACGGTCACACTCTGCTCACGCGGCAGGGCATCGGTTACGGGCCACATGGGCCTTTGTGGCCTTCGTGTCAACTGCTTGCGTGAAAATGTTCAAACCGCTTCCCACCAGCCATATCCCCACATATAGTACTGGCAAAACAAAGATAACGAGGGCAAGGCAGTGGCGCATATTATCGTCGTCGGTAACGAAAAAGGTGGGGCCGGAAAATCCACCGTCTCGATGCATGTTGCAACAGCGCTATCGCGAATGGGCCATAAAGTTGGCACGCTCGACCTTGATTTGCGTCAAAAGACGCTCGGTCGGTACATCCACAATCGCAAGACATATCTAAGCAAAGTTGGGCTGGACCTACCAACGCCAGATTACCACGATTTGCCCGAAGTTGATCAAAGCAATCTTCAACCGGGCGAGAACGTCTATGATCACCGTCTCTCAATGGCTGTGGCAGGGTTAGAGCCTGAGAATGACTTTATCCTCATCGACTGCCCCGGTTCGCACACGCGCCTTTCGCAGGTCGCGCATTCGCTGGCAGACACGCTCATCACACCGTTGAATGATAGCTTTGTTGATTTCGACTTGTTGGCTCATGTGGACAGCGAAGGTGATGATATCACTGGACCTTCTGTCTATTCCGAAATGGTCTGGAATGCCCGCCAGCTGCGGTCACAAGCAGGCCTGTCGCCGATTGACTGGGTTGTCGTGCGTAACCGGATGGGTGCGCAGGCTATGGTCAACAAAGAGAAGATGGAAAAGGTGATCGACAAGCTGTCAAAGCGCATCGGTTTCCGCACTGCACCCGGCTTCAATGAGCGCGTGATTTTCCGCGAGCTGTTCCCACGCGGGCTGACACTTCTTGATCTTCGGGACCTTGGCGTCAAAGGTATGAATATATCAAACGTCGCTGCGCGTAATGAATTGCGTGGCCTTATCGCGGCATTGAATTTGCCTGGCGTTGAAATCGATTTTTAAGGTTCAGCCTTAAGATCTTAAAAGCTTCACGCGATTGTGCCTATATGTGCGATTGCAGTCGACCTTAATCCCGCGTTAGGCAACTAGTGCGTATGACAGATCCAACCTAAGGAATGTGCTGTGGAAAAGTGGATGTCGATGGAACGTTATAGTATTTTTGCAATTTGCATCGCGTTGACTTTGCTTTGTCTCGTTGCCTCGATCTGGGTACATGGACTGTTCTTCTTGTTCGCAGTCTTTGCTGGTTTAACCGCATTGGGTGTTCATGACGTCCGGCAAGATCGTCATGCAATCTTGCACAATTACCCGATTATCGGACACTTCCGGTTTTTGATTGAAAAAATTCGCCCTGAAATCCGCCAGTACCTTTTGGAAAGTGACCAAGAAGAAGTTCCGTTTTCACGCGAACAACGTGCGTTGGTTTATCAACGGTCAAAAGGCGCAGCAGACAAACGCCCATTCGGCACGATGCGTCAAGTTTACGAGCCCGGCTATAGCTGGCTAACACACTCGATCACACCGACTGATTTCGATAGCACCGACTTTCGGGTCAAGGTTGGCGGCAAGAACTGCTTGCAGCCCTATGATGCGTCTTTGTTGAACATCTCAGCCATGAGCTTTGGATCATTATCGGCAAATGCGGTTTCTGCTTTGAACCAAGGTGCGAAAATCGGCGGCTTTGCACATGACACCGGCGAAGGTGGCATCAGCCGCTATCACCGCGAAGGTGGCGGAGATCTGATCTACGAAATCGGCTCTGGGTATTTCGGTTGTCGCGACGAAGACGGCAACTTCTCACCAGAAAAGTTTAAAAAGCAGGCTGCGCGTGAGCAGGTCAAGATGATCGAGCTTAAGCTAAGTCAAGGCGCAAAACCTGGTCGAGGCGGCATGCTGCCAGCCTCAAAGATCACTGAAGAGATTGCAGAGGCGCGTGACATTCCGATGGGCAAAGACTGCCTGTCACCTGCAAGCCATACTGCGTTTTCAAATCCACGCGAATTGATCGCATTCATTGGGCAACTGCGTGAACTGTCCGGTGGCAAACCTGTTGGTTTTAAGCTTTGCATCGGCCATCGCCGCGAATTCATGTGTATCGTCAAAGCAATGGTCGAAGCTGACATCGTACCCGACTTCATTGTTGTTGATGGAACCGAAGGCGGCACAGGTGCAGCCCCAATCGAATTCACAAACCACGTCGGTATGCCGATGGTCGAAGGTTTGACATTCGTCCACAACACATTGCGCGGTGCGGGCATCCGTGACCAAGTAAAGATCGGCGTCGCAGGAAAAGTCACGTCGGCATTTCACATCGCCCAAGCGTTGGGTCGTGGTGCAGATTGGTGTAACGCAGCACGCGGATTTATGTTCGCAATCGGTTGTATCCAAGCGCAGGCATGCCACACTAATCATTGCCCAGTTGGCGTCACTACGCAGGACCCATTGCGGCAAAAGGCGCTTAACGTTGCCTCCAAAAGCCAGCGTGTTGCACGGTTCCACAAGAATACTCTCAAAGCACTGGGTGAGATGGCTGGCGCCGCTGGTCTGAGTGACCCAGGTGACTTCCTGCCCTACCACTTTATGCAACGCGACGGTGACCGTCAGATGCAAGAAGGGTCGGACACGTTTGAATATCTGCCAGATGGCTTCCTTTTGAAAGATGGTAAGGATCATGTCGAGTATCGGAAACGCTGGAAGCGGGCCCGTCCTGATAGCTTTGCCCCCCCTGTTTAAGGTTAGTTAATAGCAGGACTTTTGGTATACCATTTTATTGACAGGTCAGATTGCAATGAATAACCTCGTGTAACGTCCAATCAATATGGTTATCATGCTCTAACTCTACTTTGATCATGTTGGCGGATTGCACTATTCCCAAAGGCCGTTGCTGATCATCTTTGGTGGTTGGGCCAAAGACAGATCAAGGAGTCACAGCGATGAAGCTTGGTGTAATCGCGGATGACTTCACAGGTGCGTCTGATATTGGCTTGACGTTGGCCGAAGGCGGCATGCGCACTGTACAATATGTCGGCATCCCCGATAGTCCCGCAGGAGACGTAGACGCTGGCATAATCGCGCTAAAATCCCGCACAATTCCTGTGGATGACGCTATCAGCCAATCGCTCGCGGCGTGTGAATGGCTGATAGCGCAAGGGTGCACCCAAATCATCTACAAGGTTTGTTCAACGTTTGATTCCACAGATGCCGGAAACATTGGGCAAGTGACCGAAGCTTTGGCAAACAAGCTTGGGGAAACCCACGTATTTATCTGCCCAGCCTACCCTGAAAACGGCAGGTCAGTCTTTCAGGGGCATTTATTCGTCGGTGATGTTCTATTGAGCCAAAGCGGGATGCAAAACCACCCTCTTACACCGATGACTAACCCTGACTTGCGCCGCGTGCTAAGTGCGCAAACCAGTTGGCCGGTCGCCCATATCCCAATGCAGACTGTAGCCAAAGGTGCCGCAGCTGTAACAAGCGCTCTGCCCGCTAATCCCGCGATGATCATCATTGATGCAATTCGCGACAACGATCTGTTGGTCATCGCGACTGCAGTGAAAGACCGCAAATTAATGACTGGCGGTTCGGGTATCGCTATTGGGTTGCCCTCTAACTTTGGTGTGACCGCAGCAACGCCCGAATGGATCGCTGTAGATGGTCCCGGCCTCGTAATCTCCGGTTCCTGCAGCACGGCAACACGTGGGCAAGTTGCTTCATACCGCGCCATTGCCCCAGCATACGAAATCACACCAGCACAGGTTGTCGAAGGCATAGATATCGCTGCCTTGGCCGATTGGGTTTTAGCACAAGAGACACCGCCGATGGTCTACTCGTCTGCAGATCCAAGCGATGTAACCGCAGCCCAAAACACATACGGTCGCGAAAGAATCGCACATGCGATTGAACAGGTGTTTACTGAACTAACAGCCGCTTGTGTCGCGCGCGGGTTAAAACGATTGGTTGTTGCAGGTGGCGAAACATCCGGTGCGGTCGTCGCTGGCCTTGACGCCAAAGCACTCGAAATTGGACCAAGGTTAGCCGCTGGTGTTCCAATGTTGCGGCCTGACGCGCGTGACCTCGCGGTTGCATTGAAATCTGGTAACTTTGGCCAACCCAACTTTTTTCAAGATGCCCTAGATCGGATGTCAAAATGACGGAACAATCCCGCATGCGCGAAGAAATCACGCGCTTTGCTAAGTCGATCTATGATCGCGGCCTGACGTCTGGAAGCACGGGCAATATCTCTGCTCGCTTATCGGATGGAACAATCTTGATGACGCCAACAGGCAGCTCGATGGGGTTCTTGGACCCCGCGCAAATCAGCCACCTATCCGAAGACCTACGGCTCTTGTCTGGCGATGCACCCACCAAAGAAATCCCGCTGCACACAGCATTTTATGAAACACGCGTCACGACTGGTGCAGTTGTGCATTTGCATTCCACACATTCGGTTGCCTTATCGATGCTACCCGACACAGATCCCGACAACGTCTTACCCCCACTAACACCATACGCGGTGATGAAGCTTGGCAAGGTTCAACTACTTCCGTTCTTCATGCCTGGTGATGCTGCTATGGGCGAGGCCGTGCGCGGACTTGCTGGAAAAAGGTCAGCAGTTCTGTTGGCAAACCACGGGCCGGTTGTTGCAGGTAAGGATCTTGCAGCCGCTGTTTATGCAATGGAAGAGCTTGAAGAGACTGCAAAGCTCGCGCTTATTATGCGCGGGATGGGTGCAATTGGATTAGATGAAAATCAGGTCAAACAAGTCGTCGACCGCTTTAACATCGATTATGACTAGGTCAGCTGAGCCCACACACCGGACTGCACATTTTTTCGCCATTTCCGTAAAGCCGATACGCGTTTTCGTCGTGCGGCACTGGTTTGACAGCCATTATTGAAGCGCTTAGGCCTACGCCTTCACAGTGACGAGGTTACGATGACGCAGGCAGGACATAATGGACCCGACCATCAGATTTTGGTCGACGAGGGACATGCCCGCATTGCTTGGGTTGAGAAACATTCTCCGGTGATGACGGGTATGGTCAAAAGCCGCGTCTCAGACGGGTCGCTCAAGGGCAAAAGGATCGCCGTTGTTGTGCATCTAGAAGCCAAGACTGCGTATCTTGCCACAATACTTGCTGACGCTGGTGCAGAAGTCATCGCCGCTGGCAGCAATCCACGAACAACAAATGGCGCGGTATGTGCCGCGCTGCGCGACAAGGGCATTACCGTCGTCTCGGACGAAGGTGGTGACATGGAGAGTTGGGAGGCCGAGTTGCGTGCCGCAGCCGACCTCGAACCTGAGTATGTCATTGATGACGGAGCCGAGCTGACAATGCGGATCGGGCTGCATCGCCCTGATGTTTTCATGCGCCTTAAGGGCGTATCGGAGGAGACGACGACAGGCACCGCCCGATTGCATGCGATGGCCGCTGCTGGAAAGCTACCGTTTGCGGCACTGACCGCCAATGATGCCCGCTGCAAACATCTTTTTGATAATCGCTATGGCACGGGCCAGACCACCGTGCAGGCGCTTTTGCGGTTAACGAACCGACAGATGGCGGGCGCACAAATGGTCGTGGTTGGCTATGGCTATGTTGGTCGCGGTATTGCCCAATACGCCAAGGCAATGCGTGCGCAGGTACGGATAATTGAGGTTGATCCCGTCCGCGCGCTTGAGGCGCATATGGATGGCCACGTGGTTGGCCCAGCGCAAGATGTCCTGCCGGGTGCCGATTTCGTGGTCACAGCGACCGGTGGGATGCGGGCGATTGGCGCTGCTGAAATCGTGCATTTGGACGATGGCGTTGTTCTGGCAAACGCGGGCCATCACGATCTCGAAGTGGATGTCGAAGCTTTGGCCAAGATGTCCATTGATACAGCTGACGGGCGCGATCAAATTACGACATATCGTGACGGAGCGCGTGCAATCCACGTTTTGTCCGGCGGCGCGTTAGTGAATATCGCAGGTGGTAGCGGTCATCCGGTTGAGATTATGGATCTGACTTTCGCGGTGCAGGGTCTTGGCGCGCATTATCTGATCAACACACCATTAAAGGCAGGCGTGCATGTCCTGCCAAAGGCAGTTGATGATGCAATCGCTGCGGCAAAACTGGAAAGCATGGGCATCATCCTTGATCCAGCGCGGGCCGAACAGGCCGATGACTTTCAAGGTTGGGTAGATCGGATCGTGTTGCCATGATGGATATTCTTGAAGCGAAATTGGATTGGGCAAAAAGTAACATGCCGGTGACGCAAGCAGCTATGAACGTATCTGATCTTTCAGGTGCTAGGATCAGCATCGCGCTGAACGTTGATGCTAAAATGGCGGCCTTCTGTCAGGCGTTGCTTGCTAAAGGTGCAATCGTAACGGTGTTCGCTGACGAAGATGCTTCGCCCGAATTAATGTCGACGTTAGAGCAATGCGGAGCCACGGTACTGAAAGACGCTAACCAGTATATTCAGCAAGAAGCCGACCTTGCCTTGGATGAAATCGGTTTGGCTATTGATGGCGTTCAAGCGGCGACAACCCATCCCGACGCTTGGGCAGATGCGCAATCGATTGTAACCGACGTCAGTAGTTCCAAACTAGATCAAGACATTTACCAAACAACCGGCGTAGGACAGGCCGTCGTTATGGCATTCGTCGACATCACCAACCTACAATTGGCTGGTCGCTCTGTTGGTGTCCTAGGGTTTGACTATGCAGGTCGCGGCGTCGCGGCACATGTCAGCGCTCTGGGTGGGAAAGTCGTCATTTTGACGACCGATCCATTGCATCAGGTTCTGGCCCTTAATGCAGGATATTCCGTGCGCGATTTGGCAGATGCTGCAAAAGCACTCGAGGTCGTTTTTGCGACTGACGGTCAAAGTGTCCCAATCGAAGCCCTGAACAATTTGCCTGATGGTGCTTTGCTTTGCGCATCTACCGCCTCAGCCCCATTTCATGCGCTTGCCTCGACCGCAGGCACTGACGTGCGTGACTTTGTGACTGCGCATGCTTTGCCTTCGGGAAAAACCGTTCACCTGATCGCAAAAGGTGGGCCCGTCCATCTGGCCGCAGGCGAAGGTGTTCCTGTTGAAGTAGCCGACATAAGGTTTGCATTGTTACTATCCGCAGCATTGCAGGCAAAACACGTGGCTTTTGGGCTTTATCCGGTTGATCCAATTCTCGAGACACAGATCGCAACGTGGAAAATACACACCGTGCAGACAGGACGTCAAATATGAAGCTGATAATTGATACTGATCCTGGTGTTGATGATGCCATGACTTATTTCTATGCACATGCTGCGCCGGAAATGGAGCTGCTAGCGCTCACCACCATTTTTGGGAACGTCACAATTGATGATGCTGTCCGTAATGCACTTTGGCTGACCGAGTTCTCGGGGTCTGCGGCAACGGTCCATCGCGGCGACGCCAAGCCCCTTGCGATGGCACCCAACCATCACAGCGACCACGTACATGGTAAGCGCGGTTTTGGTGACTATGAGATCGCTGATCCTGCAAGAGCGGAACATGCCGAAGACGCTGTGAGCTATCTTGTCCGCATGGCCGCAACACACGCGGGCGAGCTGACGGTTTGCGCAATTGGCCCACTGACAAATATCGCCAAGGCCGTGCAAGCCGATCCCATGTTCATTGAGAACCTCAAGCAACTCGTCATCATGGGCGGCTCACTTGATGCAGGTGGCAACGTCACACCGCATGCCGAGGCCAATTTCTGGAATGACCCCCATGCCGCTGATGTCGTCCTAAATGCACCCGGCGGTGGGCGTGTTGTGATTGTGGGTTTGGATGTAACGACCCAGATTACGTTCGATCCTGCAAAGTTTGATGAGCTTGCTATCGCCGCGCCAAAGACCGGCGATTTCCTACGCCAGATCGGCCAATTCTACATGCGGTTTTACGAAAGCGTGACTGGCACTTACCACTGCTTCTTGCACGATCCTGCCGCTTTGATCGCTTGCGAAGACAACGCACCATTCCGCACCGAAGCACATCGTTTATCTGTCGTGACCGAAGGCGAAGAGGTCGGCAAAATGGCCCGCAGATCAGGCGGCGGGCGCGCGTGCCACGTGTGTATGGGCGTTGATGTCCAAGCCGTGCTGGACCGCTATGTCGATATCGTAGCCCTCAACCCCTAGCACCACATTCGTGACCTCGGATTCAAATTAGACTGGACAAGCTAAGCGCCAATTCCGAAGGTTGCCCCAAACGGGGGACTTTCATGCAAATTCTGGTCGCAGGCGCAGGGATCGTCGGCATCTCAACGGCTATCTGGCTGCAGCGCGCAGGCTATGACGTGACAGTTGTGGATCGCACAGGCCCTGCATCGGGGACCAGCCATGGCAATGCTGGTGTTCTGGCTGCAGGCGCGGTTGTGCCGGTTACGGTTCCGGGCCTTTTGCGCAAGGCACCTGGAATGCTGTTTGACCGCAGCTCGCCACTCTTTTTGCGTTGGTCGTATCTACCAAAGTTACTGCCGTTCTTGCGGCACTACATGGCCCACAACACTGATAGCCACGTTGATCACTATGGCCGCGCGATGGGGTCATTGCTGCATGATGCTGTTGACCAACACACCGCCCTCGCAGCCGATACCCCAGCGGCAAAGTTCATCAGCCACGAAGATTATTGCTTTGGTTATGCGACCCGTGCCGCGTTTGATGCTGACAGCTATGGCTGGGGCAAGCGCGACGCCGCAGGTGTGAAATATGACGTCGTCAGCGGTCAGGACTATGCCCGCGAAGACCCTCTATTTGGGGATGCGTTTGAAACTGTTGTGCGCTGTAAGGATCATGGTCGCATCTCTGACCCCGGTGCATATGTTCTGGCCTTAGCAGATCATTTTGTCGACCAAGGCGGCGTGTTACAGATCACAAACATCAACGACATTGAAATGACCGATGGCGCTGTTTCAGCGTTACAAACCGACGACGGGCGACTGACAGCAGACAAGATCGTCTTTGCTATGGGCCCTTGGTCAAAAGAGATCGCGCACAAGCTGGGCGTCAAAGTCCCGTTCGAGAGCGAGCGTGGCTATCACATCGAACTTGTGAACCCTTCAGCCATGCCTGTGTCGCCAATGATGGTCGCCTCGGGCAAGTTTGTTATCACACCGATGGATGGCCGTATCCGCGCGGCTGGTGTGATTGAGTTTGGCGGACTTAATGCCGGCGCAAGTAAAGCGCCCTTTGATTTCCTTAAGCGCGAAGTCGCATCGCTGCTGCCAGATGTGACCTATGATAGCGTAAATGAATGGATGGGTCATCGCCCTGCCCCCGCTGACAGCTTGCCGCTCATTGGTGCAAACGATTCAAACCAAAAGAGTTTTTCGGCCTTCGGGCATCAGCACGTTGGCTTGACAGGTGGCCCGAAAACGGGTCGGATCATCGCGGACCTGATTGCGGACAAAAAGCCAAACATAGATTTGGCGCCCTTCGATCCGGCTAAATATACCGCAAAGGGGCGGTAGGAATTCACTAGGGAGTACTACAATGACATCGACCAAAATAATCGCTGGCCTTGCTATTGCTGGCGCACTGATGGCCACAACGACTTTGGCTGACGGACACGCCCAATCGTGGGACATGCCAATGGCGTATGCCGCCACGAACTTCCATTCTGAGCAAGGCGTCGTTTTTGCTGATCTTGTGCGCGAGTACACAGAAGGCGCAATCGACATCACAGTTCACCCAGGCGGCTCACTGTTCGGCGGCGGCGACATTAAGCGCGCTGTGCAAACGGGTCAGGTGCCAATCGGCGAGCGTTTCATGTCCGCACACGCGAACGAAGCACCACTTTTGGGTTGGGACAACCTGCCATTCATCGCGACGTCCTATGAGGATAACGCAAAGCTTTGGGAAGCAGCACGCGATTCAGTGAATGCACAGCTGTCTGACCTGAACCTTGTGGCGCTATATACATGCCCATGGCCGGGTCAGGGTTTCTACTTTAACCAAGAGGTGAACTCTTCTGCGGATACGCAGGGCATTAAGTTCCGCTCTTACAACTCAGCCACAGCTACCTTCGCAGAAGAGCTGGGCATGATCCCAGTACAGATCGAAGCCGCCGAGCTGAGCCAAGCACTCGCAACTGGTGTTGCATCTGCCTTCATCTCATCAGGTTCAACTGGTTATGACCGCAAGGTTTGGGAGCATCTTTCACATTACTACAAAGTCAACGCTTGGCTGCCACGCAACTATGTGATGGTGAACTCGCAGGTTTGGGATGGTCTGGACGCTGGCGTTCAAGCTGGCATTCAAAAAGCAGCGGACGAAACTGGCGCATCATGTGCGGCACGTTCAGCTGAACTGTCTAGCTTCTACTTTGACGAACTGGCCAAGAATGGCATGTCCGTCGAAGATGCGGGCCCAGAGTTCCTTGCCGAGCTTGAAGCAATTGGCGCCAAGATGACTACTGAGTGGCTTGAGGCCGCTGGTGACGACGGTCAGGCAATCCTTGACGCGTACAACGCTAACTAAGCGTTCGGGCCTAATAAACCTTTTGGCCAGCCCCAACATTTGCTTGGCGGGGCTGGCCATTCTTCTTTTCAAAGGAAAATGTGATGCGTGACTGGTCCCCAGTATTGGGTCTACCGCTTTGGGTGTGGCTATTTGTGATCCCCAGCGTGATCGGCGTGTTGTGTTTTATAGGTGGCCGCAAGTTAGAGCGCCCTTTGCAACCCATTTGGCGGTTTCTTGATGGTGTTTACTTTGCCAGCGGTGTTGTCTCGGCCTTCTTTATGGTGATGATCTTGTTGCTGATCGTTTCACAGATGATCGCCCGCTGGACCAGTGTCGCCCTGCCCGGCACGACCGAATTTGCAGGATATGCGATGGCTGCGACATCATTCTTTGCACTATGTCATGCGATGACACGTGGCGCGCACATCAGGGTCTCGATCCTATTGAATGCGACGAATTTCACGAAGAAGTGGCTTGATATATTTGCGGTGTTCGCCGCAGCCGTTATTGCCACGTACTTTGCCCGCTTTGCGATCAAGACAACGATTTTCTCTGAAATTCTCAATGACCGGACGCAGGGCCAAGACCAGATCCCCGAATGGGTTGTTGCTGTGTTTTCGCTTCCCGCGACACCGCTTTCCGAATGGGTTTCTGCGATTTCTGAGAGCACATCTGACCTCGTCTATACGCCCGTTTGGATACCCCAGATCGCGATGTCCATTGGCACTGTGCTGCTTGCTATTTGCTTGTGGGATACGCTTTACCGACTGCTTGTTACGGGCACCAACCCAATTGTGTCGGAGGCAGTCGAATGACCGAAGCTTATGCAACCGTTGTCTTTCTATTCGTTCTATTCGCGCTGCTAGGGTCATCCATTTGGATTGGTCTGGCCCTGATGGGCGTCGCATGGGTCGGGCTTGAGATGTTCACGACCCGCCCTGCGGGTGACGCGATGATCACCACGATCTGGACAGGCGCCAGCAGCTGGACCCTGACCGCCCTGCCGCTGTTTATCTGGATGGGTGAGATATTATATCGAACACGATTGTCCCAAGACATGTTCCGTGGCCTTGCCCCTTGGATGCGCTGGCTGCCGGGTGGTTTGCTGCACACGAATATTGCGGGCTGCACGATCTTTGCTGCGGTTTCGGGCTCATCAGCAGCGACGCTGACCACCGTTGGTAAGATGTCGATCCCAGAGCTGCGCAAGCGCGGTTATCCTGAGTATATGATCGTGGGTACACTCGCGGGCGCGGCCACGCTTGGCCTGATGATCCCACCGTCGCTGACCTTGATCGTCTACGGTGTGTCGATCAATGAAAGCATCATTAAGCTGTTTATGGCTGGCATCTTTCCCGGTCTTGTTCTTGCTGGCCTGTTCATGTCCTACATCGTGGCGTGGCATTACATTCGCCCGTCCGAGCGGCCCGCACCCGAACCGCCAATGTCATTCGGCACCATGCTTGCGGAAAGCCGTTTCTTAATACCCGTTTTGCTCTTGGTTTTTGCCGTTATCGGATCGATGTATTTCGGCTGGGCCACCGCGACCGAGGCGGCAGCAGTGGGCGTCATCGGATCGCTGACTTTGGCTATGATGCAACGCTCGCTTACCTTCTCGGCTTTCTTTGAAAGCTTGATGGGGGCGACGCGGACAAGTGCGATGATCGCTTTGATCCTGATGGGTGCTGCGTTCTTGTCGCTGTCGATGGGCTTTACCGGATTGCCCCGCGCTTTGGCTGCTTGGATTGATGGTATGGGGCTTTCACCCGTCACATTAATCGCCGCGTTGACTGTGTTCTACATCATCCTAGGCATGTTTCTTGATGGGATTTCTTCCGTCGTGCTGACAATGGCCATCGTTGAACCGATGATCCGCCAAGCAGGGATCGATGTGATCTGGTTTGGTATCTTCATCGTTGTCGTCGTCGAGATGGCACAGGTAACACCACCGATTGGTTTCAACCTGTTCGTCCTGCAAGGTATGACCAAGCACGAGATTTCTTATATCTCAAAGGTTGCCCTTCCGATGGTTGGCTTGATGTTGTTGATGATTGTGATCCTTGTGGTGTTCCCAGGATTGGCCACGTGGTTACCTGAAAACATTCGCCAAGTTTCGGGCTAATGCCTGCGGTCACAGTTCTGCAATTGGATACGTCCTTTCCCCGCATTCTGGGGGATGTGGCGTGCCCACAAACCTACCTTGACGAGGTTGAGGTGATCCGCATTGCACAGGCATCGGTGGCGCAGGTTGTGTCTGACCGCCCAGACCTGATCGACATCACCCCGTTTGAAGACGCCGTGCGCCGCGCCAAAGGCGACGTGATCGTCACGTCTTGCGGGTTTCTGTCCTATTGGCAGGATCAGTTGGCTGCATTTACTGACCGTCCCTTTGTTGCGTCGGCTTTGATCGGATTAAAGCGGTTAGATAACCCAACGGTGCTGACCTTCGATGCCGCAAGTCTGACACCCCTACATTTGCGTGGTGCTGCCTGCCGCGTGGTTGGGCTTTCCGATGATATGCACCTTAAACAGGTGATCCGCGGGGATTTACCGCATTTGGATGTCACGCAGGTTGCTACTGAAATGACCAAGCTTGAACTGCCTGCTGATACAAAGCACCTGCTGTTGGAATGTACAAACCTACCGCCGTACAAGCATGTGTTTCGCAAACTTTTGGATGTCCCAATCACCGATATCCTGACCGAGATTGAGCGACTTAAGGCCGGAACGATCGACCCTGCGTTTCTGTAAACTCGTTCAAACGGCGGCTTTCAAAAATTGACAACGCACCGCATTTTCATTTAGAACAAAAAGTGAACATACTGGGATGTGCATGAAAACCGATTCGACATATGGGCAGGTCCTCCATCTGCCAGAAAGGCTATCCAAGCCCGCCTCGCGCCCTGTGGCGCGGGTGCAAAAACCTGCGACCCTCACAGATTTATTGCCCAGCAACCCTTTCGACACGGCAGCAACAGGGTTTGCGCTGGCATCGCTCAACACGCACAAAGCCCCAGTGCTTTGGGTCCAAGACCGCCAGTCACGCCAAGAAAACGGCACAATCTATACCCCCGGCCTGCAGGCATATGGCCTGACCGCGCCGATCTTACATGTGATGGTCAGCCATCCCCGCGATGTCCTTTGGGCGATGGAGGAAGGTGCGCAATGTGCAGGACTTTCAGCGGTCATCGGGGAAATCCACGGCGCGCCCAAGGTTCTCGACTTTACGGCGACCAAGCGGCTTGCGATGCGGGCCGAAGCATCAGGCGTGGCGGTTTATCTGATCCGCAGCGGCGATCCAGGGACGCTCAGTGCGGCACGCGAACGGTGGCGGATTGGGGCGCTCCCCTCGGCCACGCATCCGCACGATGCACGCGCGCCAGGGCAGGCGCGTTGGGACGCCGATCTATTCCGTGCACGTGGTCGTGCCCCCTCGCGTTGGGTCGCCAGCTATGATCCATCAACGCAACACACACAGGATCGTCTCAGTCTGGTTCCCCGCCCTGACGCTGGAGCGGTGGAAACGGGTGATCCGCGAATACAGGACCGTGCCGGGGGATGATGTGCCCGTCGTGCTGTCGCGCGATGGCACCCACGGCCCCGTTGTGCATGCCGTTAGCCAAGCGGCCCGTGATCGCGGCATCACAACCGGATCGCGCGTGGTTGATGTACAAGCGATCCATCCTGATCTGCATGTGGAAACAGCCGACCTCGACGGGGACCGCGTATTGATGGAGCGCCTTGTGCATTGGTCCCGCCGTTGGAGCCCTTGGAGCGTGCAAGACGAAAGCGATGGCCTGATCCTTGATATAACCGGCGTCGCCCACCTGTTTGGCGGAGAGGCCAAGTTGCTGCGCGACATCTACAACCGTTTTGCGATGCAGGGTCTAACTGCGCGCATTGCTGTCGCCCCCACACGGATGGCAGCACAAGCGCTCGCGCGGTTTGGGCCCACACGCGCCAGTGCCACACCGCCTGAACTGGCGGATATGTTGGGGCCTTTGCCTGTAGGTGCCTTGCGCATCGATCCAAAGACGACACTGTTACTGCACCGCTTGGGCCTGAAAACGATCCGTGCCTTACAAGACATTCCGCGCAGCGCTTTGATGCGGCGCTTTGCCAATCTTGCAACTGATCAGAACCCCCTGATATTGCTAGACCGCGCCTTGGGTAAACTCCCTGACCCACTCAATGCACCGCCTGATCCGCTGTATTTCATCACCCGCACGCGACTGCCTGAACCTGTGGTTGACCCGACCCCATATCTTGGCGGCCTCGCAGATGAGCTTTGCGCGTACCTCGCCCATGCCGAACAGGGTGTCAGGCAGCTGCAACTGACAATCTACCGGATTGATGGCGAATGGCGGCAGGTACAGCTGTCCACAGCCAAGGCCACAAGGGACGCCGCACATCTACTACGGTTGTTTGATGGCAAGCTTAGTCATATCGACCCCGGCTTTGGTTTTGACCTCTTAACGCTCGAGGCATTGCGGGTCGAACCTGTTTCGCTTTTGCAAGATCGCCTTGATGGTAAGCGCGATGGCGATGCGGATGTTGCGGGGCTACTTGACCGCCTGACCGCGCGTTTGGGCAGTGACAAAGTGATGTGGTCCACATGGTCCGAAAGTCACAAACCCGAGCGCCTTGAGGCCCGTGTCCCTGCACTGCAAACAGCCCCCGTCGTTGCCCCAACAATTACCCGCGAACGCCCCTTACGGCTTTTGAAACCCGCAGAAGAAGTACGCGTGCTTTATGCAGTTCCCGAGGGTCCGCCTTCGCAGTTTCGCTGGCGGCGGGTTGTCTACAAATCCACCCGCTACGCAGGCCCCGAACGAATCGCCCCCGAATGGTGGATGGACCGCCCCGGCACGCGGCTGCGTGATTATTATAAGGTTGAGGTGCAGGATGGTCGCCGCTTCTGGCTTTACCGCGAGGGGCTACTGCACGACGGGCGCGGTGCCGAACCACGTTGGTTCCTGCACGGGCTTTTTGCCTAATGCCCCAGCAAGAGGGGTTCCCCCGCCGCACACTTGAGGATGATGAAGGTTTCCATTGGCAACCACCCGCAGCCTATGTCGAATTCGGATTAGCCAGCAGCTTTTCCTTTCTGCGGGCTGCATCTGACGCTGTTGATCTAGCGACCACCGCGAATAGCCTAGGATATGACTGCATGGGGATCGCTGATCGCAACACATTGGCAGGTGTTGTACGTGTATTTTCTGAGGCGAAAAAAGCCTGCATCCGTCCACTCATTGGCACACGGTTGGTATTGATGTGTGGCACAGAACTACTTGTTTATCCGCAGGATCGCGACGCATATGCGCGGCTGTCCACTCTCTTATCAGCTGGCAAAATGACTGATGTCGATGGCGGCTGGCAGGAAAAGGGCGAGACGCATCTGACGCTTGAAATGCTCAGTAGCGCGGAGAAAGGCTTGCATCTGATCGTCCTGCCACCCGAGAATTTGGATGTGTTTGCAGCGGGACTGCCAAGGTTGATCAAAGCTTTGCCAGACATGCGCTATATCGCGGGAACGTTCCTTTATCGTGGTGATGATACCGCGCGGGTCAATCGGCTTGATGCCTTAGCCCGCGCGCATGCGTTGCAACTGTTTGCCACCAACGATGTGCTTTACCACACCCCTGCCCGCAGACCCCTGCAGGACGTGATGGTGTGCATCCGCGAGGCCAAGACAATCGCCAACGCAGGTTTTTTGCTTGAGGCGAATGCCGAACGTCACCTCAAACCCCCACAAGAGATGTGTCGGTTGTTTGCTGATTGGCCCCACGCGATCCGTGCGACGCGCGCCCTCGCCGATCACATCACATTTGCCCTGACCGACCTGAAATACGAATACCCCCACGAGATCGTTCCAAACGGAAGCACCCCGATGGAGGAGTTGACCCGCCTTACATGGGAGGGTGCCGCAGGCCGTTATCCTGATGGTGTGCCCGAGCATGTGAAGGTGACAATTGCCAAAGAATTCGCACTGATCAGCAAAAAAGACCTCGCGCGGTATTTCCTGACAATCTACGATATCGTCCGCTTTGCCCGCTACCGCGCCGACCCACCAATCCTATGCCAAGGCCGCGGGTCCGCCGCCAATTCGGCTGTGTGTTTCTGCCTTGGCGTGACCTCGGTTGATCCCAATGAACACGACGTGTTGTTTGAACGGTTCTTGTCCGAAGAACGCGACGAGCCGCCCGACATCGATGTGGATTTTGAGCACGAGCGCCGCGAAGAAGTCATCCAATACATGTATGAAAAATACGGGCGGCACCGCGCGGGGTTATGCGCCACTGTGATCCATTACCGCCCAAGGTCTGCAATCCGCGAGGTCGGCAAAGCGATGGGCCTGTCCGAAGACGTGACATCAAAACTCTCAAGCACGATCTGGGGCAGCTTTGAAGAACAGGTTGCTGATGAACGCGCAAAGGAGGCAGGTCTCGATCTGTCGGATCCTTATCTGCGTATGGTGCTGCGACTGGCCCGCGAGATGATCGGCATGCCGCGCCACCTATCGCAGCACGTCGGCGGCTTTATCCTGACCGAACGCCCCCTGACCGAAATTGTACCCATTGGAAACGGTGCCATGCCCGAGCGTAGCTTTATTGAGTGGGACAAAGATGACATCGACGCGCTCGAGATTTTTAAGGTTGATATCCTCGCCCTTGGGATGCTCACGTGTATCGCGAAGTGCTTTAACCTGCTGGCTGCGCATTATGATCGCCCACTTGAACTGGCAACCGTTCCAGTCGAAGACGACATGCCCGACGACCAGCGCCCAACCTATGACATGCTGTGTCTTGGCGACAGTTTAGGCGTGTTTCAGGTGGAAAGCCGCGCGCAGATGGCGATGCTACCAAAGCTGCGGCCGCGCAAGTTTTATGACCTTGTGATCGAAGTTGCGATTGTCCGACCCGGCCCGATCCAAGGCGACATGGTTCACCCCTACCTGCGCCGCCGCCAAGGATTTGAAAGCGTGGTCTACCCCGCGCCAGGGCCAGAACACCCGCAGGATGAGCTGTTCAAAATCCTTGGGCGAACATTAGGTGTGCCCATTTTTCAAGAACAAGCGATGAAGATCGCGATTGATGCCGCGAAATTCTCTCCGCTTGAGGCGAACCAGTTACGCAAAGCGATGGCGACGTTCCGGTCCAAGGGGAACATCGAAAAACTGCAGGATAAAATGGTCGGGCGCATGACCGAGCGCGGCTATGATCCGGAATTCGCCCAGCGCTGTTTTGATCAGATCAAAGGCTTTGGCGAATACGGCTTCCCCGAAAGCCATGCGGCGAGCTTTGCTAAGCTGGTCTATGTGTCTAGCTGGATGAAATGCCATTACCCCGCCGCCTTTGCCTGCGCGTTGCTCAACTCTCAGCCGATGGGGTTTTATGCGCCCGCCCAGATTGTCCGTGACGCGAAAGACCATGGCGTCGAGATACGTGGCGTCGATGCCAATTACTCAGATTGGGATTGCACCCTTGAACCTTGCGGAACGGGCTTTGCCCTGCGGCTGGGGATGCGGTTGGTTGATGGACTGCGGGCAGATGCTGGGGTGCAAGTCATGACGGCGCGCGATACGCCATTTGCCGATGTCGCCGATCTAAAGGCGCGCGCGCGGCTGGATGCTGGTGCTGTACGCAGATTGGCTGCTGCAGATGCGATGCGATCAATGGGTGTGGACCGCAGGCAAGCCTTATGGGAGGCGCAGGCGCTAAAGGACGCGCCCGCATTGCCAATCTTTGCCCACGCAGATGCGGCGGCCCACGGCGCAGAGCCTGTGGTTCATTTACCCAAGATGCCAAAGGCCGAACATGTTGTCGCTGATTATCAGACGCTGCGGTTATCGCTTAAGGCGCATCCGATGTCGTTCTACCGCGCCAGCCTACGCAACCAAGGTTTTGCCTGTAACGCAGACCTGCCCAGCAAACGGCACGGCGCACGGGTGACGCTGGCGGGTTTGGTGCTGATCCGACAAAGACCAGGCACCGCAAAGGGTGTGTGCTTTATCACGCTTGAGGACGAAACAGGTGTCGCCAATTTGGTGGTCTGGCCGGACCTGTTCAAGGCAAACCGCTCTGTCGTGATGGGCGCCCGCCTGCTTGTCGTGCAGGGGCGTGTACAGACGGATGGGCAGGTAATCCATGTGGTCGCCGAGAGATTGGAAGATCGCAGTGACCGGCTTTTGGGGTTGATGGAGGCAGGGGATGTCAAAGGCGATCAAACGCCAGATACATTACCCGGTCAGGTGGGCAATCGCACGCATCCACGCAATGTCAGAGTCATCCCAAAATCACGGGACTTTCATTAGGGGCCTTCGGCGACGCATGCACCGCCGAAGGCTGAGACCTTATGCGTCTTCGCGTACCGTTTGGCGCTGATTGCCAAGACCTGCAATCGACAACTCCATCACATCGCCAGTCTTAAGATAGACAGGCTCGGGCTTGATCCCCATCCCAACACCCGGAGGGGTGCCAGTCGTAATCACATCACCAGGATGAAGCGTCATCAACTGGGACAGATGTGAAATGATCTGCGCGACCGTAAAGATCATCGTGCTCGTGTTTCCGATCTGCATCCGCTTACCGTTTACATCAAGCGACATTGCCAGATCCTGCGGATCAGCGACCTCGTCACGGGTCACGAGATACGGACCCGTTGGGCCAAATGTGTCGCAGGATTTACCCTTGGTCCACTGACCCGTCAGCTGTGTTTGGAAATGCCGCTCTGACACGTCGTTGACGATGCAATAGCCCGCAACGTGGTTCAAAGCGTCGGCCTCATCTACGTATTTCGCGGTTGTACCAATAACCACACCCAGCTCGACCTCCCAATCAGTATGGGTAGACCCACGTGGCATAACCACATCGTCATTCGCGCCGACAATGGCCGAGTTGGCTTTGAAAAACAGGATCGGGTGCTCAGGGATCGCCGCGCCAGTTTCTGCGGCGTGATCCGAATAATTCAGGCCAATACACAAGAACTTACCAATGCGACCAACGCACGTGCCGATGCGCGGATCGCCAGAGACAAGCGGCAAACCAGTTGGATCGATTTCACGTAGCTTTGCGAGGTTCGCGTCATCCAGCACAGCGCCGTCGATATCTGCGACATGGGCCGACAGATCGCGCAGGGCACCATCAGCATCCAACATTCCCGGCCTTTCGGCGCCGATGTCTCCGTAGCGGACAAGTTTCATGATGTTTCCCTTCTAGTGACTGTCACGTGGCATATGTTTACGCGAAATATCGCGATATTTATCGGCATCTCGCAGCGTCATGCCTTCGTCGAATTGGCCAACCATCTCGCGGAAGTATTGCTGCCAAGGTGTCTGGCTTTCCGGATGTGCATAACCACCCTCAGAGGCAAGCTTGGCCGCGCGGGCCTGCAACTCGTCCAAGGGCACCAGCATATCAACGGTGCATTTATTCAGATCCACACGCACGCGATCACCGTTTTGCAAAAGCGCGAGACCGCCACCATCAGCCGCCTCAGGTGAGGCATTCAGGATCGAAGGCGAACCCGACGTACCCGATTGGCGACCATCGCCGATACAAGGCAGCGCATGGATGCCCTTTTTGATAAGGTAAGACGGAGGCCGCATATTCACGACCTCAGCACCGCCCGGATATCCTTTGGGACCAGCGCCGCGCATAAACATGATGTGGCGATCAGTGACGCCTTCGGCCTCATCATCGACGCGGTGATGAAAATCTTCGGGGCCGTCATAAACGATCGCGGGCCCTTCGAACGCCATCGGATCATCTGGGTCCGACAAATAACGGTCACGGAATTCAGCACCAATCACAGATGTTTTCATGATCGCGCTGTTAAACAGGTTACCTGACAGATTGATAAAGCCCGCCTGCTGTAACATCGGTTCGGCTGCGGTCTTGATCACGTCAGTATTGGTTGAACGTCGCGCGCGACAGTTATCGCCCATTGATTGCCCGTTCACTGTCACAGCATCAGGATGCGGCAGCAAATCGCCCTGTAGCAATTCGGCGACAACAGCAGGCACACCGCCTGCACGCTGGTAATCTTCGCCCAGATATTCACCAGCAGGCTGCATATTCACCAAAAGCGGGGCGCTATGACCAACGCTTTGCCAATCATCATTGCTAAGCGGCACACCAAGATGACGAGCAATTGCATTCAAGTGGATCGGCGCATTCGTAGAACCACCAATCGCAGAGTTTATGACAATCGCATTCTCAAACGCTTCGCGTGTCATCACCTCGGATGGGCGCAAATCTTCCCAGACCATTTCAACGATACGCTTGCCTGTCTCATATGAAATCTGACCGCGCTCTGCATATGGCGCAGGGATCGCCGCAGCACCAGGAAGCTGCATACCCAACGCTTCGGCCAGCGAATTCATCGTCGTCGCTGTACCCATGGTGTTGCAATACCCCACCGATGGCGCGGCGGCGGCGGCAATGTTCATGAATTCTTCGTCGTCAATATTCCCTGCTGCCAGTTCTTCGCGGGCTTTCCAAATAACTGTGCCAGATCCTGCACGTTCGCCTTTCCACCAGCCATTCAGCATTGGGCCAACGGACAATGCAATAGCGGGGATATTCACGGTTGCCGCAGCCATCAACAACGCAGGCGTGGTCTTGTCGCAGCCAATATTTAGCACAACACCATCAAGCGGGTAGCCAAACAACGTCTCAACTAGTGATAGATACGCGAGGTTCCGGTCAAGCGACGCAGTTGGGCGTTTGCCAGTCTCTTGGATCGGATGCACGGGCACTTCGATAGGGGTGCCACCTGCGGCAATAATGCCGTCGCGCACGCGTTTAGTCAGCTCAATATGGTGACGGTTGCACGGTGACAGATCACTGCCCGTTTGCGCAATCGCAATGATCGGCTTGCCTGATTGCAGCTCTGCGCGGGTTAGACCGTAATTTAAGTATCGCTCAAGATACAACGCCGTCATCTCGGGGTTATCTTTGTTCATGAACCACTGGCGCGAACGCAAGTCTTCGATCCCAATCTTCTTTGTCATTTTATCTATCCCGGTCAAAAGGCGCTGATTACGTCGCGGCATAAAACAGCCCGCAAACGTTTGATTACCATATGCATAGCCATGACCTTGCTACATTGCCAGAGTAACGCCCTCAAAAACGCTTGAAGAAACAACTCTAGCGCTTGCACTTCGCAATGCAGACAATCATTTTGCAACCACCCCTATTTGCAAAGGTCCGTCAAATGGCATTGAAAATCTCCGCAGCAACAATGGTCGCCACCGCCCGCGATCGCATTCAAGAAATTGAAACCGTGGACGCGATTAAGATGGTTGATGATCCCGATGTCGTAATCGTTGATCTACGCGACCCAAGAGAGCGCGAGCGGAGCGGTTTTATCCCCGGCAGCGTTCACTGTCCGCGCGGGATGGTTGAATTTTGGGTTGATCCAGAAAGCCCATATTTTAAGCCAGTATTCGGCGAAGATAAGACATTTGTGTTTCACTGCGCATCTGGCTGGCGGTCTGCAATCACAGTCGCAACATTGCAAGACATGGGATTTGAAGCAGCCCATCTGAAAGAAGGGTTTTCGACATGGGAAACCCAAGGTGGTCCCGTCCAATTTCCAGAAAAACGTTAACGGCGCCCCGCGTCATGTTGCAGAATTGCGGCGTCGCTTACGCTCAGAAGCGGGCGTGCAAAACCACCGTAGGCCTGTGGGTCACCGCGAAGATCAGGAACGCGTTCCATTAGCCGATCTTGTTCCTCAAGCTCCATACTTGCGAGAGCAGCACTTGCAGGATGGAAGCTTTCGGTAGCCACACCATTTGCAAAAACGACTTCGTGTTGTGGCAACATCATGTGGATGTAAGTCACCTCGCGAACGCTATGGTCACGAATGACCGTGTGATCATTGATCAAATCGCGTGCGGCAACCAACACTTCTTCTGAATTAAACAAAGCACGGGCGCGTGGTCCGCGCAGAATTATTCGATGATCGGGCGACACCAGAAGGCCAGCATCGGGAACGTCTTGATCCAATGCACCCGCCCGCATGCGAATTGGGACAAGTTCTGGCACGGCTTGCAACCGCGCACCTGACACTAACTTACGCCCAAGCCATAGGATTTCCACGACCCCATTATCTTGGGTCTGCACCTTATCACCTTCAAGCAGGCTGGCGACATCGCGCGGGCCATCAAGGGTCTTGATCATCGTGCCCGGCGTAAAGCAAATCACGCCCCCCGGTGCTTGATCAGGCTCTGCGCGCAGCAATGAGGCAATGCTCGCCCGTACAACCCATAATTCAGTATCATGAGGAGGAATTGAACCTTGGAACATCAAGAGTGGGTTTCGACCCGCGCCGATACCAATCACTGTCACGTCCCATGTATTGTACCCATCGGTTACACGGAACGAACTTGGGAAAAGCGGATCGTCTAGGAAAACAGGATCGCGCGGCAACGCATCAACCGACGAAAGCAAGCGGCGCACAGAAAGGGCGGCACGGCGGCGCAACTCGGCTTGGCCTTGCGCAAGCCCAAGGGGAAGCACCCCTTTCGGTCCGTCTACACGTACAGCTTCGCCGGTCCAGCGCCATACTGTACCAGCCGCCAATTCACGCAAAGGGCCGGACCACTGTCCGTCCAACTCTGTCTGTGACCATGCTATGACGAACGTGCCAAGAAAGCCCGTTTTCATATGTAACCTCTGCCTCAAGTGCCACGTCATTTGCGCGCAGCTTTATTGAAGCTAGATTAATCGTAGACAGGTGCACCTAGCAAGTCCCGTCAACCCACAAGCTGTTGAATTTTATTCAAAAGGTGAAATTTAGCCGCAATGATCCAAGGACCTGCCCCCCAGATTGGCCTTCAAACTCGGGGCTGAGGTAAGTTGCGCCATAAAACAACGAGCGGCCACGGCTGAATTGATACCCCAAGCCAACACGTGCGCGTGCACGGTCTTGGCGAACTTGAAACCCTTGATCCGCTGGCAAGTAGTTACTTGAGGCAACAAAAGCGATGTCAGCACCTGCAACAAGTGATAGCCCAGTGCCCTCAGACATCGTTGCCGGTGACAAATGTCCCGTGACCGTATCACGAACCAACAAGGCGTCATGCCCAAACCCAGCGAACCGAACATCAAACCCTAGACGTACCAAATTTTCGGAGCCGTATTGCGCGGCAGCAAAAGGTCGCAGGCTAACATTCTCAGAAAGCTGAATATGACGTGCCGCTGCGGAATGGGCGGTTAGCCAGATCGCGTCGTCCAGCTGCTGGTTGACATATGGCGGTTGCGAAAGCCCATAGCGATTGTGGAACCCTTCTTGATAGTTAGAAATACCAGTTTGTGGACCAATCGCGGTCACATCGATGCCGTGCATGTATCGCATCTCATCTTCGCCAAAATGAGAAAATATGCCGAAAGACAGTGCGCCCACATAAGGACGATCCCCAGGGAACGCAGATCCGCCTGACGCAGAGATACTTTCTGAATGGAACCGATACTCAAGAATATCGCCGAATTCTTGCGGGACGCCGGTATAAGGCTCGCGTCCGCGTAGGTGAGAGTACGTGTAGCTACCTGACCGCCAACGATCACGTCCATCGCCTAGGAAATCATTGTTGAAAATACGTGCTGTCCCAATCCACGATCGCCCTTCCGCTGAAACAACGGGGGCCGAAAGCGTTAGGTTCAAGAGTAACAAGAGTAACAAGAGCATCAGGCGCATAAACTAAATCCAAGGAGTTGCTGTTTCAAAATTCATCTATCCTTACTGTAACCTCACGGCTACAGAAATTATGAACCCTATGTGATGAACAGATGTGACAATTCAGTGAATGAAATGTGCCCATGCCAAAATATTGTGTACTGGTCATGAACGCGGAAGTGACTATTCTGGTCTTTGATCGCAAAGGACCACTGCCACATGACAAATAGTATCGATCTAAATTCTGATCTGGGCGAGGGATTTGGCCCGTGGGCCATGGGCGATGACCCTGCAATGCTCCAGATCGTGACAAGTGCAAACATCGCTTGTGGAGGTCACGCAAGCGACCCCGAAACAATGTTCCAAACGCTGACCCTAGCCAAACAGAATGGTGTCTGTGTCGGGGCACACCCCGGTTATAATGATCCGATGGGCTTTGGTCGTCGCGTGATCCCCATGTCCCCGCCCGAAATTGGCCGCATGGTCGCCGCACAAGTAGGTGCATTGCAAGGCCTCGCGAAGATGGTTGATGTACCAGTGCGTTACGTAAAAGCACACGGCGCGCTCGCCAATTATGCAGCAGCCAATGCCGATGCTGCCGCCGCCTATATCGATGCTGTCATGCAAATAGATCCCGCACTAACGATCCTCGCGATTTCAGGTACCCAACTTGAGGTAGTAGCCCGCGCAAAAGGCGCACCCTGCGCATCTGAAATTTTTGCCGACCGAGGTTACCAAGCAAACGGCCAGCTCGTGCCGCGCGGACAATCTGGCGCGATGATCCACGACCCATCTGAAGCCGCTGAGCGGTTGCTTGGGTTCCTAGAGAGCAGTTTAATGCCAGTCGTTGGCGGTGACCCAATCAAGTTAAGGGCAGAATCAATCTGCGTGCATGGCGACAGCCCAAGCGCCGTAGCGATGGCAGCCGAAATCCGCGACAGGCTAACAAATGCCGGTGTTTCAGTGGCACCATTTGTCGGATGAATTCCCCAAGCTACAAGCCTGTTGCCGATCATGCGCTGCTTGTCACGTTTGGTGACAAAATCAGTGATGACCTAAACCAAACAGTCGTTGCTGCTGACAAAGCAATCATTGCGTCTGATATCAAAGGCATAAGAGAAATCACCCCTGCATTGGTCAACTTACTTGTGATTTTTGATCCACTTGTCACCGACCACCACGCAGTTGAAACCTCGCTGAGGAAAATCCTTCCGCCGCCTGCGCAAGACGGCGCGGGCAAGACGGCCCATCATACAGTCGGCGTTTGTTACGACGCCCCGCTTTGTCCAGACTTAGCGGCTGTGGCAAAGGCGTGCGACATGTCTGAAGATGCAGTTATTCGCGCCCATCTGTCAGGCACCTACCGCGCGGCTATGTATGGCTTTGCACCCGGATACGCGTATTTATCAGGCGTTCCTTCGGACATCCAAGTGCCGCGCAAACCAGCACCTGTGCGGGGCATCCCCGCAGGTTCGGTGATGATTGCAGGACCGCAATGTCTATGTACAACGATTGTGATGCCTACTGGCTGGTCGATCATTGGCCGCACGAACGCGGCAATCATGCGCGACGATCCTGACAAGCCATTCTTATTCGATGTCGGCGACACCATCAGCTTTACCCAGATCAGCCGTAACGCGCTTGGCCCACTTAAGGATCAGCCCGATGTCTGATGCGGTCATTTCAGTCACCTTTGCGGGGCCCTTGGTGACAATCCAAGACGCTGGCCGTTTCGGCCATTTAAGGTTTGGCGTTGCAGCATCCGGCCCAATGGATCGCTTGGGGTTTGAAGTTGCGCAAACGGCACTCGGTAATCCTTCGGATGCTTCTGCAATTGAGGTGTCGCTTGGCGGCATAGTGATTGAAGTCAAAAGCGGCAGCCTGACTTGCGCCGTTGCTGGTGGTGGCTTTGCTATTGATGCCGCAGGCACGAAACATGGTCCATGGTGTGTTTTGACACTAGAGCCCGGCATGAAGCTTAGCTTGCGTGGCGGTGCTTGGGGGTCGTGGGCGTACCTAGCCTTCGCGGGCGACCTTGTTGCTGATGCGTGGCTTGGCCGAACGGCGACGCATTCAATGTCGAATTTTGGCGGTGGCGCAGTAACGACGGGTCAGACATTCACAGTGCGCAATGCACAGGTGCGCGAAGACAGGTTGGGTGATCTGCCAATCCCCGAGTTTGCCAAACCCACCAAAGACACCCGCGTTGTGCTTGGCCCCCAAGACCAACACTTCACGAGCGCTTCGGTCACTGCATTTTTTGATGCGCCCTACACACTGACGGGTGCATTTGATCGTATGGGTGTTCGCCTCGATGGGCCACACCTTGAGTTAGACGGCGCACTTTCCATTCCATCCGAACCAATTGTACGCGGTGCAGTCCAAGTATCAGGCGATGGCATCCCGACTGTTCTTTTGGCTGATCACGGAACGACTGGCGGATACCCAAAGATAGCAACTCTGATCACGGCGGACCAAAGCCAATTTGCACAGAAACGTGCGGGCGAGCCTGTGCAATTCCGCGCAATATCACCCGAAGATGCGGTAACCGCCACGCGCCAAGCATTTGCATTAAAAGATGCCTATCTGCACGAGATAAGCCAACCGCGCGGCACGCTTGCTCAGCGCCTCATGCGCGAGAATTTAGTGAGCGGCGTGATTGCTGGTGACGACTAAGACCGCACCAATCAGATAATATTGAAACGCGCACGGATCTCTGCGTCCTGCTCATCTGTCAAATAGCTTGGGTGGTGCGTATCCAAAACCAGTCGCGCAGCGGTATTGGCACGTTCCCACGCCGACGTCGCACCTGCCTCGGCCCATGTGCGGGGCTGTTCACGGTCAGCTATTTTTGGGTAATGGTAATCTCGCTCCATAGCTTGGTACGTATGATCAGATCCAAGGAAATGGCCGTCACCAAGAATTGCAGTGCAGATGGCGTCAAAGCCAAGATTGTCCTCGGACACCTCAACACCGCGCAGGGCGCGGTAGGTCATCGCGTGCATTTCATCGTCCAGAATAAACGCCTCGAAACTCGCGCCCAGTAACGACGCTGTCATGCCAGAGCTTTCGTAGATCAGGTTGCCACCTGCCAACGCCGCGGCAAGAGAGGTCATGCCTTTTTCTACGCCGTGCTGCGCATCAATCGCTTTTGCGTCCGTCATTGATGCGGCCACACCAGACGGCAGCCCAAGCCAGTTCGAAAGTTGTGCCGAGGCCGCATTCAAAACTGCTGTCTCACCACTCCCGCCCGAGAACGCACCACTGCGCAAATCGATGACCAATGGCCAGTTTGAAAACACCATCGGGAAACCCGGTGCGATGACATTCACCATCACAAGGCTCGCAAGAGTCTCCGCCAATGACTGCGCCAAGAACCCAGCCAATGTCGCGGGTGCAGTAGCCCCCGCTTGGGCGGCAGTAATGCAAGACATCGGGATATTGTGGGCGATGCATTCGTAGACAACATCAACCGCGTCCTCACCAAAACGCATCGGCGAAATGACGGGGCTAATGTGGGTCTTCACAAACGGACGCTTCGCGAACTCTCCCTTGCCGCCAGCGGCGATATCAAAAAGCTCGACAATCGGGGCGACATGTTCGGCCAATGTGAATGCCGTCGCGACTGGCTTGGTCGTATTTTTCATCAACGCGTACGCCGTGTTCACGTCCAGATCAAAGTTGTCTGGGACATCTGTCGCGATGCAGCAACGCGTAAACCAACCGACGTTATCAAGTGTATCCTGCAGACGGGTAAAATCATGCAAGTCGGTCAAAGTTGATGGACGGTAAAGCCCACTATCCATATCAAGCGTGTTCACCGCAGCACCGCCCGTGCCAAAGTAAACTTTGTCGCCCCCGACGGTAATTGATCGCGCAGGATCACGCCCGTGCAATGTGAATATTTTCGCAGCCTTCACGATGCAATCCGACACCAATGTGTCTGGGAACCCAAGGCGATCATTACCCAGATCAATTGCGCCAGCAGCAACCAGATCATCCCACAGCCGCGCAGGCACTTCGCCCATGCCCAGTTCGGCCAGCAATCGCAAAGATGTGCCATAAATCTGCTTTAGATCATCCTCGGTCAATGGCTTGTACGTGCCGCCCGCCGGACCAGCAGGTGCGGGATTTACCTTTGGCGGCGCAGCACGTTTGGCAAGCAATGCTTTGCGTCCGGATCTGCGTGCTTTTGGTTTGGGATCGGACAATGGGCCGCCTCTCTAATCGATAACAAGACTGGATAGGTCGATGTGCAATCTGGCAAGCTATTTCGTTTCGTTTTCATCAGATCGCAAAGCGGCTTTTGGCAAAATGGAAAACCAACATTCGAGGATTGACCAATTACGCACCTTCCCATTCAACTCTGCCTAACAAAAGGAGACCGCGCCATGAAGACGCAAACACGTGCAGTTGTTATTGGTGGCGGGATCGCCGGATGCTCAACCCTCTATCACCTGACCCAAGAAGGCTGGACCGATGTTGTGTTGGTTGAACGCAATGAGCTGACATCAGGAACGACATGGCACTCGGCCGCGCAGGTGACCAACTTTGGCATGAACCAAACAATGGTTGGCCTAAAAACCCACTCGATTAACCTGTACAAAGAACTGCGCGACGATCCTGATTATCCCGTTAGCTATAATCACGGCGACGGCGGCATTCGCCTTGCCAACACCGAGGCGCAGATGGATGGCTACCGCCATTTTGCATCCATGGCACGGGGCATGGGCGTCGAATTCGAAGTGATCGACGCGGCCGAATGCGCAAAGCGTCACCCCCTGATTTCAACCGATAATCTTGTTGGCGGTCTATGGGATGCAAATGACGGAGACATCGACCCTGCATCGCTTTGTCAGGCGCTCGCGCGTCGTGCACGCAAAGCAGGCGCCGAAGTGTACCGTAACACGCCAGTGACTGGCCTTACCCAACTGCCCGACGACAGCTGGATCGTACACACAGAACACGGCGATATCGCCTGTGAGGTTGTGATCAATGCATGTGGTTACCGCGTAAACGAAGTTGGCGCGATGATGGGTGTGCACCACCCCGTTATGTCGATGGAGCACCAGTATATGGTGACCGAAGACATCCAAGGCATCAAAGACGCAGGCCACCGTATGCCCCTACTGCGTTGCCCGATCAGCGATTATTATTGCCGTCAGGAAAAGAATGGACTGCTGGTCGGCTTTTACGAACAAGACTGCAAAACTTGGGGCATGGACGGGATCGACCCACACTTTGTGAATGCGCTTTGCCCAGACGACTTAGACCGCATCACTGATGTTCTTGAAGGTGCGTTTGAACGGATGCCTGCGTTGATGGACGTCGGGATCAAGTCAGTCGTGAACGGCCCGATTACCTATACAATCGACGGTGCCCCGCTCGTGGGTCCAATCCCTGGCAAGCGGAACGCATATTGCATCATCGGCCTGCGTGCTGGTCTTGGTGAAGGTGGCGGGCATGGCTGGATGCTGGCCCAGCAAGTGGTCCACGGTGAGGCCTGCTATGACACGTGGTGCATCGACCCTCGTCGTTTTGCGGGACACACCAACGTTGAACTGACCGCTTTGAAAGCGATCGAAGACTACCAAAACGAATTCCGCTTTCACTTTCCTAACGAACATCGCCCCGCAGGGCGGATGGCGAAAACAACACCGCTTACGCCCGTCCTTGCGGCCGAAGGTGCTGTGTTCACGGTCGTCAACGGATGGGAAAGGGCAGAGTATTTCGCACCCACACCAGATTTCCATGCGACGCCAAGCTACCGCTTTGACGAGACCTTTGATCTTGTGAAGGTCGAAGTCGCCGCCGTGCAAAACAATGTTGGCATTTGCGAGGTGAACGGTTTCAACAGGTTTGAGATCACAGGCACGGACGCACAATCATTCCTCGACCGGATGATCTGTGGCCGCCTGCCCCGCAAAGATGGCCGTGTGGGTCTTGCATATCTTCTTAATGATCATGGCATGCTGAAAGCCGAGGCAACAATCGCGAATATCCCCGCGTCTGACCGCGGACCCGCGCGGATCTGGTACGGTTCCGCTGCGGCATCAGAGCTGCACGATATGGATTGGTTATCCGCAAACGTATCCGAGAATGAGGATGTGCAGATCACCTCGCTTACGAATGATCAAACGATCCTTGTCGTGGCTGGCCCAAAAGCACGCACAGTGATGCAGGCCGTCAGTCGCGAAGACTGGTCAGCCGCAGCATTCCCTTGGCTTTCTGTTCGCGAGTGTTTTGTCGGGATCGCGCCAGCGACGGTTATGGCAGTTAGCTTCTCAGGCGAGCTGGCGTATGAAATCCACATTCCGAATGCATCCCTCTATTCGGCTTACCTCTCGCTACGCGATGCGGGCAAAGCCCATGAAATGAAATTGTTTGGTGCCTTGGCCGTCGATTCAATGCGTATGGAAAAGGGGTACCTGCATTGGAAGGCCGACATTCTGACTGAATTTGACCCGTTTGAAACGGGCCTTGATCGGTTTGTGGATATGAACAAGCCAACGTTCATCGGCAAAGACGCCTTACAAAAGCAACAAGCGTCGGGCGCAGGCAAAAAGCTTGTGACGCTCACGCTGGACTATGATCAGGCAGCGGCCCACGGCGGAAGTTCGGTCATGATCGGGGAAGACGTTGTTGGGACAGTTACGTCTGGCGATTGGGGGCACCGAACAGGCCTGAATATTGCCTATGCTTTCGTTTCGCCTGAATTTGCCGCGACCGGTACCAAGTGCAAGATCGATGTTCTTGGAACAATGGTTTCGGCCATCGTCATAAATGCAGGCCCATACGACCCCGCGCTCGCGCGTGTAAGGAATTGAGCTCAAAGACGGCATGCTAAAAATTTAACTTTCCACGTTTCATTATGTTGAAATTAATTCCGCATTAGCACCTGACAAAAGGATCCAATTATACCGAATACTTTTGGCACAGCTATATAAGAGAATTACAATAGGGACGACTAGACCTTTTTCCAAAGAAATAGGTCTAGTCACCACTCACATGCCTCAACCATTTGAGACAATTAATTGATGAATGATATTTTCATTAATTCAAAATCAGTCATTTCGAAAAACGAAATCACTGGCACAAAAAATGAATATTTTTGGGGCTAGATAGGATCAGAGCAACAGAACACGCAAAGATAAGATCTTTATAGCAGCCGTTCATTCATACGTTATATGATCGGAGCAACAACAACGACCAAGCCGCAGACAAGTGTTGCAATCCCTATTCCAAGGATACTGCTGCTAGGGCGAAATCGGTTCCAGAAACTTTGACCGTCAGACGCAAACAATCGTCGGCTTGACCTGTGCACCTGCGAAACAGCCTTATGGATCTGGACCTTGTTCTTCCTTGCTTGCAACAGCGCGAAGGCCAAACCTTTATATCCGTCCTCCGGATTCATGATGCCGTCAAAGAAGTATATCAGACCTTCTGTCTTGTTATCATTTGAAAAGTTCCGCGACACTATTATGACTACAAGCTCATCGCTGACTGTCCGCAGGATCCGACCTGCCTCAATCAAACTCAGAACATTAGCCTCATCATCATTGATCAAAAGGACATAGTCCAAAGCCAATTCATCTATATCATAGACTTGATGAAAGTCGCTGATCACTTTGCCTTGCATGTCGGGTACGAGCGGCGAGAATGTCTTTTCAAATTCCTCCAAAGCGGTCTTGGAAAATGAGATCAACTGAAATGCGCCAAGTATCTGCTGCTTTGCACCAAAAACTGGACTTGCCCGTTCCCAATCCAAATCGCGATCAAGTAATTCAATTTTCATTCCAAGCCTCATCCGCTAACGGGAAATAACTAGCGAATTACTATTCGCAAGAAACTGGGCGAGTTTCCTTTTTCGCCCACCACCATTCCAATCCAAATAACTAGTGACCGCGCCATAGCCTTGGCATAGAAAAATTGGATAAAATTTTCCGTCACTTTTATGTTTTAGATTACAATTTTGCCACCAAGCAAGTGCCCGGTTCCAAATATCGGAATAGGGCAGCGGCACCAAAGTTCTCTTGATACAGAATCGCTGAAGTGTCGCTATCTGGTCCGCGCAGTGCCAAATACACGTTAAGATCGCTGCTTTCTTCGCAAAATCCGTTTTTGCGAGCACTTGATAGATCGAAAGTTCTTCAGCCCTCATTTTTTCATCAGCAGTCAGATTTCAAAAACTATTTCTTAAGCCCTGCCTCCTAAAAGCACCTGACACGAAACGCTCAACATGAGGGGCCTCGGACTTGGTCAACCTTCCAACACAGACATTCGTTCTTAATCCAGATGACTGGTTGGACGCACCACAGAATGTGATCGATTCATTAATCTCCTGTAATCAAGGCGACATCATAATTGATGCGTCTCAATCGGGACGAGTCCCAGCACAGGTAGCGCAAATCCTAATCGCCACGTTCAATACCACCAAAGCTCGCTCCGCCAATTGTTGGCTCGAAAACCCAACAACGGCCGTCACGGATAGCCTTCGCACACTTGGGCTTTCACATCTTCTGTCAGAGGCACAAAAATGATTTCAAAGAACATCCTTGTAATTGACGATTCTCGCACGATTAGGCAGCTCGTCTCACACACTCTTTCATCCGCTGAGTTTGAATTTGAAACCGCTATCGACGGCGAAGATGGGGTGTCAAAATTTCAGGACGCTCGCTTTGACGCCGTGATTACTGACATCAATATGCCAAAGCTTGACGGTTTCGGTGTCATCGACGCAATTCGCAAAGGTGAAATAAACCGTAAGGTGCCAATTCTAGTCCTCACAACCGAAAGCTCGACCGCGTTCCGCGATAAAGCACGGGGGCTTGGGGCAACTGGCTGGATCGTCAAGCCATTTGAAGACAAGCAACTCGTCGACGTTCTGAACCTTGTAACTGGGGCAGATGCACAATGACCAATGAAGCATTGCGCGATACGTTCTTTGCGGAATGCGAAGAACTCATCGAGGCATTGACCGAAGACCTTGAGATCGTTGCTGGTGGCGTTTGGGATGTCGAAACGATCAACGCGATCTTTCGTGCTGTTCATTCGATTAAAGGCGCTGCCGGAGCATTCGGCTTTACGGATCTCGTTGCATTTGCACACCACTATGAAACGATCTTGGACCTCATTCGCTCCGACAAACTTGAAATTGACGGTGTGGTCTTACGTCTTATCACACGTTCATCAGATACTCTTGCCGAGCTTGTTGACTGTTCACGCGTAGAAGATTCCCCGCTACCAGACGCAATTCCTGGACTGACCGCAGAACTAGAAGAGATGGCGGCGAGCGTTAAGGGCAACAGCCCTGACGAGCCAGAACCCGAGATTGCATTTACCTTTATGCCATTAACAATTCCACTCGATTTGGGATCGGATGATGGACCGGAGGAGTATGCGATCTCTTTCCAACCAAATGCAGTAATGTATCAAAACGGGCATGAGCCTTTGCAGCTATTTGCCGCTCTCAAAAAAATGGGTGAACTGCACGTTACTACTGATTTCGAAAATGTCCCTGAGCTATCCGCGTTCGATTTTGACGAAGGCTACCTTGACTGGGACTTGACGCTACACACAACCGAAACTGAAGCGGCAATTGCGGATGTTTTCAATTTTGTTGAAGGCTTGTGTGAGCTTAAAATCTCACCAGTTAAGGCTCCGGCATTGCCTGAAGCTGAAACGCCAGCAGCTGTACTGGTAGAGGCACTTATTGAGCCAGTTCTTGCTGTGGAACCTGGACCGGTGATGGCCCAACCAACCAAAGCACCACCTGCCAAAGCTGCACCCCCACAAAAAGCACAATCGACCCTGCGGGTTGACCCAGAGCGCGTCGACCGCTTGATCAATAGCGTTGGCGAGCTGATCATTAACCAAGCGGTCATTAATCAGAACCTCAAGGACTGTGGGCTAGACGCGAATTCCGAGATTATTTCGGCGCTAGAAGATTACGGGACACTTGCCCGTGAAATTCAAGAAGGCGTGATGTCCATCCGTGCGCAGCCGGTCAAATCATTGTTCCAGCGAATGGGGCGGGTCGTGCGTGAAGCTGGCGAAGCAACTGGCAAGGCGGTCAACTTTGTCAGCGAAGGCGAAGCAACAGAAATTGACAAGACGATGCTTGAACGTCTTGCTGATCCGCTGACCCACATGCTTCGAAACGCGGTCGATCATGGGATCGAAGACCCAGCCACACGTTTAGAAACTGGAAAAGATCAAACCGGAACCGTCAATCTATCCGCAGCACATAGGTCTGGCCATGTCGTCATTGAGATCCGCGATGATGGTGCAGGGCTAAACCGTGAACGTCTGCTTAGCAAAGCTATAGAAAAGGGTATTGTTTCTGCCGACGCAAAACTATCAGAATCCGAAATTGATGCACTTTTGTTCGCCCCTGGCTTTTCTACGGCTGAGAACGTTACCAACCTATCCGGTCGGGGTGTGGGAATGGACGTCGTCAAGACAGCCATCACTTCTCTTGGTGGAAAAGTTGGCATCACGAGCCAAGCAGGTAAGGGATCCAGATTTACTATTTCGCTGCCTCTCACCCTAGCTGTGCTTGATGGCATGATCGTTGAGGTGGGTGCCGAAACAATGGTTATTCCTTTGTCTAGTGTCATCGAAACAGTACGCCCCAAGCCCGAAGAAATTCGCGAAGCTGGTCCGGGTGAAATGGTGCTTTATGTCAGGGGCGCTTACGTGCCTGTCGTCGATTCAGGCGCCCTTCTTGGCATGCGGCAAGAAGAGCTCACGTCAATGGATGGCACCTTCGTTTTGATCGACGCCAACAACACAGTGATCGCTGTCTACGTCGACGCGATCCACGACCAACGGCAAGTCGTCATCAAAAGTCTCAAGGGCAATTACGGGACTATCGATGGAATTGCAGCAGCAACCATTTTGGGTGACGGCAAAATTGCTCTCATTATCGATCCTGAAGCGCTGCTTCAGCTTTCTGACAACCAAAATCCTGCGCGCCAACGTATAAAATTGGAGGCCTAACCATGCACAACGCAGACGCTACGGATTCAAGCAACACCGTAGAATTCATTTCCCTAAATTCTGGGGGGCAAGGGTTTTGCATCGAAATAACCTCCATTCGAGAAATCAGGCGATGGAATGCGGTCACTCCATTACCAAATTCCCCAACGTCGATCCTTGGCGTGATGAATCTGCGCGGGGCCGTTATACCGATCGTCGACCTATCGGCGAGGCTAGGGCTAAATCCAACGACAATCAACGAGCGAAGCGTTGTTGTGGTCACCGCTATAGGAAGCAGAGTAATGGGCCTTTTGGTTGAGGCCGTTTCAGAAATTTTGTCGATAGACGGCGACGCAATCCAACCCAATCCGACGCAAGGTCCAGACGGTTCAGCAAACCAAATAACTGGGCTTCTTTCAATCCAAGACACAATGCTCAGAGTTCTTAACTTGGATGGCTTGTTTGCCGGCACATCAGAAGCGGAAGCGGCATGATCAATTCAGCTCAAAACTCCACAGCTCTTTCAGAGGGTGATTTTCAACGTATTGCCAAAGTGGCCAAACTGGGGTGGGGCCTAAACCTCGACAGTGCGAAAAAGCCACTTATCAAGTCACGCTTAGGTAAGCGCCTAACCGAATTAAAGATCACCAAATTTGATGCGTATTGCAAAATCGTTGAGTCTGGCGACCAAGAAGAATGTCGTCATTTTGTTTCAGCGCTCACTACGAACGTGACTCATTTCTATCGCGAGAAACATCACTTCGAGCATCTTGAAGCTAACATCCTTCCGGATCTCATCGAAAAGGCAAGAAAAGGTGCGCGCGTTCGAATTTGGTCTGCCGGATGTTCGTCCGGCCAAGAGCCATACTCACTAGCAGGATCGCTACTGAAAACTGACAAAAAAGTAAGCGAACTCGATGTCAAAATTCTGGCAACAGATATCGACCCTCTTGTCCTCAAGAAAGCCGAATTGGGTCAGTATTCAACCAAGGAATGTAGCTTTCCAACAACTGAATTAGAGGAACGTCTTTTCCAAAAAATGATCCCACTGAAAAGCAACGTGAAGTTCGAGAAGAACTGAAAGGGCTAATTACTTTCCGTCATCTTAATCTCATTCAACCTTGGCCAATCTCGGGAACTTTTGACGTGATCATGTGTCGAAACGTTGCGATCTATTTCGACAAAGCGACCCAAAAGAAGCTTTGGAAAAGGTTCTCTGATGCCCTCGTTCCAGAGGGGCATCTGTACATCGGTCATTCTGAGAGGATCTCAGATCCGCAGCAAGCTGATCTCATTTCTTCTGGGGTCACAACGTACAATCGAATTTGCGCGAAGTAGAACGCAGCGCAATCCTGAAAGAGGAAAAAGAATGGCACTGAGAGATACAATTAAGGTTATGATCGTCGATGACATGTCGGTGAGCAGAGGCCTACTTACGCAATCATTGGAAGAAATGGGCGTAAAGAATGTTGAATTTGCAAGATCCGGCGACGCCGCACTCGCGAGCCTTGTCGCAAATCCAGTTCATCTGGTGATCAGCGATTACAACATGCCGGGTCCGAATGGATTAGACCTATTGGAAGGGTTACGTCAAAATCGCACCACTCAAAGCATCGGTTTCATTTTGGTTTCAGGTTCACCCGCGCAAGATATGCTGACGCGCGGCCAAACTCTTGGGCTAAACAACTTCGTCAAAAAGCCATTTACGACAGCAAGCCTGAAGGCTGCTGTTGAAGCGGTTGTAGGCCGTCTGTGAGCGCTCAAACACCCTCCCAGCTTTGCCATGCGATGACTGCAATTGCAGAAGAACTGAACCGCGTTCAGGCGATGCTTCACGCCTATGAACAGGCGACATCAACATCACATCTCGTTGGTTCAGACGCCAATGCCATGCGCGATGCTCAAAGTTTTGATCTTGCCCTTCAGTTGATTGCAGATCTTGAAACTACGGCAAAGTTCTTAAGTAAAAATACACCAGATGAGGTTACCTTTGAGATCTCGGCGTTGTTCAGTGATCTGCGCCTCGAACGTAGTCGAAATAATCTTCAACATGCGCTCGGGTTTGAGCCTTCGACAACTACCGCATCGGTATCAAAATCCATCGATCTCTTCCTCGGCTAATAGCCAATTGAAGATCCATTTTCCAGGGAACGCACCATGATCAAACGCCTCACTCAATCCCGCATTAACTTCCGACTGCCTATGTTGATTGTTTTCGCGCTATTCTTTTCCATCACAACAATGAGCTACATAAGCTACGTGAAATTCGTGGCAACAACGAAAGACTTCGCATCAGTTAACGCGTCCACCGTTGCTGGAAACGCACAAACTAACGTTGAGAACTGGGTCGCGGAGTTAAGTGAAGAAATCGATGCGCTTGCAGAAGATCAAACTACGCAAGCAGCGTTGCTAGGGTTTACCAATATTTTTGCCGCACAAACGGGAACTAATTTGAGGAATGTTCGCGATGCGTATTTAGATGACAGCCCATTCCCTGTTGGGCAACGCCAGTTGTTAGATCAAAGTGCAGCAAACACACCTTATGATCTTGTGCATGCTAAGTTCCATGATCAATTCCGTACAATTTCTGATCGGTCCGGTTACTATGATTTATTTCTGATCACTCCCGATGGTCTAATTGCATACTCAGTATTCAAAGAGGGCGACTTCGGTGAGCGATTAGATACCGGTCGTTTGCTCGACTCGGGACTGGCCAAAGCATATCGCGGTGCACTTGCAGCTAATTCAACTGACAACACGTTTATCGATTTCGAACCATACGCACCAAGTGCCGACCAACCAGCATCCTTTATGGCACGGCAAGTCATCGGCAAAGGCGGTGAGGTCCTCGGCGTAGTCGCTATCCAGCTGCCAATTGGTGGACTCAAATCTGTTCTCTCGGGGTCAGAACACCTGACCGAAAAAGATGAAGTTTATATTGTAGGTGCAGATGGCTTAGCAAGAAGTGAACCTCGGCAAGCCGATCTATTCGGTATTCTAGATCCGACACCGGATCTTCCTCAGACCGACTACTCAACCGCTGGAGAAACTGGTTATCTCTACGGTGTCGAAGGCATCAACGGCAAAGACGTCGTTGCATTCGTCCGTAGCTTTGATGTCAAAGGCAAAAGCTGGTCAGTTGTCGTCGAGCTTGACTACGCGACAACTTTTGCTGACGTTGCGAATTTCCGTCAAATTTCTCTGATTATGATTGCAATCGGCGTGTTGATGTCACTCGTGATCGGTTATTTGGTCGCCCGCTCAATCACACGCCCACTTCATGCGTTTTCTAATTCAATGTCGAGCATTTCGGAAGAAAACTATGATGCAGAAATTTGTGGCCTAAATCGCCTTGATGAAATAGGCGACCTGTCACGAATTCTTCAGAACTTCCGAGACAAATTGGTTTTCGCCCGGGATGCGGCGGAAAGAGAAGCTTTTGCCCGTGAAGAGCAAGCAAGGATTGTCGGTGATTTGGGCCATGGTTTAAAAGACCTGGCAAGTGGAAACCTAGCCATTCGGATCAAACATCCGTTCTCAGAAGAATATGAAGGACTGCGTAGCGACTTTAACTCAACCGTCGAAACCATGAACGAGCTTATGCGAACTATCGTCAGCAACGCACAAGAAATTCGCGGTCGTGCGGAAGAAATTAGCGCCTCTTCAGAAGATCTTTCACAACGCACTGAAAACCAAGCCGCAACTCTTGAAGAAACAGCCGCTGCTTTGGATGAGTTGACTGCAAGCGTTCGCGCTGCCGCCGATGGTGCGTCCGAAGTCGAAAGAGTTGTCGCTGTGGCAAGACAGGATGCCGAGCAAAGTGGATCTGTCGTATCTGAAGCAGTCGAGGCGATGTCCTTGATCAGAAAGTCATCGACTGAAATCTCTCAAATCATCGGGGTAATCGACGACATCGCTTTCCAGACGAACCTACTTTCGTTGAATGCTGGCGTCGAAGCAGCACGCGCTGGCGATGCAGGACGAGGCTTTGCAGTTGTTGCGTCAGAGGTTCGTGCGCTTGCTCAGAGATCCTCAGAGGCTGCAAAGCAGATCAAGTCACTTATAACTAGCAGTACAGAACAAGTGGAAACAGGCGTCGGTCTCGTCGGTCGTACAGGCGAAGCGCTAGGATCAATTGTTGATCGCGTGAGTGATATTGACAAGTTGGTCGGTGACATTGCAACCGGATCGCGCGAACAATCTGTAGGGCTTGGAGAGATCAATATCGGCATCGCCCAGCTTGATCAGGTTACCCAGCAGAATGCAGCAATGGTCGAAGAGGCAACGGCGGCAGCAACAACTCTTAAGAATGAATCGATTGCTCTTACACAGCTTGTTGCGCGCTTTAAGCTGACTAACGACGCCAGCCAACCATTGGAAAGCTCAGACATTGTTCAGTTTCGCGACGCTCTAGCAGTAAAACCAGCGGCACCAAGCAAAGTCAATCGAACCACTGAACCCAAATTTGAAATCGCTGCAAACGGAAGCCAATGGCAAGACTTTTAAGAAACGCAAATTTCAAACCTAAAAGGTATTAGCCAACGATGCGTATTTTGATTGCAGACCCAAACGAAGATAGCATGCGGCAAGCGAGCCAAAGACTTTCTCTAATCAGTGGCATCACATCCCTACGTGGTGCCACTGATCTAACAGAAACATTCAATGTTGTTGAACATCGTCCACCGTCTGTGGTTCTTCTTGAAAATAGTCTGACCAAACATGCCGGGTTTGAGATGATGGAGACGCTCTTTCGATGCCTATCAGTTCGTTGGCTTACCTACCAATCGACCAACCCACAGAGTCGATGTGGCAAGAAATCAAATGTGGTGGCGCCCGATCGCGTTGTTGATCTAACCGCCGACTTACATACGATTTTGTCAAAACTTAGGGGAATGAACACTCCATCGAACAAACCAATTCCAACGGCACAGTCGGGTCTATTTCACACACCACAAAAAGCTAAATCGCGACGTATTGTGCTTATCGGGTCGTCTACAGGCGGGGTCGATGCTCTATTAAAGGTATTAGGCAGTTTCCCAGTAGATTGCCCCCCTACAATTGTCGTTCAACATACCGGTGCATCCTTTAGCGCAGGCCTTGCAAGAATGTTAAACCAAAGGGTTGAACCCGTTGTTCGAGAAGCAATTGACGGGGAAACCCCCTCACAGGGGACAGTACTAATTGCGCCAAGTATCGATAAGCACCTCGTTTTAGATACAAGAAAGGGCATCAAATGCCGGCTTGATTCAAAACCCAAAATCCGCGGCCATAGGCCATCGGTTGATGCCTTGTTCCAATCGGCAATGCCCCTCGGCCCACGTGCAATTGGCGTCATTCTAACTGGAATGGGCAAGGATGGCGGCGCTGGTTTGCTTGAAATGCGTAAAGCCGGTGCCTACACAATCGGCCAAGACAAGGCGACATCAACCGTTTTCGGCATGCCAGGCTTTGCCGCTGAACTTGGGGCAGTTGCAAAGTCTCTACCTATTCAATCAATCGGACCCTCAATCCTTCAAGCCCAACTTCGAGCGAGTTAGTCATGGAACATCTTCAAAACTGGCCGGCTGGGTTCCACACCAAGCTTGTCGCTGTAATTCAGGGAGATTTTCAGGTCTCTTCTGACCCTGCTGTAGCTCTCTCAACGATTTTAGGATCGTGTGCTTCAGTGTGTCTCTTTGATCCAGATTCAGGCTTGGGTGGGATGAACCACTATCTCCTTGCTGATAGCGATAAATCAGGATCGGTAAGTCTAAAATACGGTGCGCACGCAATGGAGCTGCTTATAAAT
>JAWUXS010000031.1:0-18982 GCA_034111185.1 Paracoccaceae bacterium | reverse complement strand
GCGGCTAGGAAACTAGCCGCGCTTCACGCTTCCAAGATGGCCGAGGTCATCTTTGGCGCGGATCGGGCCGCAGGCAAAAAACACGAGCGGTATATAAGTGAGCCCGATAAGCGAGACTACAGGGGGACTTCGGTCCCCCTCTTTTTTTGTCATACTTGATTGTTGATTATCGGCGTCGGGATGCGGATATCGGAGAATGATATTTCGAGTAACAGCTAAGCCAAGTAGCTAGCCGTTATTCCGCGTTGAACGTAAAAAGCTGATCGCCAGACAGGGTGTACCCGTTGATAAGGTTCTGAGCCGCGGTACTTGTCAGCCAGTCTTCTAATCGCTTCGCACCGTTCGCATTTACATGATCGTGTCGGGCAGGGTTGACCGGTAAGTAGCTGTATTGATTGAAAAGTGCTTGATCACCTTCGAACAGAAGTTCGAGATCGCCCTTGTTCCCAAAGTTCAGCCAGCTTGCGCGGTCACTTAGAATATATGCGTTGAGACCAGAGGCGGTGTTGAGTGCGGCACCCATGCCAGCACCGACCGATTTGTACCATGGTCCTAAGGCGGCGACGTCTTGTTCGGCGGTAAGCCAAAGCATTTCCTCGGCTTTATGGGTTCCGCTTTGGTCGCCGCGGCTCACGAACGTTGCTTTGTTTGAAGCGATGAAGAAAAGAGCCTCGCGGGCGAAGTGTGCGAATGAAACTTGGGCTGGATCATCGGAGGGGCCGACGATGACAAAATCATTGTACATGATCTCAGATCGATGCGTGGCATGGCCCGCTGCTACAAAAGTTTCCTCTTCCGATTTAGCGTGAACCAAGATCGCATCAACGTCTCCCGCCTGCGCAAGGCGCAAAGCTTGGCCCGTTCCAACAACAAGAAGTTGCACATTCAGACCCGTATCCGCAGTGATCGCGGGCAGCAGTACATCTGCAAGGCCCGAGTTTTCAAACGATGTGGTTACGGCTAATTTGATGTCTTCGGCTAATAAGTTACTGGCGCAAATACTAAACATGACGGGCAATATGAATTTTATCATGTGACGATATCCCCCCGTAAAAACGCAGCAAGTTCAGTTGTTTGCGGGTCGTTCAGGATGTCGTTCCCTGCCTCTTTTACTCCGCCCGCGACAAGGAAGATTGCGTCAGTCCCCAATCGTTTCGCTTGTCCCATATCATGTGTTGCTAGGACAACGCGGGTGCCGCTTTGTGCCGTGTCGTGTAGCAGAGTTTCAATTTCTCGGGTCGCGTGACCGTCGAGGCTGGCACAGGGTTCATCCAAGAATATCAATGCAGGCTTTGTAATGAGCGCGCGCGCAAGAGCCAGCTTTTGACGCTCACCACCGGACAGCCGATTAGCAGGCATATGCAATTGTGCAGAAAGCCCGGCCTTATCGCCCCAATAGGTGATGTCGCGTTCTTGATCTGGCTTTGTAGTGCGGCGCAATTGAAGCGGGTAGCGCAAGTTATCAGCAACCGAGCGGCGCAGCATAATTGGCGTTTGGAAAACATAGCTTTGCGCCGCCCGTGCATCGGCATCGGGAATAGCCCATTTGGCTGAGCCACCGCTAATACGCTCAATCCCGTGCATGACACGCAACAACGTCGTTTTTCCCGACCCATTGGGACCGATGATCGTCGTGACACCTGATCCGCTAAGGATCAGATCAATCGGGCCAAGCAAACGTTTGCCTTTGCGGCGCACAGTGACGGCAGAGAGTGTTAGTGGGAACATTACCAACGGCCCTCTCGCTCGGTACCGGAGAGCCAGTGGATCGCGATATTCACAGCCAACGCGAGGGCGATCAAAACAAATCCAAGACCAAGCGCCAAAGCAAAGTCGCCTTTGCCCGTCTCCAACGCAATCGCAGTTGTCAGAACACGGGTAGCATGGTCGATATTGCCACCAACAATCATGATCGCGCCGACTTCGCCAATGGCACGGCCAAAACCAGCAAGCGCTGCGGTGAGCAAACTGCGACGACCATCACGGATCAGCGTAAAGATGCGTTGCCGCTTCGTTGTATTCAGCGAGATTAACAGATCATGGTATTCGGCCCAAAGATCGCGCATCGCTTGGTGGGTGATCGACGCAATCAGAGGGGTGATAATTATCACTTGGGCAATGATCATTGCTGTGGGCGTAAACAACAGCCCCATGACGCCAAATGGTCCAGATCTTGAAAGCAGGATGTAGACGATTAGACCAACAACGACTGGCGGTAGACCCATCAAAGCATTCAGCGTTGAAATCACGGCGCGCCTAAATCGAAACCGTTGAAGGGCAAGGAACGTGCCAAGCGGGATTGCGACGATGCTCGCGATTAAAAGTGCAGTAAGCGACACCTGAAGCGACCGCAGGCTGATTTCAATCAGATCTGCGTCAAGACTGACGATAAGCCAGAATGCTGCTGTGATACCGTCCCAAATATCGGTCATTGGACCGCACGCCCCTCAATTCCGCTACTATCACTTGCTAGGAGGGGGATGCCTTGGCGTCTAGGGAAAATGCGACGACATGGCGTGCATTGCCGCAACGCGGGTCTTGTATTGGTGGGGATGTGGGGGCAGGTTACCGCCCCCACAATGTGAATCTTATGATTTCAGTATTGAACGGCCTGCATACAAAGCAGTTTCACCCAGCAGCTCTTCGATGCGGATCAACTGGTTGTATTTCGCCAAACGGTCCGAGCGTGACAGCGAACCTGTTTTGATTTGACCGCAGTTGGTGGCCACAGCAAGGTCAGCGATTGTTGCATCTTCTGTCTCGCCTGAACGGTGCGACATAACGTTGGTAAAGCCTGCGCGGTGTGCCATGTCCACGGCCTGCAATGTCTCTGTCAGTGTTCCGATCTGGTTCACTTTGACGAGCATTGAGTTCGCAGAACCCTTGGTGATGCCTTCTTGTAGGCGCGCTGGATTTGTTACGAACAAGTCATCACCAACAAGCTGAATTTTGTCGCCGATCATGTCGGTCAACATTTTCCAGCCATCCCAATCGTCTTCGTCCATGCCATCTTCGATGCTGATGATTGGATAGTCTTGGGACAATTTGGCAAGGTATTCGGCATTTTCCTTTGATGTCAGCGAAATACCTTCGCCTTTCATCTCGTACTTACCGTCTTTGAAATACTCAGACGCTGCACAATCAAGCGCGAGGTAGATGTCTTTGCCCGGCTCGTAGCCTGCCTTTTTGATTGATGTCATGATAAAATCAAGCGCATCACGGGTGCTGCCAAGGTTTGGCGCAAAGCCACCCTCATCTCCGATACCTGTGTTGTGGCCAGCGGCTGAAAGCTCTTTCTTCAGCGTGTGGAACACTTCGGCGCCCATGCGGATCGCTTCGCGGATGTTGTCCGCGGCAACAGGCATGATCATGAACTCTTGGATGTCGATCGGGTTGTCTGCATGTTCGCCGCCGTTGATGATGTTCATCATTGGTACAGGCAGTACGCGGGCCGATGTGCCACCGATATAGCGGTAAAGTGGCTGTTCTGTGTATTCAGCCGCGGATTTTGCAACAGCGAGTGATACACCCAAAATTGCGTTTGCGCCAAGGCGGCTCTTGTTTGGCGTGCCGTCAAGCTCGATCATCGCCATGTCGATGGAGACCTGCTCAGTTGCTTCAAACCCAACAAGCGCTTCGGCGATTTCACCGTTTACCGCAGCAACTGCTTCTAGAACGCCTTTGCCCATGTAGCGTGCGCTATCGCCATCGCGCATTTCAACGGCCTCATGTGCGCCTGTGGATGCGCCCGATGGCACAGCAGCCCGACCCATTGTGCCGTCCTCAAGGATGACATCAACCTCAACGGTTGGATTGCCACGGCTGTCGAGGATTTCGCGGGCGAAGATGTCGATAATGATGCTCATGGAATGGGCTCCTGCATTAATGTTAGCGGTATCAGTGGTGCGTTTGATGCGTCTATAGCGCGGCTTCGGGGCGAGGGGAAGCACGTCGCAGTTGGGCCTCGCGCCAGAGTGTATAAAAACCGGACGCTACGATGATCAAAGCGCCGATAAGTGTGAGCGCGTCTGGACGTTCTCCGAATGCTAAAACGCCAACGACCAGTGCAAAGACAAGGCGTGAGTAGCGGAATGGGGCAACGATTGCCACGTCACCCTCGCGCGTGGCGGCAACGATTGCGTAATAGGCCAAAACACCAACGACTATGGCTGCAGCAAGTCGGAGGTTTTCGTCAGTCGATGTCGCCAGCCATGTGTCTCCGGTAACGCCGAGGCGCAAAAGGATGCCACCGGTAAAGATTGACACAATGAACGAATAGAACGCGATTTGACGCGATGAAATCTCGGACGGGATGCGGCGTGTCGACAAATCACGCCCAGCAAGGCCGATGACACCGATCACCGCCAAAAGCGATTTTGCATCAAAGCCTTCCATTCCGGGGCGGATAATCAAAAGTACGCCGCTAAGCCCAACAAAGGAAGCAGCCCAGCGACGCCAGCCTACGGTCTCTCCGAGGAACAGTGCAGCGCCTAGCGTTACGACAAGCGGGGTTGCCTGCAGGATTGCCGAAGCCGTTGAAATAGGTGTCAAAGCAATAGCGCTTACAAAACCCAATGTGCCGAAAACTTCGAAAAGGTTGCGTGAAATAACAGCGGGATGCAGCACGGCACGGGACCATAACGCCTCGCCATAGGTTTTGACCATGATCCCGAAGATCACAGCGCCACCGATCCCAAGTCCGATTACAACCTGACCAACGGGCAAAGTGCCTGCCATCTGCTTGATCAGCATATCTTCAATTGCAAAGCCCAGCATGGCAAGGACCATCAGGATGCTGCCGCGTATATTGTCCATTTCGGCTATCCTTAATTACGGTCTTATCTCGCCCTACAGCGGCCCCACCAGAAAGGAAAGAAGTCTGGAATACCTGCCTTGCGACTTCGACGTTGCCCGTCGATGTTTACGCAAGTGTTTGCACAATAATCTGGGGAGATTGAAATGCGGTTTGCGATTTTATTGGTTGGTTGGACAGTGGCAACAGGCTTTGCCGGAGTCGTTTCGGTCGCTTTTTAGGCGTCGTCAGTGTTCGAAGATTTTAGCGGGACGCCATAAAGCTCAAGGCGGTGCCCCATAAGGCGATAGCCAAGCTTTGCCGCGATACGTTCCTGTAATTCTTCGATCTCTTTATCAACAAATTCGACCACTTCGCCTGAATGCATGTCGATCAGGTGGTCGTGGTGTTCACGATCAGCAGTCTCGTAGCGTGCGCGGCCATCGCCGAATTCATGCTTTTCAAGAATGCCGGTTTCTTCGAACAGTTTGACCGTGCGGTAAACTGTGGCCAAAGAAATCCGTGAATCTGCGGCAAAAGCACGATTAAATAGCTCTTCTACATCGGGATGATCATCCGCTGCCTCTAACACCGCAGCAATCGTACGCCGTTGGCCGGTCATACGTAAGCCAGCACTCTCGCAACGTGTAATAATTGATTTTGACATAACGCGACCCAGTTCAACTGGTCTTTGGTTTAGCGTTGTTCGCAGCTGCGTGCCAGACCTAGAACCACTTGATGAGGCGTAAAAGAAAATAGAGCAGCAATCCAAGGATCACCATTGCTGCACACAAGATCGCAAATGACTGCGGATTTTCTAAACCTGGCATGCCTGCAACATTCACACCGAACAGTCCGGTCAAAAATCCGAGAGGCAGGAAAATCGCGGCGATCACCGAGAGAACATAGCTGTTACGCGCCAGCCGCGCCTCGAGGTGGAGATCGATATGTTGGGATAGCGCATCTAGCCTGTCCGCAACTTCATGGACCTCGTCGACAGAGCGGCGCGCGCGGTTTGCTGTGTGGCGCAAACGATTGCGAAAAGAGTCTTCGATGAGGGGGGTATCAATCTGGGCAAGGTGCGATAGCGCATCGGCAAGGGGGCCAATATGTCGGCGCAGTGTAATGACCGACCGCCTAAGTGGGGCAAGGTCAGGCGTATCCTTCTTGCCGTCTTCATACACGGTGTCTTCCATGTCCGAGGTGCGGTCTTCGATATCCAGCGAAACGGTCTCGATGCGGTCAACAAGGCTTTCGGTAATCCGCGCAATCATCCGTGCTGCAGTAGGGGGCGCATCTTGGGCCCGAATTTGTTCGCGTAAATCATCGAGCGCAAAGATGCGCATCTTTCGCACCGTCACAACAAGCGTCGCTGTCATCCAGACACGCAGCGAAACCATATCTTCGACTTCGGAACCTTCATTTAGGTTCACACCCCTCAGGGTGACAACAAGACCATCATCGTGCGTATCAACCCGTGGTCGTGTCCGTGCCGCAAGCAGTGTGCGGCTGGCCAGCGGTGGCAACGATGCCTCGCACCAATTTTCAATTCCGGGCGTGTTTAGGTCTAAATGGATCCAACGTAGTGCTGCGCCCACGGCTGGCTTGGTGGCTGTATCCGTGGCTGCTGTTGCCTGCCCGTCTGGCCAAATGTCGTAAGCAAGGATTGGTGCAAAATCAGAGGACAAGTCGCCCCTCCATCGTTTTTACTGCGTTGCCTGAAATTGTGACAGGAATTGGATCGGCAATGCGTGTAGTTGCCGTGATGTCCGAGGGTCGTCCCATATCGTACCCTTGCCGGATCGTCAGGTTCTGTGCTGCGCCCAATTGTTTGGTCAGCAAGGCAGCAAGCGTCGCACTAGCACTTCCCGTAGCGGGGTCTTCGGGGATGTTATCAAGCGGAGCAAACATGCGCGCATCGACATCTTGGTTATTGCGGCAATAGGCGAATATCGCAAAATCCAGTCCGGCAGGATGAAGGGAGGCACCCATGCGGATAGCATCAAGATTTGGGACGCAGCGCGAAAGTGTCGCGCGGTCACTGACCTCAGCAATCACAAACGCGAGGCCGAGCGTTGCTTGCACAGGCGCATGCGTTTCACTGACAATATCATTGGCGTTTAGGCCAAGGGCGTTGGCCACAAGTTCAGGGGGTGGGGTGGCAAGCGTCTCTAACGCGGCGGTCGTTGTAAACGACGCTAGTCCGCGGGTAACGCTGCATTCTAACGGCCCCACACCAAGTTCGAGTTTCATGGGGCTTGTGTGCCCTAGATCCGCAAGTGCGACGAGTGTCCCGATAATTGGATGCCCAGCAAAGGGAACCTCCATCGTTGGGGTGAAGATCCGCACTTTTGCCGTGTGACCTGCCTGCGCTGGCGGGTAGATAAATACCGTTTCGGAATAATTGAACTCGCGGGCGATCTTTTGTAGCTGATCCTCTGCGAGGCGCGTGGCATCTGGTATGATAGCAAGTTGATTGCCGCCAAACGGCGACTGCGTAAAGACGTCATAGACAAGATAATCAGTCATTATAACAAATCCGGTGCGCGGCCTACGCGCTCCGCTAGGCGTGCAACGGTCAGGCCCTGCACGATGATTGAAAAGATAACCACGATATAGGTCGCGGTCAGGATCAACGGTTTCCACTCACTCTCGGGTAGCGCGAGTGCAAGTGCGACTGAGATACCACCCTTAAGGCCGCCCCACGTCATGATAGGGATCACCCCCGCCGAGAATGTGCGGAAAGGCTTAAGCAGCAAGACAGGTACGGCAACTGCAGCAAGGCGGGCGAACAGTGCCAATGCAATCGCGGCCACACCTGAAAGCAGGTAATTTGCATCAAACGCGATGGCGAAAACCTCGACACCGATCATAAGGAACAGAACCGCATTCAAGATCTCATCGATAAGTTTCCAAAATGCATCCACGTATTTGCGCGTCTCTTCGGACATCCCGTGTTTCGAGCCGATATCGCCGATCAATAGGCCCGCACAAACCGCCATGATTGGTGCAGAGACATGCAACCAAACAGCCAGTTCATACCCACCAAACGCAAGGCCAAGTGTGATGAGAACCTCAAGGCTGTAGTCGTCGATCCGGCGCATAACGCGGAACGTCAGCCACCCCAGAACGATACCCAGAACCGCACCACCAATGGCTTCTTGGAAGAACAACATCGCGGCACCAGTAAGCCCGCTTGCGTGATCGTCGCCGTGTGGGAAAGCAATTCCAACAAGCACGAGGAACACTACGTAACCAACACCATCGTTAAAAAGGCTCTCGCCCGCGATTTTCGTCTCAAGCGATTTTTCCAAGTCAGCTTCGCGCAAGACACCCAGAACAGCGACAGGATCAGTCGGCGAGATAAGCGCCCCAAAGACCAATGCGATCAGCAGCGGCATACCTGTTAGCCACGAGAAACCGTAGCCGACTATGACCGTAGATAGGCCAATGCCGATTGTCGCCATCAGCATCACGACGACCCATTCGCGGCGCAAATCGCTAAGCTTGACGTGAAGCGCGCCCGCAAAAAGCAAGAGCCCCAACATACCTTCGAGCAATGCTTCGGAGAATTCGATTTCGATCACTTCGGCGCGGATCGCTGCTGCAATCTCAAGCGCCGGAATTGCAAAGTCGATAATCACGGTCACTAAGGACGCCAATAGCGCGACCACTAAGATGCCGATTGCTGATGGTAGCTTTAGATACAGATAGTTAATGGCACCAAATGCGCCCGCGAGCACGATCAAAAGTGACGCGATTTGAAGAATGGTCATGCACAGGTCCCTATATTTTGACCTGTCTATCATGTGGGCTAAGGTCAGGCCAGCGGGAGCTTGCGAAACCCAGGTAGTCTCAACCAAGTCCCTCCTAGCTTTCTAACTTTTGCACCAGTCCCAAGTTTAAAGCGCGCAAGCCCTGACGCCTGTTCCGTTTCAATCAGCCCGAGGTTCATTTGGGAATGGCCTAACTTGGCAAAGTAACTGGCGGCTTCGTCGAGCAACAGATTTTGCGCGTTCAGTGCCCGACCTTGCGTATTCGCCCAACTCAGGTGGTACGTGATCGAAGGCTCGTGACCCAAAAACAGCATCGCGGCGACGGGTTTGTTTTTGCTACTTGCGACAGCGATCCAAGTTGCTGCTGGATTGGATTTTGCGAATGCTCGCGTCAGCGTCGTGGGCCACCCGCGGTAACGCAGACTGCGGCGCTGTTTCGCCTCTGTCGAAAGCAACCAAAGATCGGTTTCTGAAACGTAGGGTCGGATCGAAATATTTAGTCGGGCAGGTTGCGCTGACCTTAGCCGATTGCGCCACTTTCCATGCATCGCGGCGTGGCGTTCATGCGCGGGTAGGGCGATGTCTAAGACTGCGTCATGTGCAGGGGTCATAATCATCCGGTAGCCAGCCGCTTGCATCACGTGGTCGTCTGGGCTGACTGGGTTGATGATTTGGACCCGCGCGTCTCTCAAGCGCTCAATATCCTTCAATCTCTCATGCGGTGATGCTGTGGTTGGATGGTTCGGCCCTGCAGTCACCATTCGGAGCGTCCCAAAAGCAGCAAAAGACCTTGATTGGATTAGCGCGACTGATCCGCTGGGCAATGTGATGCTTTCACACCCTCGCCCCAGTATCGCAAGCATAGCAGCATAATTTTGATGCTGTTGGAGAGGGGTATAGATCTGTTCTTCGGGATTGCAGAAATCTTTCATGCCCATGTTAATGGTATTTAAACCTAAACAGGGCGTTAATGATCTGATGAAACAAGAACCGTCAAAGATCTATGGGTGCGCCATCCCAGCGGTTCGCGTGACGCCGCTTGCCGCGTGTTTGCTCGCAAGCGGCCTTTCGGTCGCTTGCTTGCCGTTACTGTTAATGTTTGAGCTTATATTTTAGCCAAGAACGATCAAAGCGTGCCGCTTTTTACCAGCAGAAAGCTTGACTGGTTGGGCAAGTGCGGCGGCGTCCAGCATCAGGCCCGCATTGGTCAACGGTTCATCATTCAGCTTTGCACCATTTTCAGAAATTAGGCGTTTGGCTTCTTTGCCAGTACCTGCAAGGCCGGATTTCACCAAAGCCTGCACAATAGACAGGCCATCACCCAGCTCTTCTGCTGAAATCGTCAGGGTTGGCAGGTCATCACCAACACCGCCTTTTTCAAACACTTCGCGCGACGTGGCCTCGGCTGCGGTTGCCGCGTCTGCGCCGTGCAACATTGCTGTCACTTCGTTGGCAAGGATGATCTTGGCTGCATTGATCTCGGACCCCTCAAGGGCACCCAGACGATCACATTCGGCCACTGGCAATTCAGTGTACAGCTTTAGGAAACGGCCAGTATCGGCGTCAGTTGTGTTCCGCCAGAACTGCCAAAACTCGTATGGCGACAGCATGTCAGGGTTCAACCAAACAGCGCCAGACAATGACTTGCCCATCTTTTTGCCATCCGACGTTGTCAAAAGCGGTGATGTCAGGCCGTAAATCTCGTGATCCAAGACACGCCGCGTTAGATCAATACCGTTGATGATATTGCCCCATTGATCCGATCCACCCATCTGCAGAACACATCCGTAACGGCGGTTCAGCTCAAGAAAGTCATAAGCTTGCAAGATCATGTAGTTGAATTCGAGGAACGAAAGCGACTGTTCACGATCCAACCGTGATTTCACGCTTTCAAACGACAACATCCGGTTGATTGAAAAATGTCGTCCAATGTCGCGCAGAAAGTCGAGGTAGTTCAGCTCGTCCAGCCACTCGGCGTTGTTCAGCATCATCGCGCCGTTTGGTGCGTCGCTATAGTCGATGTACGCTGAGAACACTTTTTTGATGCCCGCGATGTTTTCATCGATTTGTTCAGGGCCAAGTAGGGGCCGTTCATCTGCGCGGAACGACGGATCGCCAACCTTTGTTGTGCCGCCACCCATCAAGGTGATCGGCTTGTGACCTGTCTTTTGGAGCCAGCGCAGCATCATGATCTGGATCAGTGATCCAACATGGAGCGATTTGGCCGTCGCATCAAAGCCGATGTAGGCAGGCACGACACCGTTCGACAATGCCTCGTCTAATCCTTGGTAATCGGTGCAGTCAGCAAGGAAGCCGCGTTCGATCATCACTGAGATAAATTCAGACTTTGGATGGTATGTCATGGTCTTGTTCCCGAGCTTCGCGTTATGCAGTCTATATGCGGGCAAGACGCGAAGGGAAAGACATGTTGGACAAGGGGCCAGTTAAGGTAGTGGGGGCGATGTCTGGGACATCTCTCGATGGTATTGATGTCGCCCAAATTGTAACTGACGGCGAAGAAATATTTGAATTCGGTCCAAGTTCTTATCGCAGCTATTCCGATGAGGAACGCGCGACCCTAAAGGCGGCTTTGGGACAATGGCCTGATACATTGTGCCCAGAAGTGTCAGAACTTGTTGAAACGGTCCATGCGCAGGCGCTTCATCCTTTTGAAGATGCCGCGTTGGTTGGTTTTCACGGACAAACATTGGCCCACGATCCAAGCAATCGGGGAACGCATCAGGCTGGCGATGGTGCTGTGTTGGCCGAGGTTTTGAACAAACCCGTTGTTTGGGATTTCCGCAGCGCTGATGTTATGTTGGGCGGACAGGGCGCGCCGCTTGCGCCGTTCTATCATTTTGCATTGGCAAAGTGGATGAAAGCCACGGCACCAATCGCGATATTGAACCTAGGTGGTGTTGGAAACGTAACGTGGATTGATCCTAGCAAAGACCGGCCGTTTGACGAAGGCGCATTGCTTGCGTTTGATACCGGTCCCGCAAACGCGCCGCTGAATGATTTGATGCAATCCCGCCTTGGGCAATCCTATGACAAGGACGGCAAACTGGCCGCATCCGGTAAAGTCGACGAGGCCATCATCGCGGCGTTCCTTGATCTGAGTTATTTCTACGTTGTCCCACCAAAGTCGTTAGATCGCGACGCATTTGTTAGCCTCGGCAAAGCCGTCGAAGATTTGAGCGATGCAGATGCCGCCGCGACGCTGACTGCGGCAATAGCAGAAAGCGTGTCTTTGGGGATGGAGCATTGCCCGTCTTTGCCAACCGAAGTTTTGGTTGCTGGCGGTGGGCGTAATAATCCGACGCTTATGGCAATGCTGCAGAAGAGTTTGAAATGCCCTGTGCGCCCGATTGAGGATCGTGACCTAGATGGGGACATGCTCGAAGCACAAGCATTTGCCTATCTCGCAGTGCGGGTGCTACGTGGTTTGCCAACTTCGTGTGCCACGACGACAGGTGTGAAAGCCAACGTATCTGGCGGAACACTGAGTACGCCCACGAGCTAGTTCAGGGGGCGTGTGCCCCCCGAAAAAATGGTTTACCTTGCGAGGAAGATGTTAAACTTTGCGCGGATCAGCGCATCGGTTGCATCATCAAAGCGGGCTGATGTGGGTTGCGCCAGAATGCGTTCTTTGCGCGCAATCGCTTCGCGGATCAAATCAGGGCGGTCTTTTTCGACCCATTCTTTTGGCGAGGTACGGTCTGCGACCTCTGGATAGACGTATTCAGTTTCCATAAGCCCCAATGTTTGGTCAGAGCCAAGGTAATGACCCGGTCCACCAAGGCAGACGCTGCGCATCGTGTCTAAGCCGATTGTTTCGTCATTCACATCGATGCCGCGCACACAACGCATGGCTTGGCCCAATAAATCATCGCCTAAAACAAGCGATTCCATGCAAAAGCCGAGGAGAGATGCATGCATGCCTGCAGCCTCATAAACCATGTTCAAGCCGGATAATCCCGCCATCACATTTGAGCACATCTGCTCCCATCCGGCCTGCATATCTGGCAATTTGGCGTCTGCAATACCAGCCGCAGCACCGCCAGGTAGCCCGTAGAAACGGTGCATCTGGGCACAACCAGCCGTAAGCAAAGCCTGCTCGCCTGATCCGCCTGACATAGCACCCGTGCGTAGGTCTGACACAAATGGCCAAGTACCAAAGATCGCTGTGTGACCCGGTGCGATGCTATTCACATAGATTACGCCAGCCAGACATTCCGCGACCGCTTGCACGATAGCGCCCGCGATTGGGGCGGGGGCTGTGGCACCGGCTTGGCCCGCTGACAAAAGCAGGACAGGCATGCCGCCTGCGATACAGGCCTCCATGACTTGGCAGCTTTCGGTGGCGAATTTCATCGGTGGCACAACGAAACAATTCGAATTGCTCATGAACGGGCGGGCCCGCCATTTGTCTTCGCCTCCAGCAATCATGTGCAGCATATCAAATGCGGGAGGGACAAAATCGGGTTCTGTAAATGATGTTCCGATATGTTTTGTGGTGCCTGCGGTGCAGGCGTAGATCGTGTTAAGATCCATCTCGAGGTTATCAAGCACATCGCGGGCAACCATTGGGCGCTGTAGAAAATGAAGGTTATCAAGGTGCTGAACAATATGAGCTGCGTTGTGCAGATCAGCGAGCGTGCTTTCGCGGTAATGCCGTCCGTCCACATCAACGACGTGAACAGCGGCACCCGCAGTGCCGTAATGAACGCGGGTGCCGGATAGATCCAAGTCGTGCTTTTCTTCGCGGCCATGCAACGTGATGTCACGTGCGGCAACTGCAAGCATGTCTTCGACCAAAGCACGCGGGAACCTTAGCCGCCCGTCATCGCCAAGTATCGCACCCGCAGCCGTCATATAATCGATGCCTGATTGCGGTGCATCGGCAAGACCGATCTCTTCCAGCGCGGTGAGCGCAGCTTCGTGGATGCGTAGAACTTCGGCTTCGGTCAGTGGGTTATATTTACCGCCGGACATGCCTGCGCGAATAGGGCGTTTGGCATCTGTAAGCGGGGCTGCGCGCATCGCGGTGCGTGCGGCGCGGCCACCAGAACGGGTTGGGCGGCCAGCAGGGCGCGTCGTTGGGGCGTCAGGTGTATCGGTCATTTTGAGGTCTTTCGATGATGTGATTGTAATATTTTCAGTCAGATCAGGTCGAAAGGGGGCGTCCGCGTGCGGCACGACCGCGGCGCGCACCTATGGTGCGGCCTACACGGATAATCGCGGTGCGGTGGTAAGACATATTGCGCGTCCTCTTCCCCCTCAGAGTTGCTGAACGGGCGCGTCAATCTTGTCTATTTGCGACGGCGAGGTTTATTTACGACAGCAAATATGCGTGAAGATTACCACTTGCCGGATGCGCCATCCCCGTCGGACTTGCCGCCGCTAAATTTTGGCGCATCGTCTTTGGGTGGCGATTTCTTGGAAATAACGAAAGGTTCGGCTGTCGTATGACCGCATGCGCCACAGATTGTGCGATGCTCTCCGCTGCCTGCTGCCTCAAGGGTCGCTTCCGCTAGGACAACTCTTTCTTGACGCAGCTCGGTTTTTCCGCAGCTTGGGCAGGGGGTTGCTGCTAGGCGCGCTGCTTTCACGCGGCTCCATCCCATAAGGCCCGCGATCACTGCGCCAATCCCGCCGAAAAGCCACCATACCCCATTGCCACTGCCTTGGCCTGCGGGTGCTGTGCTTTGTGCATTCACATTGCGTATAAGGTCATCTGCAATCGCTGTGGCGCCTTTTTCGATGCCTGCTTCAAAGGCGTCGTTTTGAAACTCAGGAATGATAACCTCTGATACGATTTGCGCCGCGCGTTCCTTGGCTTCAGCATCGTATCCGGTGCCAGTGGTAAGCCGCAGTTGGCTGTCGTCGCGAAATACGATGAGCAATATGCCGTCGCCTCTATCTTGGTCGCCAACGCCCCACGCGTTGAACAGACCTGCAGCATAGTCGGCGACAGACATGTCATTTGCGTAGAACCGGACGGAGGAGAGGGTCACAATTGTTGCCTCGGCTCCGGCTTCGCATTCGAGATCAGAAAGGGTTTCTGAGATGCGTGCCTCTGCTTCGGGCGATAACATATCTGCGAAATCATTGACCGTGGTGCTAGACGGTTCAGGATATACTTGGGCGGAAATACTGGACGCTGTGGTAATGGTTGCAGCAAAAATCGTCATGAAAAATAGGCGCATCAGACTAATCTTCTTGTAATAATGCGTCCACTTTATCACCAGAGATTGCATTGGATAGTCGGGAAAACCTGCCTTCGTTTAGCATCTCAGTTGCAGCGTCATAGATTGTTCGGTGCACGGCACGTGCCAAAGTTGAGCCAAGCGAAAGCCGCGCAGCGCCTGCTTTTGCAAAGTCGTTCATCGCAAAATTTGTGTATTGTCCAGCAACAAGAACATTAACAGGAATGGGCATTGCCGCACAAAAACGCGCAACGTCTTCAATTGATTTCAGCATCGGTGCATAGACTGCATCAGCGCCAGCATCAGCAAATGCCAAGCCGCGTTCTGTGGCCTCGGCCAAGTCATATTCGCCTAGCATCACGCCATCAGCACGGGCCGTGAGAATGAAATCATGCGGCAATGCACGTGCAGCGGCGGCGGCTGCGCGGATGCGTTCTGTTGATAACTTAGCGTCGTATGGTGTGGACGAGGGCAATGCGATGTCTTCGATGCAAATGCCTGCCAGTCCGATTTCAGCGGCCAAACGCACCGTTTCAGCGCATGTATCAGGATCATCCCCAAATCCATTCTCAAAATCACCTTGGACGGGTAGATCTGTCGCCGCGATGATGTCTTGTGCGTGGGCAAGTGCGGCATCGCGGGTAAGGGTTCCGCCGTCGGTCTTGCCTTCGGTAAATGCATGCGCGGCCGAGGATGTGGCGAGCGATTGCGCACCAAGGCCCTTGAGCATCTTGGCAGTACCTGCGTCCCAAACGTTCGCAAGAATGAAGGGAGTGCCAGGTTGATGCAGTCTACGAAAAATCCCGCCGATATCAGTCATGGCTTGTCCCTTGTTTGAGGTTGGGCCAAAAAACTAGGCTGCCAACGTTTTTGCAAATGCAACGACGCGGGTGATCGCGTCTGTATAGGCATCGTCATCGACCGTCATAGCGACGCGGATGTGACCTGCAGCGGCTTTGCCAAAACTTTCACCGGGCATAACTGCAATGCCTTCGGCATCGAGCAGTTTTCCAGCAAAGTCTTCTCCGCTTAGTCCTGTCGCGCGCACATCAAGCATTGCGTACATCGCACCTTGTACGGGCACGGCGCGCACTGTGTTTTGTCCGGCCAAAGCCTCAAGAGTGAGACCTCTTCGACGACGGAAAGGTGCACCGACTTTTTCCTCAAGCTCTGGACCTTCTTGAAGGGCGAAGACTGCCGCGTCTTGGATATATCCGGGCACGCCGTAGGTCGTATGCGTCGCGAGATTGAGCAGATGACTGATCATATCAGCAGGGCCACAAACCCAGCCGACACGGCTGCCAGTCATGGCATGACTTTTAGACATTGAACCTACGACCAATGTTCGTTCCGCCATGTTTGGCAGCGCGCGTGGCGATAGGTGGGACCCTTCCCAAATCTGGGTGTCATAAACTTCGTCCGAAATCAGCCAAAGATCGTTTTCAATGCAAACGTCTGCAATCGCTGACAAAGTTGCCTCGGAGTAGATCACGCCCGTTGGATTGTTGGGCGTATTGATAAGAAGCGAGGTCGCGCCTTTTGCATGCTCGGCAATCGCGGCTGCTTGAGGTTGGAAATCGTTCTCAGGGCTCGCTTTGATCGCGACGGGTTTTGCGCCAACAGCGCGGATCGTGCCGGGATATGTTGCGTAATAAGGATCAATGAATAGGGCGGTAGCACCTTCATCACATGTCGCATGATGCGCTGCCAAAAGACCCGCCTGACCACCTGGGGTAATCAGGATGTTTTCGGGGCCAGTCGGAACGCCAGTCCGTGACTGAATACGTGCAGCCACTTCTTGACGAAGTGCCGCTGTCCCTGGAACTTCTGCATATCCCGTATGGCCGCCAACCGCAGCTTTGTTCATCGCAGCAAGAATTGACGGATCGGTGCGAATATCGTGTTCGCCAATTGTCAATTCAGTCACAGAATGACCCGCGTCCACCATCCGGCGTGCACGATAAAAAAGGTCCCAGCCGTCAGAGCCGCCACCGGTGATATTACTGATACGATGTGATGCTTTCATATGGGCAGGGAAACTGAATTGTCGGTCCGAAGTCAACCCGTTGCGGGCATCAGTTTGCGCGGACCGGGACCGTCGATTGCGGCGATGTCGTCCGGATTATATAGCCTGCATGCCGTGAGACTAAGGCACCCACAACCGATGCAGCCATCAAGTTTGTCACGCAGCGTTTCCAAAGCTGCGATACGCGCATCGATTTTGTGACGAAAGCCTTTTGATATGCGTGTCCAATCTGCCTTGGTTGGTGCTTTGTGCGGTGGCAGATCTTTTAGGTGGATAGCAATCTCGGCCAACGGAAAACCCAACGTCTGGGCCGCCATTACAAATGACAAGCGTCTTATATCGGCGCGGGCATAGCGTCTGTGACCACCTGTATTGCGCACAGGGGCGACGATGCCGTGTGTTTCATAAAATCGAATGGCAGACACAGCGAGACCCGTGCGATCTGCAAGATGGCCAATCGTCAGCCCTTGGGACGGTTTTGCAGCCATGTGAAAAAACTCCTTGATCTCAAGTTAACTTGAGGAATGAGAAAGGAATCATCACAAGAAATCTAGAGGAAAAACAAATGCCAAAACGATCAACACATATGTATCATGTCGACCGGCATGCCCTAGCGCGTTTAGCGCAAGATGGGTTTGGCTGGGGACATGACCCGCCAAACGGCAGTTTTATCGTAGCGGGCCTTACCCCACGCGCGGGGATGTTCGCACGCATTATCAGACGTTCAAAAAAGGAAACCGTAAAATGATTAACCTAGAGCATGTAAACATAACCGTTGCTGACCCCAAAGCATCCGCAAAGGTGTTTCAGGACCTCTTTGGATGGAAAACGCGGTGGGAGGGGGCATCACTGGATGGCGCGGGTTACACTGTCCATGTCGGGACCGAAACAACCTACTTGGCGCTGTATACAGGCACAAATGGCGTCAATGCCGAAGGGTCTGATAACAGCTACCAGACACGTGCAGCGATGAACCATATCGCCGTCGTCGTTGATGATTTGGATGCGCTGGAAAAGGCAGTGACGGCCAAGGGTTTCACCACCCATAGCCATGCGGATTATGAACCTGGACGCCGCTTCTACTTTCACGATGGCAATGGGATTGAGATCGAGGTCGTTTGTTACGACTAACCCTTTGTTGCGGCATGGTTGGTTTAACCAATCGCGTCGCGGATCTTTTTCGGTAACGCCTTGAATATGATGTCGTATGAAACCTTAATCCGGTGGGTCAGTTCGTCTTCGGGTGCATCAAAGCCAACAAGAACCCATGATTTATGGAAATAGGGCGCTTTGGTTGCTCCGCCTGCATCGATCAGCATCTGTGCCGTCTCTCCGCTGTCCGTTTTGACACAGACACCGTCGATACGGTCGCCGAAACAGGCGAACATCTTGCCGCCGATTTTCCAGCTATCCAGCTCGGTCGTGGGGTCAGACGCGGTAGCGCCTTTGTGTGCTTCGCACAGCGTGTTGACTTGGGCTCGGTTCATTCAGGTATGTTGTTGCAAATTGCTATGAGGGTCAAATGAACAATTGGGTTGCGCTTTTGCGTGGTGTAAACGTGGGGGGCAACAACAAGGTGCCTATGGCGTTGTTTCGGGCGGCATGCACACAGGCCGGATTGGGGAATGTGGAAACCTACATCGTGTCCGGAAATTTGGTTTTTTCAACTGAAGCCAATGCAATGCATGACGCATTTTCCCTGACAGATTTGCTGCAAAATATCCTGCGCACGGAATTTGACGTCGTCGCGCGCGCTTTGCTCTTGCATGAAGACGAGTTAAAAGCCGCTTTCCACGCCTGCTCTTGGCCCGATGTTGAGGGCAAGTTCGTGCACGCTGTCTTTTGTTTCGATCCACCGGAATTCGACGCCGTGCGTTATGAAACACTCAAGACGACTGCAGAAACGCTCAGGGTATCAAACAGGCTCGCTTGGATGCACGCGCCAGATGGGGTGGGCCGTTCAGTGTTGTTTGCCAAGTTGGAGCAAGTCCTGTGCCGAACCGATTTCACAGCCCGAAATTTGAATACCGTGCGTAAGTTGGTCGAAATGCTGGACGGTTGACGATTTAATCGCTAAGATAATCCTATGAAAAGCAACGCACTCATTATTTGCTGCATTATTACCTGCTGACATCCGTCGCGGGCCGCTTTTTCACGTTTCATCTGATCCTTGAACTTT
>JAWUXS010000030.1:0-18494 GCA_034111185.1 Paracoccaceae bacterium | reverse complement strand
ACTCGACGTGCTCGACCGCCGCTTGGGCGAAAGCAAATACCTCGGCGGCGACGACTACTCCATCGCCGACATGGCGACCTTCCCTTGGTACGGCGCACTTGTACAAAATCTTGTCTACGATGCGTCCGAATTCCTCGACACGGCGTCATATAAAAACGTGAACCGCTGGACGAACGATATCGCCGCCCGCCCAGCCGTGATCCGCGGCAAGAAAGTCAACAAAGCGTGGGGCGAGCCCGCAGACCAACTCCACGAGCGGCACGACGCCTCAGATTTCGATCTGAAAACGCAGGACAAGATTGAGGCCGCTGCGGCAGAGTAAGGTCTTTCTCAAGTCGGTTGCTAAAAGAATAGAAGATCGGTCCCCAGCACATGGAGGCCGATCTTCTATTCGACATCTTGCTTATGCGACTAAGGTCGAAAGATAACCCTGGCCCAACGCCTGCCAACCAATTTTCTGGCATAAGTATATTTATGCCCAATTACCAACATATGGCCGGCCAACTAAGCATTTCGCTTAACGTCCGGCAATTATCTCAAATGTTGCAAAAAGAATCTTGTCCTCTCCGGTATCAGGATCAACATAAGCTCCGCCCAAATCAAAGACTCCAGCCGTTTCTTCCGAATTAGGGCCAGCAAAACTACCTTCTCCTTCGACCATCAGATCACTCTTGCTTGGCCCACCAGTTATACTAATGGTGCCGAACGAAGCGCTGACATCTCTATAAGATCCAGTAGTGCCAAACATTTCCAAGTTATCCACGGCTATTGTCGCGTCTTCGCCCGTGACGCGCACGTCCACATCACCGGAATTAAAGTTGACGTTTAAAAGGGCTGCCGCACCATTCTCAGATATCCTTGAAACAACATCACTGCCACTAGTCCTGTAGTTGGCGATGCCCTGAAACGTAGCGGTTCCAGTCGATGGAACATTTTCTGGTAACATTGCAATAACAGCAAAGTCATCGCCTGGTGTATTCACAATTGCGACGTAGTCTCGACTTGTTGAAAGAGAGCGAGAAGAAATACCTTCAGCACTTGCCGTTTGTGCCCCAAAATTATAACGACCAATCAATCGCTCAGCCAAGAGATCGATGTCAGTTCCATCCCCTGTTCGAAAATAACGGACAACACTACTACCTGCGCGACTTGTTTCGGCAAGCGTGCCAATAGTATTGTCGACGGCTGGCGGTGTAGGTTCAGCTAGAAATTCTGCAATCTGTTCATCCGTACAACCAGCCAAAAGGCATACAGAGACAGAAAATGAAATTTTAAGTAATTTGGCTGTTAATAAACGAGTCATCTAGTTTCCTTATGCGATATTAAAATTCGCTATTTCAAAGAGAGATCGGCTCGAACAACGAGGACCCAGCAATTGGTGGGTCTCTGAACGAACGATTTTAATGGAATAAAAGAAATGAAATTTCCTGGGTCATGCACTGCCAGCCCCATCAGAAAGGGTAACAATTCAAACAGAATGTCCTAATGAGATACGATCAGAATGCCCCCAGCAAGCTGATTCCAATAATCTCTAGATACAATATTCAAGTTCACCCAAAGATCAAGTAATACCTGCTAGTTTAGGCATGTTGGTGGCGTCACGAAACACTAGACGGCGGTAAACAAGGTTCCTCATGTCCCATACTAAACATTCCAAATTGCGCGCAGGACGAACGCGCCAATTTGACTCATGCTACCCCCCCTCAAAGCACGTCAAATACGCTCCCTATCAATTTTACACTCCGTGCATGACGCGTTAAGCACAGCCAACGGCTTTGGATTGTGACGTCCGCCAACTTAATTAAGGGCTTCACCATGGCCACCGCATCTAAGCTGCACCACCGCAACCAACACACAGACGGGTACGATTTTGCGCGTTTGGTGGCAAAGCTACCCGAGCTTGGGACCTTAACGACGACCAACCCTTCTGGTCAGACGACGGTTGATTTCCAAAACCCAAACGCGGTTCGGATGCTTAATCAGGCGCTGCTTAAGACGTATTACAACATCGATTTCTGGGACATCCCAGCCGACTATCTATGCCCACCGATTCCCGGGCGTGCCGACTACGTCCATTATCTGGCCGACCTGCTAGCAAGCGACAACAACCATGAAATCCCGCGCGGGCCTAGCGTCAAAGCATTGGACATCGGCACAGGTGCCAGCATGGTGTACCCCCTTATCGGTCAACGCGAATATGGCTGGGAATTTACCGGTGTCGACACCGACGCGGTCGCCTTGAAATCGGCGCAACATATTTGCGAATTCAACAAGCTGAACATCACACTTAGGCAACAAGACAAGCCTGCGAACATCTTACGGGGCGTCATCAAACCCAAAGACGCGTTTCACATCGTCATGTGCAACCCGCCATTCCATGCCTCAATGGAACAAGCGAACAAGGGCACCCAGCGCAAGTGGTCGAACCTTGGCAAAGGTCAATCGAACGCGCTGAATTTCGGCGGCCAAAACGCCGAGCTTTGGTATCCAGGTGGCGAGATCAAATTCATCGCCAAGATGATTGAGCAAAGCAGAGAGTTCACTTACCAGTGCCTGTGGTTCACATCATTGGTATCGAAGAAAGACAACATCCAAACACTCAGCAAGATCCTTGCGAAAGCCAAAGTTGCTGACTTTAAGGTCGTCGAAATGGCGCAAGGCCAAAAAACAAGCCGCTTTATCGCTTGGACCTACATCAAACGAAACCAGCGATCTTCGTTTATAAACGGCTCTCGCGATTAGAACGACCGCCCCCTAAACGCTTTTTAAACAACAAAAGCTTGACCAAACCCGACGTCACGCGCACTGATAGCCAATCGCAGACGGGCAATCCCGCTGCGGCTACCTTTTGAACAATTTAGGAATGGCGTGCTTGATGACGGGTGAATTGCGGACCGAATGGGTCACTGTTGCGTTTATTGCCGGGGCCACGGGGCTATGGTTTTGCGCAGGGCTTATGTGGGACACGATGTTCTGGCCGATTGGCTTGATCGCCCTGCCCGTACTTGCGGCCTTCCACACATCGCTCCAGCATGAAACAATCCACGGCCACCCGACCCGCTGGCCTTTGCTGAACGAAGCGCTTGTCTCTCTCCCCCTCGCAGCCGTATTCCCCTACCGTCGCTACCGTGACCTGCATCTGCACCACCACCGCGACGAACACCTTACCGACCCGTATGAGGACCCCGAGAGCTTTTTCTGGTGCGAAAACGATGTCCGCGAGATGAATGACTTTCAGCGCCTGATTTTCGCGTTGAACAACACATTCGTCGGACGCCTGACAATCGGTCCGATCCTGACCATCATCGGCTTTAGCCGCACAGAACTGTGGCGCATCCGCCAAAACGAAGCCTCCGTGCGCGAGGCATGGGTATTACATGTCATCGGCCTGATCCCATTGATCTACATCATCACACAGGTCTTCGGGATGCCGCTTTGGGTCTATGCCCTTTGCGTGATTTACCCCGCCCTGTCCCTGACGGCGATGCGCGGATACGCTGAACACCAAGCCGCAGAAAACGTCGGCGCACGCTCTGCCGTGGTTGAGGCGCATCCGGCCCTTGCCCTGCTCTACCTCAACAACAATCTGCACATCGTCCACCACGCCAGCCCGCTGACACCGTGGTACGATATTCCTAGCCTTTATGCGGAACGTCGCCAGCAATACCTTACCGCGAACGAGAACACGCTTTTCCTAGGCTATAGCGACATCGCAAAGCGCTTTGCATTCCATATAAAACAGCCCGTTGATCACCCTTTGATGCACCGCACCCCAACGGCAAAGATCGGCCCGCAGTAAGAAAGTTGCGAAAAAGCCTCTCGAAACGACATTTTCTCCACTTCTACTGTTGACCCTCTTTTTACCCGTGCGTAAGGTCCCGCTACACAAAGGAACCCGACATGAAATCTGTCGTCTTACTACTCAGAACAACGCGCATGGGCCCGACCTGGAAACAGTAACGGTAAAGCCATTTAGCTTCCCATGCGCCCTCGAAATCATCGGGGGCTTTTTTGTGCGAAACGATAACTTGATGCGAAGGACGCGAAGACAATGACAAAACCCATGACGGGCGCAAAAATGGTGGTTCAGGCTTTGGTAGACCAAGGCGTGGAAGTCGTCTTTGGATACCCTGGTGGCGCCGTCCTTCCGATTTACGACGAAATTTTCCAGCAAAACCACATTCAGCACGTTCTTGTGCGCCACGAACAAGGCGCCGTTCACGCAGCCGAAGGCTATGCGCGTTCAACTGGCAAAGTTGGCGTGGCTTTGGTGACGTCTGGCCCCGGTGCTACAAACGCCGTGACTGGCCTGACGGATGCGCTGATGGATAGCATCCCTATTCTGGTTCTGACCGGTCAGGTGCCTACGTTCATGATCGGCACCGATGCCTTTCAAGAGGCCGACACCGTTGGTATCACCCGTCCCTGCACGAAACATAACTGGTTGGTCAAAGACACTGAAAAGCTGGCATCTGTTATGCACGAAGCATTCCATGTCGCGACGTCCGGTCGTCCGGGTCCTGTTCTGATCGACATCCCTAAGGATGTTCAGTTCGCAACAGGCACTTACACCCAGAAAAAGGCGATGTCTTCGCATTACCACCCACAGGTTAAGGGCGATATCGAAGCGATCACCGCTTTGGCCAAAGCCATGGAAACCGCAAAGCGCCCTGTATTTTATACAGGCGGCGGCGTCATCAACTCGGGCGATGCCGCGACACAGCTGTTGCGCGAATTGGTTGAGGCGACAGGCTTCCCGATCACCTCAACCCTGATGGGTTTGGGCTGCTATCCTGCGTCTGGCGACAAGTGGCTGGGTATGCTGGGCATGCACGGTCTGTACGAGGCCAACATGGCGATGCACGATTGCGATCTTTTGATCAACATCGGCGCACGTTTTGACGACCGTATCACGGGCCGTCTGGATGCGTTCAGCCCCGGATCGACCAAAGCACATATCGATATTGATGCATCGTCGATCAACAAGGTAATCCAAGTCGACATTCCGATCTTGGGCGACGTCGCCCACGTGCTCGAAGACCTCTTGAAGGTCTGGAAATCAAATGGTCGCAAGACTAACAAAGAAGCTGTCGCAAACTGGTGGGGCCAGATTGGCGACTGGCAAAAAGTCGATTGCCTGAAGTACACACAAGACACGCTGACGATCAAACCACAGCACGCACTTGCGCGGCTTGAGGCGCTGACCAAAGGTCACGACCGCTACATCACAACCGAAGTTGGTCAGCACCAGATGTGGGCTGCGCAATACCTCGACTTTGAAGATCCGAACCGCTGGATGACATCCGGTGGCTTGGGCACGATGGGTTACGGCTTTCCTGCGTCAATAGGTGTGCAAATGGCCCACCGCGACGCGCTTGTAATCAACGTCGCTGGCGAAGCATCTTGGATGATGAATATGCAGGAACTTGGGACCGCGATGCAGTTCCGCCTGCCCGTGAAGCAGTTCATCCTCAATAACGAACGCTTGGGCATGGTGCGTCAGTGGCAGGAACTCCTGCATGGTGAGCGGTATTCATCAAGCTGGTCAGAATCACTGCCTGACTTTGTTAAGTTGGCCGAAGCATTTGGTGCCAAAGGTATTCAGGTATCGGACCCTGCAGATCTTGATGATGCGATCATGGAAATGATCAATTACGATGGCCCAGTGGTCTTTGACTGCCTCGTCGAAAAGCATGAGAATTGCTATCCGATGATCCCGTCAGGCAAGCCGCACAATGAAATGTTGATGGGCGACGCGTCAACCAAGGGTGCGATTTCCGGCGCGGGCGAGGCTTTAGTTTAAAGCCAACGCTGCCATACGCTTTCCATACGCATAGCATATGCGAAACATACATCGAAAAAGGGACACGAAATGTCACCTCTTAATCTCAAAAAAGGCGCATCCAGCCACTCAGCCTATGACCTGAAATCAGGTTACGGCGATAGTGTTGAGCGTCACACTCTGGCGGTCATCGTCGAAAACGAACCGGGCGTTTTGGCCCGCGTTATCGGTCTTTTTGCTGGTCGTGGATACAACATCGAAAGCCTTACAGTCGCCGAGATTGACCATACAGGTCACCGCTCTCGGATCACGATTGTGACCTCAGGCACACCGCAGATCATCACACAGATAAAATCACAGCTGGGCCGGATCGTGACCGTGCATCAGGTCAACGATTTGACTGTTGAAGGTCCATCGGTTGAGCGTGAACTGGCGCTGTTCAAGGTCAAAGGCAAAGGCGACAGCCGCATTGAGGCCATACGCCTAGCAGACATCTTTCGCGCCAATGTGGTCGATAGCACGTTGGAATCATTCGTGTTTGAGATCACAGGCACACCAGAAAAGATCGACGCATTCGCCGATCTGATGCGCCCGCTTGGTCTGGTCGAAGTGGCCCGCACAGGCGTCGCCGCCTTGTCACGCGGCCCAGAAGGCATCGCATAAACAATAAATATCCCGCGCGCTTATACCCGCGCGCGGGACATTTTCGGGGCTTAGCCGTCGGTACCAGGCAAGACGCCCGCATCGACACCCACCGCAATTTCGTCTGCGTCCAGCAGGCCATCGCCATTGACGTCCAGCGCACCAAAGGTGTCTTCGGTCATGTCAGGCATAGCTGCCATCACTTCGGGAAAGCTGTACATCCCGTCGCCATTCACATCAATTTCCGCGCTTACGCTTTGCGCATGCGCCGCTGTCGTCGCGAGCATTACAGCCAAAACTGCTGGGGTCAGGATCACTGTCTTGAGGGTCATGATATTTGTCTCCATCTAAGAGGTTACGAAAGCATGTTTGCCTTCGAAGCCATAAGTGCCGCAATGACCCAGCGCTCCGCCAGACACCGTCCTAGAACAGCGTAAAACCGGCCCTTAGCCGCCATTTGCGCCCTGCCCGATGCGCGGTCGTTGGCTGATCAAAATGGCCCTTGATCGTTTTGGCGGTTGCGCACCGACGCAAAGGATCAAAACCGGCTGAAAGATGCTTTGCGTGTATGTCGCTGTGCTACAATGCTGCGTCGCGCATTGGAGTGATCGGTGAATGGATTTCGCGTAAATATGGTCCAACAACCGACGGAAGGGATGCGTCATGGCCAAGGATTTACCAAATTCTGATCTTGCTGCTGTCAGGCAGCCAATTGATCGCGCCCAAGGTCTGCCAAATGCGCATTACGTCGATCCCGCCTATTTCGAAGAAGAGAAGAACGCCGTTCTATTCGCCACATGGGCTGGCTTGGATGTCGCGGCTTCTGTTCCTGAAAACGGCGACGCAAAACCGATCGAGTTTCTTGGCATCCCGCTGTTGCTTTTGCGTGACCGCGACGGCCTTGTCCGTGTTTTCCAGAACCTGTGCCGCCATCGCGGCATGATCCTTGTCGATGCCCCTCGCAAGATTGAAGGGGCCATTCGCTGTCCCTACCATTCGTGGTGCTATTCAACCCAAGGAAAACTGGTATCGACCCCGCATGTCGGTGGCCCCGGTCACAATACGCACGATGCGATTGTCAAAGAAGACCTTGGCCTAACCGAAATCCGCAGCCACGTTTGGTTTGGGACTGTCTTTGTAAACATCGACGGTCAGGCTGATCCGTTTGAGGTTGTGAATGCCGAACTGATCGCGCGTTGGTCTGAATTCGATAAGCCCCTGCACCACGGCGGCGCTGAAAGCAGCTTTGACCTAACGGTTAACACCAATTGGAAGCTCGCGGTTGAGAACTACTGTGAAAGCTATCACCTGCCTTGGATACATCCCGGACTGAACAGCTATTCACGGCTTGAGGACCATTATCACATCGAACAGGCGGGCAAGTTTTCGGGCCAAGGCACGTATGTTTATCGCCAGTTGAAGGGCGAAGGCGATCAAGTCTTTCCTGATTTCGCGGACCTGTCCGACCAATGGGATACAGGCGCCGAATACATCGCGATTTATCCAAACGTCCTGCTTGGGGCGCAGCGCGATCACTGCTTTGTTCTGGTGTTAGAACCGACCAGCCAAGAAACGATTACCGAGCACGTACATCTATTCTACGCCCAGCCCGACACACCCCAAGCGATGCGCGATGAGAATGCAAAGCTGTGGAAAGGTGTGTTTGAAGAGGACATCTTTGTTGTTGAGGGTATGCAAAAAGGCCGCCACGCACCGCATTTTGACGGCGGACGCTTCAGCCCTGCGATGGACGGACCTACGCATATGTTCCACGACTGGCTGGCCGAAAAGACCGAAAGCTACCGCGCCAAACAAACATGAGCACCCTTGATGCAGATCTGCTAGCGGCCCACGCCGCCGATGATCGGTGCGCCCTTGTTTCACTTTATGAAATGGCCGCTGACAAAGCTGCGACGGTCGATGCAGCCTGCTTTTATCTGACGCATGCATATGTCTTTGCCTTGGAAACCAATCACAAGGCCGTAACAAGCCTTTACGAACGGCTAAAAGCCCACGGACGGGTCTGACGCCCCTTGTTCCTCCCTCGTGCTGGCCTCATTGTGGCGGAAACGACCAAAGGGCTCCCGACATGACACCACGCAAAATCATTATCGATACCGATCCGGGGCAAGACGATGCGGTGGCAATCTTGCTCGCTCTTGCGTCGCCTGAGGAAATCGACGTTCTGGGTGTTGTCGCCGTTGCGGGCAATGTGCCTTTACCGCTGACCGAAAAGAACGCGCTGATCGTTTGCGAACTTGCTGGCAAACCTGACATCAAGGTCTTTTCTGGCTGCGACGCCCCCCTGTCCCGTCCTTTGGTCACGGCCGAGCATGTGCACGGACAAACCGGTCTTGATGGTCCACCAATGGATGCGCCTACAATGCAATTACAGGCCCAGCACGGTGTGGATTTCATTATCGACACCCTGCGCGCCGAGGCTGCAGGCACGGTGACGCTTTGTCCGCTTGGGCCGTTGACCAACATCGCGACGGCCTTTCAAAAAGCCCCTGAAATCGCTGCCAAGGTGCAAGAGATCGTCCTGATGGGCGGCGCGTATTTTGAGGTCGGCAACATCACCCCCGCCGCCGAGTTCAATATCTATGTTGATCCCGAGGCCGCAAAAATCGTGCTGGCATCCGGTGTACCTATCACAATGATGCCACTGGACGTGACGCACAAAGCGCTGACCACAAAACCCCGCGTTGCAGCGTTTCGCGACATGGGGACCAAGGTCGGCGATATGGTTGCCGCATGGACCGACTTCTTTGAACGATTCGATATGGAAAAATACGGTTCCGAAGGCGCACCACTGCATGATCCATGTGTCATCGCCTATCTGATCCAGCCAGACCTGTTCACAGGCCGCCATATCAACGTCGAGGTGGAAACCATATCAGAGTTAACGCTGGGTATGACGGTCGCCGATTGGTGGCGCGTCACAGACCGCGCACCAAACGCGATGTTCATGGGGGACATTGATGCGGCTGGTTTCTATGACTTGCTTGCGAAACGGTTGGCACGCTTATGACCGCTGCAATTACCCTTGCTGGGCCCGATCACCTAACCAGCGTTCTGACACTGATGGAGCGTTGCCATCTTGAGCGGGCCCTACCCTATGATGACGCCCACCGAGAGGCTGTAATAGCACCATTACTGCAAGGCAGTCCATTGGGTGCGATCTGGACCGTTGGCCCTGCGCGCGCACCACTTGGTTATGTTTTGATCACATTTGGCTGGTCACTCACCCAAGGCGGCATGGTCGGCTGGGTCGAAGACATCTATGTTCGCCCATCAGTACGCAAACGCGGCATCGGGACCGAGGTGCTGCACGCAGTATCATTGTCCCTACGCGAAGCAGGCGTAAAGGCTCTGCACACAATTGCACCTGCGGATAACGCAGACGTCCAACGCTTTTGCACCCGTGTCGGGTTCCAGCAAGACGCGGACAGCCCGATCATGACGGATGTTTTATAATGCCATTCACGTTTGACAACAGCTATGCCCGCTTACCGCGCCAGATGTTTACGCCAATGGGACCTACCAAGGTAGCAGCGCCTGCGCTTTTTGCTGTGAATACTGATTTGGGTGCGGTTCTTGGGCTTTCAGCTGAAGATTTGTCTGACCCAGCAGTCTTTGTAGGCAACGCTGTCCCTGACGGCGCCGAGCCTTTGGCGCAGCTTTATGCGGGGCACCAGTTTGGCAATTGGAACCCGCAGTTGGGTGATGGCCGTGCGGTTTTGCTGGGAGAAGTCATTGGCACCGACGGTATCCGCCGCGATATCCAACTCAAAGGGTCTGGCCCGACCCCCTATTCGCGCAATGGCGACGGGCGTGCGTGGCTTGGGCCAGTGCTGCGCGAATACCTTGTGTCCGAGGCGATGCATGCAATGGGGGTCCCGACGACCCGCGCGCTTGCCGCTGCGACAACGGGCGAAGACGTGATCCGCGAAGAAATCCTGCCGGGCGCGGTTCTGACCCGTGTGGCACAAAGCCATATCCGCGTGGGTACATTCCAGATTTATGCGGCCCGCCAAGACAAAGATGCCTTGGAAGCGCTGACAGATCACGTGATAGCGCGGCATTATCCAGATGCGGATGGTCCTGCGGCATTGCTGGATGCTGTTATCGCAAACCAAGCCAAGCTGATCGCAAAATGGATGGGTCTTGGGTTCATTCACGGTGTGATGAACACTGACAATGCATCGATTGCGGGCGAGACGATTGACTACGGCCCCTGCGCTTTCATGGATGGCTACCACCCTGAAACTGTGTTCAGCGCAATTGATCAATTCGGGCGGTATGCCTACCAGAACCAGCCCGGCATCGCCGCGTGGAACATGGCGCAGCTTGCCACCTCATTGATACCGCTGATGCCCGACACAGACGAGGCGATTGAACTTTTTACCAGTGCTGTGAATACATTACCCACGCTTTACGCAGTAGAATATCGCAAGATTTTCGCTTCAAAACTAGGCGTGGCGAACCCAACGACTGAGATTGATGGGCTTATCGCTGAGCTATTGGAATTGATGGCAAATGACGGTGCTGATTTCACCAATATGTTCGTGGCGCTGGCCGAGGGTAAGGGCAAAGACCATATTCTTGACCAGACTGCATTTGCTGCGTGGCATGCGCGTTGGCAGGCCTACGTGCCGGATATTTCGCTGATGGCGCGATCAAATCCACAAATCATCCCGCGCAATCACCGCGTCGAAGAAGCAATCGTTGCCGCAAGGGACGACGATTATGCACCGTTCAACAGATTGCTTGCGGCTGTGACAGCGCCGTTTGATCCGCTGACTGACAAGACGCGGGACCTTGCCCGCGCCCCTGCCGGAGAAGACCGCGTGTTGCGGACCTTCTGCGGAACCTAATTTATCATCCATGTCCCATCAGGCCAGAAAGCGTGGAAGGCGAAAGCGAACATCACGTCATGCGCCAGATCGTTGCCATCTGCATCACGGACACGGACATTGCCCACGTCTTTGCCGTCGCCAATCGCCTCGCTATCCAACGCTGAAGCCTGTCCGGCAGTCCAAGTCAGTGTGACACCTGCCTCGGTGACCTGACCTTCGTCAGCAAGGCGCGTCATCGGCCAAGCACGGTCACCCACACGGACAACGCGGACCAGCGCGGGGATGTCATGCGGTGGCATCTCGCCTGAATACAGGAACGGACGGAACGAGCTGTCGTATTGTACGTAAGGGTTTGACCCATATGGCCTACTTGCATTGGGTTGCTCCATCACAAGGCCATCGGGGTTTCGCGCGACAAACGTGTCCCAGCTTTCCATCCAACTTGGCAGGCTGACCAGTTCGGTCCCGTTCAACTCTCCGACGATGGCTTCGCCGATTGCTTGCTGCCACCAGCTTTCGGTTTGGCGGTCGAACATGATCATATCGGAATTGCGCAGTTTACCTGACACGCCAAATTCAAGAACCCCCGCTACGGTGCGGCGATCAAATGTTATGCCAGAATTACAAAGCGGGCAGAACGTCACGGCCACGGGAATGTCGCCAATTTGATCGTTCACAATCTCATGCCACGTCAGATAGCGGATCGGATAGGCACGTGGCGTCTGGCCCTCAATCTCAACCGTGATGACGGGTTCGCGGCCAGTCAGTTGGGTTTCTTCACCAACGGTATAGAATGTCGGGTCAGATAATGCGGGAATGCCATCTTTGGACGGACCACCTGACAGAACCTCGACCCAGCTTTCAACGCTTGTGTTTTCAAAGTCGGTTTTCGGCCATTCATGCACCCAAAATTCGGGGCTGGCTGACACGCTGCCCGCTATCAGGCTAAAAACTGCGATTAGGGATTTCAGTTGCATCTGCGGCTCCTGCATTTGTTTCACCACACAAGATGGCGATGAAAAATGCTGGCCGATACCCCTCTCGCGTCAAAGTGAGCGGGTTGTGAGGTCTGGGCAGATTAAACCGCCCAGACCTGTTAATTTACTCGGTCACGCGCACGGCAGCCATCATATCAGGCGTACCAACGACAGAACCGTTAGAACCTGTACCAAGTTTGATCGCGTCCACGATCTCCATGCCTGATGTGACTTCGCCGATGACCGTATATTGGCCATTCAGAAAGTAACCCGGCTCAAACATGATGAAGAACTGGCTGTTCGCTGAGTTTGGGTTCTGCGAACGGGCCATGCCGATCACGCCACGCTCAAACGGTTTGTCTGAAAACTCGGCGTTGATATTGCCAAGATCAGAACCGCCAGTGCCAGCACGGGACAGGTCAGCACCAGCAACACCGTTAGACACGTCGCCAGTTTGGGCCATAAAGCCTTCGATCACGCGGTGGAAAACCACATTGTCATAGTCGCCAGCCGCCGCAATTGCGGTGATCTGGGCGACGTGCAGTGGTGCGACGTCTTCGAACAAATCAATGACGATTGTGCCATTGGCTTCGCCCGCAATGTCGATCTCAAGTCCAGCAGACATAGCCGGTGAGGCCACAAGCGCCGCAACGGTTACAAATGCCTTAAACATCTGCGGCAACCTTAACTGTGATCATGCGATCAGGGTTCGCTGGTGGCTCGCCCTTCATGATTGCGTCAACGTGCTCCAAGCCAGACGTGACCTGACCGTAGACTGTGTACTGACCGTTCAAAAAGTCGTTGTCTTTGAAGTTGATAAAGAACTGGCTGTTAGCAGAGTTCGGGTTCTGTGAGCGTGCAGCGCCAAGTGATCCGCGTGCATGTGGCACCTTTGAGAACTCAGCGTTCACGTCAGGAAGATCAGAGCTGCCCGTGCCTGCGCGGCCTGGGTTGTAGTCTTTTTCCATGTTCGCGTGCTCAACATCGCCAGTCTGCGCCATAAAGCCGGCGATGACACGGTGGAATGCCACGTTGTCATATTTGCCAGCGCGGGCCAATTCTTTCATCCGTGCTGTGTGCAACGGTGCCACGTCAGGCATCAATTCGATGATCACGTCACCGTCTTTGAGTGTCATGATAATTGTGTTTTCGGGATCTTTGTAATCGGCCATTGGGCACTCCTGTAGGGTTGTTATCCCTCACATATGCGCAGTTATCAGAATTGCCAAGCGTGCGGCAGTTGACCTTGGCCAAACATTGCCGCAGGTAACGTCTAAATTGTTCATATGTTGGAGACACGAAATGCCTTGGAAAACCCTTGATGATATGGATCTTGCTGGCAAGCGTGTCTTGGTCCGCGTGGATATCAATGTCCCTGTTGACGACGGCAAGGTTACTGACACCACCCGCATTGAACGTATTATCCCCACCGTAGAAGACATTCAGGCAGCTGGTGGCCGTGTGATCCTGATGGCGCATTTTGGTCGCCCCAAGGGTCAGGTCGTCCCCGAGATGTCGCTTGAAATCATCGCACCTGCCGTGGCCGACGTACTGGGCATGGCTGTCACGTTTGTGAACGGCGACTACGGCGATGCGGTCGCAGAGATGGACCAAGACGAGGTTCTACTGCTTGAGAACCTGCGGTTTAACCCGGGCGAAGAAAAGAACGACGCGGGCTTTGCTGCCCGTTTGGCTACGCTGGGCGATGTATACGTCAACGACGCGTTCTCAGCCGCGCACCGTGCCCACGCCAGCACCGAGGCGATTGCAAAGCTGCTGCCATCTTGTGCGGGCCGCCTGATGGCCGAAGAACTTGGCGCATTAGACAAAGCCCTTGGCACCCCGCAGCGCCCTGTTGTGGCTGTTGTAGGCGGCGCGAAGGTATCAACCAAGCTGGATCTGCTGGGCAATCTTGTTACCAAAGTCGACCACCTTGTGATAGGCGGCGGCATGGCGAACACGTTCCTTGCAGCCCAAGGTATCAACGTCGGCAAAAGCCTGTGCGAGCATGATCTGGCGGCAACAGCCATTGAGATCCTTGGCAAAGCCAAAGCCGCTGGTTGCGAAGTCATCCTACCGCGCGATGTTGTCGTTGCCCGCGAATTCAAAGCTGGCGCCGAGAACGAGATCGTAGCCCCCGACGCCTGCCCTGCAGACGCGATGATCCTTGATGCGGGGCCAGATACGGTCACTTATATCTCTGAGGTGCTAGCAGGCGCAAAGACGCTGGTATGGAACGGACCGCTTGGTGCGTTTGAGATTGAGCCGTTTGACCGCGCAACAAATGGTGCGGCAACGGTTGCTGCTGCATTGACCGCAGCGGGTGGTCTAATCTCGGTCGCGGGTGGTGGTGACACGGTTGCCGCGCTGAATCAGGCCGGTGTTGCCGACGATTTCACCTACATCTCGACCGCTGGTGGTGCCTTTCTTGAGTGGATGGAAGGCAAGGAATTGCCCGGAGTTGCAGCACTTTCAAATTGATTGCGCTAACGTTTGCGCAACCATAATTGCGGCCTCTTCGATGCCTTTGTAAGGACGATGTATTCGTTCACAAAGCATCGGAGAGACGACCATGACCAATCAAGCACAACTCGAGCAAGTACGTAACGGTAACGGTTTTGTTGCAGCATTGGATCAAAGCGGTGGCTCAACACCCAAGGCTCTTGGCCTCTACGGTGTGAACGAAGACGCATACGCCAACGACGACGAGATGTATGCCCTGATCCACCAGATGCGCAGCCGGATCGTCAAAGCACCATCGTTTACGGGCGACAAGGTCGTCGGCGCGATCTTGTTCGAAATGACAATGGACCGCGAAATCGACGGCAAGCCCGCAGCGGCCGCCCTTTGGAACGACCACCATGTCGTCCCATTCCTGAAGGTCGATAAAGGCTTGCGCGATTTACACAACGGTGTGCAGTTGATGAAGCCGATTGACGGCCTCGATACGCTTTTGGCCCGCGCTGTGGATGCTGGCATGTTCGGCACCAAAATGCGGTCAGTTGTATCAGCCGCCAACCCAGACGGCATCAAGGCCGTTGTAGATCAGCAGTTTGATATCGGCCGCCAAATCCTTGCCCACGACTTAATGCCGATTATTGAGCCCGAGGTCACGATTTCAATATCCGACAAGGCCGAAGCCGAAGAGATGTTGCGGGACGCCCTAATGACCCAACTAAACGCCCTGCCCGATCACCAGCAGGTCATGCTGAAACTTACACTGCCTGAGGTCGCGAACCTGTATCAACCGCTTGTCGATCACCCGCGCGTTTTGCGTGTTGTCGCCCTCTCAGGCGGATATTCCCGCGAAGAGGCGAACACACGCCTCGCCCAGAACAGCGGCATCATCGCCAGCTTTAGCCGCGCCCTGACGCAGGGTCTGTCAGCCGAACAAAGCGACGGCGATTTTGACGCCGTGTTGGCTGGCACGATCAACAGCATCTACGAGGCATCTGTCGCTGGGTAATTCGCGCGAACGGTTGGACTGCGGGCTTTTGTTGGGGGGATAGCGATTTCCGCTATGCGGGACAAAACGGTCGTTCATTTTTAAATACGAACGACCGCAATGGGTGACTTGCCGTAGAGAAGATTTACTCAGCGGCAGCGGGTGCCGTGTTTTCGGCCTCTTCTCCAAATCCCTTTGGAATAGGCAAATCCGGCAAGCCCGCTGCGCGTTTTTGAAGCGCGCGCCCAATAACAACGCGGCTGATCTCTGTCGTGCCATCAACGATCCGCAGCATCTGTGCCAAACGGGACAAACGATCCAATCCGTAAGGTTGCAGCAGGCCCATCCCGCCGAGCACCTGAGTGCAGGTGTTGGCCGCTTTCACCGCCGCGTCTGGTATAAACCGTTTCGCATGTGCCGCCATCAGCGGGCCCTCAGGTGTGCCGAGGGCCTCAGCGGCTTTGCGGTACAACAACTTGGACACTTCCAGGTCCGTCGCCACTTCGCCCAGCATCCATTGAATACCATCCAGATCGAGGTTTTTTCCGCCAAACATCTTGCGGTTTTTTGAATATGACAAGGCCGTATCAAGGGCGGATTGCATCAAGCCACAACAGCCCGAGGCGATAGACACCCGCGCAATATCAATCGCCATAAGAGACCCCTGCAGGCCTTGGCCGATTGGCAGGATTATGTTGTCTTCGCTGACGACGACCTTATCGAAATACATCTCAGACAATGGCAAGAAGTTGTAGGATGGTGTGTCGTACATCGGGCCAAAGCTGATCCCCACGGCGTCAGCCGGAATGGCGATCATGGCCATGTCTTTGTGGCCGGGCGCATCGCTGGTTTTGATGACGGTAAAATAGATGTCCGCCTCGGTCGCTAAGCTAACCCATGCCTTCGCCCCACTAATTGTCCACGTACCATCCCCGTTGATCGTCGCGCGGGTGTACATCTGCATCGGATCAGACCCCGACTGTGGTTCAGTCAATGCAAAATTTGCCAGTTTACGGCCCGACGTGAGCTCACGGCCCCATTTCTCTTTGAACGCGTCCGTGCCGTATCCACATCCTGCAAAGGTGCATATATTATGCATCGAGAGGGCAAAGGCATAGGCGCCGTCGCCGAGGCCAAGTTGCTCGAAAACCTGGATGCCTTCGGACAAAGGCAACCCTTGTCCGCCGAACTCGACCGGTGCGTAAAGCCCCGTCAGCCCAGCTGCCCCAGCTTTGTCGGACGCATCACGCGGCCATTTTTTTGCGGCGTTCCATGCATCAACATTTGGCGCGATGACGTCCGTCGCGTGCGCGCGTGCCGCGTCAAGAATGGGGGTGAGCTTATCTGTCATGGTCAATTCCTTTCAAATTCGGGCGTAGTCGCATCGCGCCACCCGCCTACAGTCGACGGGGGCGGCCAAATGCTAATTTTAGTCAGATTTATTTCTACTATTTGGATAATTAGCGGGCTTATTGCCCTCCTGCCATCTCGCGTGATGACAAGTTATTCTCCGAAAGTGACAAATTTAGCGATCTTGGGTCGCCCGGCGCCGATAGGAACTTGGGGTGTTTCCTGTCCATCTTTGGAAGGCGCGGTGAAAATTGGCGGCCGAGGAAAAGCCGACCTCATGGGCAATCGCTTCGATGCTCTTTTCACCAACCGAAAGGTGGCGAATGGCAATGTCGCGGCGCAGATCATCCTTGATGGATTGAAACGATGTCCCGTCCGTTTGCAGTTTGCGGATCAAGGTGCGCGACGTCATATGCATTGATTGCGCCGCCTCGGCGAGGTTTGCGTTTTCCCAGCCCATCTGGCTGAGGAAGCGGCGCACGCGCAAAGCCTGCGTATGTTCGTGCGACCGCGTAAAGATCCAATCGCGCGGCGCGTTTTCTAAAAACAGATCCAGCTCGGTTGTGCTACGCATGCGCAGAGGCCCCGGATTGAGCAGATCAAAGGCAATAGATGTCTCTATTGCGTCAAATGTCACGGGGGATGGGAAAATAACCGCATAGTCTTGTACAAAACTGGGGCGTTCAAAGCTGAAACCAACCTCTTTTACAGGTACCTCGCGCCGCGCCAGCCATGACAACAGGCCGTGCGCCAGTTTGAGGATCAGCATATGCCCGAATTTTTGGACGGGCCTTTGACCGAGTGGTTGAAGTGCGAGCACCCAGGCATCGTCCCTCTCAGTCAGCGCGAATTGATAATCATCCAAAAGCAAATTCCAGAACGTGGAAAATCGAAAGAGAGCGGATGGAAGCGAGGCCGCTTCGCGCACCGATGTCAAAAGGTGCTGCAATGCGCGCGGCCGCACCGGCCTGCTCCAAAGTCCCATCATTTCATCGCCAGTTTCCACCGCTGTCAATTGGTAGAGGGCAACAATTTGATCCAGCGTCACCCGAGCCTGCGATGAACTTTGATCAGCCATCAAATCGGTGCGCTCCAAGAACGATTGGTACTCAGCTTCCGTGCAAAGCAGACGCACTGCAGCCAGCCAGTCCGTGATGAACAGGCGGGATACAGTTGAATAAAGTGTCCGTGCGATTGTGGAGGCCATGGCGCCATAGCTATCATTTGAAAATGCGATAATGAAGGCTGTTGAAACAACATCAAGCAGACATAGCTCCATGTTGCAGCATTGGGCACTCTGGGCTCAAACCGGCCCTTCGCTGCATCCTACACAATGCGCGGCTTTATAGAACTTGGCCCCAATGATCACGGGACAAACAAAACTCCCGACGTATAACATTCCTAAGCAAAGGCGCATTTAAGGGATTCACAAAGCGAAT
>JAWUXS010000029.1:0-10094 GCA_034111185.1 Paracoccaceae bacterium | reverse complement strand
ATGTATGCGGAATACGACGCTGTACCTGGCAATTGTCAGGCCGCATCGACAAGCCGCGCGCCGCGTGAAAATCTTGGGTTTCAGGCGGGCGGCCATACTGATCCCCACTCGGGCCTTGGCATTGCGGGTCTTGGTGGGCTGCTTGCTACAAAGGCCGCGATGGAAAAACATGGCATCAAAGGTGGTTTGCGGTTCACCGGAGAGCCTGCCGAAAAGGTCCGTGGGTCCAAGCCTATTCATGCGGCGGCTGGTTACTATGACGGGCTTGCTGCGATCTTGTCGTTCCATCCGTTTTACATGCTGCCGATGTGCAATACCGTCCGTTGGGATACTCACTGTGGTGCGGCCTATTCGATGATCTACCGCTTTATCTGTGACACCCCCGAGGACTGGGGTCGCGCTGATAATGCACCTATTCCACAGTCGCATTCTGCCGTTCGTGCGCCTGGTGCGAATGACGCGTTGAACATGATGTATCTTGCGTCAAAATCCCTGCGCGAAGCGATGTTACCACACCAGGGCGGCTGGTCCGTATCCGAGGCGATCCTGACAGCAGGGCAAGCCACGGCTGACAATTTGCCCGCGGGTTTGGCCGAAATCCAATACATGATGCGAACCCCGACCATTGATATGGCCGAACAGATCACGGGTGTATTAGATCGAAACGCACAGGCGGCAGCTGATATGACGGGGTGTCGGTGGGAAAAACACTGGGTGTGTAAATCGCGACCTGGATTGGCGAACCACGCGATTGCAGAAACAGTCTGGGATGCGATGCAGACAGTAGGTGCGCCTGATTGGGATGATGCGGCTAAGGCCGTCGCGCGTGAGGTACAAACCAATCTTGGGATTGAGGCGATGGATAATCCATTCATTCCCGAATTATCCGCGCTTGTTACCCCCAAAGATGCCGAGGCGATCCTGCGCCACGACTTGCCCCCCTCGCAGTTGAATTCGACGTCGGATGATTACACAGACATGACGTGGCATGCGCCGACTGCGCGGTTCTACGTCGCACGGCCCGCGTTAAAGGCGCCTGCTGGCGTGACTTACCCCGCATGGGTCATGAACGCGCTGGGGGGCATCCCTGCTACGATTGATCCGATGGTGCAGGCGGCGGCCAAGATACTATCGGTTTCTGCTTTGCGGCTGCTTGAGGATAAGGATGCGCGCGATGCTGCAATGGATGAGTTCAAAGCCCGCACCGCGACTGACCCAATTCCACCCTTGTGTGATTATGAGCCACCGATACACTTTCGCTGGCCTGAATATGTGACCACTGCGCGTGGTCGCGACTGGTGGATACCGTCAACGATGCCTGAAAATTTGCCCTATTCGAAAAAGGATACCTCTGATGTCTGATTTTACTTTGCAAGCCCGACTGCCTAGTGGTGATACGCCTGAGATGCTTAAATGGGGTTTTGACAACGAGACGGATCGCCTGACAGAGGTGCTGCTTGGGTCGCCCGCGCATCTAAAGCATTTGTCCACCAGTTCGTTGTCTCGGGCGCACTTGCGTGCGGCACCCTGCAACGTGCAAGTCGCCCAAGCTCAACATGCCGAGTTGGTTGCAGCCTACGAACATTTTGACGTGAAGGTGCATATGCACACAGCCGAACCTGAGTTGCCGATGCAGGTTTATGCCCGCGACAGCAGTGTGATGACGCCATACGGCGCGATCATCACGGCGATGTCTGATTGGTGGCGGCGTGGCGAAAACTATGCGGCGATCCGGACCTACGAAAAGCTGGGTATCCCAATCTATGACATGGTCACTGCGGGCACATTTGAGGGCGGTGATTTCAATGTCATCGAAGACGGCTGTGTGCTGATTGGTTGCGGCGGTGCGCGTACTCAAGAAGAGGGCGCGCTCCAGGTCCAAAGCTGGTTTGAGGCTGAGGGTTGGGAAACGCGATTGGCATTTATCGACGAATACTATGTGCACATTGATCTTATGGTTGTTCCGATTGCAGAAAAGCTGACGGCCGTCTGTTTGGATTGCACAGAACCCGCGATTGTTGAATGGCTGAAGGCAAAGGGTCACGAGGTGATTGATGTTCCGTTCCGCGATACAATGGCACTAGGCTGTAACTTTATGTCGCTTGGTGGGGACCGTGTTATTGCGCCGACGTCATCGCAGACATTGATCAAGGGATTGCGCGCGCGTGGATTTGAAGTTGCTGCCGTTGATATGTCTGAGATCAGCAAGACGGGCGGCGGTATCCACTGCATGGCCCAAGCGCTTAAGCGTGAGGGCTGAGGTCTTAGGCTGCAGTAAAGGAATGGTGGTTGTGCTTGCCCAGCCGCGGGTTTTTGCCAATAGTGCCTTATGACCTTGGATAACCCCACGCCTGACGACTCACGCCTAGACCCGCTTTTGTCTGTGATTGCTGGCAAGCGGGATGATCTGATCCAACTGACCCAAGATTTGATCCGCATCCCAACGCTGAACCCGCCGGGTGAGAACTACGATGCGATCTGCGACTTTCTGGCGAAACGACTAAAGGCGTCCGGATTTGAAATACAGCTGATCCGTGCCGTTGGCACACCAGGGGATAGTGAAAAATATCCGCGTTGGAACGTGATCGCACGGCGCGAAGGTGCGCATGCTGGGGATTGTGTACATTTCAATTCCCACACTGACGTTGTTGAAGTTGGGAATGGTTGGACCACGGACCCGTTTGGTGGCGACCTGATTGACGGCAAGATTTATGGGCGGGGTGCCTGCGATATGAAAGGCGGGCTTTCTGCCTCAATTATCGCAGCCGAAGCGTTCGTTGAGGTATTTCCCGACTTTTACGGCGCGATTGAGATTTCAGGCACAGCGGACGAGGAATCTGGTGGCTATGGTGGCGTGGCTTATCTGGCTGAAAAGGGCTTCTTTTCGCCAGAGCGTGTCCAGCATGTGATTATTCCCGAGCCTTTGAACAAAGACCGTGTTTGCCTTGGGCATCGTGGCGGTTGGTGGGCCGAGATTGAGACATTTGGCGAGATCGCACATGGGTCTATGCCGTTTCTAGGCGACTGTGCCGTGCGCCATATGGGTGCGGTTTTGGACAAGTTTGAGACTGATTTGTTCCCAGCGATGGCAATGCGACGCACGGATATGCCCGTGGTGCCTGAGGGCGCGCGCCAGTCGACTATGAACATCAATTCGATCCACGGCGGGCAGGCGGAACAGTCGGATGACTTTACCGGACTGCCTGCGCATTGTGTCCCTGATAGCTGCCGGATTGTGATAGATCGCAGGTTCTTGGACGAAGAACCGTTGGATCAAGTGCGCGGCGAAGTGACTGACCTGCTTGAGGGGATCAAAGCCGAACGGCCAAAGTTTACCTATGACTTGCGCGAGATTAACAGCGTACTGCCGTCGATGACGGACCGGAATGCACCGATTGCGGCAACAGTTGCGGCACAGATTAAGCAGGTTATGGGGCGGGACGCAGAATTCGTCGCGTCACCGGGTACTTATGACCAAAAGCACATCGACAGGATAGGCAAATTGAAGAATTGCGTGGCTTATGGCCCCGGAATCCTCGAACTTGCACATAAGCCGGATGAATATATCGGTGTAGATGATATGATGGACAGCGTGGCAGTTATGGCGCGCAGCTTGGCCGCACTGCTTTTGCCGTCAACGGCGAACAACGAATAATAATCGGGAGAGAATACATGAACCGACTAACCACGAGATTGCTAGCGTCCAGCGCGTTGGCCCTGTTTGCGGGCATGGCCGCTGCGCAAAACACAGCGATTACAGTTGCAATCCAGCTGGAGCCGCCGAACCTTGACCCAACGGGGGGTGCTGCGCAGGCTATCGACTCGGTTCTGTATTCAAACGTGTTTGAAGGTCTTACACGGTTTATGGCAGACGGATCTGTTGTCGCTGGCTTGGCCCAAAGCTGGGAAATCTCAGCAGATGGGTGTGACTATACATTCACGTTGCAAGACGGTGTGATGTTCCACGACGGCACATTAATGGACGCCGAAGACGTAAAGTTCAGCCTTGATCGTGCCCGTGCCGAAGATAGCACCAACGCACAAAAAGCGCTGTTCGCTGGGATTGAAAGCGTCACAGTTATGGACGCGGGAACAGTCAAAGTTCGGCTAACACAGCCTGACGGTAATTTCCTGTTCAATATGGCTTGGGGTGACGCGGTAATCGTTGCACCCGAGAGCATTGAAAACATTGCATCAAACCCGATTGGTACTGGAGCGTTTAAGTTCAGCGACTGGGTGCAAGGCGACCGCATAGAGTTGGTGAAAAACGCTGAGTATTGGGGCGAAGCTGCCCATCTTGAGAGCGCGACATTCCGGTTTATCAGTGATCCGACGGCTGCTTTCGCATCTGTTATGGCCGAGGACGTAGACGCTTTTGTTGGCTTCCCTGCGCCGGAAAACCTGCCACAGTTCGAAGCTGATCCACGCTTCCAAGTTCTTGATGGGAACACCGAAGGCGAGACGATCCTTGCGATGAACAATGGCATGGCGCCGTTCGATAACATTCTGATCCGTCAGGCCGTGTCTTTGGCGATCAACCGCCAAGATATCATTGATGGTGCAATGTTTGGGTACGGCACACCCATTGGCACGCACTTTGCACCGCATAACCCTGCCTATAAAGACTTGCTGGCGCTTTCACCGCACGACCCTGAGCGCGCGAAAGAACTGTTAGCTGAGGCTGGTTTCCCCGAAGGTTTCACCACAACGCTGAAACTCCCACCGCCGTCATACGCGCGGCGCGGCGGAGAGATCATTGCGGCGCAGTTGCGTGATATCGGCATCGAGGCCGAGATCAGCAATCTTGAGTGGGCGCAGTGGTTGGAGGAAGTATTCCGTGGCAAGGATTATGGCATGACAATCGTCAGCCACACCGAGCCTATGGACATCGGGATCTACGCGAACCCTGATTACTATTTCCAGTATGGTGACCCAGACTTTGTCGCGATCATGGACGCGCTAACGGCTGAAACGGACCCTGCAAAGCGGGTGATGTTAATGCAAGATGCGCAAACGAAAATCTCAGAAGACTATGTGAATGGTTACTTGTTTGAGCTGGCAGTCGCGACTGTCGCCAAGCAAGAGATCGAAGGTCTTTGGGTGAACCAACCTACTGCAGCGGTTGACCTGACAGACGTGCGCTGGGCTGAGTAAGTTGCAGGGGGTCGCGGGACATCATCGCGACCCCCAACCTTGCCGGTTTGTCCGACATTCAAGCGCAGCGATTGTTAAGGGATAAGGACGCATGATCCGTTACGCGCTTCGCCGCTTGTCGTCTTTGATCCTAAGTTTGATCGTCGCAAGCATTGTTATTTTTTTGATTATTGAGGTGATACCCGGTGATCCGGCGGCGTTCATGCTGGGCGTGAATGCGCGGCCCGATACGATCGCGGCGCTGCGGATTGAACTGGGTCTCGATGTTGGTCGGTTCGAGCGCTACATCGCGTGGGTTAGTGGGTTGGTGCAGGGTGACTTTGGCCAATCTTATACGTACCGTACGCCCGTCTCTGATTTGATCGGGGACCGTGTTTGGGTCTCTCTCCCGCTCGCGGTATACGCGCTGGCGCTGTCCACGATAATTGCTTTTCCTGCGGGCATCTATGCGGCCAGCCGCCGCGGAAGCATAGGCGATATGTCGGTGATGGGTGCCACGCAATTGGGTGTCGCTATCCCGAATTTTTGGTTTGCAATGATCATGGTTCTGATCTTTGCGGTGAACCTGCGGTGGTTTCCGTCTGGTGGATTTCCAGGTTGGGACAAGGGCATTTTTGCGGGGATTAAATCGCTGACTTTGCCAGCTATTTCGCTTGCTTTGCCGCAGGCTGCAATTCTGGCCAGAGTCATGCGATCGTCTTTGCTTGATATGCTGGGCGAAGATTTCATGCGTACGGCACGGGCCAAAGGGCTGACCCGCCGGCAAGCGCTTTGGCGGCATGCGGTGCGCAATGCGCTGATCCCTGTTCTGACGATCATCGGACTACAGTTTGCGTTTCTCTTAGCCGGAGGGATCGTGATCGAGCAGGTTTTCTATCTGCCGGGCCTTGGGCGGTTGATTTTCCAATCCATCAGCGCCCGCGACCTGATCGTCGTGGAAAGCGTTGTGATGTTGTTGGTGTTCATGGTGATCATTGTGAACTTTGCCGTTGATCTGGCATATGCCGCCGTCGACCCAAGACTAAGGACGCGCGCATGAAACGCAGTCTTTGGCTTGGTCTGTTTCTGACGTTGGTGTTTGTGGGTGCGGCGCTGCTGTCGTTCATTTGGACGCCCTATGATATTCTTTCGCTTGATGTGCGCAACAAGCTGCATGGCCCTGATGCTACGAATTTGCTAGGAACCGATCACTTTGGTCGCGACATCCTAAGCATGGTGATGATGGGGGCACGGACGTCGATTGCCGTAGCTTTGATCGCCGTTGGGATTGGGATGACGCTGGGTGTGCCGCTGGGTCTATGGGCTGCGGCGCGGCGCGGTTCATTGTTGGACGAAGTGATCATGCGCGGGAACGATCTGATCTTTGCATTTCCGTCGCTGGTCATTGCGATCTTGATCACTGCAGTTTTTGGCGCGTCAGCGATCAATGCGATCATTGCGATCGGTATCTTTAACATCCCCGTCTTTGCCCGCCTGACCCGAGGGGCTGCGCTGTCGTTATGGGAGCGTGATTTCATCCTAGCCGCCCGTGTCAGTGGAAAGTCGGCGTTCCGTATTTCATACGAGCATATCCTGCCTAACATCGCGAACTTGATGATTGTCCAGGGGACGATCCAATTCTCGCTTGGTATTCTGGCCGAGGCGGCGTTGTCGTACATCGGGTTAGGGGCGCAGCCGCCTACGGCAAGTTGGGGTCGGATGCTTGCTGATGCGCAAACGCTTGTCAGCATCGCGCCACATGTCGCGATCATGCCCGGGATGGCGATTGTTTTGACTGTTTTGGGTCTGAACCTGATGGGTGACGGGCTGCGCGATTGGTTGGACCCCAAGATTAGGGTGGCCCGCGCATGACCCTGCTATCAATTCAGAACCTGTCGGTCGTGATCCATGGCACGCCCATCTTGCATGATGTCAGTTTTGATATTGCGGCAGGTGAAATTGTTGCTGTCACGGGCGAAAGCGGGTCAGGCAAATCAATGACAGCGATGTCCGTCATGGCGTTGCTGCCGACCGGTGCAAAGGCGACGGGTCGGTTGACCCTAGACGGCAGGGATATTCTGTCCACGGATGAAGCCACACTATGTACGATGCGTGGCAACGAAATGGGAATGGTTTTCCAAGAGCCGATGACGGCGCTGAACCCTGTGCAAACGATTGGGGCGCAAGTTGCCGAGACGATCCGCATCCATGAGAGAATTAGCAAAAAACAGGCTCTAATAAGAGCATCTGAGACATTAGAGCGTGTTGGTCTGCCGAATGATCGCTTTCCATTGTCACGCTACCCACACGAACTTTCGGGTGGTCAAAGACAGCGAGTCGTGATCGCGATGGCGATAGCATTGCGGCCCAAAATACTAATTGCGGATGAGCCGACAACGGCGCTGGATGTCACAACGCAGGCCACAATTCTGGAATTGCTAAAAGATCTGGCCGCTGAATTCGGCATGGGCCTGCTGATGATCACGCACGACCTTGCCGTTGTCAGCAATATTGCTGACCGGATTGTCGTGATGCAAAACGGTCGGGTAGTTGAACAGGGCGAGACACAACAGCTGCTATCAGAAATGCAGCACCCGTATACCAAGGCATTGTTTGCGGCTTCGGCGCATCAGGTTGATTTGCCTGCACCGCCCGCGCCTGCGCCATTACTTTCGGTTAAAGATGTCGTCCGCGATTACCGCATGCCTAGACTTGGTGTCTTTGGAAAGCCTCAGAATTTCCGCGCGGTCGGCGGCGTTAGCTTTGATCTGCAAAGGGGTGATCGTTTAGGTCTTGTTGGTGAATCAGGTTGTGGAAAATCGACACTAACACGGGCGATTTTAGGGCTTGAGGCAATTCAGGGTGGATCTATCACCATCGATGGGCAACCTGTATTTGCGGGCAGAGATCCTAATCTATCGGTGCGTCGTAAAATGCAGGTCGTATTCCAAGATCCATATGGTTCGTTCAATCCGCGACATCGCGTTGATCGGTTGATCACTGAGTCCTTCCACCTGTTGGAAAAGCCGCCAACAGGGGTGGAACGGGAAAAAGCGATTTCGACAGCGTTAACCGATGTTGGATTGCATCCGTCTGATGCCCAGAAATACATCCATGAATTTTCTGGCGGCCAGCGCCAACGTATCGCAATTGCACGTGCGTTGATTATTGATCCTGCGTTGATCGTCTTTGACGAAGCAGTATCAGCATTGGATGTTTCTGTTCGTGCGCAGGTTCTAGACCTGTTGGCAGACCTATGTCGCGTACGGCCGCTATCGTATCTATTTATCTCGCATGACCTATCTGTCGTGCGGTCAGTGACGGATCGGGTGCTTGTGATGAAGTCGGGAAAAATCGTCGAACAGGGTGAAACAAAGTCTGTTTTTACCAATCCACAGCATCCGTATACAAAATCACTTTTGGCAGCGGTCCCGCGTTTGCCCAACAGTTTGAGGATGGCGTAAAATGCCACTGAAAGCCTTCAACATACCCGCAAAGTCCAATCTTATTGCCGGAAAATGGGTGCCGCCGCATAAAGGTGCCAGCATCGGGCTAATGAACCCATCCGATGGAACTGAGATCACGCAGATTGCGGCAAGCACGGCGCAGGATGTCGATGCGGCTGTTGATGCGGCACAGCGCGCCCGTGACAGTGAATGGGGTCGTATGACAGCTCTGGAACGTGGGCGCATTCTGTCCCGCATCGGGCAGCTGGTTTTGACGCGGGTTGATGCGCTGGCTGTTCTTGAGGCGCAGGACGTTGGAAAACCTTTGCAGCAGGCGCGGGCCGACGTAATAGCCCTTGCGCGTTATATGGAGTTCTATGGTGGGGCTGCCGACAAGGTCATGGGTGAGACGATCCCATATCTGGACGGTTATACGGTCTATACGCTGCGCGAGGCGCATGGCGTGACGGGGCACATTATTCCTTGGAATTACCCGATGCAGATTATCGGGCGTTCTGTTGGTGCAGCCCTTGCAATGGGGAATGCTTGCGTTTTGAAGCCTGCTGAAGAGGCCTGTTTGACGGCCCTTGCCTTTGCAGCAATCGCGCAAGAGGCGGGATTGCCTGATGGTGCATTGAATGTGGTTACAGGAACAGGCACTGCAGCTGGTGCCGCGCTCGCCTCGCATCCGGGTATTCAACATATGTCGTTCACTGGGTCGGTGCGGACCGGCACGTTGATCCAAGAGGCAGCGGCGCAGAATGTCATTCCTGTCACGCTTGAGCTGGGTGGGAAGTCGCCGCAAATCGTTTTCGATGATGCGGATATTGATCGCGCACTGCCGTTTCTTGTGAATGCAGGTATCCAAAATGCAGGCCAAACTTGTTCCGCGTCTTCGCGAATATTGGTGCAACGCGGTGTTTATGAAAATGTGCGCGACCGGATGGCTGTTGCGTACAAAGCGTTGCGTGTAGGCGCGGCGATGAATGATATGAATGTCGGGCCGCTTATCTCGGCACGACAAAAAAAAATTGTGACTGATTTCATCGGGATGGGTGATGATTTAGAGTGTGTTGCGAAAGGACAAATAGACCCTAACGCTGATGAAAAGGGGAATTTTGTTGCTCCGGTGCTGTTTGCCAACGTGCCCTCGGAACATGTGTTGGCGCGTGACGAAATCTTTGGTCCTGTGCAGGTCATCATACCGTTTGATACCGAAGAAGAAGCGGTAAGAATTGCGAATAACACTGACTATGGTTTAGTTGCTTCTGTTTGGACAAAGGATGGTGGCCGCCAGATGCGGTTAGCCAAATCGTTGAAAGTGGGCCAGGTCTTTTTGAATAACTATGGCGCTGGCGGGGGGGTAGAACTTCCGTTTGGTGGCGTCGGTAAGTCAGGGCATGGTCGTGAAAAAGGGTTCGAAGCCCTGTACGGCTTCTCGACCCTTAAAACAGTTGCAGCAGGGAATGGGTGAACACATGAGACTTTCAGCAAAAACGACGTTGGTGACTGGTG
>JAWUXS010000028.1:0-20825 GCA_034111185.1 Paracoccaceae bacterium | reverse complement strand
TCTTGATATGGAGTCTCTTTGGCTAGAGGCGTGCAATCACGATCCAGTTGCGCAAACCTTCCATTTCCAGCGTGTACGCATCAATCAAGACGGCATGAAGCTTGTCCCGTTTCCAATGCGCTATGCGTACCCACCAGAATTGGATTTGATGGCACGCCTTGCGGGGCTTAGCCTTAAGCATCGCTGGGCTGGTTGGCAGAAAGAGCCGTTTACGGCGGACAGCAAGATGCATATCTCGGTCTATGAAAAACTTCTTTAGGGGCCGCGACGAAACGCTCAATTTGCCCAGCGGGCATTCAACGCTATCTTCCTGTCATGCCTTACGAATGGTCATCAGAACCGCCCATCCAGCAACCAGAATGGCAACTTAGCCTCTGGCCCTATCGGTCATTGCTGCGCAAAGACTTTGTGAAATTCGTCGGAGCCACGATGGCCATGATCGCCCTGCCCCTTATTGCTCTTCTTGGATCGCCAATCCTATGGGGGCTGCTGCCGTTCTTTGGGCTTGCCCTATGGGGAATATGGACCGCGCTAAACGTAAGCTACAAGCGCGGAGAGATCGTAGAAGAGCTCACCGTGACACAAGACACTGTGCGTTTGATGCGGCAAAACCCAAACCGCAGCCAACAAACCTGGGAGGCGAACCGCTATTGGGTGACCGTTCATCTGCATCCCAAAGAGGGGCCTGTCGAAAACTATATCACCTTACGCGGTGGTGACCGCGAAGTTGAGATCGGCAGTTTTTTGGATAGCGCTGAGCGGCTTGCCTTATACGGCGATCTGAAGCGTGAATTGCGTTCCGATCAATAAGCCTTGTTTCGCAGGCCCGCCTTTTGGGTGGAACTGCAGGGGCGATCTAGGGGCGCGCAGCCCTTAGACCTTAGCCCAATTGCGCTTTGACAGCGGGGCCAGTTTTGCCGAAATCCATCTGTCCAGTGTATTTGGACTTAAGGATCGCCATGACTTTGCCCATGTCGCGAATGCTTTCGGCGCCGACTTCCGCAATTGCGGCCTCGATCGCTTTGGCAGATTCCGCTTCATTCAGCTGCTTAGGCAGATATTCTTCGATAATCTTGATCTCAGCCAGCTCTTTTTCGGCTAGTTCAAGCCGCGCACCCTCTTCGTAGGCACGTGCGCTTTCTTGGCGTTGCTTAACCATGCGACCAAGAATAGCGAGAACATCACTATCACTGCATCCGCCGGATTCTTCTTCCTCAGTGCCGCGCAAGGCAATGTCGCGATCTTTGATCGCCGCATTGATCAGGCGCAATGTTGAAAGACGTGTAGCGTCCCTCGCCTTCATCGCTTCTTTTAGGGCCGTGGTGACCCGCGTGCGCATGTCCATGAAAACTCCCGTTCAGGCCAATCGACAGAACGACATAGTACAGTGAGGGTGCGGCCGACACAACCATTTGAAACACCTCGACTGCGCCTTGTTTTATTGCCCCTTGCTTACGGACTTATAGCCTTGACCCTATCGGTTCGGGCCAATAGATACGGCCCAATTTGCCAAATTCAGCACCTTTGGGGGTCTAAGAACATGACAGACGAAAGCACTGTACCAACTGCATGTCTTGCACTGGCTGATGGGACCATATTTTATGGTTACGGATTTGGCGCAACTGGCCAAACCACTGCTGAACTTTGCTTTAATACAGCAATGACCGGTTATCAGGAAATCATGACCGACCCGTCCTATGCAGGACAAGTCGTAACATTCACCTTCCCACATATCGGAAATACTGGCATCACACCAGAGGATGACGAGACTGCTGACCCTGTTGCATCAGGAATGGTGGTTAAGTGGGACCCAACAGAATCGTCCAACTGGCGCGCAACCGAAGAGCTCGGCCCATGGCTCGCTCGGCAGGGGCGCATCGGCATGGGTGGCATTGATACGCGCCGCCTTACCCGCGCAATTCGCCAACAAGGTTCACCTCATGTGGCGCTTTCCCACGATCCCAAGGGTGAATTCGATATTGATGCGCTGGTTAAGGCCGCGCGCGGCTTCTCGGGCCTCGAAGGTTTAGACTTGGCCAAAGACGTGACCTGCGCCCAATCATACCACTGGAACGAAATGCGTTGGGCATGGCCAGATGGCTACAGCCCACAAACAGCACCGAAGCACAAAGTTGTCGCCATCGATTACGGCGCGAAGCGTAACATCCTGCGCTGCCTTGCCTCGGCTGGCTGTGACGTCACCGTCCTGCCCGCTTCGGCTACGACCGAAGACGTCCTCGCGCTTAAGCCTGATGGCGTTTTCCTATCCAACGGCCCAGGTGATCCGGCAGCAACAGGCGTATACGCAGTGCCAATGATCAAAGGCGTGCTTGAGCAATCAGACGTGCCTGTGTTTGGCATCTGCCTTGGGCACCAAATGCTTGCTTTGGCGCTAGGTGCCAAGACGATCAAGATGAACCACGGACACCATGGTGCTAACCATCCGGTCAAAGATTACGACACTGGCAAGGTTGAGATTACATCAATGAACCATGGTTTTACTGTCGATAGCCAGTCCTTGCCTGAGAACGTTGTGGAAACACACGTCTCGCTCTTTGATGGATCAAATTGCGGCATCCGTCTAAAAGATCGTCCTGTGTTTTCTGTGCAATACCACCCAGAAGCATCACCAGGTCCACAAGACAGCTACTATTTGTTTGAGCGTTTTGCCGAAGCTATGGCAGCACGCGCCTAAACTTTTCCAATGCTTCCAAGGTGCTGCGTTAATCTTCGCAACACCTTGGAGCCGGTTAACTCAATCTTAAGGCTGATTGCATCAACCTCCTGTTCATTGAACACGGACAGATATTGCAAATGCCAAGTCTAAAAACATTGCCACAAGAACGCGCTTTAGATCCTCATGAGGATCAGGCATCCGTTTCAATTGCACAAGAATACGATCGTTCGAACAGGCTGCCATCTGGCGACATACGTCATTGGCAAAGTGATCGCGAAATCGAAAAGACGCTCACAATCTCGCGCGGCTCGTCTACGCTTAGCATTTCTCGTGCATTTGCTGAACGCTACCAGACACAACACATCGACCCCTGCTCTGCTAAGCCCTCAAAACCCCTTGTGGCCAAGTGGGGGCCGCAAAGATGCCTGCGGGAAAATTTAATGCCTTGGCGAAAGGTCGGTGATTGCACAATCATCATAACCAGCAGGCCCCAGACATACATCCGCTTACGTCCCGAGCTTGAGGCATGCTTCGGCCAAGTGCGCATGGCCGTGACGACAACAAACCAGCTATCCCAAGCGATTTGCCTGCAATTCGATAGCGAACTAGCGCATCACGCAGAAACCCGCGTGCCTGCACAAATGAGCTGCCGCACTTGGAATACAAAATTGGCACTTTATTCCGGCATAGGTTTTGTCACATGCCTGATATTGGCCCTTATCTACGTCCCAGCTTTGATCTTGGGCTTTTTCACAATCATCGCATTGCTTAGCCTTTTGGCCCAAACAGCGATAAAATTCGTAGCGATCATTCTGGCATTGAAACCCACATTAGCTGACGAGGATACAGCGCTTCCTATACGCTTTCCGACAATCACAGTTCTTGTTCCCTTGTTTAAGGAAAAGGAAATCGCGGGGCACTTACTAAGACGGCTTAAGGAAATGACCTACCCCCGCGAACATCTAGACGTCTGCCTTGTAACCGAAGCCGACGATTTCACGACCCGTGCATCCCTTGGCATCACAACCCTACCCACTTGGATGAGGGTCATAACAGTGCCTGCCGGTTCCGTACGCACCAAACCCCGTGCGCTGAATTACGCGCTTGGTTTTGCCAAAGGCGAGATTATCGGCATCTATGATGCAGAAGACGCACCAGCCCCCGATCAGCTTGAGAAGGTAGCCATTCGTTTTGCCAACAGGGGTCCACACGTTGTCTGCCTGCAAGGAGTTCTCGATTATTATAACCCTGCTGCTAACTGGCTAACCCGTTGTTTTACAATTGAATACGCAAGCTGGTTCCGCGTCGTTTTACCCGGCTTTGCACGCATGGGTATGGTCGTCCCCTTGGGGGGCACAACTCTCTTTTTCAGGCGTGACGCGTTGGAGGAGCTGGGCGGCTGGGACGCACATAATGTTACCGAAGACGCCGATCTGGGTGTCCGCCTAGCGCGCCATGGCTACGCTACAGAATTGCTTCACACCACGACCGAGGAAGAGGCTAATGGCCGGATATGGCCATGGATCAAACAGCGCAGTCGCTGGCTTAAGGGGTATGCGATCACTTATGTTGTTCACATGCGGGATCCGCAAAAGCTGCTCAAAGATCTTGGGCTATGGCGCTTTGTCGCCTTTCAAATCCAATTCGCAGGCACCTTGGCTAGCTTTGTCTTGGCCCCAATTCTCATTTCATTTTGGTTCGTGCTGCTGGGTTTCGATCACCCTCTCTTGGGCCTTTTCGAAGGAAAAACGCTTTTAACGCTTATGGCGATTTTCATATCTGCTGAGCTCGCAAATCTGCTTGCTGCGACGGTGGGCGTCTACAAGGCTAAGAAAACATGGCTGATCAAATGGGCACTAACCATGCACCTGTATTTCCCGCTGGCCGCGATTGCGGCATATAAGGGCATCATCGAACTCGTTTGGAAGCCATTCTACTGGGACAAAACCACCCACGGTTTGATGATGAATGACGGGACCTATCGCCCCTATTGCCCAGCCTCAACCGCTGCGGCCTCAAGCTTAAGTCGTGTCACATAGGCCTTTGAGATGTGATCGCGCAGCGCAAGGTCTGCCACCTCACCATCACCAGTCGCAATGGCGTTAACGATCGCAGCATGTTCTTCTAACGTATCCGCGCTACGCCCTTCGGCGGCAAGGGATGATGTCGCCAGTAGCGCCATGGATCGGTGCACAAGATCAAGCTGCTGAACCAAGAAACGATTATGACTGGCAAGGTGAATTTGTTTGTGAAAACGACGGTTTGCGCGGCTAAGTGCATCTGGATCATCAACTAACGCACGGTCCGCTGTTAGCATATCACCCAAGACACGCACCTCTTCTGGGGTGGCATGACGGGCAGCTAGTTTCGCTGCCAAACCTTCCAGCTCTCCACGTACGACATAAAGCTCTGACACCTGCGTGTGATCCAAAGACGCTACGATCAAGGACCGCCCATCCCGCGTCAAAAGGTTCTGCGTCTCAAGGCGCTGCAGCGCCTCGCGGATAGGTGTGCGGGACACGCCAAAGCGTTCAGCCAATTCAGATTCCACAAGCCGATCTTTCGGTTTGTAGATATGGCTATCAATCGCCTCAAGGATCAGCGCATAGGCGTCCTTGTTTGGGCTTTTACCATCGTACATTGTCAGTCCCTTTTACGTTCTCGAAACCCTAGCGATCCAAACAACATCAAGCAATTGCGCATCACGGAATCCCTGCATAGGGTCCCCATATGCCTAAATCAGATTTTTCACATGTCACGACTTGGGTCTTTGACCTTGATAACACGCTGTATCACCCATCGATGGGCCTGTTTGCGCAGATGAACCCCAAAATGTCCGCCTATATTATGCAAGTCGCAGGTGTGAACGCGACCGAGGCTGACGAGCTACGAAATCGCTATTGGCGCGAATACGGAACGACGATGGCCGGCCTCATCGAAGTACATGGCATGGACCCTGATGCATTTCTAAAAGATGTGCACGACATCAACCTTAGCCATCTGCAGATTGATCCCCCGCTTGCCAAAGCAATCGCAGCCCTGCCCGGTCGCAAGATCGTCTACACGAACGGTACCGCGCCCTATGCGCGCCGCGTTCTTGCTGCACGTGGCATCGACGCTGTGTTTGATGCGGTCTACGGCGTTGAAAATGCTGGATATCAACCCAAGCCACGCGCCGCTGCGTTTGAGGCAATCTTTGCCCAAGCCCAAGTTGATCCAACCCAATCCGCCATGTTTGAGGACGAAGAACGTAACCTTGCCGTTCCTCACGATCTTGGCATGCGCACCGTGCATGTGGCTGATACCGCCATTCCCCAGCCATATATCGGACATCACACGCCTGATCTGACGGGCTTCTTGTCGCAGCTTGTATAACGCCCCTTTCCCACGATGGGGTGCGGGCATATGTGTAGCGCATGGATAGAATTACGGCAGACATTGTTATTGCAGGGGGCGGCGTTGCCGGACTGACTGCGGCTGCGGCTTTTGGAACCGCAGGTTTTGATGTTGTGATCGTTGACCCTACCGCACCTGTCACAGACGCTGCCGCCGAAGGCGCTGACCTGCGAACGACCGCATTCCTGCAACCAGCCCAAGCATTCTTGGACCGTGCCGGCCTTTGGGATCGTCTTGCCCCATCAGCGACTGCACTGCAAATCATGCGGATCGTTGATGTCTCAGGCGCTGAAGACAAACCGCATACCGCCGCAGACTTTGACGCCGCGGACATTTCTGATCTGCCGTTTGGTTGGAACTTGCCGAACTGGCTGCTTCGCCGTGAAATGGTGGCCCGATTGGCTGAACTGCCCAATGTCGACTTTCGACCAAGTGTTGGTTTTAAATCAATGCTATCGCGTGAGGCTGAAAACCTAGTGCAGTTGACCGACGGCACACAAGTTCGGTGTAAATTGTTGATTGGCGCCGATGGTCGTGCATCGGCAGTGCGGCAAGCGGCGGAAATTGGTGTGACAACAACGCGCTATGGTCAAAAGGCACTAATCTTTGCTGTCACGCATGATGCCCCGCACGACAACGTATCAACCGAAATTCACCGCTCGGGCGGTCCATTCACCTTGGTACCGCTGCCCGATCACGACGGTAAGCCATGCTCGTCTGTTGTCTGGATGGAAGAAGGTGCCAACGCCAAGGCGCTCGCGGCCCTGCCCACACAAGAATTTGAGACTGCGGCGACTGAGCGTTCGGCGGGTATCTATGGCCCGCTAATGCTCGTTTCTCCGCGAAACCTCTGGCCGATCATCAGCCAACTGGCCGAGAGTATGTCAGGCCCTCGCACAGCGCTTGTCGCAGAGGCCGCACATGTAATGCCGCCAATCGGCGCACAGGGGCTGAATATGTCGCTGTCTGATCTGGCATGTTTGCTTGATCTTGCGCAGGCCCATCGCGCTGATCCGGGTGCGCGGCATGTTCTTGATAGCTATCACAAGCAGCGCCACTCAGATGCCCGTTTACGCGTCAATGGTGTGGATGCGCTTAACCGCGCGTCTATGGCCGGAAGTCCGCTGTTACATGACTTGCGCGGCCTTGGCATCAAAGCCCTGCACGGCATTGCTCCGCTACGCAAAAGCCTGATGCAACTTGGTCTCGGTCTTCAATCAAATGACCGCTAAATTATAGCGGACCGGGCAGTCGTTCCTCGGACAAGAGCACATTCGCTTCTACGTTCCCAACACCGGGTAGCGTCATAACGCGCCTGCGCAAGACACGTTCAAAATCCGCAAGATCACGTGCGACGACCCGCAGCCTATAATCATAAAGCCCCAGTACGTGTTCGACGGTTTGCACCTCGGGAATGGCCGTCACGGCACGCTCAAAGTCTTCAAGGCTAACGCGCCCCTTCGTGGCAAGCTTGACGCCCAAGAACACTGTAACGCCAAAGCCTAGCTTTTCCGCATCAAGCAACAGCATCCGGCCAGCAATGATTCCTGCGTCCTGCAAACGCTTGATCCGCCGCCACGTTGCAGGTTGGCTTAGGTCCAACTTGCGGCCTAGCTGGCTCGCTGATTGGCTGGCGTTGCGCGACAAAGCCAACAGGATTTTGCGGTCGATGTCATCTATCGTCATAGCGGCAACGTCTTTTCAGACTTCACAACGGCGACTGTCATCAATGCCTCGATGTCCGCGATATGGGGCAAAGTCAGGATCTGGTTGCGATAGATGTCTTGGTAATGCGGCAAGTCACGCGCGACCAATGACAGCCGTACATCCACCTGTCCTAGGAATGTCTGTATCTCTAGAACTTCGGTCAACTTACGCGCCGCCGACAGAAAATCATCAAACGCACGCGCGACGGTCTTGTCCAATGTTATCCGCAACGACACCTGCACTGCATATCCCAATGCAGCCCAATCAATGATCACCGCCTGCCCCAAGATAACACCGTCTTCGGTCATGCGGTCCAAGCGCCGACCGACCTTGGCTGCGGACAATCGGGTCAAGGCAACAAGGTCCGGCACTGTCAGTGCTGGATCCTCTTGCAGGTGGCGCAAAATCGCGCGGCTATCGGCATCAAGCATGAAAGTATCCAAAATCTACATATGGAAGAATAACTATCGTCATTATGGTGGATAAAACCATACTTCCAATCTCACAACCATGCAAATCACCAGCTATAAGAGCCACAGAATTCAACATGGAGTGCTAGATATGCGCGTTTATTACGATCGCGATTGCGATGTGAACCTTATCAAAGACAAAAAAGTAGCCATCCTTGGTTACGGCTCACAAGGCCATGCCCACGCGCTGAACTTGCGCGACTCTGGTGCGAAGAACCTTGTCGTTGCTTTGCGTGAGGGTTCACCTTCACAAGCCAAAGCCGAAGGCGAAGGCCTGAAAGTTATGGGCATCTCAGAAGCTGCGGCTTGGTGTGATGTGATCATGTTCACAATGCCAGACGAACTTCAGGCAGAAACATACAACAAATACGTAAAAGACCACATCAAGCCAGGTTCAGCGATTGCATTCGCCCACGGCCTGAACGTGCACTTTGGCTTGATCGAGCCGAAAGAAGGCATTGACGTGATCATGATGGCGCCAAAAGGCCCAGGTCACACTGTGCGTGGCGAGTTCACAAAAGGCGGCGGCGTGCCGTGTCTTGTTGCTGTTCACACAGACGCAACTGGCAAAGCCATGGAAACTGGCCTGTCATATTGCTCAGGCATCGGTGGCGGTCGTTCTGGCATCATCGAAACAAACTTCCGTCAGGAATGCGAAACTGACCTCTTTGGTGAGCAAGCAGTTCTCTGTGGTGGTGTTGTTGAGTTGATCCGCATGGGCTTTGAGACACTTGTCGAAGCGGGCTACGAGCCTGAGATGGCTTACTTTGAGTGCCTGCACGAAGTGAAACTGATCGTTGACCTGATCTATGAAGGCGGCATCGCCAACATGGATTACTCAATCTCGAACACAGCGGAATACGGTCAGTACGTTTCTGGCCCACGCATCCTGCCATACGTTGAGACAAAAGCACGCATGAAAGCCGTTCTGGACGATATCCAGTCTGGTAAGTTCGTTCGTGACTTCATGCTCGAGAACGCTGTTGGCCAGCCAACGATCAAAGCTGCGCGTCGTGCAAACGACGAGCACCAGATCGAACAGGTTGGTGGCAAACTGCGCGACATGATGCCTTGGATCTCAGACGGCAAAATGGTCGATAAAGCTAAGAACTAAGCTTTTACGATTACGAATAGCGAGGGCCGCCCAATTGGGTGGCCCTTTTTCGTTTCAGCCCCCCGCAGGGTCAAGATTGACAGTTTCATTCGTTTCACTGAGTGTCCGTTCAGTTCCACAAGGAGACGAACATGACTTTCCCTGAAAAGATGTACGGCGTTGTTATGACTGGGCACGGCGGCCCTGAAATGTTGGAATGGCGCGATGATCTGCATGTTCCAGTTCCAGGGAAAACAGATGTTATTGTTCGGGTCCGCGCCGCTGGTGTGAACAACACAGATATCAACACACGCACGGGATGGTATTCAAAGGGCGACGCAGAAGACGGTGATGCGTCATGGTCGAGTACACCGCTAACTTTCCCACGCATCCAAGGTGCCGACGTTTGCGGCGAAATTGTCGCCGTCGGCGATGCGATTGACACCTCTCGTATCGGTGAGCGCGTCTTGATCGAACCATGTCTTCGCGAAGTGGATGGCGAGACCCTCGAGATGCCATGGTACTTCGGTTCTGAATGTGACGGTGGTTTTGCCCAGTTTACACGTATTGCTGCGCGCCATGCACACGCAATCAACTGCGATTTAACCGATACAGAACTGGCTTCGTTTCCATGTTCCTACTCAACTGCTGAAAACATGCTTACACGGGCGAATGTAGGCAAGGACGACATAGTATTGGTTACTGGCGCATCAGGCGGCGTTGGATCGGCCACTGTTCAGCTTGCGCAAGCACGCGGGGCCAAGGTAATTGCAGTGACAAGCACATCAAAGGCAAAAACGCTCTTAGACTTAGGAGCGATACAAACACTCGACCGAGGCGATGATCTCGTTGCTAAGATTGGCGCAAATAGCGTCGATGTCGTCATTGATTTGGTGGCTGGTCCAAAGTGGCCCTCCCTCCTCGACGTGTTACGCTCTGGTGGGCGCTATGCGGTGGCTGGCGCCATTGCAGGGCCGATTGTTCCGCTAGACGTTCGCACGCTGTATCTCAAAGACCTCAGCTTTTTTGGCTGTACGATTCTTGAGCCGCAAGTTTTTGCCAATCTCGTCGGACGGATTGAGCGCAAAGAGATTGTGCCATTGGTAGCCGAGACCTACTCACTACGCGATATTGCCGCAGCGCAGGTCGCCTTTGGCGAAAAAGGATATATCGGGAAAATCGTTCTAGAGCTGGAATGACGCAATTCGCCTTAGCAATGTGGGCGGCAGACAGTCCGCAAGAGGCAGTGATAGCCCGCGCAACTAACGTGTCGCACTTTCATTGCCACTTCGGCTTTCACCTTATCTAGACAATCCTTAAAGGCTCTGATCAACCGTTCGCATGACCAGTAAACCAACCCCTGCCAATTGGGCCTCGATCTTTGCTTTAGGCTTTATCTGGGGCGGGACATTTATGGTCGTGCGCATTGCGCTTGATGGCTACGGTCCGCTTACGGTGGCGGCGTCACGCACGACGCTTGGTGCCGTCGCCCTATTGTCTGTTATGTTCGTCTTGCGCCGCCCATTTCCCGAATTTTCACGCCGCATGGTCAAGTATTTAGTCGTCATAGGCATCTTGAATACAGCCCTGCCATTTGCGCTGCTTAGCTGGGGGCAACAGTACGTGCCTTCTGCGTTTGCGGGTATATCAATGGCAGCACTTCCGCTATTTGTTCTGCCACTTGCGCATATCTTTACCGATGAAAAACTAAGTATGCGCAATGCCTTGGGTGTGATGTTGGGCTTTGTTGGCGCGCTGGTCCTAATCGGGCCATCTGTCCTTAAGATAGGCACAGGGCTTGAACCACTAGGTCAGCTTGCCTGCATAGCAGCGTCGATCTCATATGCAGTCTCAAGCATCATGACGCGCCGCTGCCCACCTATCGACCCAATCACAATGGCCGCCTTGTTGCTGGCCGTTGGCAGCATTGCCTTGCTACCTGCCATGTTGTTCTTTGAAGGTATCCCAACAATCGCGGATCCACGCACAACTTGGGCCATCATCCTGCTTGGCCTTGTGCCGACAGCACTTGCTGCTCTCTTACGGGTTACTACTATCCGCAGCGCGGGCGCGGTCTTTATGACCCTCGTGAACTACCAAGTTCCCGTTTGGTCGATGATCCTAGGTGTTTTGGTCTTGTCCGAAGTCCTGCCGATCCGCTTTTTCGCGGCACTCGCATTGATCCTGACCGGTCTAGCCATCAGTCAATGGTCTAGCCTGCGGCGCCTTATGACGCGGCGCGGCTAAGATTTATTACTCTGACGATTTGCGGCAGTCTTCTACAGGAACTAGGCTGCTGCTTCGACTTCGTCGACGATGTTATCGACAACTTGCAGCAACAAGTCTGCATCTTCGCACTCAGCCATGACCCGCACCAAAGGTTCGGTCCCTGATTTACGTATCAAAAGACGACCATTACCAATCAATTTGGTTTCAGCATCCTTGATTGCAGCAACAACGCTAGGTGCAGAAAGCGGTTCAGAACCAGCATCATAGCGCACATTCTTCAACAATTGGGGCACAGTTTCAAACGTTCGGCTCAGCTCGCTTGCAGGTTTGCCAGTATCAATCATCGCAGCCAAGAATTGGAGCCCAGCCAAAAGACCGTCGCCGGTTGTCGCATAATCCGTCATCACAATGTGACCAGATTGTTCGCCACCTAAGTTAAAGCCTTTTGCGCGCATCGCCTCTACGACGTAACGGTCTCCAACTGCAGTCCGTTCTAGATTCAAGCCACGGCCACCAAGATAACGTTCTAGCCCTAGGTTCGACATTACAGTCGCGACAAGAGTATCCCCTGCCAAGCGGCCATGATCAGCCCATTGACCGGCCAAAAGCGCCATCAGCTGATCTCCGTCAGCAACAACACCATTCTCGTCCAAGATCATCACGCGGTCCGCATCACCATCCAAACAGATACCAACGTCAGCGCCATGGGTGATGATCGTCTCAGCCGCGAGGGTCGTATTCGTCGATCCGCAACCTTCGTTGATGTTATACCCATTTGGCGAAACACCTACGGGGATCACAGTCGCGCCCATTTCCCAAAGCACTTCTGGGGCCACACGGTGCGCTGCACCGTTCGCGCAATCAATCACAACTTTCAAACCATCAAGGCGCATACCTGACGGGAACGTTGCCTTCACACGTTCTGCATAGCGGAAACGGCCATCATCGATCCGCTTTGCACGGCCAATGTTATTGGCCTTCGCTGGTTCGATTTGACTGAATATCAGGCGCTCAATCTCGGCTTGTGCTTCGTCTGACAACTTGAAACCGTCGGGACCAAAGAATTTAATGCCATTATCATGATGCGGATTGTGGCTGGCCGAAATCATGATCCCTACGTCCGCACGCATCGACGTTGTCAGCATGCCTACCGCAGGGGTTGGCACAGGGCCCAATAATAAAACATTCATACCCGTGCTTGTCAGTCCTGCGGTCAGCGCGCTTTCAAACATATAGCCTGATAGTCGCGTATCCTTGCCGATCACAACACGGTGCCCGTTTGAACCGTCATTTCGGAAGTAGCGACCGGCAGCCGCACCAATTTTCAACGCCATCTCGGCGGTCATTGGATAGATATTCGCTGTGCCGCGTACACCGTCGGTGCCAAACAAGGTCTCAGTCATTCTAAAGTGCCTCACTCAATGCAATGTGCAGGTCTAAAGCCTGTCTTGTTTCTTTGACATCATGGACCCGCGTGATCTGCACACCTTGGGCAAACCCATGGAGTGCCACGGCTACCGAGCCTATGACTCTATCCGAAGCTAGTTCAGTCTTAGTGAGCGTTCCAATAAATCGTTTACGCGACGCTCCTAGCAGTATTGGGACACCTAGGTCATGGAAAACTGTCAAATAGTGAAGCAAGGTTACATTATGTAGCAGGTTTTTACCAAAACCGATGCCTGGGTCGGTGATGATCCGCTCAGGCTGAATCCCGCTTTGGATGGCAAAATCGATCCTCTCGTGCAAATGATCGAACACTTCGAACAGAACATCACCGTAATCGGGGTTGTCTTGCATCGTGTCAGGCAGACCCTTTGAATGCATTAAGCAGACTGGGCAATCGGCCTCTGCCACGACTGTTGCCATCTCGGGGTCGAACCGCAGTGCCGAAACGTCGTTTACAATATCAGCGCCAGCCGCAAGTGCCGCAGCCGCAACGGCAGCTTTGCGTGTGTCTATCGAAATGGGCGTTGGAATACCTGCATCACGGATCGCTTGGATCACAGGGACGACGCGTTCAATTTCATCTGAGATAGCGACTTCTTGCGCACCCGGGCGGGTACTTTCGCCGCCAATATCGAGGATATCCGCATCGGCCGCCATCACCTTGGCCCGCGCCACGGCTTGCGCAACGTCGTTCAGGGTTCCGCCATCTGAAAAACTGTCTGGTGTGACGTTTAGAATGCCCATGATCCGCGGGCGATCCATCGTCAGGCCACAAATCATAGCACGAGGGGCAACCAAACGTTGCTGCGCCTCTTCATTCAGTTCTGAAAACGCGACGCTTGCGGCCTTACCCGAACGTCCCAATACATCGACTTCGTTCAGTCCAATGCTTGGGTTTCCAGCAAGTTTGACATCGCTGCGACGCGCAGCGCTTACAATTGGGTGCAGTAACGTCTCACTGCTCAAATGCTGTCACCAATCTGGATTGCACGCACCGGAACCTCGCTCGCTGGTGCGTCGACCCCGATCACCAAAAGCTCTGCAGCTTCCATTTCGGCGGCAAACCAACTGACAAGGGCAAGTGCATCAGGTGCAGTCGCAGACGGCCCATCAACCGCATCGAGAACAATTTTTGACGGTGCCCAGACGCAAATCTGGCCGTTCTTCATAGCCCAATCAAGTTCAGTACGCGTTTCAACAACCTTGCAACGGTGATCGCGCGCCGCGAGACGCCAAGCATTTTGTTCAATGTTCAACAGATCGATACGGCGTTGCGTCATAGCGTGCCCAGTCTGGGGGCCAGCGACCTCGCCTGCCTCGACAGCAATGATCAGCGGCTCATCTTTTGCCTGCAGTGCATCAATCCAAAGCTTGAGCTTGCCAGAATCGACAGCTTCGTTGGACATAAACACGACGCGGGGATGTGGTGCCTCAACATGGTCTTGAACGGCAGACTGATGTCCGTCCCGCGCGCGAACGATCTCAACACCAAGAGAAAACGGACCACGGTCCAGCTTTTCAATGCGCACGAAAACCCGCTGCGCCTGTGGCTCTAGCAAAATTCGATCAGCGACACGGGCAGCCAATGTCTCAAGCAGATTAATCCGCTCGGCGTCTAATTCAGCGGTAATCGCCTCTGACACACGGTCGTATGACAGGATGCGATCGACGTCATCATCGATGGGGCCCGTCAGCGGTAAAACCTCAACAACAACGTTGAACCGGACACGCTGTAAGGCACCACGTTCAAGTTGGAATGCACCGATTTCGACCTCAACAATGTAATCCCGCAAGGAAATACGATCATAAGGGATATCACTGCTTGCCTCGGCCCGTTCACTAGGGTGGGCAAAGGCGAGGCGAACTTCATCTGTCATGGTGCAACTTCCGCTGGATCGACTGCGGCAATAATCGCTCAATCGTTGTCGTGCAACAGGCGATCATGCGGCACAAGTCACCGCTTATGCGACGCTAGTTAGACGCTGTACGGCTTGGCTGGCGATAAAAGTAGTGCGAACCGATGGACGCGGTACGTGGAAAACGCCTTGCCCACGAAGGGCTTACTGCCCGCGTGTGGTAGTGCGTAGCGCCATCAGTCAACGGACGCTCAGTACCATCAATCAACAGACGCGCGACCTTACCGACCTTGCGATAGGCGGCGGGTTCACGGATTGCGTCAGATAGACCGTCACAAGTGTAGGTGAATTGGCACGCATAACGGCGGCCCGTTCCTTGGTTGATCACACGGCACAAGCTGCTTGGGTATGCGCTGTTATCCACACGGTTTAAGATCACTTCGCCAACGGCAAACATGCCGCGAACGGATTCGCCGCGTGCTTCGAAATACAGTGCTTGGGTTAAACATTCCCATTGGGCACCACCCGAAGCTGTCGGCAATGCCGCAAGATAGGCACTGTCATAACTTACTGTTTGCGGTGCTGTCGTGACATCGCGCCCTTCAGGACCTGGAACAGTCGTTAACGCAGTCATGCGCACATCTGGGACAATCGCCAGCGCTTCGCGCTCTTGCCCTAGCAGCGCGCCAAGGCGGCTTGCGAGAACCTCGTCCGCGGCCACAGGCGCAGACAAGCCAAGTGTCAAAACAATAGTCGTTAATGACGTAAAGTACCCAAAGGTATTTCTCATTCCCGTATCCCAGTTCCGTGCAGTTCAGCCCCACACAGGCTGGGCGTCTCTAGGGGAAACTTGGTGTCTCGTCAAACCACGGCCACAATTTCGTTAACTATGGCGGCAACTGTTCTCTTATCGGAAACAATCAAAACCAAGATCAGGTATTTCACACAGCTTTCGACACGAGATTTAGACTTTTAACCGATCAGCGAGCGTAAGCTGTGCGGCGGAAAGTCGCGCAACCGGAACGCGGAATGGCGAGCAGCTTACGTAATCGAATCCCTGCTGCCTGCAAAACGCTATCGCACTGCGCGTTCCGCCGTGCTCTCCACAGATTGACAAAGTGACGTCTGGGCGGCCTTTGCGGCCCCGTTCAGCGCCAATCGACAATAGCTCACCGACACCCTCGATATCTAGTGTATGGAATGGATCTTCTTCGTAGACACCTTGCTGCACATAAGCCGACATAAAGCGCCCAGCATCATCACGCGAAAGGCCGTATGTCATCTGTGTCAGGTCGTTCGTACCAAACGACAAGAACGCGGCGTGCTGTGCAATGTCTTGTGCCCGTAATGCGGCCCTAGGTGTCTCAACCATAACGCCCAATTGATATTCGATCTCGACGGTTTTTTCGACAGATACGGCTGCGGCTACGGCATCAATCCGCGACTTAACCAGTTCGACTTCTTTCATTGCACTGACCAGTGGGATCATAATTTCCGGTACAACAGCCGAACCACGTGTGCCGACATCTACCGTCGCTTCAAATATAGCGCGGGCCTGCATCTCATAAATCTCGGGGATAGCGATCCCCAAGCGGACGCCGCGCATACCCAACATTGGGTTATATTCGGTCAATGCGGCAACGCGGTCTGTCACCTCAAGCAAAGGCAAGGCAAGCTGCTCTGCAAGATCTCGCAGACCCGCTTTGTCGGATGGCAAAAACTCGTGAAGTGGCGGATCAAACAGACGGATACAAACGGGCCGTCCCTGCATAATTTCAAACAAAGCAGCAAAGTCGGCGCGTTGCATCGGCAACAACCGGTCAAGAACAGCGCGTCTATCAGCGGCTGTTTCTGCAAATATCATCTCGCGCATGACACCAAGGCGATCACCTTCAAAGAACATGTGCTCAGTCCGGCACAGGCCAATGCCTTCGGCAGCAAAGTTCCGCGCGGTTTGGGCATCCGCAGGCGTATCCGCATTTGCGCGCACACCAATATCACGCACATCGTCCGCCCACTCAAGTAATGTGCGGAACGCTCCGTCCAGCGTCGCCTCAAGCATGGCAGGTTCGCCCGCAAGCACATCGCCAGACGTGCCATCGACCGTAATTACGTCGCCCACATTGAACCGGCGCCCGTCCGGCGTCACGATCCGTTGCTTTTTGCGATCAATAACCAAGTCAGATGCGCCAACAACACAAGGCAGGCCAAGACCGCGACCGATCACAGCCGCGTGGCTAGTCACACCGCCGCGCATCGTCAGCACAGCTTGAGCTGCGTGCATGCCACGAATATCTTCTGGTGACGTCTCTCGGCGCACAAGCACACAAGATTCGCCACGTGCCGCACTGGCTTGTGCATCATTGGCCGTCAGAACGATCTTACCACTTGCCGCGCCCGGACTGGCCGCAATGCCCGAAACAAGCGTGTCGCGTTCTGCTTTGGGATCAACCTGCCGGTGAAGCAGCTCGGACAAAGCAGTCGGCTGAATGCGCATGACCGCTTCTTCGCGTGGGATGATCCCCTCTTCGGCAAGGGCCACAGCAATCCGAACTGCCGCCTGCGAAGCGCGTGGCACGCGGACTGCATCAAGAACCCAAAGCGCGCCAGACTCGATCGTGAACTCAACCAACATCTCTTCGCGCAGGCGCGCACGACAGATGTCACTGTAGCTTAGAAGCTTTGCAAACAACTCGGGGCATTGCTCTTCGAGAGAGGGACCCCGACTGTCTTTTGTCAGATAAATCGCGCCATCCGCACTGCCCAAAGCTTCGCGGCGTTGGCTTTGCCCCAAATAGCGTCCTGTGACCTGTGGCAGTCCGGTGTCACCATTCACGTATTGAATAAGGCCGGTGCCGCATTCGTCGGGCCCGACCCCAAGCGCCATTGCCTGCACGACAAGGCCAAGACCTGCATCGGCTGGCGCACCTTTGGCTTGGCGCAGCAATCTTGCTGAGGTTCCGTCCCATGCGCGCGCCATTGAGCGCAGAACTTCGGCGAGCTGTACTTTAGGGTCTTGGGGGAACGGTTCGTCCGTTTCAAATTCATAAGCCTCAAGGACGTGTTGCAACGCGGCTTGGTCAGAAATATTTGATGTTTCAAAGGCTTCAGGGTCAAGCCGTGCAACGTGCACCGCATAAGACCGCACAAAGCGTAAATATAGCCGCGTCGCCAAAGCTTCGCCCAGCTCTGCGATCATTGCACTGTGACGGGCGTCACACATCCCGATATTCAGTACAGCACCCGGCCCGCCCCAATCCGGGTCTTGGCTGGATGGGCGTACAGACAGCAGCGGCGTCTCTCCGAACGGAAACATCACCTCGTCTAGATCAGGCATGTTACCTGTCGCGATGCCGTGCACCGCATCAAACGAAAGCGCGATCGTCGTGGGCACCGGCATCTGCAACCGGATTAACCGCTGCAAACACTTTGCGCGTCCGCCGTGCACCTCGCCCGCCATTGGCGCCGTTTCGGTGATCAGTGTCACTGGCTGGAAATCTTTGGGATGCTGCACTGCGGCGACTTTCATTGTGTGCCTGCAGCATAGGCAGGCACACCCCTTACTGTAAAGGAAACTCGTCGTTAATGCGCGGGCCTTTTAGCCCTCGATCTTGGACAGGTCCGCAACCGACAAGCAAATCACCCTGATACGACTAAGCAGGTTCAGACGATTACGGCGGATAATCTCGCTGTCCGCGTTGACCTGCACGTCGGTAAAGAACGCATCAATCGGGGCCCGCAGTGATGCCATCGCAGCCATTGCCGCGTTGAAATCTTGGGCTTCCATCGCAGGCTTAATCAGCTCGTCTGCGGCATCCAGCGCTCTGAATAACGCCTTTTCGGCGTCCGCTTCGGCGAACTTGATGTCGGCACCATATGAATACTCGACACCATCTTTTGTCTCGGCCTGCGTAAGAATATTGTTAGCCCGCTTAAAGCCCTGCAACAGGTTCTCGCCATCGTCGGTTTTAAGCGTTGCAGACAAAGCCTGTGCGCGCTTCACCAACAAGGTCAGATCGTCATTGCCCGGCATCGCGATGCACGCATCGATAATGTCGTGGCGAATACCTTGGTCTTTCAGGAAGACCTTGAGACGGTCGTGGAAGAAGGAGAGGAGATCGATTGATTTTGTCTTAGACGAAGACAGTGCAGAAGCAATTTTGCCACTTTGGGCACGGGCAGCCTCCTGCATACCTGCCGCATTTCCTTTAATCGCGATCTGAGACTGCTCAGATAGACATGCAACTAATTCGGCTTCGTTAGAACGAACTTCAGCCTCAGCGTTAAGCTGTTCAATGATTTGATTCAGAACAACAAAGTCGTTTTCATCATAATCCAAATGATCTGCTATTCGAGCCATCAAAGTTCCAAACATTGAGAGCTTAGCATCATTCTCCAAAACCAACCGAATAACTCCAAGCGCAGATCGTCTCAGCGCAAATGGGTCTTTCGACCCTGTTGGCTTTTCGTCAATCGCCCAGAAACCTGTCAATGTATCCAGCTTGTCCGCAAGTGCGACGGCCACAGACACAGGCGCTGTTGGCACATCGTCGGACGGGCCAAGCGGAGAGTAATGTTCCTGCGCAGCAGTGGCCACGGAATCAGACAGACCAGCGGACTGGGCGTAATAACGCCCCATAAGCCCCTGAAGTTCAGGAAATTCATAAATCATTTCAGACTGCAGGTCAGCTTTGGCAACACGGGCCGCGGCCTCGGCCTCAACCGGATCAGCACCAACGCTTGGCGCAATTTCGCGGGCCAGCGCAGCAATGCGTTCAACACGGTCAAACTGGCTGCCCAATTTGTTGTGGAACGTCACAGCCTTAAGGCCCTCTGTCCATTCGGCCATGCCCGTTTTGGCAACGCGCAGATCGTTTTCCCAGAAGAATTTTGCATCCGACAAACGCGCAAACAGCACCTTTTGGTTACCCGCAAGGATCGTCGCGCCGTCATCAGGTGCTTCGATATTGGCGACAGTAACAAAGCGTTCAATCCGGCCCGTCTTGGCGTGCTTCACGGAAAAGAACTTTTGATGTTCTTTCATTGATGTCTGTAAAACTTCAGGTGGCAACCCAAGGAAGTCGTCGGCAATCGTGCCCATCAGGACAACCGGCCATTCAACAAGGCCTGCAACTTCGGTTAAAAGACCACGGTCCTCGACCACCTCAAGCCCAAGCGCGAACGCCTGATTGGTGGCGTCGTTCCAGATCACCTCGGCCCGCTCATCAGGGCGCAACATGACTTTGGCACGCTTTAGCTTTGCCTCGTAATCATCGAAAGACGTGACAGAAAATACGTCAGGGGCCATAAAGCGATGCCCCCGCGTGCTGTTGCCAGACACGATACCGTCGATGTCCACAGGCACAACCTCGGCCCCAGCTTCATCACTCAGAATACACAGGACTGAGTGCAGCGGACGGACCCACCGCAAAGTGCCCGTACCCCAGCGCATAGACTTCGCCCAAGGGAAGTTGCGGATCGTTTTTTCAAGCACTTCAGCAATGATTTCAGACGCAGGACGACCCGGCTTTTCGATCACGGCAAAGTAGACCTGACCTTTTTTGACGTCGCGTACTTCTAACTGCTCAAGCGTCAAACCGGTTGATCGCAAGAACCCAGCCACGGCCTGTTCTGGCGCTGTTGTCGCGGGGCCTTTGCGTTCTTCACGCACGGCACTGCTTTCAGTTGTCAGTCCATCCAGCGACAAGGTCAAACGGCGCGGGGTCGAGAACGCAGCAGCGCCAGCATAGGTCAAACCCGCCTCAACAAGACCGTCAGTCACCAGCTTTTGCAGGTCAGCCGCAGCTTTTCCTTGCATACGCGCAGGAATTTCTTCGGAGAAGAGTTCAATCAGAAGATCAGCCATTAGTTCAGACTTTCAGGTGGTGTGGGGCAACCTTCGGGAACAGGATTGCCGTCAAAAACAACTTCGCCGCAGGCATTAATCTGGT
>JAWUXS010000027.1:0-15491 GCA_034111185.1 Paracoccaceae bacterium | reverse complement strand
ATTGTCTGCACGGCCTTATCCCCAAGGCCACGCTTGGGGGTATTCACGATCCGTTCAAACGCGAGGTCATCGTCTTGGGACACGGCCAACCGGAAGTAGGCCATGGCATCGCGGATCTCCATCCGTTCGTAGAACCGTGGGCCGCCGATGACGCGATAAGGCAGGCCGATGGTTAGAAAACGATCCTCAAACGCGCGCATCTGGTGCGACGCACGCACAAGAATCGCCATACTGTCAGGGCCAACTGGAGCAAGACCACGGGTGCCACGCTGTAGCGCCTCAACCTCTTCGCCGATCCAGCGGGCTTCTTCTTCGCCATCCCAATGGCCAATAAGGCGGACCTTCTCACCATCTTTTTCGGCGGTCCAAAGCTCTTTTCCCAAACGTCCTTTGTTACCAGCGATCACACCTGATGCGGCAGCCAAGATATGCGGGGTCGAGCGGTAATTTTGTTCAAGCCGGACAACGACCGCACCCGGAAAGTCATTTTCGAACCGCAGGATGTTGCCAACTTCGGCACCACGCCACCCATAGATCGATTGGTCATCGTCGCCGACGCAACAGATGTTCTTATGCCCACCAGCAAGCAGCCGTAGCCAAAGATACTGTGCAACGTTCGTATCCTGATATTCGTCCACCAAAATATAGCGGAACCAGCGTTGATACTGTTCAAGCACGTCTTGGTGCTTTTGAAAGATCACGACAACATGCAAAAGAATGTCACCAAAATCGACGGCGTTCAGTTCTTTCAGGCGTTGCTGATACTGCGCGTACAGCGCGACGCCCTTGTGATCATAGGCTCCGGCTTCGGATGCGGGGATGTTGTCCGGCGTCAGCGCCTTGTTCTTCCAACCGTCAATAATACCAGCCAGCATCCTTGCGGGCCAACGCTTGTCGTCAATCTCGGACGCGACAACAAGTTGCTTTAGAAGGCGCAGCTGATCGTCGGTATCTAGGATGGTAAAGTTAGATTTCAGGCCAACCAATTCCGAATGGCGGCGCAGCAGTTTTGCACAAACCGAGTGGAAAGTACCAAGCCACGGCATGCCCTCAACAGCTTCGCCCATCATGCCGCCAACACGCTTTTTCATTTCGCGGGCGGCTTTGTTGGTGAATGTAACTGCTAAAATTTCGTGCGGGCGGGCGGTGCCTGTCATTAACAGGTGGCCGATTCGTGTGGTTAGGGCTTTGGTTTTGCCAGTGCCTGCGCCGGCAAGCATCAAAACTGGACCTTCCAATGCTTCAACGGCTTCGCGTTGTGCTGGGTTCAACCCGTCCAAATAGGGTGCACCCCGCCCCGCCATTGCGCGCTGGGATAAAGGTACGGTTGCGGCCTCGAAGGCATCTTCGTCTGAAAAACTGCTCATGCCCCCTCCTTACAGCGTATTGCCCGTCTAGAAAAGCCTCACGTTCTCCATTCGTTCACAGCGAATAATTACGCCGCGGCCCTTGCATATCCGCCACGCAGCGCACTAGCTTTGCGCCATGAGCCACAGTAAATTTCCCGCCATCGCTGATCTAAAATCCGCCGCACGTAAGCGGATTCCACATTTTGTGTGGGAGTACCTAGATAGTGCGACCGGAGACGAGGCCACTTTGCGGCGCAACCGTGCAAAACTGGATGAGGTGCTGTTTCAGCCATCAATCCTACATGGCGAATTCGCGCCCGACCTTAGCACGACATTTCTGGGCCGTGATTACCCAATGCCCGTTGGGATCGCACCCGTTGGTATGTCCGGCCTAATCTGGCCCGGAGCAGAGCAAATGCTGGCGCGAACTGCGGCCCGCGAAGGTATCCCCTACACAATTTCCACCGTCGCGACCCAAACGCCCGAGGATGTTGCAAAGCATCATGGCGGCCAAGGCTGGTTCCAGATTTATCCGCCGCGTGACCCAGTTATCCGCGCAGATATGTTGAAACGGGCTAAGGTTGCCGGACTACATACACTTGTGCTGACGGTCGATGTGCCTGTGGCGTCACGCCGCGAGCGGCAGATACGCGGCGGCCTACAGCAGCCACCTAAGCTGACGGGTCGCCTAGCAGTGCAAGCGGCCATGTGCCCTGCTTGGCTGGCGGGGATTCGCAAAACCGGCATGCCGCGGATGAAACTGATGGAGGGTTATGCGGAGCCGTCATCTGCTTTGCCATCGAACGAGCATGTCGGCTATATGCTGCGCACATCACCTGATTGGTCCTATGTCAAAGCACTGCGCGACGAATGGGACGGGCCGCTGATTGTCAAAGGTGTGCTTGATCCGGTTGATGCGCCCAAGCTTGAGGCCGAAGGCGTGGACGCGATTTGGATCAGCAATCATGCAGGGCGACAGTTTGATGCGGCACCTTCGACGATCGAAATGCTGCCATCTATTCGTGCCGCATCTAAACTGCCGATCATCTTTGATAGCGGGATTGCTGGTGGGCTTGATGTGATGCGTGCGCTGGCTTTGGGGGCTGATTTTGTCATGCTTGGCCGTGCGTTTCACTATGGGCTTGGTGCAATGGGCGAAGCTGGCGGGTCTCATGTGCTTGATATTCTGCGAAAAGATATGATCGCCAATATGGGACAGATCGGTGCGCAAAGCCTTGCTGAACTGCCTGAACGATTGTTCGCGAAATAATCAAAGCGAGATGCCTTCTGAATAGGCTCTTGTCGCATTTACTGGAGTGTTGGCGCTAACTCAGCATTTCTACCAACTTTACCCCGCGACATTTTGTAACTACTAATGCTGCAACTGCACATGCTGCGACTGCAAAAGGGACTCGTAACTATGGCCGACTTTAAGAAAATTCTCATTGCGAACCGCGGTGAAATCGCAATTCGCATCATGCGCGCTGCGAATGAAATGGGAAAGAAAACGGTCGCGGTTTTCGCGGAAGAGGACAAGCTTGGCCTTCACCGCTTTAAGGCTGATGAAGCCTACCGGATCGGCGAAGACCTAGGACCCGTTGCTGCATATCTATCTATCGAAGAGATCATCCGCGTTGCTAAGATGTCTGGCGCTGATGCGATCCACCCTGGCTATGGTTTGCTGTCCGAAAACCCTGATTTCGTAGACGCATGTACCGAGAACGGAATCACATTCATCGGGCCAAAGGCCGCAACAATGCGCAAGTTAGGCGACAAAGCATCAGCACGTGATGTTGCTGTCGAAGCTGGCGTTCCTGTAATCCCTGCCACGCCCGTTCTTGGCGACGACATGGCATTGATCAAGAAACAAGCGGCCGAAGTTGGTTATCCGCTGATGCTCAAGGCGTCATTTGGTGGTGGTGGCCGCGGCATGCGTGCGATCAACTCAGAAGACGAGCTTGAGGAAAAAGTTCTTGAGGGTCGTCGCGAAGCTGAGGCCGCATTTGGTAACGGTGCCGGTTTCCTTGAGAAGATGATTGTGCGTGCGCGCCACGTCGAAGTTCAAATCCTTGGCGATAGCCACGGTGCGATTTACCACCTTTGGGAGCGTGACTGTTCGGTTCAACGCCGCAATCAAAAAGTCGTGGAACGCGCCCCTGCCCCTTATTTGTCTGGCACGCAGCGTGAACAGATTTGTAATCTGGGCAAGAAAATCTGCCAGTTCGTGGATTACGAATGTGCAGGTACTGTCGAATTCCTGATGGATATGGACAGCGGAGAGTTCTACTTTATCGAAGTAAACCCACGTGTTCAGGTCGAGCATACAGTGACCGAAGAAGTCACCGGCATCGACATCGTACGCGCCCAAATCCTAATTGCCGAAGGCAAATCATTGGTCGAGGCAACAGGCTGCGCATCACAGTTTGATGTAAAGCTAGAGGGCCACGCCCTGCAGTGTCGCGTCACGACCGAGGACCCGCAGAACAACTTTATCCCAGACTACGGCCGTATCCAGATGTACCGTTCGGCCACTGGCCCGGGCATTCGCTTGGACGGCGGCACAGCCTATTCAGGTGCTGTGATCACACGCTTCTACGACTCACTTTTGACCAAAGTCACCGCGCGCGCTCCAACGCCCGAGATGGCAATTGCCCGTATGGATCGCGCATTGCGTGAATTCCGTATTCGTGGCGTCAGCACAAACATCGCTTTCGTGGAAAACTTGCTGAAGCACCCAACGTTCTTGAACAACGAATACCACACCAAGTTCATCGACATGACACCGGGCCTGTTTGATTTCCCGAAACGCCGCGACCGTGCGACGAAAATCCTGACTTATATCGCGGATATCACCGTGAATGGTCACCCTGAGACCGCGGGCCGTCCAAAGCCTGCTGCAGAGGTGAAATTGCCACGCCCACCGGTCAAACCAACGATCGAAGTCTCACCTGGTACGCGCAATATCCTTGATGATTTCGGCCCAGAGGCTGTTGCAGACTGGATGCGTGATCAAAAGCAATTGCTGATCACCGACACCACGATGCGTGATGGTCACCAGTCTTTGCTGGCGACGCGGATGCGGTCGATTGATATGATTAACGTGGCCCCTGCCTATGCCGCTAAAATGAACCAACTGTTCAGTGTTGAATGCTGGGGCGGTGCAACGTTTGATGTAGCCTACCGGTTCTTGCAGGAATGTCCTTGGCAGCGTTTGCGCGATATTCGTGCGGTGATGCCAAACATTATGACGCAGATGCTTTTGCGGGCGTCGAACGGTGTTGGCTATACGAATTACCCAGACAACGTTGTCCAAAGCTTTGTCGCACAGGCCGCCGAGTCTGGCGTTGATGTCTTCCGCGTATTTGACAGCCTGAACTGGGTTGAAAACATGCGCGTCGCGATGGACGCGGTTGGTAAGTCCGGCAAGGTCATCGAAGGCACGATTTGCTACACAGGCGATATGCTGGATCCGAACCGCGCAAAATACGACCTTAAGTATTATGTCGGCATGGCCAAAGAACTTGAGGCAGCGGGCGCACATGTGCTTGGCCTTAAGGACATGGCAGGTCTGCTGAAACCTGCTGCGGGTCGTGCGCTTGTGAAAGCACTGAAAGAAGAAACAAGCCTGCCAATTCACTTCCACACACACGATACATCCGGTGCTGCAATTGCGACGGTCTTGGCCGTATCAGATGCTGGCGTTGATGTCGTTGATGCAGCGATGGATGCGTTGTCTGGTAACACGTCCCAACCAACATTGGGTTCAATTGTCGAAGCCTTACGCGGGACAGACCGTGACACGGGTCTTGATGTGACAGCGATCCGTGAGATTTCGAATTACTTTGAGCAGGTTCGCGCGCATTACACTGCGTTTGAATCAGGCCTACAGGCCCCCGCGTCCGAGGTTTACCTACACGAGATGCCAGGTGGTCAGTTTACCAACCTTAAGGCGCAAGCGCGGTCATTGGGACTCGAAGAGCGTTGGCATGAGGTCGCACAGACCTATGCTGATGTGAACCAGATGTTTGGTGATATCGTAAAGGTCACGCCGTCGTCCAAAGTTGTCGGCGACATGGCCCTGATGATGGTGTCACAAAACCTGACGCGCACGCAGGTCGAAGACCCAGCGACAGATGTTGTGTTCCCTGATAGCGTTGTGGACATGATGAAAGGCTCGCTTGGTCAGCCTCCAGGTGGATGGCCTAAGGATATCCAAAAGAAGATCCTGAAGGGCGAAAAGGCATCAACAGATCGACCTGGTGCGTCGCTGCCGCCTGTCGATCTTGCTGCGACACGGATTGAGCTGAGCAAACTGCTTGATGGTAAAGTCATCGACGAAGAAGACCTGAATGGTTACCTGATGTACCCGAAAGTCTTCCTTGATTATATGGGCCGCCACCGGACCTATGGACCTGTGCGGACGCTGCCAACCAAAGCGTTCTTCTATGGCATGGAGCCTGCTGAAGAAATAGCGGCAGAAATCGACCCCGGAAAAACCTTGGAAATCCGCCTGCAAGCTGTCGGCGAAATGAGCGAAGATGGTGAAGTTAAGGTGTTCTTTGAACTGAACGGTCAGCCGCGCACGATCCGCGTCATGAACCGCCTTGCTGCATCCGAGAATGTACTGCGTCCAAAAGCCGAAGCAGGCAATGCCAACCATATCGGTGCGCCAATGCCCGGTGTTGTGGCAACTGTCGCGGCACAGGCCGGTAAAGAAGTGAAAGAAGGCGATCTTTTACTCACAATCGAAGCTATGAAGATGGAAACAGGCATCCATGCAGAGCGTGACGCGGTGATTAAGGCCGTACACGTGCAGGCCGGTGGCCAAATCGATGCCAAGGACCTGCTGATCGAACTCGAGTAATGCACCTTGGGTTACTATCAATCCTTGTTCCTACCTACGAAGAAGGCATCGCCTTTTTCGTAGGGAAGATGGGGTTTGAACTGCTTGAAGACGCAGATCAAGGCGGCGGGAAACGTTGGGTCCGCGTCGCCCCCAAAGGTGCACAGACAGCATTCCTTCTGGCCCAAGCCAAAGGCGACCAAGTCAATTACATCGGTAAACAAGGTGGCGGCCGCGTTTGGCTATTCGCCCAAACCGATGATTTTGAAGCTGAACATGCCCGCATGTTGGCAAATGGTATCCAGTTTGAGGAAGAGCCGCGTTTCGAGCCCTATGGCACCGTCGCTGTTTTTTCTGATCCCTTTGGCAATAGTTGGGATTTACTGCAGCTCAAAGATGATGTGAAATCTCACTGAAGGCGCTGGATGCGCGTTGCTGCTGAGGCTTTTCCACATGACCACCGACTGGCCCAAGATCCTTGTCCTGACCGACCTGCATATCACTGACGGTGATGAGAAAATCATCGGGCTCGATACCGCAGCCCGCCTGCAGGTAACATTGGATGATGCACTGACTGAGCACCCAGATGCTGTTGCGATGATTTTGATGGGGGATTTGACCCATCAAGGCCGCGCAAGCCAATATGCACGGCTTGCGGCGATTTTGGCAAATTTTCCGATCCCTGTGATCCCGATGATTGGCAACCATGACCGACGAGACGCCTTTCTACAGGCTTTCCCAGATGCCCCGCAGACAACCGATGGATTTATCCAGACAACGCTCGACCTGCCCCATCACCGGATCATCACCCTCTATACGTTAGACGGACCGCCCTATCCCAAGGGGCATCACAGCGGCAAATTATGCGCAAGGCGGCATGAATGGCTGAACGCATCACTCACAAACCTTGATGGGCGGATGCCGATTGTTTTTGCGCACCACCCCCCGTTTGAAACAGGAATCGTCGGGATGGATTTGATAAAACTCGCCGATGGTGACGTTCTACTCGATACTTTGGCGACATATTCGCGCTGTCACCTGTTTTGCGGGCACATTCATCGCACTATTTCGGGCAGTTCGCGCGGCGTGCCTTGGACTATGTTCAAAAGCACAGCCCACCAAGGCGTTCTGGACCTGAAAAACCCTGATAGCTCGCTTTCTATTGATGAAACCGCCGCATATGGTGTGCTATTGCTGTCGCCTGATGGTGTCATTGCACATAGTCAGGATGTCATAGGCGCCCGTATTACGGCCCAGGATGGTGGTTCAAAGACCGATAAACTGGCCTTTGATAAATAAAATCACACATTGGCCCGATTTAGGTCTTGCGAAGTCCCCGAACTGTTTATAAATCCGCCTTACGAAACGGAGAGCGGGCGTAGCTCAGGGGTAGAGCGAAACCTTGCCAAGGTTTAGGTCGAGAGTTCGAATCTCTTCGCCCGCTCCAGTTTCGGACCAACCGCAAGGTTGGCAACGGTAGGGTCGCCCTTTTGGGCGGCCCTTCGTCGTTTCAGGGATTGCACTCGAATGCGACCCCATCGGCACAGGCGACGGAAACCCGCATTCTGCCACTTGGCCCCTGCCCGCGCCCCGCATATAAGCCGCACAACACCATACCGGAGACGAATATGCGTAGCGCTACGATCACTCGCAAGACCGCCGAAACTGACATCTCAGTCGCCCTGAACCTTGATGGCACAGGCGTGTATGACAATCAGACTGGCATAGGGTTCTTTGACCACATGCTGGATCAGTTATCGCGCCACGCGCTGATTGATATGACTGTGCGTGCCTCGGGTGATTTGCACATCGATGATCACCACACGGTTGAGGATGTAGGCATTGCAATCGGCCAAGCCTTGACCGAGGCGATGGGCGACAAGAAAGGTATCGTGCGTTACGGATCGTGCCACCTTGCGATGGATGATGCTCAGGTGCGTTGTGCCTTGGACCTGTCTGCGCGCCCTTACCTGATTTGTAATCTTGATTTGCCATTTGGCAAAATTGGGACATTCGACACCGAATTGGTCCGCGAGTTTTTCCAAGCGATCAGCACACACGGTGGCATCACGCTGCACATCGACAAGCTGCACGGCTTTAACGCACACCACATCGCCGAGGCCGCGTTCAAAGCTGTCGCACGTGCGTTGCGCGATGCGCTTGAAACTGATCCGCGCAAATCGGATGCGATCCCGTCGACCAAAGGTTCCCTATGACAACCGCACTTGTCGATTACGACAGCGGCAACCTGCATTCGGCACAAAAAGCGTTTGAACTGATGGCAAGCGAAGTCGGATCGGGACCTGTCATATTGACGTCCGATCCTGATGTCGTGGCCAAAGCTGACCGTGTCGTTCTACCCGGTGATGGTGCCTTTCCGCATTGTCGCGGAGAGCTGTTTAGCCGCACGGCTTTGGCTGAGGCAATTATCGAGAGCGTTACAAAACGCGCCGTCCCGTTCTTTGGCATTTGTGTTGGCATGCAAATGTTGGCCACAACTGGCAATGAGTACGAAGCGACGGATGGTTTTGGCTGGATTCCCGGTGATATCAACAAGATAGCGCCAAATGATCCCGCGCTGAAGATCCCGCATATGGGGTGGAATGACCTGATCGTTGCAAACCCGCATCCGGTTCTTGCAGGAATTGAGACAGGCGAGCATGCCTATTTCGTTCACTCTTACGCGATGACAGTCACTGATCCAGCGCATCGCATCGCCTACGTTGACTATGCGTCCGAGATTACTGCCGTTGTAGGACGGGACAACATTATCGGAACACAGTTCCACCCTGAGAAAAGCCAAGACGCTGGCCTTAGGATGATTGGAAATTTCCTGCGCTGGAAACCTTAACCTAGCAACGCTCCGCCGATATAAGCTTGCAGGAAAGACAACTTAATCCGCATCTGCTAGCCTTCTAGAAAAGGCAGAGCATCTCATGATCCGTATTTTGACTATTTCCGCACTTTGTCTGTCAACGGCTGCTTGTGGTTTTCTGCCGGGGCGGACATCCACGACCCCTTCTGTTGCGGCAACTTCGAGCACAGGGTTATACCCCGGTGAGACGCCAGAGATGCGCGCGCTTGTTCAGAAATACGCAATCGTCCACGATATCCCAGAGAGCCTGCTGCACCGCGTTATTCAGCGTGAAAGCGATTACCGCGCTGGTGCCCGCAATGGCCCATATTGGGGTTTGATGCAGATTTTGCCCGAAACTGCTGGCCAAATGGGGCACCGTGGCCCGCCTTCTGAACTTCTCGATGCGGAAACAAACCTGATTTACGCAGGGCGGTACCTACGCGGTGCTTGGCTTGTGTCTGACGGAGACGAGCTTGAGGCGGTGCAATGGTACGCGCGCGGCTATTATTATGAGGCCCGCAATCGCTGCATGCTGCGCGAAACCGGGCTACGTAGCACCGAAGTACGCAGCCGCTGCGGCTAAACAAAAAAAGGGCCCGCATTTGGCGCGCCCTTTCACATTTCAGATCTCAAACTTTAGTCACCGACCCGCGCCCAAGCTTGGCTTCCACAAATGAAACCGCCTGCGATGCAGCCGCGTAAAGTCAGGCTCGCGTTGTTGACCGTCATTCTGGCATAATATTGCTTGCCGCTGGCTGGTCGCCAAAGACGGCCCACGTATTCGCCTGAGGTTCCGAAAACCATATTACGGAGGATATTTTTGCCAATATGTGGTGACTGGTATTCACCTTCGGTATTAAATGACCGTTCAATCGTTCCGCACATCGCCTCGCCACACGGTGCGATCCGCACATAAGCGACCGTTCCGCGATCAACGCCCGTCTGCCACAGGCCAGCTGCGGGATCGGCGGCAGTGCTACCAGCACCAGCGATGGCTACAAACACTGCGCCGACAAGCATTACAAAATTCTTCATCTCTCAATCCTCACGCTTAAATGTTTTCGCAGTTCTCCCAAGGGTTGGTTCCGCAATCAAGGGGGAAATTTGGTATAGGCGATGCATCGCGGATTTGGTTTCCTGCGCGAAAAGCCCTGCAATCGCGAGGTTTTGCATGGAAATCTAGCAAGAAAGCGCTAAAATCCGAAGCTGCTGAAGCACAAAAAAAAGGGCCCGCATTTCGCGCACCCTTTCACATTTCCAATCGAAAGCCTTAGCCGCCGATGCGTGCCCAGCCTTGGCTTGCACAAATCAGACCGCCAGCAACACAGCCACGCAAAATAAGAGTGTCGCCAGTGACCGACATTTTACCAATATAAATTTTGTCATTGGAAGGACGCCAAACGCTGCCCTCGTAGTCACCGCCGCCTTGGGCAACCATGTCACGCACGATCTGCTTGCCGATATTTGGCGACTGATATTCACCTTCGCTGTTGAACGTCCGCGCAATTGTGCCGCACACAGTGCTGCCACAAGGGGCGATCCGCACATGGGCAAACGCGCCGTCGTCAACTTCGGTCTGCCAGATACCTTCAGCTGGATCAGCAGCTGCAGCACCTGCCATTGCTACAAGCGCCGCCCCTGCGATCATTGCTAATTTCATCATCTCTCGTTCCTCCCGTTTGAGTGATGATGCACTCTGCCCAAGTGCTATGCTATCGATCAAGAGTGACGTGGGGTCTTGGGGATGCGTTGCAATTCCACGCCCCTCATGCGACATCGCCCGCAAACAACAGTTAGGTGTCCCATGATCCTCTATCCCGCCATTGATCTAAAAGACGGAAACGCAGTGCGATTGGTGCACGGCGACATGGAACAGACCACTGTTTTCAACGATGATCCTGCCGCACAGGCGCGTAGCTTTGTGGATGCGGGTTGTGAATGGCTGCACCTTGTCGATCTAAATGGCGCTTTTGCGGGTGAGCCCGTGAATGCAGCCCCTGTCGAGGCGATTTTAGAGGCCTGCAAGGTTCCAACCCAATTGGGTGGCGGCATCCGCGACATGGCAACAATTGCGCGTTGGCTTGATAAAGGTCTAACGCGGGTGATCCTTGGCACTGTTGCTGTCGAAGACCCAGATCTTGTGCGCGAAGCTGCAAAAGCATTCCCCGGTCAGGTTGCTGTAGGCCTTGATGCCCGCAATGGGCGCGTCGCGACACGTGGTTGGGCCGAAGAAACAAATGTCATGGTGACTGATCTTGCAAAATCGTTTGAGGACGCAGGCATTGCCGCGATTATCTACACGGACATTTTGCGCGATGGCGCGATGAAGGGCCCAAATATCGACGCCACAGCCGCATTAGCCCGTGCAGTCGACATTCCGGTCATTGCGTCTGGTGGTGTGTCTTCACTTGCTGATTTGTCAGCGCTTAAGGCGACTGGTGTGATTTCCGGCGCGATTTCGGGGCGTGCATTATACGACGGTGCGATTGACCTGCCCGAGGCGCTCGCGTTACTGAACTGATATGCTGAAAACCCGTATCATCCCCTGCCTCGACGTTGCCGAAGGCCGCACGGTCAAAGGTGTGAACTTTGTTGACCTGATTGATGCAGGCGATCCTGTTGAGCAGGCGATTGCATATAATGCCGCTGGCGCTGACGAGTTGGTATTTCTCGACATCAAGGCGACAGTCGAAAACCGCGGTACAATGTTTGATCTGGCCCGCCGTACAGCAGAAAAGTGCTTTATGCCGCTGACCATTGGTGGCGGTGTGCGCACCCACCATGACGTGCGCGATCTGCTTTTGGCTGGTGCTGATAAGGTTAGTTTTAACTCTGCGGCTGTTGCTAACCCCGATGTGATTGCAGATGCCGCGCAGCGTTTTGGTAGCCAATGTATTGTTTGTGCAATTGACGCGAAGACAGTCAGCCCCGGAAAATGGGAAATATTCACCCATGGTGGCCGTCGCGAAACTGGGATTGATGCTGTTGATTTCGCGCGCACGGTTGTCGCTAAGGGCGCTGGAGAGATTCTTTTGACGTCGATGGACCGCGATGGCACCAAAGCGGGCTTTAATCTACCACTGACACGCGCCATTTCTGACGCCGTAAACGTGCCTGTCATCGCATCCGGTGGCGTTGGCACCTTGGACCACCTTGTTGAGGGTGTCACCGAAGGCCACGCATCCGCTGTGCTTGCGGCGTCAATTTTTCACTTTGGCACATACACAATCGCGCAGGCCAAGGCACATATGGCCGCTGCGGGCATCCCAATGAGGCTGACATGAGCATTCACGATCTGGCAAAGACAATCGCAGAGCGCAAAGCGGCCGATCCAGAAAGTAGCTGGACCGCCAAGCTATTGGCAAAAGGCCCTGAAAAATGCGCAGAGAAATTTGGCGAAGAAGCCGTTGAAGCAATCATCGAAGCCGTCAAAGGTGACCGTGATAAGCTGACATCAGAGGCCGCAGACGCCCTATACCACCTGCTGGTGATGTGCGCCGCGCGTGATGTGACCTTGGCTGACATCGAAGCTGAGCTTGCTAGCCGCGCATCACAATCCGGCATTGCGGAAAAAGCGCAGCGCTAAAGCTTTGACGAAATGACGCCGGTGTTGAACCCACCCATGCGCAATTCGCCGTACAATCTCTGATATTCGATCTTTGGACAGCGGTTTTGCACAACGTCCACACCTCGCGCTTCGGCTTTGGCTGTAGCCTCTGGATGCTCCACACCAATTTGCATCCATATTGTCTTAAGGTTGGGCCAACGGGCCAATGCCTCGTCCACAATTGCGGGCACAGCATCCGATCGGCGGAAAACATCAACCATATCAACGTCGTCAGGGACAGATTCCAGGTCAGGATAAACAGTTTCACCAAACAGTTGTTGTCCAGCAAGTCCGGGGTTCACTGGGATAACGCGAAATCCGCGTAGTTTAAGGTACCGCGCCACAAAGTAGCTTGGGCGCACTTGATTCGCAGAAACACCCACGATCGCAACCACTTTGGTGCGTTGAAGGATGCCGCGCAGAAATTGATCAGAATAAGTCATGAGATCTGAATAGACTGAACATTGAAAAGAAAAAAGCGCCCGAGGGGGGAAACCCGGGCGCTAAAGTTATGGAACGAGGGACAGTAGTCGGCGCGGGGTGTTCCAAGACTGCGCCTCTGTGATTAAGACATATGGTCTAAAATCTCCCGTAAAAGGGATGATCAGATTAATGTGAACAGGCCAATTTATGCCGACAGTTTAGTCAAACACATCATCCAGAACATCCTCGAGCACATCCCATACGTCTTCCCAAACTTTACGGCCAAACCCTTTGGATTTACGCCGCTTACCTGGTTTGTTGGGCTTCGCACGGTACTTTTCGCGTTTATCAGTGGACTTTGTAGAGGGCCGATGCGGGTCGCGCTTAACCTCAGACCTTGCAGGTGTCGCCACAGATGCGGGCGCCATCGGCAAGATCTTCATCACATGCAGCGGAGCACCGCAGTTTGAGCAGCTGAGCTCGTGGCGCATTTTGCCGCGCAGCACCAAAGCCGCCTTAGTTCCGCAATAACAACAAGTCGCAACTTTTGTGACAGCCACAGACGTCCCCTTAGTATTCAGCCGTTAGCTGCATCTAGGCCCTTAGTATTCAGCCCTTAGCTGCATATAGGGCAACTGCCGCAGCATTTGAGACATTGAGCGAACCAAATCCACCAGATGCGTCAATACGCACCAGTTCGTCACAGGTCTCAAGCGTCTTTTCGCGCAGGCCAGGGCCCTCTGCGCCCATAACCAAGGCTACAGGGCGATCACGTTTACCTTCGAGCGCTTGTTCGATTGTTTTCTCTGCTGTTCCCTCAAGACCAAGCACAAGATAGCCCATCCCCTGCAGTTGGGTCATTGCGTCCGCCAAATTGCGCACACGCAAGTATGGCTGCCGCTCGAGCGCGCCACTGGCTGTTTTAGCCAAGGCACCTGTCTCAGGGGCCGCATGACGCTGTACAGCGACAACTGCGCGTGCGCCAAACACTTCGGCTGAACGCAAGACAGCACCAACGTTATGCGGATCAGTCACCCGGTCTAACAAAACCATACGCGCAGGCTGTGGTCCGTCACCAAGTGCGATATCTTCGAGCGAGCCCCAGTTCAGCGGTTTAACCTCAAGTGCGGCGCCCTGATGCACAGACTGCGGATCAAGCGGCGCTGCGAATTTGCGTGGGTCCGAAATTTCAGGTTCGATACCAGCCTTAGCAACGGCATCTTCCAATTTATCCAACGCATTGCGCGTGATAACCAAACGCAGCTTTTCGCGCGCAGGGTTTTCCAATGCGTCCCGAACGGCATGGATACCAAAAAGCCAAACTGTCGCTGACGCTGCCAGCCGTTTGTCTTGTTCTTTTTCGATTACCCACTTTGGCTTTTTCATCGCAATGCTCCTGCATAAAAGGCTCGTCTCCCTACCCCAGCACCACCCAACTGTGAAGAGCACAACAAATGCCTGATTTTGCGGTTGACCGTCCGTGATACGCGGTTTAATCAGCGCTTCAGTGGGCGACAGGCCGCAAGGTGTGGCAGGAGACTGTAACTCTCTCGCGGAGACGCACGCCTGGTTCGATTCCAGGGTCGCCCACCATTAACTCTACAGCGTTGATTTATCTAGACATTCATGATAAGATCAACGCTGTGATGAGCCATTTTCGATACATTTCAGTCGGTTTTCGATACAAATGACCAATTTGAAGAAGGTAAAATACCTTAAAATTGATCGTGGCCGCTACTATTATCAGCGGCGCGTACCTGACCAATTCAGGGAGTTGCTAGGCTTTTCTAAGTGGCAAACGCCTTGTGGCGCAGTCAGCTATGCGAAGGCCGTTCAGCTTGTTGTCAACTGGGCAGAAGAACACGACGACTTATTGGCCAGCCTTCGTACAGACGATGGCTTTGATCGCGTTGAAGCGAGTGTGTTGCGTACTGAAGACGAAGCACACAAGGCGTACTTCAAGTCTCTAGTGGATGACGCTGGCTTTACGATACTTGATACTACCGACGATCAAGGAGAATCCATAAAGCCATGGCAACATGCACTTAGGGAAGTTGCCGCTCTTGATCGAGAATTGGCCAATCAGAACGCCCCTGAACAAGACTTGCTACAACTCAAAGCAAAGATTTCAGGAGCGAAACGTGATGGCTCTGTTATTGGGGAAATGAGCTTGCCACCATATCCAGAATATCTGGAAATCGCTCGGCTTCACGAAGGTGAAACTGATTTCATTCAATTTGAGTTCGGAACCAACCTTCCAAAACCGATGTCGAATGAACGCTACAAAGACCGCCTCATCGCCATTCAAAACGAAGTTTTCGTACTCCAATCCAATTTGCCAGACGATCCCGATGATCGAGAGGAGTACGTGTTCGCCAAGCGACGGTTGGAAAGAAAAATATCTAGCGTCAC
>JAWUXS010000026.1:0-127890 GCA_034111185.1 Paracoccaceae bacterium | reverse complement strand
TAGCGTGCTCGCCCCCCTACTCCACCATCGCAAGGGCTGCGCGTAGACGGCCGATGCCAAAGCCGTGGCCTCCGTCGAAGGTACAAAAGCCAAGGATTTTCCCGTCAGCATTGCTTTGCGTGTCGCAGGTCATATCGCCGGGGGTTGACCGCTCGGGCGATGTATAGCCACCAAAGTCAGCGTACATCGCAAGTGTTTCCAACACGTCGCCTTGGTGCTGGTCCGCAATCGGGCGGCCCGCAAGGGGGACCGTGCTGTCGGCGGTGCCGTGGATGTGCACGACGTTTGTGGGGGGCGATGTGCAGGTCACAGGCTCGGGCGTCCAGAAGGTACCCGACATCGGGATAAAGGCCGCAAACAGGTCCGAGCGGTGGCAGATCAGGTTCCACGTCATCATGCCGCCTGCAGAAAACCCTGTCATCACAGCGCGATCACGGTCGATGCCAAAGCGGGTTTGCGCGTCGGCAAGGACGGCGTCAAAGTAGGCATACTCGGCCTCTCCGTCCATATTGGGTGTGCGCGGCGTTCCGGGAAGTTGCCAGTTCCCATCAACGCCTTGGACCGCGATCAGCGCCATGTCGTGTTCAGCCGCGAGGTTACGCAGGTTTCCGCCACGCATCGTGCCACGCGCTGTGCCGCGGTAACCGTGGGCAAAGACCATAACGCCGGGGTTTGTGACGCCTTCGGGCATGGCTATCCGGTAGACACGGTCGCCAACGGTACAGTCGGTGTCAACGCCGCATGCCGCAGCCCCCAACGGCAGACATGAAAGGATAATGGCCGAGAGGAAGCTGCGCATGAGGGATGACCTTAATTCAGAGAAAGATTGGCAATTGCAGCGCTGATTGTGCTGTCGGTGTCGTCGCTATCGCCAGACACAGCGAGGCCGACAAGCGCACCTGCTGAGCCACCGAATGCACGGGCATAGTCACCCGCAAGATCCACGTTTTCGGTGTATGATCCGGTGCCAGCGGGCCGCAGGATGATCGTTTGCCCCTGATCGTTCAGGTAAGGCGATGCAAAGCTGGCACCGCGCCCGTCAGTTCCGCCCCAAGTATAAAGCAGCACGCGGACGTTTTCGTTGCGCAACAGTTGGCGGATGCCTGCGCCTTCCATGCTGGCTGCTTCCGCCTCGGGAAGGAAGACGAAGTAGAGCGATAGGTTCCGGTCATCGCCGCCTTTGACGCGCAGGTTTGTGGCGGGCACGGATGTATCGACCGCCCAGCTCCAAGATGCGGATTTTGCACCCCATTCGTTTGTGGGCAGGCGCGCCCAAGCGATGCTGACGCTGCCATCTGACGACATATTTAGCTGATTGCCAAAGCTGTAGGAGTTGTTCGAGAAGAGCGAGAGTTTCTGCACGGACCAGCCGCTGGCAAAGCTGACCGGCCCCGCGTTTGTGGATGTGGCAAGCAGCGTGGCGGCGATAGCGATATTGCGGACCAAAGACATTACATTCTCCTGAAAACTAGAATTGGTTGAGATTTAGCAGGGTTTGGCGGTGTTTCACCCCTTATCGGCAGAACTCACGCTAATGTCAGAGGGCGTTAATCTGGAGGGGTGTGCTGCACCCCCTATGATCTTGCTGAAATTCGCTGCAATCTGTTGGTGAATGAGGGAGAACGGACGATGACCCATCACATAGCGATCATGCTGGCCGCAGGCTTTGGCATTCCTATTCTAGCGGCGCTGAATGCCGCATTGGGGCGGTTGATTGGATCGCCAGCGGTCGCGGCAACAGTGTTGTTTGTCGTGGCGTTTGGAACAGCAGGCATCGTGGCCATGGTAACAGCGCCATCGGCATTTAGTCGGGTGACCGCAGCACCGCTGCATCTGTTTCTGGCTGGCGTATTGATTGCATTTTATGTGCTGTCAATCACGTGGATTGCGCCGGCAATGGGCGTTGGTAACGCTGTGTTTCTCGTGTTGATGGGGCAACTGATGTCAGCTGCCGCCATCGATCACTTTGGGTTATTTGGCGCAGAGGTCACGCCGCTTGGATGGACCCGAGCGGCGGGTATCGCGTTGATGGCTACCGGAATTTTGGTGACGCAAAAGGTTTGATTTAGGCTGCTAAGCTTTCGACCAGCGCCCAAAGCGCGTCAGGCACGTCGATCTGAGCTATTTCAAGCCTGTCAGCACCCGGAATGCGCGCGCCGTCTTGCAGGGCTACAGCCTCGGCCACGCGGGCAAAGCGGTCAACAAAGTGATCGCCGTGGGTCGCAGGGTCCATGACAATATAAAACTGACCTAGGCCATGCGGTGCGCCATCGGGCAGTTTTAGGCCCTTTACATCAAGCGAGTTGACCGATCCGGTCATGCCAGCGGCCAGCAGTTCGACCATCAGGCCAAAGCCCCAGCCTTTATAGCCGCCTGCACTGACCAATGCCCCCTTAAGAGCGGCCTCTGGATCTGTTGTCGGCTCGCCCTGCGCGTCAACAGCCCAACCAAGCGGGATCTTTTGACCAGCGGCCTTGGCCATTGTGATCTTACCCAATGCCACGGCAGAGGTTGAGAAATCAAAGTGCAGGGCTGGCTTGTCATCACCCGGTACGGTCATCGCGATTGGGTTCGTGCCGATTACCGCGGCATTACCACCCGGAGGTGCCACAACAGGCGAAGCATTCGTGCAACCGATTGCGATCAAACCGAGGGCTGCAAACTGTTCGGTGAAAAAGCCAAGGCTGGTGCATGTGTGCGCGTTCGCAACCGAAAGCGTGGCAACGCCATTGGTTTTGGCTGACTTTGCTGTCGCATCAAGGGCAGCTGCGAATGCTGGCTGGGCGAAACCAAATTTCGCATCCGCCATGATCGAGGCTGGGCGCGGGGTCGTCACCTCGGGTGTTACTGTTCCGTTCACGCGGCCTGAAGCAAGCTGAGTGCAATAGCTTTCAAGGTAGTAGAGACCACAAATGACGTTGCCAGTTTCTTCGGCACGGGCAACGGCGCGCGCGACCGAGGCTGCTTGGGTTTCACCTGCGCCATGCGCCAAAAGTGCTGCGTTTGCAGCGGCTTCGATCTGGGCGGGGGATTTCTGAGGCATTTGTTGTCCTTTGGAACAATTTTTCGGGCTTTAGCCGGGCGTAAGAACGCCTTTGTCCATACGCACCATACGGTCCATGCGGGCGGCAAGTTCAAGGTTATGGGTCGCAATGACAGCTGACAATCCTGTACTGCGCACAAGGTCCATCAACGTATCAAAGACACGGTCGGACGTTTCAGGATCAAGGTTTCCCGTCGGTTCATCCGCAAGCAAGAGCGAGGGTTCATTCGCGAGAGATCGGCAAAAGGCAACGCGCTGCTGCTCTCCGCCTGACAATGCGGCAGGGCGATGTTCGGCCCTGTGTTGGACGCCGACACGCTCAAGCAAATCCATCGCGCGGGCTTTGGCGTTGGCCGCACTAACGCCATTAGCAAGCTGCGGGAGAACGATATTTTCCAACGCTGAAAACTCGGGCAGCAAGTGGTGGAACTGATAGATAAATCCAACTTCTGACCGGCGCACGGCTGTGCGTTTGCGGTCGCTAAGTTTGGTCATGTCAGTGCCGTTGATGGACACATTGCCCAAGTCAGGTGTGTCGAGAAGTCCGGCAATATGCAGCAAAGTCGATTTACCTGCACCAGACGGTGCAACAAGGGCGACGACTTCGCCTTTGGCGACATTCAGGTCCGCCCCCTGCAACACAGTCACCGCGTTGGGTTTGCCCACATTATAGGACTTTGTGATGCCTGTGATCGTTAAAACACTACTCATAACGCAAAGCCTCAACTGGGTTCATCCGCGCAGCACGGCGGGCAGGAAAGATGGTGATGATCCAAGACAGGCCCAACGACAAAGATACCGCCGAGATAACATCAGCAAGGCGCAATTCTGCGGGCAATTCATAGATGCCGCGAATGGATGGGTCCCAGACCCCGCCGCCGCCAACGTAATTGACGAAGGCGAAAATCGTATCGATGTAGATCGCGAACAGGCATCCAAGGACCACACCAAAGATGGTGCCAATCGTACCGATACCCGCGCCACAGATGAAAAAGATCCGCAGAATAGACCCTTCTGTCAGACCCATCGTGCGTAAGATGCCGATATCGCGGCCCTTGTTTTTCACAAGCATAATAAGGCCGGAAATGATGTTCATTGACGCGATCAGCACAAGGATCGACAGGATCACAAACATCACATTGTCTTCGATTGCCAATGCCCGCAGGAACGCGCCTGCGCTGTCGCGCCATGTCCAGATGTACCCGCCCTCGCCTGCGATCCCGAGGATCGTGTTGGAATAGCTGTCGATCTCGTCTGGGTTTTCGACGAAAACTTCGATCTCAGTCGCAACGCCATCACGGTTAAAGAACGTCTGCGCCTCAGAGATCGGCAGATACGCGCGGATCTTATCGATGTCATAGCGCCCTGCCGTGAAGATGTAGACCACATCATAGGCATTCACCCGCGGCGTTGTTCCCAAAGCGGTGCGTGCGCCATTGGGCGATATGATCTTGATCCGGTCGCCCACGCCCACGCCAAGATCACGGGCAAGGACCGAACCGATTGAGATGCCATTTTCAAAATTGTTGATGTCGCCCAAGGATTCAACTGGTTGCGCGATGCGCGGTATCGTCAAAAGATTCTCATACGATATGCCAAAGATTTCCACAGCCGCATTTGCGTTGCCACGGTTTCCCATGACTTGTCCGCGAACCAAAGGTGCGGCGCGGGTCACGCCAGGAATGGCGGCCAGTTCGGTCGCGAGTTCCTCGTAGCCCTTAATCAGCTGGGTATACTGCCCCGACCCTTCTACGATCTCGGACTGACGGTAGACGCCGACATGGGCGTTCGCACCAAGGATCGTGTCAACGAATTCAGCCCGAAAGCCGGACCGGACTGCCAATGTGGCGATCAAAGCGAACACGGCAAGGGTGATTCCGATCAGCGAAATCCATGTCATAATGCTGACACCGCCTTCGGCGCGTTTCGCCCGAATATATCGCCAAGCGATCATCCATTCGAACTTTGAAAAAGGCGCGGTACTGGCCATGGGAGTCCTTCCTGCTTTCGCGCAAAATGGGGGCTTGGGCAGGGATGGTCAAGCGGCTGTAATTTGCCCCGACGCAATTGCGCTTAGGTTGTACCCACGCGCTCATTCTGAAACGCCTATGAACACAAATAGGGAACTACCAATGGTTACCGGGGCTTTGTAGATGCGCTGGGGTTTGGCCTGCGCTAAGGGCTTTGCCTTGGGCTGCCCAGATCAGGCCTCGGCGTAGCATTTCGTGGGCAGGATCGTCTGCGATTACGTCGGCGTGGTGGCCCAGCGCGTTATAATAGACGCGGCCCAATCCCCAACTGCGTGTCCATGCGACAGGCATATCTACCGCGCCATTGGGGCTATGGTACCACGTCACAACATCGGTGCGCGTTGTCGCAAGAACCGTGTTCGCGGGGTCCGTGTGCAGATAGTATTGTTCGGTTTCGACGTCAAAGTCAGGGATGTCAGCAACAAGCGGATCGTCGGACGTGATATTCACGCGATGTTTGACGCCGTCACCACCCGGATGTGCGACCCAATTGGCACCCGTCATGAATTGCCACAGCGGGATATTGCGAAACGCATCGCACATGCCACCATGACAACCAGCAAGGCCTGTGCCGTGGGCCACGGCCTCTGATACGTTTGTCGCAGCTTCGCGGGTGATCTCGGACATGGTCCAAACAGGGACGATCAGGTCGTACGTCTTAAGGTGTTCAGCGTCATCAAAACACGCAAGGCTATCTGTGACCTCGGCCTCTCCGCCTGCGTCGGTGACGATGGCGCGGAAAATCTCGGCTACTTTGTCGGGCTCGTGGCCATCCCAGCCGCCCCAAGTGATCAGTGTTTTCATGGTCGCGTCTCTCCCATCAAGCGTGGTGTGGATTGCGTTTGCGCCGTTTTGCGCTGTAGCGGTGGGTCGCTGCGGACCGGAATTGGTGTTTTCGCGGGCCTGCGAAACAACCGCCCCAAAATGCCAAAGAACGCAGTAAATACAGCCCAACAGCCAAAGAACCCTGTTCCCGCCGCTGCAACGCCCGCCAAAGTGACTGGGACCGCAGGTGCGTAATCATCCAGAGTTTGCGAGAATGTCGTCGTATCCGACAAGCGATGCGGCATCAGTAGCCGTTGCAAAGGCGTCGCTTCGCGCAGGTTAGTAAGTGCCTGCGAGAGGGTCGCGTGACGTGCGAAGGTGCGGGTCATGTCGCCACTTCGAGCCGTCAGGAACGTGCTGCCCTGCAGTTCGGTCAGCGCCTCATTGCGGGTCAGGCCCGCATCAAGTGCGGAGCGGTCAAAGTCATCGACAACAACGGTCAACGCATCAACCTGCCCCGCAAGGCGCTGTGTGTATTGCTGCGTGAACTCGGGGTACTGCGACAGGATCGCGGCACCACAAAGCCCACCAGCAAGGGTAAATATCTTGATCATATTGAAGACCTGCTCGTCTTAGTTTTCACACAAATAGCAGACCTAAAGATTCGGAGCTAGTCGTAGGCAGCGTCGACGATAATCTCGACCATCAACTCTGCGCGGGCCAGTTTGGCTTCGCCGCAAGCACGCGCGGGGGCGTGGCCCTCAGGTACCCAAGCATTCCAAACCTCATTGAGACCGTTGAAATAGCTCATGTCAGAAAGCCAGATCGTGGCGCGCAGCATTTGTTCCTTAGAAGACCCCGCCTTTGTCAAAAGCGCATCGACACGCGCTAGGCATTCAATTGTCTGCTCTTGGATCGTCGCACCTTCGGCCACTTGGCCGCTGAGGTAGGCAACGCCATTATGCTTAACAATCTTTGACGCCCGAGCGGTTGTTTCAATACGTTCAATCATGGTCAAACCTTTCAAGCGATGTTGGCGTAGATCGCCGTGATCTTTGCAATTGCGTCTGCTGCTGGCATCTCTTCGCTCTCGCCTGTGCGGCGTGACGTGACTTCGACAACACCGTTCTTGATGCCACGTGGGCCGATGGTAATACGCCAAGGCAGGCCAATCATGTCCATCGTTCCGAACTTTGCGCCTGCCCGCTCGTCGCGGTCATCATAAAGCGGGTCGAGACCTGCCGCGATGAATTTCTTGTACAGATCTTCGCAAGCTGCGTCGCAGGCGTCGTCGCCGCTGCGCATGTTCAGGATGCCGACGTGGAAAGGTGTGACACCTTCAGGCCAGATGATGCCTTTGTCGTCATGCGATGCTTCGATGATCGCGCCCAGCAGACGTGACACGCCAATACCGTGCGAGCCCATGTGCACGTTCACTTTGCCGCCTTCGCCGTTATCAACAGCTGCGTTCAATGCATCCGAGTATTTGGTACCAAAGTAGAAGATTTGGCCAACTTCGATACCGCGGGCTGTCTTGCGACGCTCTTCTGGAACTTCGTTGAACAATGCCTCGTCGTGGGTTTCGTCTGTGCGGGCATATTTCGTTGTGAACTCTTCCATCACGGCGGCGCAGGCTGCGTGATCGTCAAAATCAATCTCGCGGTCGCCGAATGTCAGATCTGTCACGGCGCTATCGTAGAACACTTCGCTTTCGCCTGTGTCGGCCAGAACAAGGAACTCGTGGGTGTCATCACCACCGATTGGACCAGAGTCCGCACGCATTGGGATCGCTTTGAGGCCCATACGCTCGTATGTGCGCAGATAGCTGACCAAGTGACGGTTGTACGAATGCAGCGCGTCTTCTTTTGTCAGGTCAAAGTTATAACCGTCCTTCATGTAGAATTCACGGCCACGCATCACACCGAAACGCGGGCGGACTTCGTCGCGGAATTTCCACTGGATTTGGTACATTGTCAGCGGCAGGTCTTTGTAAGACGTCACATTCGAGCGGAAGATGTCTGTAATCAGCTCTTCTGCGGTTGGTGTGAATAGCATGTCGCGGTCTTGGCGATCTTTGATGCGCAGCATTTCGTCACCGTAGGCATCATAGCGACCGCTTTCGCGCCATAGGTCTGCCGATTGGATCGTTGGCATCAGCATTGCGTGGTGTCCCGCGCGTGCTTGCTCCTCGTGAACGATGTTTTCGATCTTTTTGAGGACCTTGTAACCAAGCGGTAGCCACGAATAGATGCCAGCGCTCGCCTGCTTAATCATGCCTGCTTGTAACATATAGCGGTGGCTGACGATCTGCGCTTCGCGCGGAGTTTCTTTCAGAACGGGCAAGAAGTAGCGGCTGAGGCGCATCGCGATATACCTTTAGAATAAACGGGTTGGGGCAGGTTTAGGCTGCGTTAAAGGGTGTTGCAAGCTCTGGGAACGTAAGAAGTGCCAAGTCAGATCAAACATTTCACCCCTCTGACATGTTTGTTCAGCAAGTGACCCAATCCCAATATCACCCCGTAACCCTTACCAGATGCAAGTTCGCATTCATTTAACAACGAGGGACACACCATGAAATTCACAAGCATTATCGCCGCAGCCGTCATCGCAACATCAGCAACAGCCGCAAGCGCGCAGACTATCGTAGACATCGCAGCGGGAGACGAGCGTTTCTCAACACTTGTTGCCGCAGTCACAGCAGCAGGCCTAGCAGAGACGCTATCAGGTCCGGGTCCGTTCACGGTATATGCACCGTTGAACGACGCATTTGCAGCATTGCCTGCGGGCACAGTTGAAACGCTGCTTCAGCCTGAGAACAAAGGCAATCTGACCAACGTTCTTTTGTACCATGTAGACGACCGCAAGCTAACAGCATCAGGTTTTGCCGCGGGATCAAACTATTATAAGCCGATCCTCGCGTCCGAGCGTCTTTGCATCACAAGCCACGGCGGCGTGACAATCGCTGACGGCACAGGCGAAGTTGCAAACGTCGTTGTCGCAGACATCATGGCAAGCAACGGCGTGATCCACGTGATCGACAAAGTCCTGCTGCCAGGCACACGTCCAGCCTGCCACTAAATACCTCCTCCTTGTGCTTGCGTTAGGCACAAGTGAATTCTCGGCCACCGTGTTACGACGCGGTGGCCGTAGATTTTGATAACTTAACGGTGAAAAAACAGCCAAACCTTGCGCTCTGCTTAGCCATCGGCCATGTGTAAACGATACACATTCCTTGATAAGATCGCAGGCAGCCATGGCACTTCCCGTTTCACAACAAGCCCGATACTGGGGCGTCGCTACTGCCGCGCTCTTTATTGTTCTGTGGTTTCTGGGTGATGTGATCATGCCCTTTATTCTGGGCGGGGCTATCGCCTACTGCCTTGATCCTATCGCAGACAAGCTTGAGGAAATGGGGCTAAGTCGGGCCATATCGGTCACGATCATCACCCTTGTCGCGGCTTTGATCTTTGTCATGGTGTTCTTGCTGGTCATCCCGACGCTAGTCACCCAAGCGTCAGCTTTGATCGCCGCCGCCCCTGATGCGCCAGACCAATTGCGCAGCTTCCTAAGCGAGAATTTTCCAGCCGCGATGGATGAGCAGAGCGTTGTTTATCAACAACTTACAAAAGTTGCCGACGCGATCCAAGCCAAAGGTGGCGCCCTTATTGAAGGTGTGTTGTCTTCTGCTGCAGGTCTTTTGAATATCATTATCCTTCTTGTCGTTGTGCCCGTTGTTGCGTTCTACCTTCTGCTGGATTGGGACAATATGGTCGCGTTGATTGACGACCTTATTCCACGCGACCATGCACCAACTGTCCGCAAGATTGCTGCTGACATCGACCGGACGCTTGCGTCGTTCATTCGTGGCCAAGGCACAGTTTGTCTGGTGATGGGGACGTATTACGCGGTTGGTTTGATGGCTGTTGGACTGAACTTTGGTCTTGTTGTTGGGTTCATCGCGGGATTGGTGACGTTTATTCCTTATGTCGGCGCACTTGTCGGCGGTGCTTTGGCGATCGGCCTCGCGTTGTTCCAGTTCTGGGGCGAATGGGGTTGGATTGCTGCCGTTGTCATCGTCTTTGCAATCGGCCAGTTCTTTGAAGGCAACGTCATCACACCTAAACTGGTTGGTAAGTCTGTTGGCCTGCACCCTGTTTGGCTGATATTTGCATTGTCTGTCTTTGGCGCATTGTTCGGATTTGTCGGCATGCTAGTCGCCGTGCCAGTCGCGGCAATGATCGGCGTTCTAATCCGGTTTGGGATTGAACAGTACAAGGGTGGCCGCCTCTATCGCGGCCTATCCGAAGAGGACTGACATGGCTGAGCAACTTGTCTTTGAATGGCCAGCGGGTGTTGCCCTCGGGGCCGATGATTTCTTTGTTTCATCCGCAAACCGAACTGCATACGCGATGATCGGGGCTGCTGGTGGTTGGCCCGAGGGTAAGCTGGTGCTTACCGGACCAAGCGGGAGTGGCAAAAGCCACCTTGCCCGTGTGTTTCAAACACAAACTGATGCGATGATCATCCCTGCATCCGAAATCACAGCGACCCCGCCGCCGCCAACGGCCATTATCGTTGAGGACATGGAGCAACTCCCCCCCGAGGCTGAGGCAGCAATGTTCCACCTGCACAATCACCAACGCCATACGGGGCGGCCTTTGCTGATGACGGCGCAACAGCCCCCTGCGCGGTGGCCCATTGCCCTGCCTGATCTTGCCAGCCGGATGCAGGCCACCACTGTTGCGACGATTGATGATCCTGATGACGACCTGCTGACAGCGCTGATCCTAAAACTGTTTACCGACCGCCAGATCACGCCACCACTGGCGCTGGCCTCGTATCTTGCTTTGCGGATTGAGCGGTCATTTGCAGCAGCCGCTGATATTGTTGCTAAGTTAGACGCGATTGCATTGCGTGACAGTAAAGCAGTGAACCAACGCATGGCGGCCGCGTTACTGGACAATCAACCAACGTCCGAGTGATACTGCAGTATTGCTGCGATACGTCATAAAATCGCAAGAATTGGATGCCACATAGCCATGATGACAAGTGATTTCCTTGAGAGCCCGTTTCCAGAGCCCATTACCCTTGATCCGGCGATGGACCTGACTGGCCCTGCGCGTTTCGTGAACCGCGAGCTCAGCTGGCTAGGCTTTAACGATCGTGTCCTCGAAGAGGCGGAAAACACGCGGGTTCCTTTGTTAGAGCGGCTGCGGTTCCTGTCGATCTCGGCGACTAATCTGGACGAATTTTATACTGTGCGCGTCGCGGGCCTGCGCGAACTGGCACAGGCGGGCAATTCCACACCGGCATTCGACGGGCTAACCCCGCTTGAGCAGTTGGGCCTGATCGATATTCATGCACGCCGTTTAATTGCGCGCCAGCAGGCGGTGTTTCGGGCGCTGTCAACCGAACTTGCTTTGGCAGATATTCAACTAATGTCGCGGGATACATTGCTAGACAGCGATGCTGTCTATCTCGATAAACTGTTTCTTGAGCAGGTATTTCCTGTCCTATCGCCGCTTGCGATTGATCCCGCACACCCGTTCCCGTTTTTGCCGAATGAAGGTTTCGCCCTCGCACTGGAGCTTGAGCGCAAAAGCGATAAACGCCCGCTACGGGCCATGTTGCCAGTCCCTGCGCAGATTGACCGTTTCATTTCATTGCCATCCGAGAATGGTCACCGGTTTCTGCCGCTTGAAGAATTGTTGCTGCTCCATGTTGGACGGCTATTCCCTGGCTATAGGGTCAAAGGGCACTGCGCATTCCGCGTCCTGCGTGATAGCGATCTTGAGGTTGAAGAAGAGGCCGAGGATCTTGTCCGCGAGTTTGAGACTGCGCTGAAACGTCGCCGCCGTGGCGAGGTTGTGCGGCTGAAGATCTCGGTTGATGCACCCAAAGCGTTGAAGACCATGATCAAGTCCGAGCTTCATGTGATAGAATCCGAGGTTGTCGAAGTCGACGGCATGATCGGCATGGCCGACCTAAGTGAGCTGGTTCTAGACGACAGGCCTGATCTGCTTTGGTCGCCGTTTTCCCCCCGCGTGCCCGAACGCGTGCAAGACCATGATGGGGATATGTTCGCCGCGATCCGGTCCAAGGATATGTTGCTGCACCACCCCTATGAGACGTTTGATATGGTTGTGCGGTTCCTGACCCAAGCCGCCCGCGATCCTGACGTTGTGGCGATCAAGCAGACGCTTTACCGCACCTCGCGCAACTCTCCTATTGTTGAGGCTCTTTGCGAGGCAGCAGAGGCAGGCAAGTCAGTCACAGCATTGGTTGAGCTGAAGGCACGTTTCGACGAGGCCGCGAATATTCGCCAATCGCGTAGGCTGGAACGCGCAGGCGCGCATGTTGTATACGGCTTTCTCAACTACAAAACCCACGCCAAGATCAGCACGGTTGTGCGCCGCGAAGGTCAAAAGCTGGTGACTTATACCCACTTTGGCACAGGAAACTACCATCCGATTACGGCTCGCATTTATACCGATGTCAGCCTGTTCACTTGCGACAATAAGCTGGGGCGCGATGCAACCAAAGTGTTCAATTACCTTTCAGGGTATGCGCAGCCAGACGGGCTCGAAAATCTTGCGATTTCGCCGATTGATCTGAAAACATCTCTCCTGTCGCATATCGCGGATGAAGCGGCTTTGGCCCGCGCGGGCAAACCCGCCACGATCTGGGCCAAGATGAATTCCCTGATCGAAAAAGACGTCATCGACGCGCTTTATGCGGCATCACAAGATGGGGTTAAAATTAGTCTTGTTGTGCGCGGTATCTGCGGGTTGCGCCCTGGTGTCAGCGGTTTGTCAGAAAACATCCGCGTTAAATCTATCGTGGGTCGCTTTCTCGAACACTCAAGGCTGATATGTTTTGGAAATGGGCACGAGCTACCGTCGAAAAAGGCGCGGGTGTTTATGTCGTCAGCCGACTGGATGGGTCGCAACCTAAACCGCCGTGTCGAGACGTTGATCGAGATTACGAACAACACCGTAAAGGCGCAGATCACTGGCCAAATTATGGCTGCTAATCTTCATGATGTAGCGCAAAGTTGGGTCATGGATGGGACAGGTGCATTTACCCGCGATGCAATCCCAGACGGCGCATTTGCATTCAACTGCCATAGGTTTTTCATGGAAAACCCGTCGCTATCGGGCCGTGGATCAGCGGGCGCATCAGACGTCCCGCAGCTAACGCACACCGAAGATTAAGCAAACATTACCTTAACCATTTGACTTTGCACGCGATGACACCACATGGTCGCATCGAAAACATGACCACCGGAGATTTCCGTGAAGAACGAAATTGACGATGACACCACCGATTGGGGTGGTTTTGGGCGGCCGCTTTTTGAAGATGCTGCTGCGATGGGATTAGGCCGTGTTGGCGTGATCGATGTCGGATCAAACTCGGTTCGGATGGTGGTTTTTGATGGCGCAGCGCGATCACCCGCCTATTTCTACAACGAAAAAATCATGTGTGCGTTGGGCGCGGGCCTGTCGCAAACTGGGCACCTGAACCCTGAGGGGCGCATTCGCGCGCTATCGGCAATCCGGCGGTTCGCAGCTTTGGCCAAAGGCATGGGGATCACCCCTGTCACCGCTGTTGCCACAGCGGCGGTTCGCGAGGCGCGCGACGGCAAAGATTTCCGCGACGAGGTAGAGCGCGAGACTGGCATCAAGATTTGGATCATCAACGGCAAAGATGAGGCACGTTTTTCGGCCCAAGGCGTGTTGCTCGGCTGGCCGGGGTCATATGGCCTTGTCTGTGATATCGGCGGATCGTCGATGGAATTGGCCGATTTAGCAGATGGTCACGTCGGCAGGCGCATGACGTCCCCGCTTGGCCCGCTAAAGCTGCGCGAGATCGAAGGCGGCAAAAAGGCGCTTAAGTCGCACATCAAACAAACGATGCTGGACCTGCATGACAGTATGGAAAATGAAACAGGGATGCGTCTTTTCCTTGTTGGTGGGTCTTGGCGGGCCATCGCGCGGATCGATATGGAGCGGCGCGGATACCCCCTGACAGTTCTGCATGAATACCGGATGTCCGCGCGGCAGATCACAGCGACGGCCGATTATATCGCCGAAAGTGACCTGCAGGAACTGCGCCAGAGATGCCACATCTCTGATAGTCGGATGTCGTTGGTGCCCCTTGCGATTGAGGTGCTAAAGCGACTGATCCGCACGTTTAAGCCCAAAGATATTGCTGTTTCATCGTACGGCATCCGCGAAGGTATGCTGTATGAGCAGATGCCACGCGCTTTACGTGAACGTGACCCCCTAATCGAAGCCTGCCGGTTTGCCGAAGCCAAAGATGCCCGCATGCCGGGGTTTGGCCGTATCTTGTATAATTTCGTAAAACCTTTGTTTCCAAGGGCAAATTGGCAACGCAAGCGGATCATTAAGGCCGCATGCCTGCTGCATGACGTTAGTTGGCGTGCGCATCCTGATTACCGTGCCGAAGTGACGTTTGATAATACGACGCGCGCCAATCTGGGTGGGCTTAAGCACTACGAACGCGTTTTGATGGGGCTTGCCCTGATGTACCGCTATACGTCAAAACCCGTTGGCGGCAGGTTTGATCCGTTGTTTGCGCTGCTAGACGAAGCGCAGATCAAAGAGGCAGAAATTCTTGGCCGCGCAATGCGCCTAGGTGCGATGCTGTGGCTGTCACCTGACGAAGAACCCGGCGCGTTCAAGTGGAACCCAAAGACGCGCGAACTGACACTAACATTGACCGAACACGCCCGCCCCCTATTTGGCGAAGTGGCCGAGCAGCGGTTTAAAGCACTGGCCAATGCGCTGGACGCAGATGGCACGATCAAATTTGCTAAAGCTCGATCTCGCCCTCAGCCTGCGGAAGGGTAACGCTTGGCGCATCGGGATTACGCCGCATGATAATGTCGCCATTTGGCAGCATTTCCGGTTGGCCGTAGTTCTCAATATCGTCGATAATCTCGAGCAATTCATCAAGACGCGGACCCAGTTCAACCATGAATGATTGCATGGCTGGACCGAACCCTTCCATGAGGTTTTGAAACTCTTGCATGTTAGGTTCAATCTCGGACATGAGGCCGCGCAGCAATAGCTTTGCGCCCTCTTCCATCAGGCTGAAGCCCTCTTGGGTATCACTGCTTTCTTGCGCGTGCACAGGTGCGGCAAGTGCAGTCAGAACAGCGGCTGTTACAAGAACATTTTTCATCATCAGGACCCTCTTGGTTACTCTTAACTTAATGTTGGAGGCACCCAAATACGAGGGCACCGACGCCAAAACGGTGGGATATTGCCTAGGTATCAAAATCCAGCGTGACCGGGAAATGATCAGATGCCAGTAGCAATGCTTCGCGCAGCGGAACATTTTCATAGCAAGCAGGGTGATCAAAAGGATGCCAGATTTGCCACGCAGGGTTACGTGTTCGCAACCCCGGTGCGACCATTACATAATCAAGCAGAGCTTGAAGGTATGGCCCATGTTGCTTTTTAAAGCGGGCAGTTGATGGCAACGCGCCAATGCGGCGACCAAGGACCATCTGTGCGTGCGGGTCATACAAGCGGGTCGCATCACCTTCGCCCAGCACGATCTCAACGCCCGAGCGGCCAAACAGCTTTTCGTATTCGTCCAAACCCGGACCGTCGTTAAAGTCACCAAGGACAATCAGGTTTTCCTCGGCGCTAATATGTTGGTTCACCCGTTGCCGCAGCCAAATGCATTGCGCCAGTTGTTTGCGGCGGTTTTTGATGGAAATCAGGCGGGCTTCTTCGTCGTTTTGCGCACCGTGCGGGGCCTTGGATTTCGCATGCACACCAATCAGGCGCAGATCGAGCGCGCCGACCTTCATGGCCACCTCAAGCGGTGGTTTGGACCACCGGATCACCTCGGGACGGGCATCTATATCAAGGTCCATCTGCAGTTCAGCATCAAAGCGTGGTGCAGGGCTATCCACATCAAGGGTCCCGATTGGGTCATGCTTGGCAGTGGCCACATCAGGATCATAGAGCAGTGAAATCTCTTGCTGGGTATCGTTCAGGAAACCCATGACGACTTTGCGGGCGCGCAGATCAAACCGTTCAGCAAATGTCTCGAGTGCGACAGCGCCATCGCGGTGGCGACTGGTATCTGGCCCCTCAACGATCATGATTGCGTCGGCGTCCATCGCCTGAAAAACTTGGCCCAATGCAGCGGTTTGCTGGCGGCGCGTCACGTCCCAGCGGCCAGACCATGCATCATCGTTGTGCAGTTGACCCGCGTTATCAAACAGACTGTTAAACCACTCGACGTTGTAGGTGGCGATCCTCACGCGTTCTCGCTTTCGCGGGCTGCGGTGATTTCTTCCCATGCGCGGTTCACGGCGATCAGACGGGTCTCGGCCAGTTTAATCGCCTCTTCGGGAACACCGCGCGCCATTAACTGGTCAGGGTGGGTTTCGCGCACAAGTTTGCGCCAAGCGGATTTTATCGTGTCCATGGAAGCAGTGGGATCAACACCCAGAACGTCATAAGGATCACGTGCGGCGTCCTCAACAAATTGGGAACGGATACGCAGAAAACGACGCTCGTCAAACCCAAAGATATCGGCTACGCGGCGCAGAAATTCGTTTTCATTGGGATGATAGACACCATCCGCGAGGGCGATATGGAACAACCCTTCCATCAAATCGCAAAGGGCTGCATCGTCCGTTTCGTCGTACATCGCTTTGATGCGGCGTGCATAATCCTCAAATCCCGCGATGTCTTGGCGGGCAAGGTTGAACACACGGGCCGCCTGCTGTTCATCCTCGTGCGAGATGTGGAACACTTCGCGAAAGGCTGTAACTTCGTCGCGTGTGACCTGCCCATCAGCCTTGGCCATCTTAGCGCCAAGTGCAATTACGGCGATTGTAAACGCGACTGATTTGTCAGGATCAGCGCGCAGCTTATCAAATACCGTACCCAACCCTTCGCCAGAGGCGAGGGCCGAGATCGCGTCAGCAATGCGGGACCAAATCGACATGGCGTCTTAATAACGCAGTCTGCCCCAGATGTCAGAGGCGTTTTTGCGCAAACACAAGATCATGATCACGACCGAACTTGTGACCGACTGCTGGCATGTAGCCTGTCTGTTCAAATCCCATGACTTTGTGAAAGGCGATGCCTTGCGGGTTACCTGCGCTGATACATGCAACGATGGTGGTTTTTCCCGCCGCCTTCGCGTGGTCGCATGCGGCCTGATGCAATGCGCGACCTGCGCCTAGCCCCTGCCCTGCAGGATCGACTGCTATCCCGTATTCGACCGTCTTGGCATATCCAACGCCGGTACGAAAATCGCCGTAGCCACTGTACCCGATGATTCCCCCCGCATTTTCATAGACAAAATAGGGTATGCCCGCGTCGATTGCGGTCGCGATTTCTTCAATTGTCGTCTCAACACTGTTGAATGTCACAATCGTATCACGAATGACGCGGTTCATGATCGCAGCAATCGCGGCCGCATCACCGGTATTTGCGATACGAACCGTCATAAATAGCGCAGGCCAGACTGCGTTTCAAAAACAGCTTCGAACCCAAGCGGGCCTGTTTCGAAATAGACACGCGGATCATGAAGCGGCACCATATTGCGCAACCTTTCAGCGTCAGGATGCAGCACAGTCCATGATTTCAAACGGCATCCACGATCCAACAGTTTGCCGCTAGGTGGTGTAACGCCCGCGCCCCATTTCATCAGGCTTGGAAACCCGCCATCCATCGGCAAATCGCCACTATCTGGCACGGTCAGTTCCCACTTTAGATCGCCGCGCGTCAAAGCAACGGCAGGGCCGGTCATTTCGGGCGCGATAGCAAGATCGTCGTTCCGGCAAATCCAATTCGCCAAACGAGGTGGTCCTGTGAAATGATCAAGCCCAAACCACGTAGGACGGCCCGTCGGTTTGGCGCTTGGGTCTTTTGCAATCACTTCTAGATACAAGTCAGGACCAAGGCCCAGCAGCATGTTGTGCGTGCCGTAATGCACGTGTTGACCACCCGGTTGGAGGGAAACACCCAGCTTGTCTTCGACCCATGCAACACCAATCGAAAGCTCCTTGCAGCCAACTGCTATATGGTCGAAAAGAAACATGATTTCAGTCCTTTGGGGGATATGAGGCGCGTCCCCCTAGAATTGACGGATTAGCGCGTGATGCAAGTATTATCTGAACAATAGCCAGAAAAACACGAAAGGCCCGCGCATCTGCGCAGGCCCGTCATTTCGAAATTGCAGTTCTTATTCTGGGCTAGGGTCGTGATGCGCGGATCAGCTTTAGAATATCCTCGGCTGCGTTCGGGATGTTTGTACCCGGACCAAAAATCGCTTTGACGCCCGCATCGTACAAGAATTGATAATCCTGCTGGGGGATCACGCCGCCACAGATAACAAGGATATCTTCGGCGCCCGCGTCTTTCAAAGCTTGGACCAATTTCGGGGCCAGCGTCTTGTGCCCTGCCGCCTGAGAGCTGATGCCAATGACATGGACGTCGTTGTCCACCGCGTCTTGGGCTGCTTCGGCTGGGGTTTGGAATAATGGACCAACGTCCACGTCAAACCCGATATCAGCAAAGGCCGTGGCAATAACTTTGGCACCGCGATCATGGCCATCTTGGCCCATTTTTACGACCAGCATACGTGGGCGACGGCCTTCGTCTTCGGCAAACTTTTCGACCGATGCTTGGATCGCCGCAAAACCTGCGTCGCCTTCATAAGCGGCACCATAGACGCCCGCCAAAGTCTTCACTTCGGCGCGGTGGCGGCCAAATGATTTTTCCATCGCCATGCTGATCTCTCCTACGGTTGCGCGGGCGCGGGCCGCATCAACGGCTGCCTCAAGGATGTTACCACCCTCGTTTGCGCGGCGCGTAATCTCGGCCAAGGTTGCCGCACATGTCGCATCATCGCGGGCCGCTTTGGTCGCCTTAAGACGGGCGATCTGCGAGTCGCGCACAGCGCCGTTATCAATGTCGCGGATATCAATCGGGTCTTCGTTGTCTTTGCGGTATTTGTTCACACCAACAATGACTTCGGTGCCACGGTCGATCATCGCCTGACGGGTTGCGGCGGTTTCTTCGATTTTCAGCTTTGGCATACCCGAGGCCACAGCCTTGGTCATGCCGCCCATCTCTTCGACTTCCTCGATCAGCTTCCAAGCTTGCTCGGCCAGCTCATGCGTCAAGCTTTCGACATAGTATGAACCTGCCAAAGGATCGACGACGTTGGTCACGCCGGTTTCTTCTTGCAAAATCAACTGGGTATTGCGCGCCACGCGACTGGAAAAGTCGGTTGGCAGGGCAATCGCTTCGTCCAATGCATTGGTGTGAAGGGACTGCGTGCCGCCAAGCACGGCTGACATCGCCTCGTATGCGGTGCGGATGACGTTGTTGTATGGGTCTTGTTCTTGCAGGGATACGCCAGACGTTTGGCAGTGGGTCCGCAGCATGGATGACTTTGGGTTCTTGGGCTCAAACTCGGCCATGACCCGCGACCAAAGCAGACGCGCGGCACGCAATTTCGCGGCTTCCATGAAAAAGTTCATGCCAATCGCAAAGAAGAACGACAAACGCCCAGCAAACGCATCCACGTCCATGCCACGCGCAATCGCGGTGCGCACGTATTCGCGACCATCAGCGATGGTGAACGCGAGTTCTTGGACAAGGTTAGCGCCAGCCTCTTGCATATGGTAGCCAGAGATCGAGATGCTGTTGAATTTTGGCATCTCGGCAGACGTATATTCGATAATGTCCGCGATCAGACGCATCGACGGTTCAGGCGGGTACACATAAGTGTTCCGCACCATAAATTCCTTAAGGATGTCATTCTGGATTGTCCCAGACAGCACAGATTTGTCGTGCCCCTGCTCTTCTCCGGTGACAATAAAGCTCGCGAGGATCGGGATCACTGCGCCGTTCATCGTCATTGAAACTGATACTTTGTCCAACGGGATACCGTCGAACAGGATTTTCATATCCTCAACGCTATCAATCGCAACGCCAGCTTTGCCGACATCACCCTCGACCCGCTCGTGGTCGCTGTCATAGCCACGATGCGTCGCCAGATCAAAGGCAACGGAAACACCCTGCTGACCTGCGGCTAGCGCTTTGCGGTAGAATGCGTTGGATTCCTCGGCTGTGGAGAAACCTGCGTATTGGCGGATCGTCCAAGGGCGGCCAGCATACATCGTGGCCTTAACGCCGCGTGTATAAGGCGCCTGCCCCGGAATGCCGCCCATATGTGGCAGGTCAGCAGTATCGTCAGCCGTATACAGCGGTTGAACCTCGATCCCCTCAAGGGTTTTCCATGTCAGATCGCCTAACGGCTTGCCACGCAGCTCTGCTTTGGCAATTTCAGCCCATTTTTCGTGATCAGTCATGTCATTCTCCCGATGGGCGGATATTTTTTTGAAAGGATTGTCGCAGATCGTTTCGCTTTTGCGATCAACGCACCTATATCGTTAAGTATGAAACGCACATTAATCTCCGCGCTCGCCGCGCTGGCCTTGGTCAGTAGCCCCGCATTTGCCCAAGACGGCACAGTTCTTGAGGCGTGGGAGGCCGACCATACACAAATATTCGAAGCCTCTGAAATCACGCTTGATGATTTTACGTGGCACGCACGCGCGCTTGTCGTGTTTGGCGAAGCGCCAGATGATCCGCAGTTTTTGAGCCAGATGGATTTATTGACGAATCGACCTGACGATCTTGCGCTGCGCGATGTGATCATCATCACGGATACTGATCCTGACAACCCAAGTGCATTGCGCACAGAATTACGCCCGCGTGGCTTTATGTTGGCATTGCTTAGCAAAGACGGGCGTGTCGCATTGCGCAAACCCGCACCTTGGAGCGTGCGCGAGCTGTCCCGCTCAATCGACAAAATGCCGTTGCGCCAACAAGAGATCAGCGATCGCAGGTTGGGCGGATAAACCGCCCTACCCGTTATTTCGGCTGACAAGATCACTCGAATTCCAAAATGATATCGTCAACAGCTAGGCTATCGCCTGCGGCCGCGTTGACTTTGGACACGACGCCCTTTTTCTCGGCCTTGAGGATGTTTTCCATCTTCATCGCCTCGACAGTGCATAGCGCTTGTCCCTCTTGGACCTCGTCGCCGACGGCGACATTCACTGCCACGATCAGACCTGGCATTGGGCAAAGCAGCAACTTTGACGTATCTGCAGCGATTTTTTCAGGCATGAGGGCAGCAAGCTCGGCCTGACGCGGTGAATACACATGCACAGGCAGATCAGCACCGCGGTAACGGACCCGGAAACCGCCAGGCAGTTTGCTGATCTTCAGAACCAGAGGTTCACCATCGACCATAAGGCGGGCAAGCGGCTGACCCGGTGTCCAGTCGCTCTCGACGCGCAGGCTTTCTGTGCCCATGTTGATCGTCGCACCTGATTGATCCGCATCAATTACGACGGGGACATCTTCGCCCTGTAGGCGCACAACCCAGTCAGAGCCAACTTTGCGTTCGTGGTTGTCCATCCGGCCTGACACGCGGGTCCGGCGAATTTCGGTCACACGGTACATTGCGGAAATCGCAGCAGCGACGCGCTTTACGTCGCGCGCAACAAGCGGCACACCATCAAAGCCATCAGGGAACTCTTCTTCGATGAATGCTGTGGTCATGTTGCCTGACGTGAATTTCGGGTGGTCATAAACCGATGCCAAGAACGGCAGGTTGTGGCCAATGCCCTCAACCTCAAACGCATCAAGTGCCAGACGCATTTCCTCAATCGCGGCAGCGCGGTCAGGTGCCCATGTGCACAGCTTTGCGATCATCGGATCGTAATACATGCTGATCTCGCCGCCCTCAAAGACGCCGGTATCGTTGCGCACAGCGCGGGTCGCTGTCGCCTCTTCGGCGGGTGGGCGGTAGCGCGTGAGACGGCCAATAGACGGCAGGAACCCACGGTACGGGTCCTCGGCGTATAGGCGGCTTTCCATGGCCCAGCCGTTGATTTTCAAATCATCTTGTTTGAATGGCAGCGTTTCGCCATAGGCGACGCGGATCATCTGTTCGACCAGATCAACGCCAGTAATCAGCTCGGTTACAGGGTGTTCCACCTGCAAACGCGTGTTCATCTCAAGGAAGTAAAAGTTGCGGTCGCCATCAACGATAAATTCAACTGTACCTGCCGATGCATAATCGACCGCCTTGGCCAATGCCACAGACTGCGCACCCATCGCCGCACGTGTTTCAGGGTCAAGAAACGGGCTTGGTGCTTCTTCGATGACCTTTTGCTGACGCCGTTGGATCGAACATTCCCGCTCATGCAGGAAGACGCCATTGCCGTGCTTGTCGCAAAGCACCTGAATTTCGATATGGCGGGGTTGGGTGATGAATTTTTCAATGAAAATCCGGTCATCGCCAAACGAGTTTGCCGCTTCGTTCTTGGACGATTGGAAACCTTCGCGGGCTTCTTGATCATTCCATGCAATCCGCATGCCCTTGCCGCCACCACCAGCTGACGCTTTAAGCATCACAGGATAGCCGACCTCGTTTGAGATTTTGACCGCTTCGTCTGCGTCTTCGATCAAACCCATATAGCCGGGGACCGTGGAAACATTCGCCTCTTGGGCCAGCTTCTTGGACGTGATCTTGTCGCCCATCTTTTCAATCGCGCCCTTAGGCGGACCAATAAACGCAACGCCTGCGGCCTCAAGTGCCTCGGCGAACTTTGCGTTCTCGGACAAGAAACCATAACCCGGATGCACGGCCTCTGCGCCCGTTTGTTTGATCGCGTCCATCACCTTTTCGATGACGATATAGGACTGATTGGCAGGCGCCGGCCCAATGCGCACGGCTTCGTCTGCCATCTTTACATGCAGTGCGTTTCTGTCCGCATCAGAATAAATGGCGACCGTTTTGATCCCCATTTTCTTTGCTGTCTTGATAACGCGGCAAGCAATTTCACCACGGTTGGCGATCAGAATTTTCTTGAACATGTGAGCAGTCCTTTAAACGCAAAACGCCGCCGGGGACGAACCCCGACGGCGTCGAATATCAACCAGCGAAAGCTGGAAAGTTTTAGCGACCAGTGACGTCGTCAGCGAGTGTGCCGATAAGTGCGCCACCGAGTGCACCAGTTGTACAGTCACCGCCGGTGATTGCTTCGCTGGCAATACAACCAACGCCAGCACCGACGAGCGCGCGCTCTCCGTCACTCTCGAGACAACCTGCGAGAGAGAATGAAGCGGTGATTGCGAGAATCCAAGATTTATTAAGCATGATGATTTGACCTTACCTGTTTTAATTGTCCGGACAGAATCACCTGTCTGGTGCACAACATCAACCCTTTTGTTTACATAACAGGGACAATCCCCCCCCGTTCTACCGGAAAACCTTACCTTTTGGATGACGCAAAAAGGGGCCGATCCACCCCGATAAGGGGCAGACCGGTTAGGGGAAGGGTAACGGTTTTGACAATTCGCATCATTCGACATGTTGAAACCGAACTTTGCTGTCTCCACTTTGGCGGGAAAAAACTGCACAGCAAAGCGCGAACCAGCGTCGGCGCAAATCTGCGCTGAATTCCGCTGGTCTGGGTTCAAGATGTGCAAGTAATCGCCGAGTGCCAAAGGCCTACGCTCCTAATATTTCGGGAAAGTTGATCCGCATTTTGGCAACGTCGATGCGCAATAGCGCCTCGTAATCGGCGGGATCAAATGGATCTTCGGCAGGAATGACTTCGCGGCCCAAAAGCCAGCTAAGACGCCCCGCATCAAGATTGCCGCGCACGAACGGCTGATCGCCAAACTGTTCCCACAATGCCCGCATAAAGCCTGCGTCGGCACGCCGGTCAGGCGGTCTGCGGTCGCGAAAGCGCTCGCGCTCGGTCAGAGGCGTTGCACCTTCTTTATAGGCGCGTCGGATTATGAATTGGAAATCTGTCCCTGCCAAACGGCCGGGAAATCCTCGATGCTTTTCCATTTAAAACTCTTCCCAATGGCAATTGCCATCTTGGATACTAAAAGGTTGAAAATACTGGGTAATATCGTGTGCAGGTTCGCCAAAACCCAGCTCTTGTGCCGACAATGAGATCACAACTTCGCCTGATGTCCATGCATTGGCAGCCAGCGCCGGAACGACAACGGCGCCACATAAGTATTCGATATCTGATGCAACGTCACCAAATGGAACAGCACCACCTGCAATCGCAGGCACAACAAAACGGAACCGCGCAAGCTGGACTGGCTCTTGCTCAAACAGAACTTCAAACAACGTCATATCAACGCCCGAAGGCACTGGAATGGCTTGGGCAGCGGCCCCACTGGCCAAACAAAAAGGCAGCACAAAATGCAGGAACTTCATTGCAACAACCTTTCTTTGTTTATGTTCAAGTTCGCCGCGGCACAGGCCACGATCTACAGTGGGATATTATCGTGCTTCTTCCACGGGTTCTGCAATGACTTGCCCCGCAAGGACGCAAATGCACGACAGACACGTCTACGCGTCGAATGCGGCATGATCACTTCGTCGATAAAGCCCTTTTCGGCGGCCACAAACGGGTTCGCAAACCGGTCTTCATAGTCTTTGGTGTGCTGGGCAATCTTTTCCGCTTCACCCAGATCACCACGGTGGATAATCTCGGTGGCACCTTTTGCGCCCATCACAGCGATTTCGGCTGTGGGCCACGCATAGTTAAAGTCGCCGCGCAGGTGCTTGGACGCCATCACGTCATACGCGCCGCCGTAGGCTTTGCGCGTGATCACAGTCACTTTTGGCACTGTCGCTTCGCCATATGCGAACAAAAGCTTTGCACCGTGTTTGATCACGCCGCCAAATTCTTGGCTTGTGCCCGGCAAAAAGCCCGGAACGTCGACAAGCGTCAGGATAGGGATTTCAAACGCATCGCAGAACCGCACAAATCGCGCGGCCTTGCGCGAGCTATCAATGTCGAGGCAACCCGCCAGAACCATCGGCTGGTTCGCAACCACACCCACGGTTGATCCCTCAAGGCGGATAAAGCCGGTCAGGATGTTTTTCGCGTAATCCTCTTGGATTTCAAAGAAATCGCCCTCGTCGCCCAGCTTATTGATCAGCTCTTTCATATCGTAAGGCGTGTTTGGATTGTCAGGGATCAACGTATCAAGACTGTCTTCGATCCGGTTCACATCGTCAAAGAACGGGCGCACAGGCGGCTTTTGGCGATTATTCAGCGGCAAAAGATCCACAAGACGGCGCACTTCGATTAATGCCTCAACGTCGTTTTCAAATGCGCCATCGGCCACAGATGATTTCTTGGTGTGGGTTGATGCCCCGCCCAGTTCTTCGGCTGTGACAACTTCGTTCGTTACTGTTTTCACAACATCGGGTCCTGTCACGAACATATAGGACGTGTCTTTGACCATAAAGATAAAGTCGGTCATCGCAGGGCTATAAACCGCACCACCTGCACATGGCCCCATGATAACTGAAATTTGCGGCACAACGCCTGACGCCATGATGTTGCGCTGGAAAACCTCGGCATAACCAGCAAGCGACGCCACCCCCTCTTGGATACGCGCACCGCCAGAGTCGTTAAGACCAATAACAGGCGCGCCGTTTTGCATCGCCATATCCATGATTTTGCAGATCTTCTGTGCGTGGGTTTCAGAAAGTGATCCGCCAAAAACGGTAAAGTCTTGGCTGTACACATAGACCATCCGGCCATTGATCGTGCCCCAGCCTGTGACAACACCGTCACCCGCAGGGCGTTGTTGCTCCATACCGAAATCAGTGCAGCGGTGGGCAACAAACATATCAAACTCTTCGAAACTACCGTCATCCAGCAGCAGATCGATCCGCTCACGTGCTGTCAGCTTGCCTTTGGCGTGTTGCGCCGCGATCCGCTTTTCACCGCCACCAAGACGGGCAGTCGCGCGGCGGGCTTCGAGTTCTTCAAGAATTGTCATGGCACACCTGTTGGTCTGAGGTTTCCCCCTTCTTACGTGGTGAGACCCAGAAGGAGAAGCATCAATGAGGATATTTGCAAATTCCAAAAGATAGCACGTGTAGATTTTGCAAATCTGCAAATATCCAAAACCCGCATCACCAAGCAGATTACCCAGATTAACGCCGTCCGCGATTGTCGATGGACAGCCCCGCAACACAGGCATACGTCTTGCGTATGAAGACAGCACCCGTCGTGCGGTTTCTTGACCGCAACACCCCGCCCCACATTGCAACATTGATCCTGCTCGCGGGCCTTTCCGCCCTGAACATGTCGATATTCGTCCCATCCCTTGACCGGATGGCCGTGTATTTCGACACCGAATACGGCGTGATGCAGCTGGCAATCTCGGGTTATTTATTCGCCACAGCCTTTGTGCAGCTATTCATTGGTCCGATCTCGGACAGATTCGGGCGTCGCAAAGTTGTCCTTGTTTCATTGGCGATTTTCGTTGCAGCATCGGCTGCTGCGATCTTCACGACCTCAATCTTTTGGTTCCTCTTTTTCCGCATGATGCAGGCCATCGTCGCCACTGCCATGGTACTAAGCCGCGCAATCGTGCGCGACATCGTCCCCCAGAACGAAGCGGCATCAATGATTGGCTATGTCACGATGGGCATGGCCCTCGTGCCCATGTTCGGCCCGACAATCGGCGGATTGCTAGACCAGCTATATGACTGGCGCGCATCATTTGTGTTCCTGACGCTCTTCGGCGCGGGCGTTGGCCTGCTATGCCTTTTCGACCAAGGTGAAACGGTTCGTGATGGCGGCATTTCATTCTCAGAACAGCTTAAGGGTTACCCCGAACTTCTCCGCTCACCGCGCTTCTGGGGCTACTCGCTCTCCTCGGCCTTTGCATCAGGCGCGTTCTTTGCCCTGCTGGGCGGATCATCCTTTGTTGCAGGCACGGTGTTTGGCCTGTCCCCATTCTGGACGGGATTAGCACTGGGCATTCCCGCCACCGGCTATATGTGCGGAAACTTCTTATCTGGACGGTATTCGGCGCGATTTGGCATTAACCGTATGGCACTTATCGGTTCGTGCATTTTGACTGCCGCCTTTGGCACGTCGTTATTCATTGGCCTTATGGGTTGGTTAAACGCCTATATCTTTTTTGGGTTCTGCATCTTCCTTGGCATTGGCAACGGCCTTGTCCTGCCAAACGTCATGGCAGGCGTCCTATCGGTGCGTCCGCATCTGGCGGGCACAGCAAGCGGGCTAAGCGGTGCGATCATGATTGGTGGCGGCGCGGGCCTATCTGCGATGGCAGGCGCGCTTATGACCGTCGAGTCGGGTGTTTTACCGTTGCAATGGATCATGTTCCTATCGGTATTCGCGTCGCTGCTTTCCATCCTTTATGTGATGTGGCGCGAGAAACAGATCACGACATGACGCCTTCCCCTTGATTTGCAGGCTTTGCAGCGCGTATTGCAAAGATAGCAAACCAGAGGCGCGATATGGCCGTTCAAAAACTCTATGCCGGTGCAAAGCTGCGTGAATTACGGGGCCGCGTGGCCTTGACTCAAAAGGCATTTGCCGACCGCTTGGGCGTATCGCTGCCGTATCTCAACCAGATGGAGAACAACAACAGGCCCGTCAGCACGACTGTTGTTCTTGGACTTGTGCAGCAATTCGGCTTTGATGTGTCCGAGCTGCAAGCAGGAGACGAAGCACGTCTTGTCAGCGACATGCGCGAGGCTTTAGCCGATCCGGTTTTCACAGGCCCTGCCCCCGCACTTGCAGATTTACGACTTGCAGCAGCAAACGCACCCGCCCTAGCACGTGCGTTTCTTGACCTGCATGCGGGGTACCGCCAAACCCACGAACGCCTTGCCTCATTGGACGAAGCATTGGGCCGCGAGGATGCCCGCCTACAATCCAGCCCATGGGAAGAGGTGCGCGACTTCTTTCATTATTGCGACAACTACATCGATCCGGTTGATCGTGCTGCCGAACGTTTTGCCCAAAATTGCAGACCCGATCAGACGATCACCCAAGCCGCAATTGCAGCGCTCGAGACGCAAGGCATCACCGTTCGATTTGCACAATCCGATGCAATCCGACATTTTGACCCCGCCCTGCAGGTCCTGACCCTTGCCCGCGATGCAGCGCCCGCCACGCAGACGTTCCAGTTATTGCTGCAAGTGGCCCTGCTGACCCAAAGCGACTTACTGACTGCCACACTTGATCTTGCGAATTTTCAATCCGACGCGGCCCGCAGCATCGCGCAGGTAGGTCTTGCGAACTACTTTGCTGGGGCGGCCCTGATGCCATACGGCGCATTTCTGGAAACCGCACAAGAAACGCGGCATGACCTTGAGCTGCTTGGCGCGCACTTTGGCGCATCGCTTGAACAAGTGGCACACAGGCTTTCCACACTGCAACGCACCGGTGCTAAGGGCATCCCGTTCTTCTTTGTCCGCGTCGATCAGGCAGGCACGATCACCAAACGCCACTCTGCCACGACACTACAGTTTGCCCGTTATGGCGGCGCATGCCCGCTGTGGAATGTGCACCGCGCCTTTGAAACACCCGGCCAGTTCTTGCGCCAGTTGGCCGAAACACCCGACGGCGTGCGCTACTTTTGCCTTGCCCGCGATGTCAGCAAATCTGGTGGTTCATACAACGCGCCCGTGCGCCGCTACGCGATCGGGCTTGGCTGCGAAGTCCGCCACGCAGACGCGCTAGTCTACGCCGATCATATGAGTATTGCAGCCCCCGACGCCTACGCGCCCATCGGGATTTCGTGCCGCATTTGTGAACGCCGCAATTGCCACCAACGCGCTGTCCCCCCTCTTGAGCGACGCTTGCGGGTTGATCAAAATATGCGTGGAATGTTGCCATACCAAATCGACTGATGCATGCGCCCAACCCAGCGGAAAACGTCAAATTTCACATCAATACGTCGCGATAGTGCTTGCCAATTCATGCGTACCCTCGCAATTTAACGCCTTACAGAATGCAGGAGATTAAGCATGGAACTTAGCGGAACACGTGTCATCGCAGCCGACAAAGCGACTGTTTGGGCGCGCTTGAATGACGCCGAAACTCTAGCCGCCTGCATTCCTGGTTGCCAAGAATTGACAGGGTCACCCGAAGAGGGGTTTGCCGCGACAGTAAAACAAAAAGTAGGCCCAGTATCCGCAACATTCAAAGGCGCTGTGACACTTGAAAATGTGATCGAAGGCGAAAGCTATACGATCGTTGGCGAAGGCAAAGGCGGCGTTGCTGGTTTTGCCAAAGGCAGCGCAGATGTAACGCTGGTCACTGTCCCCGAAGGCACAGAGCTAACATATGGTGCGACAGCCAAAGTCGGCGGGAAACTGGCGCAATTGGGCAGCCGCATCGTTGGCGGCTTTGCACGCAAGATGGCCGATCAGTTCTTTGAGAACTTTCAAGCGCAGGTCGAAGGTACGGACGAAGGCGCAGCTTAACGCTGCGCCGTTTCCCATTCTGGATGCACCCAAGGCACGTCATTCATTGGCGCAAGTGGCGTGCGTCCTAGGATGTGATCTGCTGTCTTTTCCCCAACCATAATTGATGGCGCATTCAGATTGCCGTTGGTGATGCGCGGGAAAATGGAACTATCAGCAAGTCGCAGACCTTTGACGCCAATAACCCGTGCCTCGTGATCAACGACAGCCATTGGATCGTCCACGGCACCCATCTTGCATGTGCCACATGGATGATACGCGCTTTCAACATGTTCGCAGATAAACGCATCAAGCTCTTCATCGCTTTGCAATTCCACCCCTGGCTGGATCTCTTTGCCGCGGAACGGCGCAAAGGCGTCTTGGGCAAAAATCTCGCGGGTTAGGCGGATGCAATTGCGGAAGTCTTCCCAATCTGACGGGTCAGACATGTAATTGAACTGAATAACGGGATGATCAACCGGATCAGCAGAACGCAAAGTCACAGAGCCACGAGAAACAGATCGCATTGGTCCAACATGTGCCTGATATCCATGACCTTCTGCGGCAACTTTGCCGTCATACCGCACAGCGATCGGCAGAAAGTGGAACTGGATATCCGGATAGGCAATGCCCGCTTTGGACCGGATAAAGCCCGCGCTTTCAAACTGGTTCGATGCGCCAAGACCTGTTTGCCACAGCAGCCACTCCAGACCGATTTTTGCTTTGCCCCAAAGGTTCCAATGTTTGAACAACGACACAGGCTTGGTGGATGCTTGCTGGATATAAAGCTCAAGGTGATCTTGCAGGTTTTGCCCAACACCGGGGCGATCGACAACAACGTCGATCCCGTGTTCTGCCAGATGTTTCGCAGGGCCAATGCCAGATAGCATTAGCAGCTTGGGTGAGTTTAACGAAGAAGCGGCAACGATGACTTCGCGACCAGCGTGAATAATCTCGCGGTTACCTTTGCGGTCGACCTCAACACCAACAGCGCGTCCGTCTTCGATGACAATCTTACGTGCAAACGCTTGGACAAGCTTACAGTTCGCCCGCTTCAATGCAGGCCGTAGATAAGCATTCGCCGCAGACCAGCGCCGACCTTTCCAGATCGTTGCATCAAAAGGGCCAAACCCCTCTTGCTGCTCGCCGTTGTAATCCCCCGTCAGCTGATACCCTGCCTGTCCGCCTGCCTTAACAAACGCGCGTGTTAGGGGGTTCTTACGTGGTCCGCGCGAGATGTGCAGCGGTCCTTTGTTGCCCCGCCAAGCAGCGTCACCGCCATGGCCGCCTTCGTGCCAATTCTCCATACGCTTAAAGTAGGGCAACACATCGGCATAACCCCATCCCTGCGCGCCGCTTTCGGCCCAATGGTCATAATCATGGGCGTGGCCACGCACGTAAATCATGCCGTTGATCGACGATGAACCACCGATCACTTTACCGCGTGGCGTGACCAATTTACGCCCCCCAAGATGCGGTTCAGGCTCGGTTTGCATGCCCCAGTCATAGCGCTTCATATTCATCGGATAAGACAAAGCACCTGGCATCTGGATGAACGGCCCTGCGTCGGTGCCGCCGTGTTCGATCACGATGACAGACTGGCCAGCTTCGGCCAATCGGTAGGCCATTGCACAGCCTGCACTGCCAGCGCCGATGATGACATAATCAGCTTTCATTAAAACGGTGCCTCGACATCGCCCATACCGACGTAAACGCCTTTGAGTTCTGAATAATGTTCGATTGCAGCCTTAGAGTTTTCACGCCCAACACCAGAAAGTTTTGAACCTCCAAACGGTGCCTCAACCGGTGCAAGGTTGAACGTGTTGATAAAGCATGTGCCAGCTTCAAACCCAGCGGCCATACGGTGCGCGCGGGTCAGGTCATTGGTAAAGACACCTGCGGCGAGGCCAAATTCAGTATCATTGGCGCGGGTTAGTGCCTCATCCTCGGTATCAAAATCAAGAACGGACATCACTGGCCCGAAAATCTCTTCGCGGGCGATTGTCATGTCGTCAGTCACGTCAGCAAAAACCGTGGCCTCAATAAAGAAACCGTCGCGGTCGATCGTTTTGCCACCAGTGATAAGGCGCGCGCCCTCGTCGATACCTTTTGCGATGTAGCCTGCAACGATCTGGCGCTGCCTGTCGGATGCCATAGGACCAAAGTTCGTGACCTCGTCCATTGGGTCGCCCATGATGATGCCCGTCTCAAGCCGTTCTTTGAGGCGATTAAGAAACGCCTCTTTGATGCCCTTTTGCACAAAGACTCGCGTGCCGTTTGAACAGACTTGTCCGGTTGAATAGAAATTCGCAAGGATCGCACCGGATACGGCATTTTCAAGATCAGCATCGTCAAAGATGACCAATGGCGACTTGCCACCCAATTCCATCGTGACGTGTTTGATGTTTGCAGCAGCAGCGGCGTAAACCTTTTTGCCAGTTGGCACGGAACCTGTCAGCGAGACCTTGGCCACGCGGTCATCAACAATTAGTGCGGCACCAACAGCACCGTAACCTTGGATCACGTTGTAAACACCAGCGGGTGCGCCAGCCTCGATCATGATCTCGGCCACTTTCAGTGCGCAAAGCGGTGTTGTCTCAGAAGGCTTGAAGATCATGGAGTTACCACACGCCAGCGCAGGTGCGCCTTTCCAACACGCGATTTGTGTCGGGTAGTTCCATGCGCCAATGCCAACACAAACGCCCAATGGTTCGCGGCGTGTGTAGACAAAATCTTCGCCCAACTGAATGTGTTCACCTGTCAGGCTGCCAGCAAGGCCGCCGAAATATTCAAGCGCGTCAGCGCCCGACGTCGCATCAACCACGGATGTTTCTTGGTAGGGTTTACCGGTGTCATATGTCTCAAGCACGGAAAGATCGTGGTTCCGTTCGCGCATGATATCAGCGGTGCGGCGCAAAACGCGGCCACGCTCGGTGCCTGTCATTGCGGCCCAAATTTTCTGAGCGGCCTCAGCTGCAGCCAGTGCCTGCTCGATTACGGCAGGGGTCGCTGCGTGCAGTTTTGCGATGACTTCGCCCGTTGCAGGGTAGATCACGTCGATCACGTCACCCGCGGTGTCTTCGACATATTGGCCATTGATAAAGTGGCTGGATGTAGGCTGGGTTGGATAGGTCATTTGATTAACTTTCTTGCCTCCGGCGGGAGTATTTTAAACAAAGCGAGCGAATTATTCACCGCGCGGGAAACGTTGATTTTCTTCGAGAACATTGAGGTCCATGTGGTTGCGCATGTAACGCTCTGAGGCTTTTTGCAGTGGCTGGTAGTCCCACGGGAAATAGGAACCGTTGCGCAATGCCTCGTAGACGACCCATCTTCCGGCTTGGGAATGACGGACATCTGCATCGAAGCGGTCGAGGTCCCACCGCTTAAGGGCTTTGGCTTTAATGGTAAGCCGCGTGCCTTGATGGTCGGGGTGATCCGCGAGGTTTGTAAGCTCGTTCGGGTCTGCCTCCATGTCGAACAGCTGGTCGGGGTCGAGACTGCACATGTTGAATTTCCACTTGCCGTAGCGCAGGGAAACCAGCGGCGCATAAGAGCCTTCGGCGGCGTATTCCATAGCGACAGGTGTGTCGCGGGTGCCGCCTTGGCCGAGGGGGACGATGCTTTCGCCGCTTGTCCATGGCATGACTTCGGACATATCGACACCAGCGAGGTCGCACAGGGTTGGGCAGACATCGATGTTAGAGATTGGCGTCGTGCTTAGTCCCGGCTCCATCGTTGGGGATGAGACCATGAACGGCACGCGGGCCGAGCCATCGTAGAATGACATCTTGAACCAAAGGCCACGCTCACCCAGCATGTCGCCGTGGTCTGCGACAAATAAGATCGTCGCCTCTTGCCGCGTGTCCTCGAGAGCTTGCAGGACCTCGCCTACTTTATCATCGAGGTAAGAGATGTTGGCGAAATAGGCGCGGCGCGCGCGTTGTACCATCTTGTCCGTGATATTGAAGTTGTCACGGTCGTTCGCATCCAGAATACGCTGAGAATGCGCGTCTTGCTTTTCGTATGGGATCGGGCCGACTTTTGGCATCAAGTGTTCGCAATCCTCGTAGAGGTCCCAGTATTTCTTGCGGGTGACATACGGGTCGTGCGGATGGGTAAAGCTGACGGTCAGGCACCAAGGGCGGGCGTCATGGCCGCGTGACAGGTCATAGAGCTTGCGGGTCGCATTATAGGCGACCTCATCGTCGTATTCCATTTGGTTCGAAATTTCCGCGACGCCAGCACCAGTGACCGACCCCATATTGTGGTACCACCAGTCGATCCGCTCGCCTAGTTTGCGGTAATCTGGTGTCCAGCCGAAATCAGGCGGGTAAATGTCTGTGGTCAAACGCTCTTCAAACCCATGCAGTTGATCAGGGCCAACAAAGTGCATTTTGCCCGACAGGCAGGTTTGGTAGCCAGCACGGCGTAGGTGGTGCGCATAGGTCGGCAACGCAGAGGCGAATTCGGCCGCGTTATCATAGACGCCTGTGCGCGATGGCAGTTGTCCGGTCATAAAGCTTGCACGACCCGGGGCGCAAAGCGGCGACGCTGTGTAGGCGTTAGCAAAGCGCGTAGATTGCGCAGCCAGCTTTTTGATATTTGGCGCGTGCAGCCATTCGGCGGGGCCGTCAGGGAACAACGTACCGTTCAGCTGGTCGACCATGATAATCAGGATGTTCGGCTTGGTCATGCGGCCCCCTTGGTCAAAATTGTGAGCAATGCCATCGCCTGTCCAACGGGATCAGCATCCGGCGCAGTCAAAGCCGCGCGGATATAAAGCCCGTCGATCAAGGCCGCGAGCATTTCAGCCGCTGCCTGCGGGTCATCACACATCGGGCGCAATGCATCCGTGAGATTTGAACGCAGACGCCGCTGATACACGTGTAAAAGGCGCAACGCTTCTGGGTTTGTTTGGGCTTGGGCGTAGAACGTCATCCACGCACTGACCGAAGCGGGCGCGAAACATTCATCCGAGAAATTAGCGCGTAGAATGGCACGCGCACGCGACGCTGGGTTGTCCGCTTGGGATAGCTCTGCCCTGACGGCATCACCGTATTCACGCAAAATCTGCCGCATCGCCGCGACAAAAATCTGGTCTTTGCCACCGAAGTAATGATGCGCCAATGCAGACGACATCCCTGCCCGCTTGGCGATTTTGCTAACGGTCACATCGAGCGATCCTGCTTCGCCAATTTCGGCGATTGTGGCCTGCACAAGTGCGGCACGGCGGATCGGTTCCATTCCAAGTTTCGGCATAGTCCCCCCTTGGGAATAACAAGCCGGAACTTTAATCTTAAGTTTATTGACTCGTCAATCAATAAAAAACACAGCGCAGTTCGGGTATTTTCCGAACCACTATTTTACGATTTAATTAGACCTTGGCTGCCGTCACAACCGGTGTCACAGCGCGGCGGGCCACCGCCTCTCGCCATGTAATGAAACTGACCGACGCCATGATGATCACGCCGCCAATGACGACCCAGCCGTCGATAGCCTCGCCAAACATCAGCCAGCCTAGCAGTACTGCCCAGACCAATTGCAAGAACGTCACTGGCTGCGTCACCGTCAAAGGTGCGGCGGCAAAAGCCATGGTCATCGTCAAGTGGCCCGCCGTGGCAAAACACGCGACAAGGAACAACCAGCCGATCTGGGCAAGCGTCGGAGTGACCCAGACAGCAAACGCAAATGGGGCTAATCCAATGGTCACAGTGATCGAAAGCATACCGACGACGACAGCTGGACTAAGTTCATCCGACAAGCGTTTCGCAATCAGGTAGCCAGCGGCGAACATAACGGCAGTGGCCAGCATAGCGATATGTCCTGGCTCAACCGTTTTGATACCTGGGCGTAGGATGATCATCGCGCCGCAAAGGGCGACGATTACAGCAATTAAGCGGCGTGGCGGCAGGCGTTCCCCAAGGAAAAGTGCCGCTCCTATCGTTACATAAACCGGAGAAAGGTAATTCATCGCTGTGACCTCAGCGAGGGGGATCCGCGCCATCGCGAAGAACCACAAGATCACAGCAACCGTGTGCACAATCCCACGCGCCACAAACAGTTTCACATGTCTTGATGTCAGATGCGCCGAGATAATCGGCTTGATCATAGGTAGCAGGAACACCAACCCCAGCAAATAACGCAAGAATGCAGCCTCGGCCGCTGGGATATCTGAGCCGATGTATTTTACGATGGCCGTGACTGCCACAAAGTTGAGGCCGGTCACGAACATCCAAAAGATGCCTTGATGCGCAGGTGAGAATGTCATGCGTCATCGGTGGCAGCGCCGCTTGCAATTAGCAAGCGGATGTTACCTGATTTAGCTTTCGCTAAATTCGGTCATTACCTCGTCCGAGGCTTCAAAGTTGGTGGTGACGTTTTGCACGTCATCATCATCTTCCAAAGCATCAACAAGACGCATCAGTTTAGTCAAACCCTCAAGGTCCATCTCGGTCGTCATTGATGGCTTCCAGATCAGTTTGGTGCTGTCGCTCTCGCCCAGCTCAGCCTCAAGCGCGGTTGAAACGCTATTCAGGTCAGTGCCGTCGCAATAAATTACGTGGCCGTCCTCATCGCTCTCGACGTCCTCGGCCCCAGCTTCGATTGCGGCCATCATCACCGTGTCTGCATCGCCAACGGATAAGGAGTAAGACACCGCACCTTTGCGATCAAACATGAACCCAACAGAACCAGTCTCGCCCAGATTACCGCCACATTTTGTGAAGGTAGAGCGGACAGTAGACGCAGTGCGGTTTTTGTTGTCGGTCATCGCTTCGACGATCACGGCAACACCGTTCGGGCCGTAGCCTTCGTAGCGGATCTCGTCGTAGTTATCGCCTTCGCCAGCTTGTGATTTCTTCACAGCACGGTCGATCACTTCCTTAGGAACCGAACTCGACTTGGCCTCTTTGATAGCCATGCGCAAACGCGGGTTCTTGTCGGGATCAGGGTCGCCCATTTTCGCCGCAACCGTGATCTCTTTCGACATCTTTGAGAAGAGCTTGGCCCGGATCTTGTCCTGACGTCCCTTGCGGTGTTGAATATTTGCCCATTTGGAGTGGCCGGCCATGTGAAACCTCGTCTACGCGTCTGAATTATCAGGGGCATCTATAGGGTACGCGACGCCATGGCGGCAAGCGTTGCTTTCACATCAAAGGTCGTTGGGGCAAAGCAAAACGAATTGGGCCCAGCCCCCGGGCGATCAAAGTGGCCAGATATACGGAATCACGAACGACACAATCGGCGCGAGTGATAGGTTCAACGGGATACCAATCTTAAGGAAGTCACTGAATTTATAGCCCCCCGGTCCGTAGATTAGCGTGTTTGTTTGATAGCCGATTGGTGTCGCGAAACTCGCGCTTGCAGCGATCATCACCGCAACAACAAGCGGACGCGGATCAACACCAAGCGCTGAGGCCAAGCCAATCGCGATGGGTGTCATGACCACGGCAACCGCATTGTTGCTGACCAACTCGGTCAGCACGCTGGAAAGCAAATAGACCGCAAGAACCACAAAGAACGGCGGCAGAACCAGCATCGCAGGGGCCAATGCATCCGCAACCAAAGCAACAGCGCCCGATGATTGCAAGGCCGCACCCACCCCCAGCATCGCAAAGATCAACGCCAACAAGCGCCCGTCAACATGGGAAAACGCCTCGTCCGCATCAATGCAACCGGTCATTAAGACCACGGTCACACCAATCATTGCCAGCATCAGGATAGGTGCCACGTTCAGCGCGGCCAGCACAACAACGCCGATCAGTACGGCAAAGGCCAGCGGTGCTTTGTTGCGGCGAAACGCACGTGCGGATGGTCGTGAGACATCGCCAAGGTTCATTTCGTCAGACAAACGCTGAATGTCTTCTGGCGCACCTTCAAGAAGCAATGTGTCACCAACTTTGACAACAATATCATCAATCTGTCGGTCGATGTTCGTGTCGCGACGGTGAACTGCCAATGTGTATACCGCAAACCGACGACGTAACCGCAATGATCCAAGAACGCGGCCAACCATCTTACAGTTGGGTGTGATCAGCACCTCAACCGTTGTGGTTTCAACCGACGATACCTGATCAACACGGCGTAGTTCAGGCGTGGCTTGCAACGACAAAAGCTCGGTCATTGCAGTACGTAGAATAACGCGGTCTCCGACTTCTAAAGACACCGACGCAAGATCACGGCGCAAAGACGTATCGCCACGCACAACGTCGACCAAACGCACGCCGTCACGTTTGAACAGCCGCACGTCAGTTGCTTGGCGACCAATTAGGTTGCTATCGGGTGGGATTACCGCCTCGGAAAAGAATTTCATCTTTGAACGATCCGAAAGCATCGCCCCCAACGATGCCCGCTCTGGCAGCAACTTGTTCCCGAAGAAATAGAGGTAGGTGAATGTCCAAGCGACGACGACCAAACCAATCGGCGTAATCTCCATAATCGTAAAGGGCTTAAGCCCTTGGGATCGTGCGACACCGTCGACCAGCAGGTTTGTCGACGTACCGAGCAGCGTCATTGTGCCACCAACAATCGCGGCATAACTAAGTGGGATCAGTAGTTTCGACGCCGAAGTTCCCAAACTACGTGAAAGCTGAATGAACACAGGGATCATCACAACAACAAGAGGTGTGTTGTTCATAATAGCGCTGGCGAAGGCGACAAAAACCAAGGCACCGCCAATAGCACGAGCAGGATTAATCGCGGCTTGGCGCTCGACCACTAGGGTCAATGCGTTTAGGGCACCAGTCCGCACCAACGCGCCTACAATGATGAACATCGCCGCAATCGTCCAAGGTGCAGGATTGGCAAACGCCATGACCGCGTCATCGTAGGACAGAACGCCCGTCACCAGCAAAACGGATACGCCAATCAGCGCGACCACCTCGGTTGGATAGACCTCGCGTAGAAACATGATGAACATGCCGACAACGACACAAAGCACCAGAATGGCCGATTGAAATTCAGAAAGAGCTAAGAGATCAGTCACGTTTTAGGCCCAGTTTTAGGTAGGGTCAGTGTCGCCGCTGGCCTTGTCAGTGGCAAGGGGCGTTGTTTGGCGCGGCTGCACAAGCAACAAGCCCAGACACATCAGAACCAAAGCCGCCCAGATCCAACCTGAAAACCGCTCTCCTAATAACAGCATCGCCCAGATCACACCAAAGCCTGTCACCATATAGCTGACTTGGCCTGCGAATACCGAACCTGCGCGACCGACAAGCCAGACATAGCTGGTGTAGACTGTCACATGGATGACCGATGATCCAAACATCGCCCAATCTGCCGTTTGAAGCGGGTATTGTGGTACGATGAATGTGCCTGTCTGCAAGGCGATCGGGACAGCGATGCAAGCGCCAACGATTGATGCCCCGCATAATAACCGCAAGGGCCCCTGCCCGCCCATACCCCATTTCGCGACAACGTTCCCTTCGATCGCGTAGAATAGCGGTGCGACCAAAGCGAGCGGCAGAACCGCGACCATTGCGCGGTCAGGCAGGCTCGCCTCGGGTAGTGCGATTAACGACACGCCTGCAAGGCCAAGGCAAAGACCAAATAACCGACGGTATGAGAACTGATCGATGCCAAGCAAGAGCGCTATCGGAAATGACATCATTGGGATCGTCGCGATGACAATCGACATGATGCCAGCGGGCAGGTGCTGCATCGCGCTAAAGCTGGTGAAATTAGGGATTAACGTCCCGATCAGCGCCAACATCAGCCAGAAGAAGAAGGCCTTGCGGGTAAATGGAAGCCTGCGGCCCCGAAACAGCAGCACAACGAATGTCACAACAGAACCGATCACCAACTGCCAAGCAATGATCCCAATCGGCGGATAACCCGCGTTCAGCACCATCTTGCCAAGCGGATGTGTCAACGCCCATCCAGCCCCGATCAACACAAGTGCGATCATTGGGACCATACGTTCGAATGTCATGCAGGCCCTGCTGCGGGGAGTAATCCGCCTTGACGGACCATTTCGACGCGCGTCGATTTCCCTGTCCGGTCGTCAGTTTCGACATAAAGGCCAGACAAGGTGGCTTCGCCAGCGGCTGGGGAAAAACGGTCTTTGGGCATGCCTGTGATAAAGCGGCGCAGCGGCTCGACTTTATCCATGCCAATGACGGAATTGTAATCGCCACACATGCCAGCGTCAGATTGATAGGCTGTCCCACCGGGCAGGATCATCGCGTCAGCCGTCGGTACATGGGTGTGCGTTCCTACGACAATACTTGCACGGCCATCGCAGAAATGGCCTGTTGCCATCTTCTCAGACGTGGCTTCGCAGTGGATATCCACAAGGCTGGCCTGAATTTGGCCGCCCATCGGGTATTGGCGCAGCGTGGCATCAAGCGCTGAAAACGGATCATCAAATGGCCGTTTCATGAACACTTGGCCAAGGGCCTGCGTCACAAGAACCTTGCGGCCTTGCGTCGCTTCAAAAACCCGCGCACCAACGCCTGGTGCGGCTTTGGAATAATTAAGCGGGCGGATGACCCGTGGTTCAGCCGCAATAAAGCCAAGCATATCTTTTTGATCAAATGCATGATCGCCAAGCGTGATAACATCTGCACCAGCATCCAGAATGATCTTTGCATGTGGCGCAGAGAGGCCCATTCCGCCGGTTGCGTTTTCGCCATTCACCACAACAAAATCGAGCCGCCAGTCCTTACGGAGCTGCGGCAGAAGATTTGATATTGCTGTGCGGCCAGCGCGACCCATCACGTCGCCAAGGAATAATATTCTCATGTGACATCTGTTACGACCTGCGGCGGTGCTGTGCTAGATAAAAATGCGCAGTTTGACGCGGCAGAATGCCTCCGGCGGGAGTACTTTCAACAAAGCGAGCACGATCAGGGCTGAATGATGCCTGTCTCGGTGACGATAAGGTCGAGGGGTTGGTCAGTCGGCTCTAGCGGGATGTCTGTTGTTTCTTGTGCGGTGTAGGCAAAACCGATCGCGAATGTTGGCCGTTTCGCACGGAGTTGTTCGAGCGTGCGGTCGTAGAACCCGCCACCGTACCCAAGGCGTCCGCCTTTGCGATCAAAGGCCACCAACGGCACGATCACGACTTCGGGTGTGATCCAATCACCCACGTCTGGGATCGATGCGCCAAACGCGCCCGCGATCATTGTGCAACCAGGTGTCCAAGCGCGGAATTTGAGCGGTTGACCTGCGCCCAAAATGACAGGGACGCCAACGATACCGTGGGCTGCAACCTCTTCCATGGTTGGGGTTGGGTCAATTTCAGTGCGCATTGCCATGTATCCAGCCAGCGGCACGCCGCGGTATCCCGCGAGGACTTCGCTAAGGTAGCCAGCGGTTGCGGCATTTGGGTCATGCGCGTCTTTGCGACGTGCAAAGGCTGCTTTGCGGGCGGCGTCTTTGCGGGCGATAAGATCAGTCATAGCAGCCACACCGCAGCAAGGCCTAGGAAGGCGAAAAAGCCGATGACATCGGTGACCGTGGTCACAAATGCCCCCGAGGCCAGCGCGGGGTCGACGCCCATCTTTTCAAGCAAAATCGGCACGCCAGTGCCTGCTAGTCCTGCAACAACCATATTGATCACCATTGCCACCGCGATCACAAGACCAAGCATCGTATTATCAAACCAAATGGCACCAACGAGGCCCATGAGTACGGCAAATATCAGGCCGTTGATTAAACCAACGAGGACTTCACGCCGAATGACCCGCCAGACGTTTGCGCCAGTCAGGTCGCGAGTTGCAATCGCACGCACGGCAACGGTCAGTGATTGAGTACCAGCGTTTCCGCCCATTGAGGCCACGATTGGCATCAGCACCGCCAACGCTACAAGGCCCGAGATCGTTTCTTCGAACAATGAGATCACCAATGACGCACATATCGCCGTCACAAGATTGACGGCGAGCCACGGGAACCGTTGGCGCGTGGTTTCCAGCACGCGGTCAGACAGCGAACCCTCGCCAACACCGGCAAGACGCATAAGGTCTTCTTCGGCCTCTTCTTCAATGAATGCCATTGCGTCGTCGATGGTAATGACGCCCACCACCCGCTCGTTATCATCAACAACGGGGGCTGTGATCATGTGATAGTGGTTGATCGCGTTCGCGACCTCTTCGACGTCTTGGTTGACGTTGAATGTGCGAAAGCTGTCCTCGATGATGTCTATCAGCGGGGTTTCGCGCTTAGCACCAAGAACGCGGCCAAGTGTGACGTAGCCCAGCGCCTTCATGCGCGGATCGATCAGAATGATGTGGTAGAATTGATCTGGCAGCTCAATATCCGACCGCAGGTAATCAATCGCCTCGCCGACTGACCAATGGCTCGGGGCGCGGACCAGCTCAAGCTGCATGTGGCGACCGGCGGACTCTTCGGGGTAAGCAAGCGCCTTTTCGACTGCAACGCGATCGGTGGCATCAAGTGCGTCAAGCACGGCCTCTTGCTGATCATCATCAAGATATTCAACCAGATTAACAACATCGTCACTATCAAGATCGCGCACAGCATGTGCCAATTCACCCGGTGCAAGCCCGTCGATGATCTCTTCGCGCAGGCTTTCATCAAGCTCTGACAGTACTTCACCGTCGACCCCGCCTTTCCACACATCCAAGAGCATCTTGCGTTTACGTGGGTTAATCAGCTCGATCAGGTGGGCAATATCGGCAGGGTGCAGCGGATCAAGCAACGTGTTGATCGTTGGCAAATCGCCATTTTCAACCGCGTCCAAGACTTCGCTGACAAGGCTATTGCCAATGCCAAACACCTCTTCAGTGGTTTCTTCGCGCAGATTGTGGGGATCAGTCATGGCGGCCTCATCGCTTTGGGACCAACATAGTCCAAGTCTAGCGGGTCACAACAAGAATTGGGCAATTTACCCGCCATCAATTGCTGCGTATGTAAGTTGGTATGAGCAAACACCTTCTTCTGGGCCAAACCCTTTGGTTTGATGGCAATCCTTTGACGTCCCCGTGGGCGGATGTCGCACGTTTTGATAGCGCGGGCGGCGTCTTGATCGACGGCGACCGGATAATTGCCGTGGGGTCGCGTGATACGCTGCGGGTGCAAGCACCAGATGCGACGATCACTGATTACGGTGATGCTTTGATCCATGCGGGCTTTGTTGATGCGCATATGCATTATCCCCAGACCCGCATCATCGCGAGCTGGGGCAAGCAGCTGATTGATTGGCTGAATACGTACACTTTCCCCGAAGAGGCACGGTTTGGCGACCGCGCCTATGCCGATGCAGTCGCGTCAGACACCCTTGATTTGGCACTGGCACATGGCACGACAACGCTGACAAGTTACTGCACGATCCATCCGGAAAGCGTTGATGCATTTTTTGGTGCCGCTGAAACGCGTGGAATGGCTGTGATTGCAGGCAAGACCTGCATGGACCGCAACGCGATCCCAGCCCTGCAGGACACAGCCCAATCTGCCTATGACGATAGCAAAGCATTGCTAAACGCTTGGCACGGTAAAGGCCGCGCCACATATGCGATCACGCCGCGATTCTCACCAACATCTACGCCGGAGCAGCTTGCCGCTTTGGGCGCGTTATGGGCAGAGCATCCTGATTGCTTAATGCAAACGCACCTCAGCGAACAGCACCCTGAAATCGCGTGGGTCAAAGACCTGTTCCCACAGTCCCGCGATTACCTTGATACCTATGAGACTTACGGCCTGCTGGGCGCACGTGGCATTTACGGCCATGCCATCCACCTTGAGCCGCGCGAGATTGACCGCATGGCCGAGGTTGGCGCGGCCGTCGTGCATTGTCCGACATCCAATACGTTCATCGGTTCGGGCCTTTTTGATCTGATGGGCTTGGCCAAAGCTGGGCTGACAACCGGTCTTGCGACAGATACTGGCGGTGGCTCATCTTTCTCAATGCTGCGCACGATGGCTGCGGCGTATGAAGTGGCACAATTACGCGGTTTTGCCCTGCACCCTGCCCAGCTGATGTGGCTTGCTACTGCGGGATCGGCCGAGGCGCTGCATATGCAAGGCGAGATTGGCACCCTGACAGCCGGAGCAATGGCAGACATCACTGTGCTTGATCTTGCCTCAACCCCCGCAATTGCGCAGCGCGCAGCCCAAGCAGATGGCATATGGGACGCGGTGTTCCCGACCATTATGCTAGGCGATGATCGCGCAATCAAAGATGTGTGGGTTGCAGGTAAACGCGTCGGTTAGCCTTTAGGCACCTAGTTTTTGTGCCAATCGATTTTGCTTGGCGATCACCGCAGGCAAATCAATCGTTTGCATTTCACCGCCTGCAACAATCTGGCGACCCTCGACAAACACATCACGCGGCTTGGACGGTCCAGCAAGCACGAGCGCCGCTGGGTCCCAGCTGCCTGCACTTTCAATGCCAGTCACATCCCACACCGCAATATCGGCACGCTTACCGACAGCGATTTGCCCACAATCGTCACGACCAAGAACCTTTGCGCCACCACGTGTCGCTATCTCTAACGCTTCGCGCGCACTCATCGCGTCGGCACCGTTTGCGACACGTTGCAGCAACATCGTTTGACGCGCCTCGGCCATTAGGTTGCCGATGTCGTTGCTTGCTGATCCATCAACACCAAGCCCGACAGGCACGCCTGCATCACGCATCGCACGCACGGGTGCGATACCTGACCCCAAACGGCAATTCGAACACGGGCAATGCGCAACGCCTGTTTGGCTTTTGGCAAACAGGTCGATTTCTTTTGCATCCAGCTTAACACAATGTGCATGCCAAACGTCATCGCCCGTCCAGCCAAGGTCTTCGGCATATTGCCCCGGACGGCAGCCAAATTTCTCAAGCGAATAGGCAATGTCTTCGTCATTTTCGGCCAGATGCGTATGCAGCATCACACCCTTGTCCCGCGCCAGAACCGCCGCATCGCGCATCAGATCGCGGCTGACAGAAAATGGCGAACACGGTGCCACGCCTACGCGCACCATCGCACCCGCATGCGGATCATGATGGGCATCGATTACGCGAATACAATCCTCAAGGATCGCGGCTTCTTTTTCAACAAGGCTATCAGGCGGCAGGCCGCCATCGCTTTCGCCAATGCTCATCGCGCCGCGTGTTGGATGAAACCGCATGCCAACCTCAGTAGCGGCAGCAATCGTATCGTCTAGGCGCGAACCATTGGGATATAAATACAAGTGGTCCGACGTTTGCGTACAGCCAGAAAGCGCAAGCTCTGCCAGACCAACCTGCGCAGACACAAACATCTCTTCTGGGCCGAATTTGGACCAAATAGGATAAAGCGTCTGCAACCAGCCAAACAGCAGCGCATCCTGCCCACCGGGTACAGCGCGCGTCAAAGTTTGATACAAATGGTGGTGCGTATTCACGAGGCCCGGCGTCACAACACAGCCTTTAGCCGAAACGACATTTGCCCCATCAGAGACAAGACCCGCACCGACGGCAGTGATCACACCGTCTTCGATAAGAATATCAGAATGCGAAAGCTCTGCGCGCGCATCATTCATGGTTAGAATGACATTGGCGTCGCGAATAAGTGTCTTAGTCATCGATGCAATCTTGTAAAATTGATAATGCGACGGACTGAACATCGCGGTTTGCGGCAGCAAGAACACGCCCGCCCATATGTGCAGCCCCGCCTTGCCAGTTTGATACAATGCCACCAGCGGCTTGAATTACAGCAATCGGCGCATGAATGTCGTAAGGGTGAAGACCAGCCTCGATCACCAGATCGACCTGCCCCGCAGCAAGCAGGGCGTATCCGTAACAATCCATACCGTAGCGCGTCAGTTGTACCTTCTTTGCGACAGCCTCGAACGCGCGGCGTTCAATAGCGGACCCAACTTCTGGGAATGTGCTTAGCAACGTTGCACTTGCGAATGGGCGATTCTTGCGCGTCTCAAGTTGGACAGTGCCGCGTGGGCCAGTCATCTCTGAAATGCCAAAACCGCCTACAAAACGCTCGCCAATATATGGTTGGTCAATAATACCAAATTGCGGACCGCGTGCATCAGCGACCGAAATCAAAACACCCCACGTCGGGGTACCCGAAATATATCCGCGCGTGCCATCAATAGGATCAAGAACCCAAGTCAGCCCAGTCGTACCGACCTTCGTGGCAAGCTCTTCACCAAGAATTCCATCGTCAGGGCGTTCTTTTTCAAGAATTGCGCGCATTGCCGCCTCGGCGGCACGGTCAGCTTCGGTTACTGGATCAAAAACTTCAGCACCTTTTGCTTTGTCGTCAGCAATAAGACCTGGAACCCGAAAGAGGCGCAGCGTCTCGACGCGGGCGGCATCAGCAACAAGATGCGCTACCCGAATGAGGTCTGCTTGGGTGTTGTCGTCGATAATGTTAGTCATTGCCCCATCCCTACTCAGCTACAATAGCGGTACCGCGATGAGAAGGACGGGGTCAATAAAAGGTTTAAGCAGCTTCGCTTAAAACCCGTGCGAGGTCGAACAAGCGACGGCGCTGATTTTCTGGAATTGCATAGTACGAACGAAGAAGTTCAAGTGCTTCTTTGTCCGTCAGGATATCACCCGGCAGGTCCGAACTGTTTGCGTTCTCATCAGTCTGTTCTGTGAGCCCTTCAAAGAAGAAAGACACCGGAACACCAAGGACTCCCGCGATGTCCCAAAGACGTGACGCGCTTACGCGGTTCATGCCCGTTTCATATTTCTGGATCTGTTGGAATTTGATTCCAACTTTCTCAGCCAACTGCTGTTGTGTTGTGCCGTTCATCCAGCGGCGGTGACGGATGCGTTTTCCAACATGAACGTCTACAGGGTGGCTCATTTCGTATTCCTTAGATGGACGCTAACAAATAGAGCTATCCTATTCGCCAACATAAATTTCGTGGAGCCGCTCAATTTTTTGCTCCGTCGAAACGTGATTGCCATCCAAATAGTAAAACACGCAACGGTTGTAGCACATAAGCTAACTTTAAGACAGGTTATCTGGCGGGACTCCTAAAGAACCGGTGAAAATCCAATTGAATTCCACCCTTTGGCTGCTATTTTGGGCTCTCAACCGCACGAAACATTACATATTACTTCAGGAATGGAATCAAATGCAGGCTTTTCAAGTTGTTGACTTTGCCCAGCCGCCGCTGATTAGAACTGCCGAAATCCGAGCACCCGCAGAAGGCGAAGTTCTAGTTGACGTAAAGGCCTGTGGATTGAATTTTGCCGACCTTTTAATGGCCGATGGCACCTATCAAGACACGCCACCGCCGCCCTTCACTTTGGGGTTAGAGGTTTGCGGCGTCGTTCGGGGTCATGGTCCCGGTGTAAGCACCCCTGCGATTGGCACCCGCGTTGCGGTATTTGGCGGCCAAGGTGGCCTAGCACAACAAGGAATCTTCCCCGCCGACCTTTGCCTACCGGTTCCAGAAGCTATGCCAGACGCCGTCGCTGCGGGCTTTATGGTTGCATACGGAACCTCTCATATGGCCCTCACTCGGCGGGCAAAATTGCAGGCCGGAGAGACACTCTTGGTGCTCGGCGCGGCGGGCGGCGTAGGCCTTACTGCGGTTGAAATCGGCAAGGCACTTGGGGCCAAAGTGATCGCTGTCGCAAGGGGCGCGGATAAGCTTGAAGTGGCCCGTGCCGCGGGTGCTGACCACTTGATTAATAGCGACACAGATGACGTCAAAGCCACAGTCAAGGCTCTTGGTGGTGCGGATGTCGTTTACGATCCGGTGGGCGGCGACCTTCATAAGGCGGCATTTGGTGCCTGCAACCGCGAGGCCCGAATCATCGTGATCGGTTTTGCCAGTGGAAACCTGCCAACGCTGCCCGCAAATATCCTGTTGGTTAAAAACATTACCGTTATTGGCTTTTATTGGGGTGGGTACCTTAAGTTCAACGCCCCCGCCCTTATGCAAAGCCTTGAGGAACTGCTGCAGCTTTACTCCGCAGGAAAACTTTCACCCCATATCAGCCATGTATTGCCGCTCGAACAAGCAGGCGAAGCGCTTGAGCTTATGCGCAGTCGTAAGTCCACGGGCAAAGTCGTCGTGACACCTTAGGCGCGGCAGCAGGCCTCCCACTCGGTCAGAAAGCCCATGATTTCATATGAATCCGACAGACGCGGTGATGGGCGCGGTGCTTCGGTTGCGCCCGTTGCCACGGCATTTTCGACCATTTTGACTTGGTAGTAGAATGCATCAAAGGGATCATCGACATAGATGTCCTCCATCTCTCCTTCATAGGGACACCACTGCATGTGGTTGCGCCCTGCGACAGGCAGCCAAGGGTTCGTGACAAACCGCAACACGCCGTGGTCGCCCATAATGGCAAAGTCATGCGCCATGCCGTAGCTATCGGTCGATTGCAGCGTAGCAAGCACGCCATTCGCGAATTTGACCGAAGCAGACGCATCGCTAATTGTTCCATCTTTTGCTGACAAAATGCCCTGCCCCGCCAAAGATCGATCAACGAACGCAGAATCCCCGCACATGGCCTGCACCACATAGTGAAGCAAAGACGCAGGATAACATCCAAGATTATATAGTGTGCCCCGCCCCGCAGGATTGGTCACTTGCCAAATATCCGCAGCATACCGCCCAGATACAGATCGCAAAGCGCCCAAACGCCCATCATTCAGGATTTCGGTCAAACGGGCATAAAGCGGGTGCGACAGATACATTAGCCCTTCAGCAAAAAACGTTCTCTGTTCTTTGACCGATGTCAAAAGCATATCTGCCTCGGCCATCGTCGTCGTCAAAGACTTCTCAGACAAAACAGCTTTGCCTGCCTCCGCGGCAGCTTTGGTCAGCACATGATGTATGTGATTGGGCAAACCAATATAGACAGCGTCCACATCAGGGTCGGCCAACACGTCGTCATATCCAATAGATATATGGGGAAAATCATACTTTGATTGAAACTCAGCCGCTTGATCAGGCTTGCGCCCAGCAATCGTATGCAAAGACGATCCATTACTCGCCTGCACGGCTTCAATCATCTTATGAGAAATGAACCCAGTGCCTAAGATCCCCCAACGCAACATGCTCTGCCCCTTTTGAATTATGCCACAACCGTCAACGGCGCAGATTTCACACGGTAAGCGGCGCGCACCATTTCAGCGAGGGCGGCAACCACGGGGGATGCGCTTTGCTTGCGGTAATACATATTGATCTGGTTTTCGCCCAAAGACGGCAAGCCACAATTGCTAGGTAGTGCCGCGCAATGGGACGGAACTGTCCCCTCAAGCATTGCGTGAACAGCAAGGTCGGCACTGACTGTCGCCTCAATCGTACGGCTTGATTGGGTCTCAACCGCCATTTCCCAAGGCACGTTCATTTCGTCCAAACGGCCTTGAGCCATCTGCCGGAATGCACACCGCTGTTCAAACGCGAGGCGCAATGGTCGTTGTTTGTGGGCTTGCCCATCCGGTGCGCCGATCCAAACCAGCTTGCGCTTACATAGTGTTTCACCACTTTCGCTCAGCAAGCCTTCGGTGGTCAGAACCACATCCGCTTCGCCCTTTTTGAACTGTTCTTTCAGCTCGTTCGTGAAAGACGACAGCAGATGCACCTTTACGCGTGGATAAGCTGCGGCAAAGCGCTGCAAAACAGGCGGAATTGCAGGATACACAATATCATGCGGCACACCAAGGGTGACTTCGCCCTCAAAATCTTGCGCGGTTAGACGCCCGTAAGCCTCGTCATTCAGGATCAGCATGCGGCGCGCATAGCTTAATAGCTGCTCACCTTGTGCTGTCAGGCCGATGGTTCGCGCCGAACGATCAAGCAATTGAACGTCCAAAGATTCCTCTAGCCGCTTAAGCTGCATTGAGACCGCAGATTGCGTAAGGTTCAAAAAACCCGCAGCCCGCGTCACGCCGCCCTCTTCTGCGACCGCCACGAACGAGCGTAGCGCTGTCATATCAAGATTTCTCATTCATCACACTTCCTGATGTCATTGATCACAAACATTCGTTTTCCTTATGTCATATGATGCCGCATACATCAAGCATCGGAATACAAAACGAACAACACATCACGAAAGGAAGCACTATGACTGCCCTCACATCCATCTCAATGTCACGGACATCTCCACGCGTCTCACTCTTGGCACGTTTGGTGCAACTTCACGGGCTCGCACAGCAGCGCCGCGCCCTTCGCAAGCTTTCAGCCGAGCAGCTTGCTGACGTCGGCATCACCACAAAAGATGCAGCCATCGAAGGGCAACGTGCGTTCTGGGATGCGCCTGAAACTTGGCGTTGTTAGAGACAATTTGGTCCCACGATTACAATTCGTTGACCGATTTGCGACAATCCTTCGTAAATCGGTCAGAAAACCTAAAAACTGCCCCTGTCTGACCTTGAAAAACGCCTGAACCCTGCCAATATCTAACGCAATACGCCACAACGGCGTGCGCAGTTCTTTTACTTGGAGGTATCCATGGCTGAATATCAATCCATTCGTACGGCGGGCGGCGTTCGCACGGCCGACATCGACGCGGGTCTTCGCGCCCACATGAACAAAGTTTACGGCACTATGTCCGTCGGTCTTTTGCTGACCTTCGCGGCAGCTTGGGCCGTTGGCAACAACGCTGCACTGATGCAGACGCTGTTCACAGGCATGACACGCTACGTCGTTATGTTCGCACCACTGATTATGGTCTTCGCCTTTGGCGCAATGATCAACAAGCTGTCAGCGGCAGCAGCACAGCTGTTCTTTTATGTCTTCGCTACGGTGATGGGCATCTCGATCAGCTACATCTTCGCCATTTATACTGGCATGTCGATTGCTCAGGTATTCTTGATCACATCCGTTGCTTTTGCTGGTCTGTCCCTTTGGGGCTACACCACGAAAAAAGACATCTCTGGTTGGGGCAGCTTCCTGATCATGGGCGTGATTGGTCTGATCGTTGCATCAGTCGTCAACATCTGGCTGCAGTCACCTGCAATCATGTATGCGGTATCAATGATCGGCGTGCTGATCTTTGCCGGCCTCACAGCCTACGACACACAGCGCATCAAGACTGACTATGTCTCACATGCAGCGCACAGCGACGAAGAATGGCTGGCCAAGTCAGCTATCATGGGCGCGCTTAGCCTCTACATCAACTTTATCAACATGTTCATGATGTTGCTTCAGTTGTTCGGTAACCGCGAATAATCACGCGATTAGCGCTAGAAATACTAAGCCCGCCAGACATCAGTCTTGGCGGGCTTTTTCATGTCAAATCAGCAAGCAGGCATCCTACTCTCCGAGGATCGAAAGACGCATCCGGCAGATGTGATCGTCCCATCCTTTATCCAGCGCGAGCGTGAGGCCAAACGCCTCGGCGGCTTGTGGTAGCCCTGAATGCTCAAGCGATAGGCGCGTACCCCCGTGGATTTCGGATAGCTCCCACTTAACTGTGCTAACGGCATCGCCCATCGGTGTGATCGTGAACGTATACTCAAGATGCGAAAATGGGTCCGAGACTGTGACATCACCCCACATCAAACGGTCACCACTCTCAACGCCGAACATCTCGTAGCCGCCCATCGCCAGCGGCGCCTTGGGCTTGTGGAACCAAATCCCAAGCTTGTCTGGATCAGTCAAATAGGCCCAGACATCTTCTGGTTTCGCCTTTAGGAAAACGGTTTTACGTAAAACAGCGTCAGTCATTTCATATCCTCTTCAATTGCGGGTTTCAGTGCAGAAAGGCGATCATCCCAGAAGGTGTCAAAATAACTCAGCCAATCAAAAACGTGCTGCATGCCCTGCGGTTCAAGCGCGTTAATGCGCGCCCTGCCTTCGACACGGGTCACGATCAGGCCACCGTCACTTAGGATGGTCAGGTGCTTTTTGATTGCCGCACGCGTCATCTGGAAATTTTCGGCCACCTCTGCGATGGTCATGTCGCTTTGCTTCAGCAACATCAGGATTTCGCGCCGCGTCGGATCAGCAAGCGCGCGGAACGCCATATGCTCCATCGCGCTCATACCCCTGCCCCTGTGGCATAGCGTGAACTTATGTTACTCATGAAAAACGTCATTGCGACCACCCTTTCGATACCTTTTGGTATCATCTCAATAGATACCAAAAGGTATCACGTCAAGCCCCACCGCCTAGAATGTCGTGAATGCGTATTTCGGCGTCTCAATAAGTGCTTGCAGATTTGGACCCGCAAGATACGAAGCCCGCAACGGCAAAAGCCTAATTTTTACGCAGAAAAAGGATCAACTCATGTCTCAGTCTTTCCAGAACTACATCGCCGGCGCATGGGTCGATGGCGGCTCTCAGATCGAAAACCGCAATCCTTCTGATCTTAGCGACTTGATCGGCATGTTCGCTCAGGCGACGCCTGACCAACTCGAAGCTACCCTCGACCAAGCCCGCATCGCCCAGGCCGAATGGGAAGCCTACGGAATTGAGCGTAAATACAACGTTCTGATGGCCATCGGAAACGAGATGATGTCGCGCGCAGAAGAGCTCGGCACATTGCTCGCTCGGGAAGAGGGCAAGCCAATCGCAGAAGGCAAAGGCGAAGTTTACCGCGCGGGTCAGTTCTTTACCTATTACGCCGCCGAAACACTGCGCCAGATGGGCGATACAGCCGATTCAGTCCGCCCAGACATCGAAATCGATGTGCGTCGCGAAGCCGTCGGCGTTGTTGCAATCATCTCGCCTTGGAACTTTCCAACGGCCACAGCATCTTGGAAAATCGCGCCAGCACTTTGCTATGGCAATGCGGTCGTCTGGAAGCCTGCAAATGTGACACCAGCCTCTGCTGTTGCATTGGTCGAAATCATATCCCGCCAAGACATCCCGAAGGGCCTTGTGTCTTTGGTCATGGGCGCGGGCAGTGCGATTGGTCAGCGCCTTGTTGAATCCCCTAAGGTCAACGCAATCAGCTTTACCGGCTCGGTCCCAGTTGGCAAAGGCATCGCCGCCGCAGCCATTGGCAACCTGACCCGCGTGCAGATGGAAATGGGATCAAAGAACGCGCTTGCTGTTATGGACGACGCTAATCTCGACCTTGCGGTCACGCTTGCTTTGGGCGGTGCGTTCGGCGGATCGGGCCAGAAATGCACAGCATCTTCACGTCTTATCGTACACGCATCAATCCACGACGCATTCGTCGAAAAGCTGGTCGCAGGCGCAAAGGCGATGAAAGTCGGCCACGCGCTTGAGGCTGGCACGCAGATCGGACCCGTCGTGTCCGAACAGCAGTTGAACGAGAACCTCGCGTATGTTGACCTTGCTGCAACCGAGGGCGCTGAATTGCTTTGCGGCGGTCAGCGCCTCGAGATGCCGACAGATGGCTACTACATGTCACCCGGTGTTTTTGCGGGCACGACAAACGACATGCGCATCAACCGCGAAGAGATGTTCGCCCCATTGGCCTGTGTGATCAAAGTTGACGGCTACGACGAGGCACTTACCCTCGTGAATGACACTAACTTTGGCCTGACGTCTGGCATCGTGACAACAAACCTTGCCCGCGCGACACACTTCCGTCGTAACGCGAAAACAGGCTGCGTCATGGTGAACCTGCCAACAGCAGGCACCGACTACCATGTTCCATTCGGCGGTCGCGGTGACAGCTCTTATGGTCCACGCGAACAAGGCACCGCAGCAGCCGAGTTCTATACAATCGTGAAAACGTCATACATCTCCTCTGGCACACCTAGCTAACACCAGCGCGACAATCGAAATGTACAAAGCCCGCTCTTGTAGCGGGCTTTTGCTTTTATGATGCCCATTGTTCTTTGCGCATGGTTAAGCATAAACTTTTGAAACCATAAGTATTTGCCCTGATCGCAAGGACTAACGATGCCCGTGCTAGACCCCAATCGCCTTTTTCCAATGGACAGCATGGTCCGCCACCTTGCCCGCGACCTATACGAATCCGTGGAACACCTGCCGATTATCAGCCCGCATGGTCACACCGATCCCGCGTGGTTCGCAGACAATGCTGCATTCCCAGATGCAGCCCAGCTGTTTGTGACGCCAGACCACTACGTGTTTCGGATGCTGTTTTCCCAAGGCATCCCGCTTGATGCGCTTGGTGTTCCACGCGCCGATGGCACTGTCGTCCAAACGGATGGCCGTGCAATCTGGCGGCTGTTTGCAGACAATTACCACCTGTTTCGCGCAACACCTTCGCGGATGTGGATCGACCACGCGCTAGAAAACGTATTCGACATCAAAGACCCACTGAATTCCAAAACGGCTGATGCGGTATATGATCAGATCAATACTGCCCTAGCCACAACGGCATTCCGCCCCCGCTCTCTTTTTGAACGCTTCAAGATTGAGGTTCTGGCCACAACCGACGCAGCACTTGACCCGCTCGCGCACCACCAAGCGATTAAGGCATCAGGGTGGATGGGCCGTGTCGTTCCGACATACCGCCCCGATGCGACTATCGACCCCGAAACGCCGGGGTTTCAGGCGTCCCTTGATGCCTTGGGCGAAATGACGAACGAAGACACCAAAAGCTGGCAGGGCTATCTTGCGGCACACCGTAAACGCCGCGCATATTTCATCGTAAATGGCGCGACGGCCACAGATCACGGCCATCCCGATCCGCAAACGGCCAACCTAAACACCCAAGATGCGGCCGCCCTATTTGACCGTATTCGTAACGGCCACGCGACGCCCGACGATGCACAGCTATTCCGCGCCCAAATGCTGACCGAAATGGCAAGGATGAGCATTGATGACGGGCTCGTAATGCAGCTTCATCCTGGATCATACCGGAACCACGCGGATAGCATTCAAGCCATTCATGGTCGCGATAAGGGCTTTGATATTCCCAAACGTGTCGATTACGTCCACGCGCTTAGGCCGTTGTTAGATGCGTTTGGTACCGATCCACGCTTAATCCTGATCATGTTTACACTCGACGAAAGCAGCTATGCCCGTGAACTTGCCCCGCTTGCTGGCGTCTACCCCGCGCTTAAGCTGGGCCCAGCGTGGTGGTTCTTTGACAGCCCCGACGGCATGCGCCGCTACCGCAAAGCGACGACAGAAACCGCTGGCTTTTACAACACTGTGGGCTTCAACGACGACACACGCGCATTGTGTTCAATCCCAGCACGTCATGACGTCGCACGTCGCGTAGATTGCGCCTATCTTGCAGATTTGGTCTGTACGGGCAGGCTTGCTCGCGAAGATGCCTATGAGGTTGCCCACGATCTGAGTTACCGCCTCGCTAAAGAGGCATATCGCCTATGATCCGCACAAAACCCTCCCCTCCCACTGCAATTGTTCACCTAGGGCTTGGTGCATTCTTTCGCGCATTTGGCATCCCTTGGATAGCTGAGGCCAGCGGCGACTGGGGCGTGATCGGGGTTAGCCTGCGCAGCCCACAAACCCGCGACGCACTTGCTGGCCAAGACTGGGTGTATACCGCCGCTGAAATGGGCACGGATGGCATCACACCGCGCGTTATTGAAAACCTCAGCACGGTTCTTGTTGCCCCTGAAAACCCGTCCGCAGTCCTGCAACACATGGCCGATCCTGCTATCAAAATTGTCAGCCTGACCGTCACCGAAAAAGGCTACTGCCACGATCCCGCCGCAGGCGCGTTGAACCCAAACAACCCAGACATTTTGCACGATATCGCGCACAAACTACCCCGCTCTGCGCCTGGGTATTTGGTGCGCGCATTGCAGATGCGCAGATCAAATGGTGATCCCGCGTTCACAGTAATGTCTTGTGACAATTTGCCAGATAACGGCAAGGTCACACGCGCGGTCACCATCGCGCTGGCCCACAAGATTGATCCAGATCTTGCCGATTGGATTGCACACAACGTGGCCTTTCCAAGCACGATGATCGACCGGATTGTGCCCGCAACAACCCCAGATGATATCGTAAATCTACACGCACAAACAGGCCAACATGACGCCGCACCTGTCATGCACGAGCCATTTCGCCAATGGGTGATCGAGGATGATTTCCCCCAAGGCCGCCCCGCCCTAGATACCGTTGGCGCCCAATTGGTCAGCGACGTTGCCCCGTTTGAGGCGATGAAATTGCGGATGCTCAATGGCACACACTCGGCCATTGCGTACCTCGGGTATCTTGCGGGGCATCAATACGTGTCCCAAGCGGCAGCCGATCCGGTGTTTGCGGCCTTCCTTAAACATCTTTGGAACGATCACATTATCCCAAGCGTCCCACCACCTGACGGCGTTGATCTGCATGTTTACGCAGGTGCGTTGATGGCGCGTTATCAAAACCCAGCCATCCAACATGCGACGTGGCAGATTGCGATGGACGGCAGCCAAAAGCTGCCGCAACGCATTCTTGGCACCCTGCGTGATGGCCTAGATAGTGGGCGCGATGTGACTGGCCTGCTTTTGGTGGTGGCTGCTTGGATCCGTTATGTCGGCGGCACCGATGAGGCGGGCAATCCGATTGACGTACGCGACCCATTTGCTGCAGACCTTGCAGCTTGCCACGCATCGGATGACCCTGTTGCGGCGATCCTAAACCAACGCACAGTCTTTGACGTCGACCTTGCCGCGCAAGTCAAAGTCCCACTGACGGACATCTACAATACCCTTGTCGCCAAAGGTGCGCGGGCCACAATAGAAAGCATCACCGCATGATCGAGAGCTGGCGTTGGTACGGCGAATTTGACGAAATCACCCTGCCCGAAATCGCCCAAACTGGCGCATCTGGCATCGTGTCGTCACTCCACGATATTCCTTATGGCGAGGTCTGGTCACGCGACCGCATCGCCGCCCACCGCGATGAGATTGCCGCCGCTGGATTTACTTGGAATGTGGTTGAAAGCCTGCCAATCCACGAGGCGATCAAGCGCGGTGACGGCGATCTACCCACGTTATTCGCGAACTACCGTCAATCCCTTGCCAACCTCGCCGCTGAGGGCGTGAAAACGATTTGCTATAACTTTATGCCCGTCCTTGATTGGACCCGTACAGACCTACAAGCGCCCGTCGCAAACGGTGGCAAGTGTCTGCGATTTTCAGCGCCCCGCATGGCTGCTTTTGAAATCCACATGTTAGGTCGGGGGGCTGCGCGCGATGACTATTCAACAGATGCAATCGCCGCTGGCGACGCGTGGTTTCAGCACGCAACTGATGCCGACAAAGAGCTGCTTTTAGCGTCGATTATGGCCGGATTACCCGGTGCCTTTGATCGCTATGACGTTGCAGGCCTTCGCCAAGCGCTTGCACAATACGACGGCATCAACCGCTTCGATTTGCGGAACAATTACAAACGCTTCCTTCTGGAAGTTATTCCAACTTGTGAAGAACTGGGTGTGGAAATGTGTGTCCACCCTGATGACCCACCGCGCGATATCCTTGGACTGCCGCGGATCGTGTCAGATGCCGATGACATCGCATGGATTATGGACGCCGTGAACGCCCAGTCTAACGGCCTGACGCTTTGCGCAGGGTCATTGGGCGCGAACCCCAAAAACGATGTGCCCGCAATCGCACAGCAATTCGCCGATCGCATCCATTTCGCCCATTTGCGTAATGTGCGCAAAGACGCTGATGGCTCGTTCGAAGAAGCGGCCCATTTGGAAGGCGACACTGACATGCCTGCCCTCGTCAAAGTGTTGCTGGATACAGGCCGCCCAATCCCGTTTCGCCCCGATCACGGGCACGAATTACTTTCAGACGCAGGCAGCGGTGCACTCCCCGGTTATCCGATGATTGGACGGCTTCGCGGACTGGCCGAACTACGCGGCGTTATCGCAGGGCTACGCCACCTTAGTTAGCAAATATATCGTACTCGGGTTTGTAAATATCGCTGCGCATTTCAAATGCGCCCATGACCGAATGAAACGGAAAATCATGGGGGAAGCTTTCATCGGGAATGACATCAGCAGCACTTAATCCCCGCGCGTTCTGAAACCCTTGCGACATCCAGACAAGATATGGCACGCGCCGCTGCTGTTCGGGTGCGACCGCAGGCGGCGTGCCATGCAGGTAAAACCCATGTTCGCCCAGCGATTGCCCGTGATCGGATGTATACATCATTACGGCCTGCGCATTTGGCACGGCATCTAACTGTGCGATCAACTCTGACAGTAGGAAATCGGTGTACCGGATCGTGTTGTCATAGGCGTTGTACAGCGCGTCCACCGAACACTTTGACACCTGCACAGTCCTGCATTCCGGCATGAAATGCGCAAAGTCGGACGGGTATTTCTTGTAATAACTTGGGCCATGGCTGCCCGTCTGATGCAGTGCCACAAAGATGCGATCTGCGTCAGACGCCGCCAGCATATCGCCCAAGCCGTAGATCAATGCCTCGTCCAGATTTGCTTGGGGGCACACCGCGTCGGTGCAGCCTTCGGCAATCTCGCGCGCGCTTTGCTTAACTGTTGCTGTAAAAGGCGGTGTGCCACTGCTGTTGGTCCGCCAAATCGTTTCAACATCATGGCGTGTTAAATAGCTTGCCAGCGGTTCAAACGTTGTGCGTGCTGGTGCCTCGCGCCCCTCGTGGGTCGTGATACATGCGGTGCCGCCAACTGTGTAAGTTGCACAAGAATTTCCAACCGGCAGAACCACAATCGACGTTTCCATCGTGTACGGATTGGTGTCGCGTGGGTAACCGTAATGGGCAAAGTTTTCCGCTCGCGCAGCTTCGCCGATTACCAAGACGACGATCTGTTTTTGCGCAGGTTCTGACAGGAACGTCGCATCTGGCAAAAGAACCTGTTCGCGGTCCCTTAGCGCGGCTTTGTTATAGTGTCGGCCAACGTTCACAATATAGGACCACGGCAATATCCGCCCGCCCATGCGCGTGGCGTGCTGGTCATACCAAAGCCAAGTGAAAGACGTCGCAAATAACAGCGCCAAAAGCGTGCCAAAGACTGCGAACGGTGCGGCCAACCGCAGCCAAACGCGTGGCATTCGCATGCGGACAAACCAAATCGCAAGGCTTGGAATGGCACCAAAGACGCCGATGTATACCCAGATCATCCAGTGCCAAAGCTCTGACACTTCGCGTGTATCAGTATCCAGAATGTTTCCAATAAGCGCGAGATCAATCTCAATATTGTAGGTGTTCATGAAATAAAGTGCTGAAGCGTTCGCCATCAAAAACAACACAGATACGATTTTCATCAAGTGCTGCGAGAAGGCAGCAAGTAACAACAGAAATGCACCCAACAACCCAAGCTGCAAGACCTGTAGCGATCCAATTTGCATCGCGCCGTAAAAGTCCCATTCAGACACGGACATCGCATAAGCAAGCAGCGGACCTTGGAACACGATCAGATTATAAAGACAGATCAGCGCGACCAAGCTGAACAGGTGCATGCTGGGTCTTTGGTTCAACAATTTACGGAACATACGGGTGACTTTCCATCCAGCTTGCCTTAGTAATCAAGCGTAATAAGCAGGCAGGCGCGGCCTCACAAGGCCCGCCATGTTACGTCGGCGCAACCGCAGTCGCTTTGACAATTGCATAGACTTGCTGACCTGCCTCCAAATGCATCGTCTTTGCCGAATGTTCGGTTATCTGCGCCAAAAGCGATGCTGCCCCCGCCTGCAATCCGATCAAAGCGGTCCCTTTGCCCGCAGCCGAAACAGATGTGATATCAACGGTTAAGACATTCAACGCCGACATGCCCCGCGGCATGTTCAACGACAAGATCACGTCTTGCGCAGGGATGCGCAGCCGCAACTCTTGCCCGATTGATCCAGATATCCCCGCAAGGTGCAGCGCACCGCCTGAGAAGGCTAATGTCGTGATATTTGTCGCATGATCATGTCCATCAACGCGCGCGGCAATGACAGCGCCTAGATCACGACCAGCTAGCATGCCTGCATTATCAGGGTTACTTAGCACCTCATTGATCGGGCCAAAACCCGCGACACTCCCGTCTTTGACCAGTACAAGCGACTCCGCGAGGCGTGATACTTCGGCCATCGCGTGGCTGACGTAAATAATTGGAACCGCTGACATATCCCGTAAATGCTCAAGATATGGCAGCACATCGGCTTTGCGCGGCCCATCAAGTGCGGCCATAGGCTCGTCCATGATAATCAAATCAGGGTTACGCATTAAGGCACGCGCAATCGCGACCCGTTGCTTTTCACCGCCCGACAGCCCTGATGGGCGTCGCGTCAAAAGGTGCGCAAGGTCGAGCAGATCAATAAGACGCGCCGCATCATGCGACCCGCCGTAACGCAGGTTTTGTGCAACGCTCATGTGGGGGAACAGCCGCGCATCTTGGAAAACATAGCCGATCTTGCGCTTTTGCGGCGGCACCCAAATGCCCGCATTGCTATCGAACCAGACCTTATCACCCAGAGCGATGCGGCCCTTATCCGGTCGCCAAAGTCCGGCAACCGCATTGGCAACAGTCGTCTTGCCCGCACCTGATGGCCCGAAAATAGCGGTCACACCGTCCGACGCAGTAAACGCCATATCAAACACCGTCTCGCCCAGCGTGCCTTTGATCGCAACATCCAGCATCAGCGACCCACCTTTCGCGTCATCCGGTAGGCAAGCCATTCAGACAAAATCAGCGCGCCCATCGCAAGGATGACGGATAATACAACTAGTGTAACCACCCCCCCCTCTTGGCCCGGGACCTGTAGCAATCCATAGATCGCGGATGGGATCGTTTGCGTTTCACCAGGGATCGCTGCGACAAAGGTGATCGTCGCGCCAAACTCGCCCAGCGCCTTGGCAAAACCCAAAACACCCGCAGCGAGAACACCAGGTATGACGAGCGGTAATGTGACTGTAAAAAACACCCTCAGGCGCGATGCACCCAATGTAGCCGCTGCCTGCTCAAGCCCTTGATCAACCGCCTCAAACCCAAGACGGATCGCGCGGACCATCAACGGGAACGCCATTATACCCGCAGCCAAGGCTGCTCCTGTCCAGCGAAATGCCAACGTAATTCCAAACAGATCAAACAGCATTCCACCCAGCGGTCCCTGCCGACCGAACAGCACCAGCAGCAAATACCCCGTCACAACGGGCGGTAAAACCAATGGCAGATGAACCAAGCCATTCAGCAAATGCCACCCACGAAACCGTTTACGCGCCAGCACATATGCAACGGCTACCGAAAACGGCAACGCGACCAGCATCGCAACAACAGCTACCTTGAGCGACAGCCCAACGACGATCCACAGTTCGGGTGTTCCCATCGCCTAGCACCCCCCGTCAAACGGGCAGAAACCAGCCGCGACAAAGATCGATTGGCCAGCATCATTCGTCAGGCACTTTAGAAACAGCGCCGCATTTGGATGCGTGGCACCAGCGGTCACAGCGCCGACATACCTAATTGGCGGATGCGTATCAGTCGCCAATCTGGCAACCACCGCAAGCTGGGGCGCGACACGCGCATCGCTTTGATAAACGACACCCAGTGGTGCTTCGCCACGTGCGACAAGCGCCAGCGCTGCACGCACATTGTCCACTTCGGCCACCAATGGCGAAACGGTTTCCCATAACCCAAGCGAGCTAAGCGCCGCCTGCCCGTAAATCCCTGCAGGAACTGACGTTGTGAAACCCATCGCCAATGGTCCGTCCGTCAATGCAGCAACCATAGCCTCGGGCGTTAATTCCAACAGATCTGCGTCCGGCTGCCCGACAATCACCAATGCGTTTGAAACGAAATCCTGCTGCGTTTCTGGCAAGATCGCACCGCCATTTGCAAGCACGTCCATCCAGTCAGCATTTGCAAGCAACACAATATCCACAGGCGCACCGAAGCCAATCTGCCGTGCCAACGCACCACTGCCGCCGTAGGACACCGTTACGCCGCCAAAGTCGGCAGCAATCTGGTCAAGCGGTTCCTTCAGGCTAGCCGCAGCAAAGACCACAAGATCCCGCGCAGCAGCAGGTTGCCCTATGACAAGCAACATCAGAAGAAATGAGGTCAAATAATGCATTACACCGCTTTATCGGTGCAACGCGCCCCTGTGACAAGCCACGCTAAACCGTCGCGGCCATTCGGGCACGCAATGCGGCTACGCGCAGCCTTACTTCGTCGCCCACTGCCCCACTGCGCGGTGCATCACGTAACGTCGTCAACCAATGCGCGGGGGGAGTTTTCACCCGCTTTTGCCCCGTCCATTCCAATGCGCGCAGAACCTCTTGCGCCTCGGGCGGCAAAACATCGGGCACATCATGCCCGTTTAACGTCGCCCAAACCCCAGTCCAAAGCCTGCCAACGGACCACGGATTATACCCGCCACCGCCCAATACAAGGTACCTTGGGGCCATGCCCATCACCGCGGCAACCACGGCCCAATGCGCATTATTGGACAAACCCAAACCAGATTGCGGGTCTTCCATCACAGCATCCGCCCCGCACTGCAGGACAATCGCATCGGGTTTAAAATCCGCAACCAACCGCAAGATCACATCATCACGGATCAATGCCATTTCGTCGTCATACATCCCGCGCGGCACAGGCAAGTTCCACACCTGCCCTACGCCGCGATCCGTCAAAGCACCTGTGCGCGGCCAGCGGTTTTCTTCGTGAACTGAAACAAGCAGCGTATCTGGATCATCGGCAAACCCGTGTTCAACACCGTCGGGATGATGGGCATCAATGTCGACATAGGCCACACGCTGTGCACCATTGCGCCGCAACGATTGGATCGCCAACACCGGATCATTCAGATAGCAAAATCCATTGGCATAATCTGGCATCCCGTGATGCGTCCCACCACCGGGCGCATAGATCGTGCCACCCTTCGCCAACAGCTCACCCGCAAGCATCACTGCCCCTGCAGATGTCGCAGGCCTTGCATACATTTCAGGAAATACCGGGTTTGACGGCGTGCCAAGCCCGTGCCGTATGCGAACAACTTCACTGGCCGCTTGCGCCTGTTCAGCCGCCACAAGTGCCGCGATATATTCAGCCGTATGAAACCCAACCAATGCCGCAGGCTTAACCTTGGGCGACACCCGAAATTGCGACGCGGGTAACCAACCCAGCGCCCGCGTAAGATCCATAACAGTCGACACGCGTGGCACCCGCAACGGATGTGCGTCACCATAACTCGACCTGCGGTAAATCTCGGACCCGATAAAAAGCGGCTGCGGCTGGCTGGCGTTCATCTGGGCAATACCTTGCGAATATGTCATATCCGGCGAAAAGAGCAGTTAGTGACGTTCACGATGACCAAGACGCGCCCTCCTAAGGTCAAGAAAAAGGCCCGACGCCTGCACCTACATGGTGCAGCCAAGACCGACGTGCGTACACAATTCGCAGCACTTTGTTACCGTTACAAGCGCGATGAGCTTCAAATCTGCCTGATTACCAGCCGTGGCACCGGACGTTGGATACCGCCCAAGGGGTGGCCAATGCACAAACAGACGCCCGCAGATGCCGCCGCAACCGAAGCATGGGAAGAAGCAGGCCTGACAGGCAAGGTCTTTGATACGTGCATCGGTGCCTACAGCTACAACAAACCAGTGAAAGACCGCGAGCTGCCTATCATGTCGTTGGTCTATCCGATCCGTGTAAAAAGCATCCACACCGATTGGCCCGAAAAATCACAACGCAAACGCAAATGGTTCAGCCAAGCGCGCGCCGCCCAAAAAGTGGACGAGCCGGAGTTGAAGCAAATCATAGCAAACTTTGACCCTGCAAAGCTAAAACGCAGCTAAGCGGGCCTTGCACATAACCGTATGCGCTCTAAACTGTTTTACAGCTTATCAGGCCCGTAATTCATGATCCGATTTCATCTTAAATGTGACAAAGACCACCAGTTCGATAGCTGGTTTGCGTCCAATGATGCCTTCGATAGCTTGGCTAAGGCTGGGATGCTGAATTGTGCAATCTGCGGCTCGGCGACCGTTTCAAAAACCTTGATGGCCCCCAACGTGCAGGTCACGGATGCCACCGCGGCACCCCGTCCATTGGTCGACCCTGTCAACGATACTGAAACCAAAATCGCAGCCATCCGCGATGAGGTCGAAAAGAACTCAGATTACGTTGGGCCAAGTTTCGCAAACGAGGCCCGCGCGATGCATGATGGCGATATACCCGAACGCGCAATTCACGGCACAGCCAACGGCGCCGAGGCACTTAAGCTGGTGCAAGACGGTGTGCCAATCATGCCGCTTCCTTTCGTGCCTACTAAAAAGGTCAATTAGACGATGCAAGACATCCTTATCACTGGTGCAAACCGTGGCATTGGCGCAGAACTGCGCAGTCAATACTTAGCCAAAGGCGCAACTGTTACGGGCACTACCCGCCAAGCCCCGTCAGAGGGGTTCTTGCAGCTTGATGTCACTGACCCTAAATCCCTGCACGATATGGCAGCAGCCTATGGCGATGCCCCGCTTGATCTGCTGGTTTGTAACGCTGGCATTTTCGCCGACCGGAACGAGACTTTGGAAAGCGGCTATCCCGCCGACATGTGGGCCGACGGCTTTGCCACGAATGTCACAGGCGTATTTCAAACGATCCAAGCGGTTCTACCAAATCTAAAAGCAGCGAACGGCAAGATCGCGATAATCTCCTCTCAGATGGGGTCCAGCACCAAGACCGCAGGCGACGGATTTATCTACCGCGCAAGCAAAGCCGCCGTGCTTAATCTTGGCCTCAACCTGTCCGTCGCGCTGAAATCTGACGGCGTTTCAGTCGGCATCTACCATCCCGGATGGGTGCAAACCGATATGGGCGGCAGCACCGCTGCAATCACGCCCGAAGCTGCCGCAACCGGATTGTCGGCACGCTTCGATGCTCTCTCAATGGCCACGACAGGATGCTTTGAAAACTGGGATGGCCGCCCCCACGCGATCTAAATTCTTTGCTGGCTGCTTAAAAATAAGGCACTCACCAACGAAAACCCTCGTCGCTTGCCTGCCCAATAGTCAAATAAACCGACAAAACACGGGGTGCCGCCTGAAAGGGTGCCTCTTTTGGTCAAACCTGCATTGCCCTGCCCCGTCCTTTCGGACTATTCAAAGCGCGCAATTCAACGGTCAGCTCAAACCCCTGATCGCAAGGACCTGATATGCCAACGCTAGTGATGAAATTCGGCGGAACATCCGTCGCCAACCTCGACCGGATCGCCCGCGCGGCTAAGCGCGTGGCCCTCGAAGTGTCCAAAGGCTTTGACGTGATCGTCATTGTCTCTGCGATGTCGGGCAAAACAAACGAGCTTGTCGGCTGGGTCAACGAAACCTCGCCACTTTATGACGCGCGCGAATATGATGCGGTTGTGTCATCGGGCGAAAACGTGACTGCTGGCCTGATGGCAATGCGCCTGCAAGAAATGGAAATCCCTGCCCGCAGCTGGCAAGGCTGGCAAGTCCCTGTGCAGACTACATCTGCGCATTCATCCGCACGGATCGAAGACATCATCCCCGACAACATTCGCGCCAAGTTCGCTGCAGGTGACCGTGTGGCTGTTGTTGCAGGCTTCCAAGGCGTCAGCCCCGAAGGCCGCATCACAACGCTGGGTCGCGGTGGTTCAGATACCACAGCCGTTGCTTTCGCAGCCGCATTCGAGGCAGAACGCTGCGATATCTACACTGACGTTGACGGTGTCTACACCACAGACCCGCGCATCACCGATAAGGCCCGCAAGCTAGACAAGATTTCATACGAAGAAATGCTTGAGCTGGCATCATTGGGCGCCAAAGTTCTGCAAACCCGCTCGGTTGAGTTGGCAATGCGCTATAAGGTACGTCTACGCGTACTTTCATCATTTGAAGAACCATCAGACGAGGCGGGAACGCTTGTCTGCGCTGAGGAGGAAATCATGGAACAAAATGCTGTCGCAGGTGTCGCCTATTCACGTGATGAGGCAAAGATGACCCTGATTTCCGTGGCTGACCGCCCCGGTATCGCCGCCGCAATCTTTGGCCCACTAGCTGATGCAGGCGTGAACGTCGATATGATCGTTCAAAACATATCCGAGGAAGGTCGCACCGACATGACCTTTTCGTGCCCAACAGATCAGGTTCTACGCGCAGGCCAAGCAATGGCTGACGCGATGAAAAACGGCGACATTAACTACCATGATCTGGTAACAGATGACGGCGTTTGCAAAGTATCCGTTGTTGGTATTGGCATGCGCAGCCACGCGGGCGTTGCAGCGCAGATGTTTAAGGCGCTTCAGGCCGAAGGCATCAACATCAAAGTCATCACCACATCAGAGATCAAGATCTCAGTTTTGATTGACCGCAAGTACATGGAACTTGCCGTGCAAGCATTGCACGACGCGTTCGAGCTCGAAAAAGTAGCTTAAAAACATACACCTGCTGCCCATTTTTTACGCGGCGGGTGCATCCGCCGCGGTTGTACCTCTATTGCCTCTCTACTTCTCGCCATACGTGCATTATACTGCGGGTGCTTAGGCTAAGTCCTTTGCAAATGAGGGGGCAGAATGCCAGAAAAGATCGAAACCGAGAGCAGAAAGCTTTTGGGCAAGCTGCGTACGGCCTTGGCCGAAGACAGCGCCGGTCAGGCGCGTCTGGACCGTATTGTAGGAATTATTGCCGCCTCAATGCGCACCGAAGTGTGCTCAATCTATCTTTTCCGCGACGCCGAAACCCTAGAGCTTTGCGCGACTGAAGGCCTGCAGGCTGAATCCGTGCACAAAACCCGCCTGCGTCTTGGCGAGGGCCTTGTTGGTCGCACCGCACGCTACCGCCGTGTCATCAACACGCCTGATGCACCATCCGCCAAGGGCTTTCGCTATATGCCTGAAACTGGCGAGGAACGGTATTCTTCGTTCTGTGGTGTGCCGATCCAACGCCTTGGCGACGCGCTGGGTGTTATCGTTGTCCAGTCGCGCGATGCCCGTGAATTCACCGCAGACGAGGTTTACGCACTCGAAGTGGTTGCGATGGTTCTGGCTGAAATGACCGAACTGGGTGCATTCGTCGGCGAAGGTGCTGCCCTAATGGCGCGACACCAACGCCCAACCCTATTTCGCGGCTCTGCAGGTCAAGAAGGTGCTGCATCAGGTACCGTGTTCTTGCACGAACCACGTGTCGTCGTCACAAACCCTATTGCCGACGACCCCGAGACCGAACACACACGCCTAAGTGACGCAGTAGTCGAGCTTCGGGCGAGTATCGACGAAATGTTATCAGCCGCTGCAACAGTCAAAGGCGAGCAGACCGAAATCCTCGAAACGTACCGCGAATTTGCACATTCGCGCAGCTGGTTGCGCCGGATGGAGGCTGACGTTGAAAACGGCCTGAGCGCCGAGGCTGCGGTTGAGAAAGAACAATCCCTTGCCCGCGCCCGTCTCGGACGATCTGGCAACGCATATATGCGTGAGAGGGTGAATGACCTTGATGATCTGTCCAACCGGCTTTTGCGCATTCTAACTGGTCAAGGCACAGACGCTGGCGAAATTCCGGCAAACGCGATCCTTGTGGCCCGCAACATCGGCCCGGGCGAACTGCTCGAGTACGGAAAAACCCTCAAAGGTATCGTGCTCGAAGAAGGCTCGGTCGGTTCACATGCAACTATCGTAGCGCGTGCTTGGGCTATCCCGCTTGTGATCAACGCCAAGGGCATCACGTCAGAGGCATTGAACGGCAACGCAATCCTTGTGGACGGCGACCAAGGCATCGTGCACCTGCGCCCCGACGAAACTGTTCAAAGCGCGTTTGGCGAAAAGATCGCGATGCAGGCCGCCGCACAAGAACGCTATGCATCAATCCGCGATCTGCCTGCGACGACCAAATGCGGCACCACAATTTCGCTTGCGATGAACGCGGGTCTTATGGCCGACCTGCCTTCTCTCGACGGATCAGGCGCCGAGGGTGTGGGCCTATTCCGCACCGAGCTGCAATTCTTGATCCGCAACCAAATGCCCCGCCGGAACGAACTTTCGACCCTATACGCCCGCGTCATTGATGCGGCCAAAGGCAAGCGCGTTGCATTCCGCACCCTTGATATCGGATCTGACAAGGTCCTGCCCTACATGAAGCCCAACGACGAACCCAACCCAGCGATGGGCTGGCGCGCGATCCGCGTGGGCCTAGACAAACCGGGTGTTTTGCGGATGCAGCTACAGGCGCTAATCCGTGCGTCGAACGGTGGGCCACTTACTGTGATGTTCCCGTTCATTGCACAAATCGAAGAATTCCGCGCCGCCAAAGCCGAGATGAAAAAGGCGATGGACCGCGAAACCATCCTTGGCCACCCATTGCCTTCCAAGCTCGAAGTGGGCGCAATGCTGGAAACGCCATCCATTGCCTTTGCACCAGATGCGTTCTTTGAAGAGGTCGATTTTGTCTCAATCGGTGGCAATGATCTTAAGCAGTTCTTTTTTGCCGCTGACCGCGAGAACGAGAGGGTTCGCAAACGCTACGACACGCTGAACCCTGCGTTTCTTGGTTTCCTCGAAGGGATTGTGGATCGTTGCAACAAAGCTGGAACGCCCGTGTCATTCTGTGGTGAAGACGCTGGCCGACCTGTTGAGGCATTATGCTTTGCAGCTATTGGGTTTCGTACGTTATCGATGCGCCCTGCGTCGGTCGGTCCGGTCAAACACGTGCTACGTCGCGTTGACCTAAACGAAGTCCGCGAAATCATGGATGCCTCACGCGAGGCAGGTGATCCGTCCGTCCGCCGCGCCGTGGCTGATTGGCTTGCCTATCAGGTCTAGGCCCGTTTGACGGGGATATCTTTGGTCACAAGCCGATTATGAAATTCAGCCGCGACAGCCTCGGGCCCGTGTTCGCGTGCGATCTGGCGCAAGCCAAAATGCACATGTGCCATGCTGACATAGTAATCCACAAAGGCGAAATTTGTCCCAGCACCCGCCGCAGCGCCCAAGATAGGCACAGCCTGCGTCGCCAGCTTTTGCGACAGCACAGCGCCAAACTTGGGCGCGACACGGCTAATCAACGTATTCACAGCCGCGCCCGATAGGCTAAGCCGTGCACCGATGAACGATGTATCAACGCCGTCATCCTCAGACCCCGGGCCACCTGATCCAAAAACGGCAAGGCACTCAAGCCGCGTTTCCTCGCTTGTTGGGTCCTCGCCATAGCTTTCCGCGACGCTCTGAACTGCGCGAAAAATAACTGTGGTAGCAACGGGCAGTTCGACCAATGCAGTCGGCAAGCCGCCTATCCCGCCCAGCGCACCGGAAACCGCACCCAAAACCTTGTGCATTTGGTCAGAGCCCGCGAATTTCGCCATCGCACCACCGCGTGATCGTTCCGCGGCTTGGTAACTTTTCTCAAGCGCTACCTTTGCTGCACCGTCGATTTGTCCGCGTACGGATTGGGGCAACATCTTAAGCCCGTCTTCGACCTGCCCACCAACATAGTTAATTGCCCGCATCAGCAGGCCATTCGCACGTTTTTGCCGTGTCACAAGCGCTGCGATTGCAGCCTTCGCTTCGGGCGTTAAAGGGGCCGGCGGGTTGTCCGGATCAACCAGAACCAAATCATCATCATTAATGCTCATGGCATAGAAATGGGGATCGCTAGGTCAACTTTCAATTGTCGCCGCGTGAAACCTTGCCCGTGACACTGTCCCAAGCCCCCACATTCAGATCCAAACCCAGCACACGATCAGGGTTTGTGGGCGGCGGCATCTGCACGCCTTTTAGCTGCGAAAACCCAAAACGCTTATAGAATGGTAGGTCGCCAACCAACATCATCCGGTCCCAGCCCGCAGCCTTGGCCGCATCAATCGCCTGCACCATCAGCAGGGCTGCGATCCCTTCGCCTTGGCGTGTTGGGTGAACGGCGATTGGCCCCAATAGCACCGCAATCTCAGATCCCACCTGAACAGGCCAATTACGCACCACACCAGCCAAGACACCGTCAGGATCACGCGCTGTGATGCACAGATCAGCGATCTCTGAACCCTCTTGGCGCAGGCGGTAAGATGACAAAGCAGTCCGGCCCGGTGCAAAGCACAGGTCATATAACGCCTCCACCTCCCACCAGTCGTCGGGGTTTTCTGGGGCGAGTGCAATTTTGACTTCTTGCATCCCGTGTCTTTCGTCATGCTTTGCGCTATTCGGCAAGCTATCGGTATGATGCCGAAACGAAAAGAGAGACTTGTCATGTTTTACAATCCAGCAGACGGCCACGGCCTTCCGCACGATCCATTTAAGGCGATTGTTTCGCCGCGCCCGATTGCTTGGGTCTCAACCCGCGACGACCAAGGGCGCGATAACCTCGCTCCTTATTCGTTTTTCAACGCCATCGCGGACGCGCCACCGCAGGTTATGTTCTCGTCCACAGGTCACAAAGCGGATCGCGGCGACACAAAGGATTCGGTTGGTAATATCCGCGAAACAGGTGTGTTTGTTGTCAACATCGTGGGCTACGACCTGCGCGACGCAATGAACGCGACCTCAACCGGCGCGCCCCGTGAAGACGACGAATTCGCAATCGCGGGCCTGTCCAAAGCCGAAGCAAAGGCGATCAACTGCGCCTACGTTGCCAAAGCCCCTGCAGCGCTTGAATGCCGTATGACACAGATCATTGAACTTGAAGGTCAATCGAACCGAATGGTCATCGGCGAAGTTGTCGGCGTGCATCTAAACGATGATTACATGGTCGATGGGATACTTGATGTGACGCGCTATCAGCCCCTCGCTCGTATGGGATACCGCGACTATGCGCGCGTGGCAGAGGTATTTGCCCTGAACCGCCCGAAATAACGGAAAACGGGCAGGCCTTTTTGCAAAGGCCTGCCCGTCAAATTCGTACCAAGTGCTTAGCGTCTAGTGACCGCCAAGGATACCTGTGCGCACACCGTAATCCACGGCAACTTCGTAATCTGGATCATCGTCGCTATCGATTACAAGGTGACCTGCTTTTGACAACAAACGGTGACAGTCATGGCTCAGATGGCGCAGCTGGATTTGCTTGCCTTGTGCCTCGTACTTGCCAGCGACAGTCTCAATCGCTTGCAGCGCAGACTGGTCAACCACACGGCTTTCGTCAAAATCGATGATCACCAATGACGGGTCGTCGCTGACTTCGAACAGCTCAGAAAAACCTTCAGCTGAACCAAAGAACAACGGGCCTTTGACCTGATAAACTTTCGCGCCTTCTGGTGTCTCGTATGTTGTTGCGAAAATCCGTGTCGCGTTGTTCCACGCATATGCGAGGGCCGACACGATCACACCAACAACAACCGCAGTTGCAAGGTCGGTCCAAACAGTCACAACCGTCACAAGGATAATCACGAACGCATCCGTCAGCGGTACTTTGCGCAATATTGTCAACGAGTTCCAAGCGAACGTGCCGATCACAACCATGAACATCACACCAACCAATGCGGCCAGTGGGATCTGCTCAATCAGGCTGCTTGCAAACAAGATGAATGCCAAAAGGAACAAGGCCGCGGCAATTCCAGCAAGCCGCGTGCGACCGCCAGATTTCACGTTGATCATTGACTGACCGATCATCGCGCAACCGCCCATACCACCAAAGAAACCAGTGATCGTATTCGCAGCACCCTGTGCCAGACATTCTTGTGACGCACCGCCACGTTTGCCTGTCATCTCGCCTACAAGGTTCAATGTCAGCAGGCTTTCGATCAGGCCGATGGCTGAAAGGATCAGCGCGAATGGCAAGATGATCCACAATGTCTCAAGGTTTAATGGCGCAAGCGGTGTGCCGTACAGACCCAAGCCCTCACCGAACGGATTGTGCAAAGGTGGCAACCCACCCGAGATAGAAGCAAGATCGCCAACACGTGGCACATCAAGACCAAAGATAATCACGACCCCAGCAACGATACCGATACCCGCCAAAGGCGCAGGAATGGCCGTTGTGATGCGTGGCATGATCCAGATGATTGCCATCGTGACAGCAACCAATGACAGCATCAGGATCATCGGCAGACCCGACAACCATTCGCCGCTTGCCATGCCGTGGCCTGACGCCCCAGCCGAACCGGGAACTTGGAACTGACCAAGTTGAGCGAGGAAAATAACAATCGCGAGGCCGTTCACAAAGCCCAGCATCACCGGATGCGGCACCAGTCGGATAAACTTGCCCCACTTCATAATACCCACAAAGATCTGGATCAGGCCCATCAAAATGACCGTCGCAAACAGGTACTCGACCCCGTGAAGTGACACCAAAGACACCATAACAACCGCCAAAGCGCCCGTTGCACCCGAGATCATACCAGGGCGGCCGCCGAAGACTGCAGTGATCAAACCGACGATAAACGCCGCATACAAACCAACCAACGGGTTCACACCAGCAACGAATGCAAAGGCTACTGCCTCGGGCACAAGTGCAAGTGCAACTGTAAGTCCTGATAGAACTTCGGTTTTAACGCGGTTCGGTGTGAACGGCGTTTGTGAATCATTCAGCGATAGACTGTCAGCAAAACTTGCTAGAAGCGCGCGGGCCATGGATGTACCTAAAGTTGGAAAATTGAGTTGTCTGCCGCCTACCCGAGGTGACCATGTTTGTCACCCCCCGCCCCAACGGCTTTCCTGCGGCATGGCCCTTATGCTACGCAATCTAAGTGAATTACGCAGAAAGACATGCCCATGAGCGGTGAAACCAACCTGAACGAACTTTTCAAATCCTTGGTCGCTGACCTGATCCCAGGCGTTTTTGTCTTTGCGACATTGGCTGACCGTGCGGTCCCAGCGGGTCTATCCCCGCGCATGATCTTTCAAGAGGCCGAAGGCACGACACTGATTATCCTAAAATCAGAGGCCGAAGAACACGGCATCGCCTATGAATTCCCATGCCGGATGATCACGCTCAATATCCATTCCTCGCTTGAGGCCGTAGGATTTATCGCACGTATCGCGACCGAACTGGCCAAGCACGACATGGGCGTGAACCCTGTCTCAGGGTTCTTCCACGATCACCTGTTCGTTCCTGATGGTCGCCAAGACGATGCGCTGGTAATTTTGGAAGCCATGGCAAAAAACGCAGCCTAACCGAACCGGTGCTTGTCACTTTGTTCACCATCAGATTGTTTAATGGCGCAAGCAGCGGCGCTTTGAGAATACAAGGATCACGCGTATGACAAAAATCGGAATCATCGGTGGCTCTGGCCTCTATGACATGGATGGCCTTTCTGATCGCAAATGGATCGATGTAGCCACCCCGTGGGGTGATCCATCTGACCAAGTGCTGACTGGGACGCTTGGCGATGTAGACATGGTATTTCTGCCGCGCCACGGACGCGGGCACGTTCAAACACCGACCAGCATCAATTACCGCGCCAATATCGATGTCCTCAAACGCTTAGGCGTCACCGACGTTGTCAGCATCAGCGCATGCGGATCATTCAAAGAAGACATGGCACCCGGTGATTTTGTTATCGTCGATCAATTTATCGACCGAACTTTTGCGCGCGAAAAATCATTCTTTGGCCCCGGATGCGTGGGTCACGTCAGCGTCGCACACCCTGTCTGCTCACGCCTCGCCTCTGCCTGTTTCACCGCTGCAAATGCTGCTGGTATCAAAACCCACGACGGCGGCACGTATCTCGCGATGGAAGGTCCGCAGTTCTCGTCTGTGGCCGAAAGCAAACTCTATAAACAATGGGGCTGCGATGTGATTGGCATGACCAACATGCCCGAGGCGAAACTCGCCCGCGAAGCAGAGCTTTGTTATGCTACAGTCGCCATGGTCACCGATTTTGACAGCTGGCATCCAGATCACGCCGCGGTCGATGTGGCCGATGTGATTGCCACCCTCAAAGGGAACGGTAGCAAAGCCGCTGACTTTATCGCCAACCTTCCTGCACTGCTGGAACGCGCAGATGACACCTGTCCCGCTGGCTGCAATCACGCGCTCGACTTTGCGATTATGACTGCGCCGGATAAACGCGACCCCGCACTTGTTTCAAAGCTAGACGCTATTGCAGGCCGCGTGCTGGGCAAATAACCCGACATCAACAAATCTCTCCCTGACCAATCCCCTCAAGGAAACGCTATGAAAACCGTCTCAGACTACATCCGCACAATCCCTGATTTCCCACACGAAGGGATCATGTTCCGCGATGTCACGACCCTTTTCAGCGATCCACGCGGGTTCCGTCTGGCGATTGACCAGCTGCTCCACCCTTATGTTGGCACAAAGATAGACAAAATCGTCGGACTTGAGGCACGTGGGTTTATTCTTGGTGGCGCAATTGCCCACCAACTGTCGCTTGGTTTTGTCCCGATCCGCAAAAAGGGCAAATTGCCCGGCAAAACGATTGAGCAGGCCTACACCCTAGAATACGGCGAAGCCGTGATGGAGGTTCACGACGACGCCCTCCAACCGGGCGAGCGTGTTTTGCTGATCGACGACCTTTTGGCCACTGGCGGCACAGCCGAGGCGGGCATCAAACTGATTGAACGTATGGGCGCCGAGGTCATGGGCTGTGGCTTTATCATCGACTTACCCGCCCTTGGTGGCCGCAAAAAGCTCGAGGGGATGGGCATGGATGTGCACGTCTTGTGCGAATTCGAAGGCGACTAAACGCTACTTTGGGATTTCGTGAATTGCGTCCGCGCCCGCATCACGGCATATTCAAAGCAATTCGATTTCCAAGCTGACACCGCATAAGTCGGGCAGCAATTGTGTAAGAGGCTGATAATGCGTAACCTTGTGATCCTTCTTTCTTGCGGTTTAATGCTCTCTGCTTGCAGCAGCGGCGTAAACGGCGAAGTCGCAAAGGCATGTATTGCAGCCGATCGCAGTGCTGCGTCACAACGCTTATGCTCTTGCGTGCAAAGCGCTGCCAACCGGACGCTCAATAGCTCTGACCAAGCCCTTGCCGCGACATTCTTTGAAGAACCACAGTTGGCCCAAGACACCCGTCAGGCTGGAACACGGTCTTCGTCGGCATTTTGGGCGCGCTACCGGAACTTCGCTAGCACGGCCCGTTCTTCTTGCGGTTAACGTAGTACACCGCGACGGCGCATTGCCCGCGCATAAACGATCAGCAACACCAGAACAAAAACGATGGCACCTGTGAACAGCAGCGCACCTGTATTTGTGATATCCAGCGCGGATGGATCAGCGATCCCGTAGCTGTAGACCGAGGATGCGATCAACCCAAGCAGCGACACGAAAAACGCGTTCACTGCAAACCGCGACCGTACCAACAGCAACAGCGATCCAAGCACCGAAAACCAAACGCCAACCGCCCAAGTTCCCTCAAACCACGCGGGAAACGCCGCGACATAGGCAAGGTGCTCTGCGCTAAGCTGCGACATATAACTTTCGACGGCGAATTGCGTCATCACGTAATCCATCGCACCACCCGCATTCCACAACAGTGAAAGCAGCCCAACGATCCACAAATGTATCGGTGTTTTCATGATAAAATCCTTTCTTCGATTGACCAACGCTGCCTAAAATCCACGCACCGCGACCCCTGTGCCTGAAACGTTAGCAGACTTCCCCAACAGCACCAAATTTACCAAGGGTCAGCTATTGCCCGGGACTGAATATTCCTGAAATGCGCGCCCCAGACTAGACAGTCATGTCGTACCAGCTAAGAAGGATGGCATGAGCCGCATACCAGATATCACCACCCTCGCCCGCGATGTGGCTGCCGGTAATCGCCGCGCACTGGCGCAGGCGATCACGCTCGTCGAAAGCGGTCGCGCTGATCATCGCGACCAAGCACTCGCTTTGCTTGATGCCCTTGGTACGGGCAAGCAAGCCCTGCGCATTGGCCTGTCCGGCACACCTGGCGTCGGCAAATCCACCTTTATCGAGGGATTAGGCCTTATGCTGACTGGGATGGGCAAACGAGTGGCCGTTCTGGCCGTCGATCCATCATCCACGCGCTCTGGCGGTTCAATCCTAGGCGACAAGACCCGCATGGACCTGCTGTCGCGTGATCCAAATGCCTTTATCCGCCCGTCACCGTCGCAAACCCAATTGGGCGGCGTGGCCCGCCGCACCCGCGAAGCCGTCGCACTGTGCGAGGCCGCAGGCTTTGACATTGTGCTGATCGAAACTGTCGGCGTTGGTCAATCCGAAACGATGGTCGCCCAAATGGCCGACTTGTTTGTCCTTCTCCTCGCTCCGGCTGGCGGGGACGAGTTACAAGGCGTGAAACGTGGCATCATGGAAATTGCCGACCTTGTTTTGGTTAACAAAGCTGATGGCGACCTGAAATCACAAGCAACCCGCACCTGTGCCGACTACGCAGGTGCCCTGCGCCTGATGCGCAAACGCAGCCAAGACCCTGATGACTTTCCCAAAGCTATGACAATGTCCGCCCTCGAACTGACAGGACTGACTGATGCATGGGACGCGATGCAAAGCCTTGTTTCATGGCGAAAAGACAACGATGTCTGGCCGCAAACCCGCGCTGCACAGTCCCGCTTTTGGTTCCATGAAGAGGTACGCCTGCAGCTTATCTCGCAGCTGACCCAAGACGCATCATTGCGCGCTCATCTGCATAGTCTCGAAGATGAAGTAGGTGCGGGCACCCTGCCGCCAGCCACGGCAGCGTCCCAAGTGATCACCGCATGGCTTGCAAACGCCGCGCATAAAGATGATATTTGAACGACGCAGCCCGCAATCTGGGTTGACGTACCCAAGGAATCCTCATATCTCGCGAAAAACCAATTACGACTCCGCATCTGCGTAGTCTAGCCGATGAACTCAGGTGACCCGCCAAACGTGGCGTGAGACACCGAAAACCGAAGGAATATGCTATGTCGCGCCGTTGCGAACTTACTGGTAAAGGCCCGATGTCTGGCAACAATGTCAGCCACGCTAAAAACCGCACCCGTCGTCGGTTCCTGCCAAATCTGCAGGACGTGACTTTGATGTCTGACGTTTTGGGTCGCTCATTCAAATTCCGCATTTCTAACGCTGCCCTACGCACCGTAGATCACCGCGGTGGCCTTGACGGCTTCATGGCAAAAGCCAAAGAAGCCGAGCTTTCAGCAGACGCGCTGAAAGTTAAGAAAGACATCGCTAAGGCTGTTGCAGCTTAAGCGCTTTCTACTTTCGCCAAAAATTCAAAAGCCCGATAGCCTAGCTGGCCATCGGGCTTTTTGCTGTCTGAACATGCAAACGGCGCATGCGGCCTAATCCTGCCAAAGCAAATCCTTGTCAGTTCGCGGTGGCGTAGTCAAAGTCTAACGAGCCGAACAATCGGCGCAGGAGCTGCATGATAAAGATCTCCAAGATCGCGCCGCCGACATCATATGGACGCATGTTTTGCTACGACTCCGCAGGCCTAGGTGTTGAAACTGACTTTGCCAGCCTCGGCGATCCCATTGCTGTGTTTAAACGCCGCACCAGCGGGCGTAAGATAACCATTTGACGAACCGGTCGTCGTCACACCCCTTGACGCGCCCCATCAATCTGGGCGACGTCCATGCCATGTCCAGCTTGCCCATTGAAACCGTTCTGCCCGAACTGATCGCTGCCCTGCGCGGCCATCATCGTGCCGTTTTGCAGGCGCCGCCCGGTGCAGGTAAATCTAGCCGCGTGCCTTTGGCGATGCTTGATGCGCAATTGACCACTGACAAAATCATCATGCTGGAACCCCGCCGCCTTGCCGCCCGCGCCACGGCAGAGCGTCTTGCGCAACAATTGGGCGAGACAACTGGCCAAACCGTTGGCTACCGGATGCGCGGCGACAATAAGCCCGGCACGCGGATTGAGGTCGTCACCGAAGGCATCCTGACGCGGATGATCCAATCAGACCCCGAACTGTCCGGCATCGGCGCTGTGATCTTTGACGAATTTCACGAACGTTCGCTAAATGCTGACTTTGGTCTCGCCCTCACTTGGGAGATCGCACAGGCGTTGCGCGACGATCTGCATATTGTGGTCATGTCAGCGACGCTTGATGCAGGCCCCGTCGCCGCGATGCTGAACGACGCGCCAGTAATCACGTCGGAAGGCCGCGCATTTCCTGTCACGACACACCACTTGGCAAAACCATTACCCAAGACGATGCGCCTTCCCGAAGCCACAGCCGAGCTGATCACTAAAGCTGCAGCCGAGACCACAGGCGGCATCCTTGTCTTCCTTCCTGGTGAAGGCGAAATCAGGCGCACAGCGTCCCTGCTTAACTTACCCAGCGACCACCACATCCGCCCCCTTTACGGCGCAATGCCGTTTAAAGACCAACGCGCAGCCATCGCGCCTGTCACATCTGGCCGTAAGATTGTGCTGTCGACGTCAATCGCGGAAACATCGCTGACAATCGAAGACATCCGCGTCGTTATTGACGCAGGCCGCGCCCGCCGCGCGCGATTTGACCCCAACTCGGGCATGTCGCGCCTTGTGACTGAACGCGTCTCGCGGGCAGAGGCGACGCAACGTGCAGGCCGCGCGGGCCGCGTTGCAGCGGGCGACGCCTATGTGCTTTGGACCAAAGGCGAAGAGGGCGCATTTGCAGCCTTCCCACCCGCCGGAATTGAGGTCGCAGACCTCGCTTCACTCGTCCTCGAACTTAGTCTCTGGGGCAGCACAGACCTGCCCTTTCTCACACCTCCGCCCATTGGCCCAATGGCCGAGGCAACTGCACTGCTTACATCCCTTGGCGCACTGGACGCAGGTCGTATCACCGCCCACGGTCGCGCCCTTGCAGCACAGCCCCTTCACCCGCGTCTGGCCCACATGCTGGTCACCGCAGGCGCACAGGCAGCCCCGCTTGCCGCGCTGCTCGCCTCTCGCGATCCATTGCGCGGTGCGCCGACTGACCTGTCTTTGCGCATCAATGCGTTGCAGCCCCGCTATGATGGCCCCGGACAGCTAAATCACGGTGCCATCGCGCAGATAAAAACCGAGGCCGCGCGCCTTACCAAGGGCCTTCCCAAGAAGCCGCAGATGTCCCTCGCGAGCCAAGCGGCCCTCGCGTATCCAGATCGCATCGGCCTGCGCCGCAAAGGTGATGACCCGCGCTATGTCCTATCTGGCGGCAAGGGTGCTGTGTTTGACGCGACAGACCCGCTTGCTGGTCAACGCCTCATCGTGGCGACTGACCTTGATGGCGACACCCGCGAGGCCCGCATCAGGCAAGCCGCAACCATCACAGACGCTGAACTGCGCACGTTATTTGAAGACCAGATCGCATGGCATGACGTTTGTTTGTGGTCGCGCCGCGAAGGCCGCGTGTTGACCCGCAAACAAGAACGCTTTGGCGCATTGATCCTTGATGACCGCACGTGGTCCGATGCCCCGTCTGATGACATCGCCGCGGCCATGCTCGAAGGTGTCGCACAGCTTGGCCTCAAATTCACGCCAGCCGCGTTGCGGTTTCGCGCCCGCGTAATGTTGGTCCGCGCCAGTGACCCCGATTTGCCGGACATGTCCGATGATGCGCTGATGGCGACCACCGGCGAATGGCTGCTGCCTCATCTGGGTGGCGTCCGCAGCACGGCTGATTGGAAAAATTTCGATCTGCTGCATGCCCTGCGTGCGATGCTGGATTGGAACCAAAACCAACGCCTTGATGCCGCCGCTCCTTCGCACTTTGAAACGCCACTTGGGCGACGCACCCCGATCAACTACGACGGCGAAACGCCCGAGATTTCAGTTCGCCTGCAAGAGCTGTTTGGAACAACCCGTCACCCAACCGTTGGGCACACCCCGCTTAAGGTCGTGTTGCTATCCCCCGGTCAAAAACCGGTGCAGGTCACAACGGACATTCCCAATTTTTGGGCCACATCATACGCCGACGTACGCCGCGACATGCGAGGCCGCTACCCCCGACATCCGTGGCCCGAAGACCCTACCCAAGCAGACCCGACCGTTCGCGCAAAACCGCGCGGCACATAACGTCATGATCACATGGATGTGCAGCGAATTGCAATTTTCCAACATGCATGTTAGGTATTTTGCTAATAATAAAAGACTATTGGCGGGTTATGTTAGTGTTATCGATATTCAAATCTATGTGGGCTGATTACATCAAGCCCCTCGTCCAGCGCCCGCGCGGGTTGCAGGTAGGTGCCCTTTGTCATCGCCAAGGCGAGAACGGTCGCGAAGTTCTGTTAATCTCATCCTCAAGCGGTCGTTGGATTTTGCCCAAGGGTTGGCCCATCGATGGCCTAACCGCTGGCGAAGCTGCCCAACAAGAAGCTTGGGAAGAAGCAGGCATCAAGAAAAGCTATGTCGCCAAAGAGGCTGTTGGCACATTCTTGACTAAGAAACGTTTCGATACCGGCGCTGTTTTGGCCTGCGATATGAAGGTTTTTTCCGTCGCTGTCAGCAAAGTCGTCAACGACTTTCCAGAGGCTGATCGCCGCAAGCGTGTTTGGGTCAGCCCAAAACGTGCGGCTGAAATGGTCGATGAAACTGGCCTTAAAACACTTTTGGCCGATTTCTAAACCAATTTTTTGATCCAACCCTTGATATTTACGTTGTCAGACCGTCCTGCGGTGGCTACCCCGTCTGCACAATGAATTTTGGGCAGAATCTGTCCAGCTTTACTGGGGGGCCAGACCATGACCACTGAACCAAGCAATGATTTTGAAACGCTCGACCGCGACCTAAGCAGGTTTGCCAGTCTTGAGAACGCGACCCTTTTGGTTGGGCGCCCCTTAGTTGGTCTAGGCATTGCGGTTGTCTTTATCATCGTCGCGGGCCTTGCCAGCACGTTGTTCTTTGGCGGAACCGAGACATCATATGTCGTCATCGCCGCCGCTGCCTTTGGCGCTTATATGGCCGTGAACATCGGCGCGAACGACGTAGCCAACAACATGGGACCTGCCGTGGGTGCCAACGCGCTCACCATGGGTGGTGCGATTGTCATTGCTGCCCTTTGTGAAAGTGCGGGTGCCTTGCTTGCTGGTGGTGACGTTGTCTCGACCATCTCAAAAGGGATCATTGATCCGACTAGTGTCGCCAGCGAAGAAGTCTTTATCTGGGCTATGATGGCTGCTCTGATCTCGTCCGCTCTTTGGGTAAACCTTGCCACTTGGGTTGGCGCGCCAGTCTCAACTACACACTCGGTCGTGGGTGGCGTTATGGGCGCTGGTATCGCTGCTGCTGGCTTCACGGCTGTGAACTGGCCTACGATGGGCACAATCGCCGCGTCATGGATCATCTCGCCTGTATTGGGCGGCGCTGTTGCTGCGGGCTTCCTTGCCTTCATCAAATACGCAATCATCTATCAAGACGATAAAATCGCTGCGGCCCGCCGTTGGGTACCTGTTCTTGTGGGTATTATGGCTGGTGTGTTCGCGATGTATCTCGCGCTCAAGGGCCTCAAGAAACTAATTTCGGTTGATCTGGGCACCGCTGTCATGGTCGGCATCGTTGTCGGTGCCATCGTCTATGTGATCACATCGCCGCTGATCCGCCGCCAGTCCGAGGGTCTTGAGAACCGCAATAAATCTCTCAAAGTACTCTTTTCAATGCCGTTGGTTCTATCAGCGGCTCTGCTGTCATTTGCACACGGTGCGAACGACGTGGCGAACGCCGTTGGCCCCCTCGCCGCGATTGTCCACGCTGAACAATTCGGCGAATTCGCTGGCAAAGTGAACATCCCGATCTGGGTCATGGTCATCGGTGCATTTGGTATCTCGTTCGGTCTGATCTTGTTCGGACCAAAACTGATCAAGATGGTCGGCAGCCAAATCACGAAACTGAACCCAATGCGCGCCTACTGTGTCGCCCTGTCTGCCGCGATCACCGTGATCATCGCCAGTTGGTTGGGTCTGCCTGTATCATCCACACACATCGCAGTTGGTGGTGTCTTTGGCGTTGGCTTCTTCCGCGAATGGCACGCCGAGCGTCGCCTAAAGAAATCCCGCGAGTCGCGTCCACAAATGCCAATCATCGCCCCAGAAGAGCGCCGCCGCCGCAAGCTGGTCCGCCGCTCTCACTTTATGACAATCATCGCAGCATGGGTCATCACAGTCCCAGCCGCCGCGTTTATGTCAGGCGTGATCTTCCTGATCCTGAACGCAGTGTTCGTCTAAATATCTCGGACGTCGTGGCAACACGGCGTCCGATTGGCTAAAATGCGCAACGGGGCGCAGTTATAAACACGGACCACCAACGCATAAAAATCCCGCTCCCCCTCAATCGTTATTCTTTTCGGCAAACGCCCAAAAGGCATTCGCCGCCGGTGAACGCGGCGTCGACCATGCGCGCGCCAGAACAACTTGGCGTGGTGCTGGGGGCGTAAGCGCCGCAAGGCGAACACCATTGATATCATCTGGCAACGCCAACTCTGCAATCACCGAGACTCCTAAACCTGCCCGCACAAACGCCAGTATCGAACTTATCTGCAACGCCTCATGGCGAACATTCGGGGCATGATCAGACTGCCCAAACCAGCGCCGAACCAAAGGTTCGCTACCTCCTTTTGTCATTACAAATGGGTGCTTAGACAATGCGCCTGCAGTCACCTCGGCCCCAATCAAAGTGTCCTGATCAGAAACCAAAGCAACCAACCGGTCTGTTGCGATAAATGCGACTTCAAATGTCTCGCCTTCAGGTTCGACAAGAAGTGCAACATCTACAATACCTTCGTGCAACGCTTGCGGCATCTCGACGTCTGAAATTTCGCGAACCTCTATCACCACATCGGGGTAACGCTTTGAAAAACTCACGATCAAGCCTGGCAAAATGCGGGTTGAGGCGGACGCCCCAAACGACCCGATGCGCACGGTGCCAGCACGCAACCTGCGCGCATCCTCGATATCTTTTAGGGCGTTATCCACCAGAACAGCTTCGCGGCGCGCAAGTTCCGCCATGCGCGCACCCTCCTCAGTCAAGGTTATTGGCAGGCGGCCCCGGCGCAACACAGGGACACCAAGATGCTTTTCAAGCGTTATGATTGCGCGACTTACAGCAGGTTGTGACACTCCTAGGCTTTCCGCAGCCGCCGATACGTTCTGGAGGGCCTCAATCACAGGCAATGCACGCAATGCCAGTGCCGGAATTCCGTCTAAGTGCCGCAAGGTTTCAAGGTTTAGATTGTCCTTGTTTGGGTCAAAAATCATGCGTGTGCATCCCCACCATATAACAACAGGTTATTAAAGTATCCGCTCCATGCAGCCTAGCAGTGATGAAAAGGGAAATCATCATGCTGAAATCCGAAATATCTAAGTTGCCGTTCCAACCGTCACATAAGGCTGATGCAATACCCGCAAACCCGTTGCGCGCACTTTTTCCATTCGCGGCGCGTGACGGAATGTTGTCGCAGCAAGGTATCGATATCGCTGTGCGCGTCGCAGCGAACCCTGGAATTCTATTTGAGCAAGCAGTAGCACAAAACGTCCTGTTCGCATCCAGCATCAGTTTTTCAGCCGACTTATCAAATCCAGCAAACGCAAATCATATCCGGTTGTGTTTTGCCGCCCAAGATAGCGCAAGAATTCGGCAGGGCTGCGATCGTCTTGGACGCGCCCTTGCCCACAGGTTTGTGCGCCAAAGGCATGTCTGAATTATTCGCGGTCGTCATCGTCATGTTCCCAGACATTGCGTTGATCGCATTGGGTGGGCTGATGGCAAAATCGCTGACCCAAGACATTTGGGCAGGATTGGATAGCTTGAACTTCAAAGTGCTCTTTCCCGCGCTTTTATTCACGTCTGCCTGCAGTCGACCAATTATTCCGTCACAACTATTGTCGATTGGTGTTGGCGTCTGGGTCATCATGCTGTGCGGCTTGGTCCTCGCTTGGCCGTTACGGCGGTGCGGGCCTGCGCGGTTCTTGGACTTTGCTGGGGCGTGGCAGACAGCGTGGCGCTTCAACACTGCGATTGCATTTGTGGCCGTGCAGGCCTTGCCCACATCAACCGCCGCGTTGATGTCGGTTGCCATCGGTCTTGCTGTGCCTGTTGCCAACCTGCTTGCTGTCGGTGCCCTTTCGCGTGGAACAGGCGCAGGCTTAAAACGCGCACTTTATATGATCGCATTCAACCCATTTCTGTTGGCTAGTGTCGCTGGCGTTCTGGTTGGGCTGTCGGGTTGGACCCCGCCCCATGCCCCCATGCAGGCTGCAAACAGATTGGCAGACGCGGCTGTTCCGCTTGCGCTTTTATCGGTTGGGGCCACATTGAACTGGCGCAGTCTTATTCAGATGGATGCGTTCCAGACAGGCCTTAACGCGGTTAAGTTACTGGCGTTGCCATTGATCGCTATTGGATATGCAAAAGCCACTGAAATTGATGCTGCATCAGCCACTATCCTTGTGGTGTTTGCAGCACTACCAACGGCTTCAGCCGCCCACGTACTTGCCGCAAACTTTGGCGCAGATCGCGGCCTTCCGACAACGCTCATTGCGCAGTCCACATTGCTATCGTGCCTGACCCTGCCGCTCTGGATTGCCATCGCATGAAAGGTACAAGCGAGCAGCGGGTTCAGATCATGCCACTTTGGCAGCTTTAGATCTTTGAAACTGCATCAACACGATAGGTGACATCAGGACAATGCCAACGCCCATTGTTGCCAGACCTGGAGCGATGAACAGGAATGATACAATCGCAACCCACCATCGTTCCCAAGTTTTCAACGTTGTGAATAAATACCCCGAAAACGCGACGCCAAGCGACGCAATTCCCAGCATCGCTCCGATCAGGGTTACGGTGAATGCCATCCACGTAAACCCGTTCGCCACCAGTAAAAGCGCGGGCGAATAGACAAAGACAAACGGTACAAGCGCCTTGGCGATGCCCAGTCTGAACGCCGTGTTACCCGTTTCAAAGGGGTTCGACCCTGCGATGCCCGCTGCCGCGTAGGCCGCAAGGGCGACGGGCGGGGTTATGTCCGCAAGGACGCCGTAATAGAACACAAAGAAATGCGCCACGATCGGCTCAACTTCGAGCACGCCCAGCGCTGGGGCGGCAACGGCCACAAGGATAATATACGTCGCCGTTGTTGGAATACCTGCGCCCATAATGATGCAGGACACCGCAATCAAAACTAGCGAAACGAAAAGTGCCCACTGCGTAACAGTGAAGTAGCTAAGCACAGGTAGCGCGCTTAGGAAGGTGCCGACATCGGTCGCTGTCTGGACAACCACATAACCCAAACGGAAACCAACACCAGTCAGCGTGACTACACCAACGACAATGCCCACAGTTGCCGCAGCAGCGCCAACCGCAAGAGTGTTCCGCGCACCAGAGGCAAGGCTTTCCCATAGACCCTTAATGGTCAATCTATGGTTCGGGTTCAGGAAACCCACGACCACACATGCGATAATACCATAGACAGCCGCAAAATCAGGGGTTTTGCCCGATAGAATAAGGTAGACCAAAATGATCAACGGAATGACGCTAAGCCATTGATCCTTTAAGACGACACCTAGCTTTGGCAGCTCTTCCTTGGTTAGGCCGCGCAGGCCCAATTTTTTGGCCTCGAGGTGAACCATGATGAAAATACCAAAGTAATGCAGCAAAGCTGGGAACAACGCCGCTGCGAGTACATCGCGCAATGGAATTTCAAGATACTCGACCATGATGAATGCAGCGGCACCCAAAATCGGTGGCGTGATTTGACCACCTGTTGATGCAGTTGCTTCAACCGCGGCGGCAAACCGCGCGGGGTAACCCACACGCTTCATCGTAGGGATCGTCAGTGCACCGGTCGTCACCGTGTTGGCGATAGACGAGCCCGAGATCGTGCCCATGAACGCGCTTGAAAAGATCGACACTTTTGCCGGTCCGCCCGCATAGCGCCCTGCGATGACCATCGAAAGGTCAATGAACAACTGCCCAAGGCCCACGCGCATCGCCAACGCGCCAAACAACACGAATAGGAACACGTATTGCGCCATGACGCCCAATGCGATCCCGTAGATCCCTTGGTTCGTCATATAAAGATGGTTGATAATGCCCAGCCAGCTTGACCCGCCATGCTTAAGAGCACCGGGCATCCAAGGGCCAAAGTAGGCGAAAGCAATGAACAAAAGACCGATGATTGGCAACGTGGGGCCAACGGATCGGCGCGTGGCCTCAAGGACCAGCAGCAATAGCGCGGTGCCCATGAAAATATCAGACGGCCCAGGGTTGCCGACACGCAAAGACACGGCTTCGGGTGGTAATAGCGGCAGATACATCGCAGCAGCCACGCCCAAGATCGCCAATCCAACATCCAACAGCGGAACACCATCAAGGCGATACCATGCTTTGGGCGGCAAGACCGGATCGGCTTTGCGCATTCCAAACAGCAAGAACACTAGCCCCAAGACGAATGATAGGTGGATACCGCGGTGCAGTAATTCGCGGATCAGACCAAAGCCTGATGCGTAAAAATGGTAAATTGACATCGCGACCAATGCGCCAGCGATAAAAAAGCCCAGCGACTTGCCCGTAGGGCGGAACGCGGTTTCAGGATCATACTTACGTTCGATCTCGGCCAGCTGCTCGGGTGTCAGTTCGGGAATTGCGTCAGCGGCCATGAGGATCGTCCGTATATCAGAGAAATGTAAAATGCCGGGCGCAACGTGGCGCCCGGCAAAGGATCAATTACACAGCTTACTCAAGCATGCCTACTTCACGGTAGAAACGCTCAGCACCAGCGTGCAAAGGCACACCAATTCCGTTCAGCGCAGTTTCTGCTGTGACGTCTGCACCTTTGGCGTGACCTACGTCCAACAGCTTGCGTGTCTCGTCGTTCCACAGTGCTTTGGTGATGTTATAGATCAACTCTTCGTCTTCGTTGGCTGATGTGAACCACTGTGCGCCTACTGCGACAGTGTCTACGCCTGCAACGCCTTCATATGCATCGTCAGGAATAGCTGACTGGGCAAAAAAGCCGTACTTGTCTGTCAGCGCAGCTGCACCAGCACCGTCGATTGGAACCAGACGAATGTCTGCAGCTGACGCAAGTTCAACAATAGCACCCGTTGGGTAACCAGTAACCACGAAGAACGCGTCGATCTTACCGTTGCGCAATGCCTCGGATGCCGCGTTGCCCTTTAGGGCTTCTGGCGTCAGGTCGCTTTCGGCCAGACCGTTTGCTTCCATGATCAACAGTGCGTCAACACGTGTGCCTGATCCCGGCTCGTCCAATGATACCCGCTTGCCAGCAAGATCGGCGACTGAATTGATGTCGCTATCGGCCAAAGTCACAAGGTGGATGTGCTCTTCGAACAGCGCTGAAATCGTGCGCAGTTCTGTTGCTGGCTCGCTGCCTTCCATCGTGCCTGTACCTGTGTAGGCCCAATAAGCCACGTCAGATTGTGCAAAACCGGAATTGCGTAGACCCGATACAATCGCGTTCACGTTATCAACTGAACCACGTGAAGACACGGCAGATGCGATCAAGCCGTCAACACCACAAGAGCCACCTTCGCCGCATTCGCGTGAACCTGGTGGTTTGGAAATGGCATTGGCGATAACGCCGCCCATTGGATAATACGTAAAGGCTGTGCCGCCCGTACCGATTGTGAAAAACGTGATATCTTGCGCGGTGGCAGTGCCCCCAAGCCCAAGAGCCACGACCGCACTTAGTGCGGCTGTCTTGATTGTATTGAACATTTGATTCTCCCTTTGGTGTTACAACCTCGCAATTTCATCTACCGCGAGGTCATTTGTAAGAAGGTCATCTTGAACCTTCATGATCGTAAAAGCGACATAGAGTTATCAGTCGTCGCTTTTGTCCGAAATTCTCCATAGCCGACGAACGTTTAGGCACGCTCCTTCTGACTGCTATGCAAACTCATCATCTCTCTCAGTGCGCTCAGCGTCTTCGCAACTTCTTGCTTGGTATTGTAATGACACATCGAGATCCGCACGCAGCTTGGCAGGTTCAGGGGATGCAAAATGTTCCCGCTGTAGTGGTCCGCTTTGCGCGTGTGCGTCCGAATGCCTTGATCTTGCAAAAATGCGACGATGTCTTGGGACGAAATGCCTTCAACTACAAATGACACTGTCCCCTCGCGCGCAGGATTATCCGCGCCCGACAAAATGGTCAGGTTCTCAATGTCACGCAAGCCCGGCAGATTGCCCGTGCCACTAATCAATGCGCTTGTCAGATCCAGCTCATAACTATGAATCGCCTTGCCCGCAGCCTCAATGCGTTTTCTGGCGTCAGTCTCATCTGACACCATGCCACCTAACCAATCAAAGTAGGCCACCACATCTGACATAGCCGCGTAAGCACCTGTATCGCGCGTCCCCAATTCCCAATTATGCAAGGGGCCACCATGCAATGCTTCGTGCGGGAGGGCTGTCAGCCGGTCTGAAATCCAAGCAATGCCATATCCATGCCGTGAAAATACTTTGTACGGTGAAATAGCATAGCCATCGACGCCGTAGGACGCCAAATCGACTTGCCCATGTGCGACGTGCTGGATGCCGTCCACGATGATGATGCAAGCAGGTGCAACCGCACGGATCGCTTTGGCAATCGCCGCCACATCCATACCAATCCCCGTAACGGGCGATGCATGAAGGATCGTAGCCACAGCCACATCAGGCGTCATGCAAGCAGCATAGTCAGCCGCGGCAACGCGACCCGTGGCGTTGTCATGCGGCACCTCAACATAGCCCAAACCAGCCTTGTTGGCCCAATGAAGCGCTGCGCTTTTGCTCGAGGGATGTTCGATCGAACACCCAATTATCTTTGATCCCTTTTGCGCATCAAGACAGGCGTTGCGGACCATTCGAAATAGCAATTCTGTGCCAGTTTCGCCCATAATGAACTGACCACTGCTCGCGTTCATGAACGTAGATAAATCAGCTTTGGCCCTGTTAATGGTAATGCTTAACGCCTTCGCCGCTGGATTATCCCGCCCTTGGTTGTCGGGAATAGTCGCGTAATACGCCGTCGTTTCAGCAACGGTTTTCAGCGTTAACGCGCCGCCCCCATTTTCAAAATAGACGCGAGGTCCCGCAAACGGGCAACTGTCGACATGTGCAAAGCGATCACGGATCGCCGCGATTAATGATGGGTCATCTTGGATCATATGAACTGACTGACTTTGAAATCTAAAGTGAGGTTGCCCTAATCGAATAGTTAATTATAGTGATGAATTATCATGTATAAACATCGAAAAATAGAATGATATGAGCATCACCCACAATCAGCTCCTTGCGATGCTCGCCGTCGTAGACTGCGGAACGTTTGAAAAGGCTGCAGGTCGATTGAACTTGACTCAATCGACAATTACCAAACGAATACAAGAGCTTGAATCCTCAATGGGTTTCTCAATCTTCAGTCGGGCCAAACGACAGGCTATCCTGACGGCGCAAGGCGAACAGTTTGTAAGTCTCTCGCGCGAAACTGTCGCCAGCTTTCAAAACCTCGCTTCGTTCAACACGGATGCTGAAAAGGTAACCACGTTGATCCGGCTGGGTGTCACAGAAATTTCAAGCCTGACATGGCTGCCACAGTTCCTCGAACTCTCTTTCGCAACGGACCCCAGCACACAATTCGAACTTACCATTGATATGAGTAGGAACTTACATAGCGCTCTCGAAGATGGGGATCTCGACATCATCGTCGTGCCAGAAATGCCATTCCAATCGAACGCGATTGTGCAACAAATCGACGCCATAGAAATTGCGCTAATTGGGAAACCCGGCTTGTTTCCGACAACAAAAAAAGTTGAAATTTCCGAACTCCAGTCATTGGAATTCATCACGCAGGGGAAGTCTTCCGGTTACTCAAAAAGTATCCGCGAGTGGTTTTCGAAATTTGGGGTGAACACGCGCAGCAACTTAAGCGTGGACAGCCTACATGCGATGGTCGGCCTTGCTGTCGCGGGTCGTGGCGTTTGTATCGCCCCAAGGGATTATCTTGTTCCCCTCATCCAAAGCGGGCGCGTGATCGAAATTAAGACGACACCCAACTTGCCAAAAATGAACTACTGCGTCGTCCGTTACCCTTCGGCCCACGAGGCGCTATTTTCCAAGGTCGCGACCGACATTCAGCAAGCATCAGATTTCAAGACACCCTATTTCATCTGATCTCTGAAAGGTGACTGGGAACACGCACAGCATCTCGTCACAATGCTCGTTTCCCCAACTCATAAACCGCCCTCGTCCTAAACCCCCAAGCAATGCCGCATGATTGCTTTTTGCGCGTGCAGACGGTTCTCGGCCTCGTCAAAGATCACCGAACGCGGGCCGTCCATCACGGATGATGTCGCCTCGTCGTCGCGGTGGGCAGGCAGGCAGTGCATGAAAAGCGCGTCGTCATTGGCTTGCGCCATCAGCGCATCGTTTACCTGATAGCCGCGCAGCTGATTATGGCGACGTTCACGTGCGGATTGCGGATCATGCATTGAAACCCATGTGTCGGTCACAACCAGATCAGCACCCTGCACGGCCTCGTTTGGATCGCGCACGATTGAATATAGCCCCTCAAGCTCTGGCTCGGGGTCCAGCGGTGGCGGGCCTGTGAACACCAGATCAAATTCAAACTGCTTGGCCGCGTGGGCAAAACTGGCAAAGACGTTGTTACCGTCGCCGGACCACACAACTTTTTTGCCTTTGATCGGTCCGTTATGTTCTTCAAACGTCATGATATCCGCCATGATCTGACACGGGTGCGTCCGGTTCGTCAGGCCATTGATCACAGGTACGCTCGCGTATTCGGCCATGTCTAGTAGCGTCTGTTCCTCAAACGTGCGGATCATAATCAGGTCAACATAGCGCGACAGCACGCGGGCCGTATCGGCAATCGTTTCACCGTGGCCTAGCTGCATATCAGCCCCTGAAAGAACCATCGTCTGGCCGCCCATCTGGCGCACGCCCACGTCAAACGAAACCCGTGTCCGCGTTGATGGCTTTTCAAAGATCAACGCAACCATGTGACCCGCAAGCGGTTGATCAGCATCAAGCATCCCCTTTGGCATGCCCTTGCGCGCGTCTTTAATGCTCCGCGCATTGTCGATGATCGACCGCAGGTCAGCAGTTGAGGTTGAATTGATGTCTAGGAAATGTGTCATACTTTTTACTTTCATTGTCGAAGGCAGAGGCCATGCCCCAATAAACCCCAGCGTAAGTTATCAGGCCAAAGAAGCGGCAGCTTGGTCCAGCAGATCAACCGCCGTGGCAATATCAGCATCTGTGATGTTCAACGCAGGCAGCAGCCGGATTACGTTATCCGCAGCGGGCACCGTTAGAACCCCTGCCGCATAGCCCGCATCAACGATGTCAGTGTTCGTAGCCTTGCATTTGATACCGATCATCAGGCCACTGCCACGCACGCTTTCAAAAACTTCGGGGTGTGCCGCGACGAGCCCCTCAAGCTTTTGACGCAACAAGCCTGCCTTGCGGTTCACATCGGCAAGAAATGCATCGTCCGCGATCGTCTCAAGCACTGCGGCACCCACAGCGCATCCCAACGGGTTGCCGCCATAGGTCGACCCATGCGTGCCAGCCGTCATGCCAGACGCCGCGTCCTCGGTCGCAAGAACAGCACCGATGGGAAACCCGCCGCCGATCCCCTTGGCGACCATCATAATATCAGGCGTTATGCCCGACCATTCATGCGCAAACAGCTTGCCAGTCCGGCCAACGCCGCATTGCACTTCGTCCAAGATCATCAAGATGCCATGCTCGTCACATAGATCCCGCAACCCCTTCAGGCACGCATCAGGCAGCGGGCGAATGCCCCCCTCACCCTGCACAGGCTCAACCATGATCGCGGCAATCTTATCACTCATTGCCGCCTGTAACGCATCGTGATCGCCGAACGGCAAATGCGTAAATCCAGGTAACAATGGGCCAAAGCCCTTGGTCATTTTCTCGGACCCAGCCGCTGCAATCCCTGCCGACGACCGCCCATGGAACGATCCGTCAAAAGTGATGATCTCGGTCCGATCCTCTTGGCCTTTATCGTACCAATACTTGCGGGCCATTTTCACCGCCAGTTCGCATGCCTCGGTGCCTGAATTGGTAAAGAATGCCGTATCGGCAAACGTATTTTCAACCAGTAAATCAGCCAGCTTTTGCTGCGATGGAATATTGTACAGGTTTGACGTGTGCCAAATCGCAGTTGCCTGCGCTGTCAGCGCGGCAACCAGTTTCGGATGCGCGTGACCCAATGCATTCACCGCGATCCCAGCACCCAAATCCAAAAAGCGTCGACCGTCTTGCTCAATCAGCCATGATCCTTCGCCTTTTACGAAAGTCAGGGGTGCACGTGAATAAGTCGGCAAGATGGAGGGGATCATGGGATCAACCTTTATAATCAGAAGCCCGATTGGTGCCAAACGGCGCGGGGCAAGTCAACGAAATGTGTGAAAAGTGAAAGAAACAAGATCAAGGTGCCACAAAATGCAGCAGACAGGTGACTTAGCGTCGGCGTCGGATGATCAATATTGTTTTCATGCGACCTACCTAGACCAAAGCGCCCAGCCTGTGAAGTCGGAATTGAATTGCGACTACCCAGCACGCCGCCTAGAGGTTCCCCATGACCCAAAGTGCCCCAAATCCAACTCTCGCAATAGCGTTCATGTTGACGGCGACAGCCTTCATCGCGGGGACAATGATCCTTGCTAAAATGCTTGGCACTGACAGCTTGGGGCCAGCACTGCATCCGCTGCAAATCAGCCAAGGCCGCTTTATCTTTGCGTTCTTGGCACTTGGCACAGTCGCTGCGGTCATCCGTCCGACCTTCGACAAGATCGATTGGCGCCTGCACATTGGTCGCACGTTATTCGGATGGGGCGGCGTGACGTTGATGTTTGCCGCCGTCGCCTACATCCCGCTTAGTGACGCAAGCGCGATCAGCTTTATGAACCCCGTGTTCTGCATGATCTTTGCGATCCCATTGCTGGGCGAAAAGGTCGGCAAATGGCGCTGGCTCGCTGCGGCAATGGCCTTTGTTGGCGCGCTAGTCCTGCTGCGTCCCGGTGCGGGCTCGTTTCAGCTTGGCGGTCTCATCGCACTGTCCGCCGCGATCATCATGGGGCTTGAGCTGATTTTGATCAAAAAGCTGGCCGACCGCGAACGCCCGTTCCAGATCCTGTTGACCAACAACGCCCTAGGGCTTTGCATCTCGACGCTTGCCGTTCTGCCATTCTGGACAATGCCAACCGGCCTGCAATGGGCGGCACTTGCCGGATTGGGTTGCCTGATGGCCGCCGCGCAAACCTGTTTTATCAACGCGATGGCCCGCGCTGACGCCAGCTTCATCACACCGTTCAGCTATATGACACTGCTGTTTGCAACGCTTTATGATGCGTTAATCTTTGACGTGATCCCTGACGCCGTCAGCTGGATAGGCGCAGGCATCATCATTACAGGTGCGGCACTTCTTGCGTGGCGCGAAGGCGTCGCCCGCAAACGCGCCTAAGCCTTGAGCCGGTAACCCGTATCCAGCCAGCGCCAACAAATCCCCATCACCACCACAGCGGCAAGGCTCACAACGCCAAGCCCGATCCAAGGATTACTATCGCTTACCCCGATCATCCCGAAACGCACACCGTCAATGATATAGAAGAACGGATTGACGTGACACAGCGTCTGCATCAACGGCGGCAAAGCGTCGATTGAATAGAATGTGCCCGACAAAAACGCCAAAGGCGTAACGATGAAATTCGAAATCGCAGACAACTGATCGAATTTATTGGCATAAATACCCGCGTTAAGGCCAAGCCCACCCATAAATATCGATCCTAGCACCACAAATGTCACAGCCCAAACTGGATGCGCAAGCCCGACACCTAGGAACAACCAAGCCCCTACTGCGATCACCAAACCAACAAGCGCGCCGCGCACGACCGCGCCACCGATATAGCCCACCAGCAACTCTCCCGCGGCAAGGGGCGGCATCAATGTATCGACGATATTGCCCTGTACTTTGGCCGACGCCATCGATGACGATGTGTTCGCAAAAGCGTTCTGAATAACGGTCATTGTAAGAATACCAGGTGCGAGGAAGGTCATAAATGCGACCCCCATCACGTCGCCCCTTTGCGGCCCAATCGCGATGGTAAAGATCATCAACAAAAGCCCCGCATTGATCAGCGGCGCCATCACCGTTTGCGACCAAACATTCATGAACCGCTTCACTTCGCGGCCAACCAATGTCTGCATACCCAACCAGTTCACACGGCCAAACCGCCGGACACCCATGTTTTCTTGTTGGATCATTGTCTCATCTCTCCTAATTCGGGATGTGGTTCTTCACATCCCCCGCGCCAATGCTTACAATAGGTGATTGACAGATAAGACAAGTCCTGACGCGTGTTGCGTTCCGACTTCCCAGACCAAAGGAATTTATATGTCCTGGACAGACGAGCGCGTTGAGACGCTCAAAAAGATGTGGGGCGAAGGCCAGTCGGCTAGCCAGATCGCCAAAGAACTTGGCGGTGTGACCCGTAACGCTGTGATCGGCAAGGTACACCGCCTTGGCCTTTCTAATCGTGCGGGTTCTGGTGGGTCTGCGGCCAAAGCCGCGCCAAAGGAAAAGCCAGCACCAAAAATGGTGACCAAACCCGCGGTTAAGCCCAAAGCGTCGGTGCCTGCGAAGATCGAGCCTAAAGAAGTGCTTGAGCTGGACGAGAACGGTATCCCGATCTCAGCTGCGCGACGCGCGATCATCCCAGCCGGTCAACCATTGCCACCCCAACCTTCTGCGAACGAAATTTCGCCCGAGGCTTTGGCAAAGGTCAACGAGGTTGAGAAGTCAGCAAAGCGTATCAGCTTGATGGAATTGACTGAGAAAACTTGCAAATGGCCTGTGGGTGATCCCGCAACGCCTGATTTCTGGTTCTGTGGCCTACCTGTGCAAACAGGTAAGCCATATTGCGAAGCCCACGTCGGCGTGGCCTTCCAACCAATGAGCGCGCGTCGCGATCGTCGCCGCTAAAAGCACCAGTATATCGATATTGAAAACCGCGCCTCTCGGGGCGCGGTTTTTTTATGTCTAACGATTTCCTGTCTAACGCAAGGGCAGCTCGTCCGTCCTATCGGTTCGCGGCGAAGACGACCGACATTTGCGCGTCAAAATCAGCCCACGACATCGACGCGCTATTGCCCGCATATCCCTCATAATAAGACACGCCATCCGACGTCGGCAACCCGGCCCAAATCTTGGCAAGGTTATTCATAAAGTCATGACGCTTAAGCTCGCCGCTGCGAAATCCGTGAATGCCCGCATCCTCAAGCAACAGATCAGCAAGCCGATCTTGCAGTTCCGGCGTGAACCGTGCCGACTCTTGCACCTCTAAACGTTCAACCAGCCAACGCAGTGTTCTTGGAATGAATTGATACCGCCCAATTGCATGTGGTTGTCCCGGCGTGGCTTTGATCCACGCAAAAATTTCGCCCAACGTCATGTCGGTTGGCTCTTTCGTCGGTTTGATCCGCGCCCCGTGCTGAACGGCGTCATATCCTTTGTGCCGCGATTCCGCCTCACCGATGATCTGGCGAATAATCTCGACCCCTTGCAAGCCGCTGGGCAACACATTCGTCATCGCGCCTGGCAGGCCGTGAACACTTGGGCGTACCGGATAAGGCGCAAAGAAACTTTGCCCCGCTTGTCCTAAAAAAAGACTAGGCGCTTTGGTCAACACCTCAACACCATTACCAACTTCGCGTGCTTCAAACATGGGCCTGCCCTGCCGCAACAACGATCCCGTCGCCCCGCGCATCGATGTCCCTTCGCGCAGCAACCCACCCTGAGCCGACGCAAATGAAGCCGCCTCAATCATCGACACGGCCTCGGCCGATGCAAACTGTGGGAAAGGCGCCAGCAAGGCACCAGAAATCAAAATAGCTCTCAAAGACAAATCCGCAGTCCCAATCCATTCTTAAAATGACTGAGAATTCATGTGCCAAACTTAGGTTGATAATTCGTTTCCGCGGATCAGGAAATTTCTCCAATAAACCACGCAACCCTGACCACTTGAATCACCCCACTTCCCCCGCACCCGCGTTTCCCTTATGACCCCCTCATGTCCCAGAACCCGCCTTCCCTGCGCCCCGACCTCGCCCCGCGTGCAACCTTCTCTGAGCCGAAACGCTCGGGGCAGCCGACCATTGGTATGGTGTCGCTGGGTTGCCCCAAGGCGCTGGTTGATAGTGAGCGCATCCTGCCGCGCCTGCGCGCCGAGGGTTACGCGATCTCACCTGATTACGCGGGCGCCGAGGCGGTGATCGTGAACACCTGCGGTTTCCTCGACTCGGCCAAGGCGGAATCGTTGGATGCCATCGGCGAGGCATTGCGCGAAAACGGCAAAGTCATCGTCACCGGTTGCCTTGGCGCGGAACCTGATTACATCCGCGAACATCACCCCCAGATCCTTGCCGTCACAGGGCCGCACCAGTACGAACAGGTCCTCGATGCTGTGCACGCCAACGTGCCGCCTGCGCCTGATCCGTTCATCGACCTTCTGCCCGCCTCTGGCGTCTCGCTTACGCCGCGCCACTACAGCTACCTCAAGATCTCCGAGGGCTGTAACCACAAGTGTAAGTTCTGCATCATCCCCGACATGCGCGGCCTGCTGAATTCCCGCCCCGCCAACGCCATCCTGCGCGAGGCCGAGAAACTCGTCGAAGTTGGCGTCAAAGAACTGCTGGTGATTTCGCAAGACACATCCGCATACGGGCTCGACCGTCGCTATGACACGTCCCCTTGGAAAGACCGCGAAGTCCGCGCCCATATTACCGACCTGACCCGCGAACTGGGCAGCTTGGGCGCGTGGGTGCGCCTGCACTATGTCTACCCCTACCCACATGTGCGCGACCTGATCCCGCTGATGGCCGACCCGTCCAACGGCATACTGCCCTACCTTGATATCCCGTTCCAACACTCGCACCGCGATGTCCTGAAACGCATGGCCCGCCCTGCGGCATCGGCGAAAACATTGGACGAAATCACGGCATGGCGCGCCGCCTGCCCTGACATCACCCTGCGCTCGACCTTCATCGTCGGCTATCCGGGTGAGACGGAGGCAGAGTTCCAACATCTCCTCGATTGGCTGGACGAGGCGCAACTCGACCGTGTTGGCTGTTTTCAGTACGAGAACGTCGCCGGTGCCCGCTCAAACGCGCTGCCAGACCACGTCGCGGCTGAGGTTAAGCAGGATCGCTGGGACCGCTTTATGGAAAAGGCCCAAGCGATTTCTGCGGCCAAGCTAGAAGCCAAAGTCGGCAAGACAGTCGAGGCGATTATCGACGACATCGACGAAGAAGGCATCGCCACCTGCCGCACATGGGCCGACGCGCCAGAGATCGACGGGAACCTGTTCATCGACGAAGATACTGACGGGTTGTCAGTGGGGGATGTTGTTCGTGTTGCAGTTGAGGAAGCTGGGGAGTATGATTTGTGGGGTAGTGTTAAAGGATAGTGATATGGTTCGATGGATTTGCCAGTTCTTGAAGGGCATTGAAATTCAATGGATTTGTCGCCTTCGAGATCGCACTGCAACGAAATGGATTTGCCGTCTATCGAACAAGAAAGGGCTCGCACGTAGGTTCTTTCGAAGAGAGAGTTTTTGGCTCTCCCTTATTGGGCTTAGTATGCTGCTGGGCGGCGTACTCATGCTGTGGCTATTTTGGGCACTTTTCACATTCTTAGCATATGATGGGCCAGAATCTTCTGGGCCTGCTGGCGACAAGTTCGGTGGAATTACAGCCCTATTTTCTGGTCTCGCATTTGCAGGTTTGGTGTTCACATTATTCGTTCAGAAAAAAGAACTACAGTATCAACGCGAAGAGCTATCACACTTGGTCACTGAGACCCGCGAAACGAAACACCATCTTCGGGATCAAGCAACGCACTTGAAATCTCAAAGCGAATTTATTGAACGCCAAATATTCGAGAACAGCTTTTTTCAATTGATGGCGTCATTCAATGGAAACCTTCAGTCAATGACTCAAATGAATCACCCAAGTGATCAAATATTGAATGGGAAAGATGCGCTTGAACTTATTAACAGAAACATTGCGCGCAGCGTCAGAAGCAGCAACGGGATGGAGGTCGGATTTGATACCGCCTACACTCAGGCGTACGAGTACTATAAAAATAACCTTGGCCCTTACTTTAGGCAAATGTACAATATTTTGAAGTTCATCGGAAACTCCGGGGTTACTGATAAAAAATTCTATTCCGACATTTTGAGGGCTCAACTTTCAAGCGCAGAACTCTCTTTACTCGCTTACAATTGTGCTAGCAGCCACGGCAACCCCGAGATGCATCCATTAGTGATGGAATTTGAATTATTGAAGTTTCTTGATGAGCAATCAGTTCAAGAGTTTGGACCCGAGCTTTTGCCGCTTATTTCAAAAGTTGGAACCTAAAAAACAATCAGTTCTGATATTGGTTCAGCCGCAAGCAAAAACCTAGGGAATAAAACCTGCGGCGGTGTTACCGCACCGTCCCACCAACACAACCCAACCAATTCCGGCAAGCTTCCGCGAAACGAGACACTCCCCGAGGTCCGGACGCTGCCCTTATGTTGCGCGAAGCATACGCAGCCCATACGCTTTGCAGGCACGGGGTTTGGGCCAAAACGCTCCGTTAGCCTGACCAAACCGCACCAAAGCAGCGCGGACCGCCGCGACACCGCGCCTCCTACCAATTTCCGCCCGCAGCCCTATATGTGGGACATGACCCAAGAACCCCAAACCACAGCGAAAATCCCCGCAGAAACTGCCGTGCTTTTCAACGCTGACTGTCCTGTCTGTAACTTTGAGATACAGCATTACGTCAGCTATGCAGGGGCCAAGGGTTTGCCGATCCGGTTTGACGATCTCAACTCAGACGCGCTTGCCCAGTGGGACCTGACAGCCGACCAAGCCGCCCGCAGGCTTTATGTCGTGCACGACGGTGCTCTTGCCTCGGGGATTGAAGGTTTCATCATTTTGTGGCGTCAAATGCCGCGCTACAATTGGCTGGCCAAGGTCATCGGTTTACCGGTGATTAAGCAGGCAAGTGCTGTGCTATACGACTATGTCGCGGCCCCGCTGATTTACCGTTGGCACATCAGGCGTCAGCGCCGCAGCTAGTCAACCAGCAAATCAGACCCCAATCAGTCCGCCAATCAATCCGCGAACCAGACCCGTACCGCGTCTTGCACCCGCCGGAACCGATCTCCGCCCAGCTTAGTGCCGCCAAACCACCGCGTCACAACGATAATTTCGCCCGTGCGTTCTTCGCGTTCCAGCATCCGCAAGATCACCATCCCTGCCCCAGACTCTCCGTCGTCGTTTTTAACTGGGGTGCCATCGGGCAGGATCACGGCCCACGTATTATGCGTCGCCTTTGCAAATTTCTTGTTCCGGCACAGCGTTTTTACAAAGGCTTTCGCCTCCTCCAACGTCGCGACCGGACCACCTGACACCGCGTATTTTGACCCGCGATCCGTCAGCGCATTTTCAATGATTTTCACAACTTCATCCGAATAAACTGGGTCACCCAGCGATCAACCCGACAATCACACAGACCCAAGCCACGCTAACCGCAACCGCCATCACAGCCACCGCCGCCGATCCGCAATCTTTGGCCTGCATCGCAAGGTCGCGCTTCTCGGTCCCGATATCGTCCACAACACGCTCAATCGCGGTGTTCACACATTCGGCGGCCAGAACCATGATACCACCCATCAAAAGCATCCCCCGCTCTCCTGCGGACAGCGGCAATATGAACGCAAGAACCGCAAAAACTGCGTTCGCAACTAACCACTGCGATAGCGATCCTTCGGTTTTATAGACGTGATAGAACCCCGCCCAAGACCAAATTGCCCGCTGTTGAATTCGTTTGATTTGCTGCCACATCTCGGTCCCTTTCCAATCACGACGCAACGTCGCCTAGCAATGCCCCCCTGCCAAGCCCATTTGTGCCCTAAGGGAACAATTGACCCAGCATCACTGCACGCTAGCCTTAGCCTATCTTACAAGCACCGGAGCCACCATGTACCCGACCTATGCCAAATCCGAACGCATCGCAGACGGCACCATGCACGCCTTGGGCGTCATTGGCGCGATCACTGGCACGGTCATGCTGCTGGTCTGGAACGCGGGCATGGTCACGGCGGGGCAAATGGCGGCCTTGGCGATCTACGGTGTCGCATTGATCGCAACATTCTCGGCCTCGGCGTTCTATCATATGACCCCGTGGCCCAGCATCCGGCCTGTCCTGCGCCGCTTTGACCACGCAGCCATCTACCTTAAGATCGCAGGCACCTACACGCCGCTGGTCGTGATGGTCGGCGGCGCATTCGCGTATACAATCCTTGGCATCGTTTGGTCGCTTGCTGCGGTTGGCATCGCGCTAAAGCTGTTCTTTTGGCAAACTCCGGGGCGGTTTGGCCCCGCGCTATATTTGATTATGGGTTGGATGAGCGTCGGTTTAATCTGGTCGCTTTGGCCAATCATGCCACCGTTGGCCATTGGCCTGATCGCAGCAGGCGGTCTTCTTTATACATCAGGTGTGATTTTCTATGTCGCAAAGATCAAATTTTCGACGGCGATCTGGCATGGTTTTGTGGTCGTTGCCTCGGCTTGTTTCTTTGCAGCGATTGCGATTGGCGCGACATCCGTCTGAGCGAAACTGTGGCGAAATGCGCCTGACTTAGCCCTCGCAACAACCAGCACTGAACAAAAGGTAGGGGAAACCAGACCCGGTTTTCCCCCATGGTCTGGTTTCCCTGACCTGACGTCAGCCGTGCCCGCATCCTAGTGTCATTCCAGCGGCGCACGTACCCCTGAAGGATCAAAATTCAGGTCTTAACGAGCGTCGAGAAATCGCTCGAATGGATAATTAACATGATGATTTTGCTGAATACATTACCGCCAGAGTTCTTTGACGCAATTGGGATCGCAGGTTTTGGTTTGTACGTTTTGAACTACGGTCTTTTGACCTTTCAACGGATCGGATCTGAGACGACCGTGTACTTTGCAATCAACTGGCTTGCTGCAACTTTCGTGCTTATCGGACTGACCACATCGTTCAATCTGGCCTCGGCCTTGATCCAGATATTTTGGATCGTGATTTCTACAATCGCCATCATCATTCGGCTGCGCCAACCTAAGGCCCAGCCGAATACATTGTCACATGATCACGCAATTGGGCGCGAAAATCTGTCCGCCTAGGCCGCGATACGCGCCACCGACGCGCGCGTGTTTGCGATCATTAGAGCAGCCTGTGCCGCCTCGCGCCCTTTAATGACAAAGTGGTCGCGATAGATGTCCAGATGATGCTGTGTTTCTTGGAAGTGATGCGGCGTCAACGAGACTGACAATACCGGAACACCGCTATCCATCCCCGCCCGCATCAATCCATCAACAACCGCAGATGCCACAAAATCGTGGCGATAAATCCCACCATCCACGACCAAAGCCGCAGCAGCGACAGCCACATATTGCCCTGTCATCGCCAAGTCGCGTGCCAAAAGCGGCATCTCAAATGCGCCGGGCACATCAAAAACGTCGACTTGGGACGCGGGGATGATTTCTGTAAAGCCTACCAATGCTTGCGACACGATATCCTCGTGCCATCCTGCCTTGATGAAAGCGTATTTTGTGAGTGTCATCTCGTGATCTCCTTTTTGCAACGACACGTCACCCAAAGCGCGATCACACGTGATTACTGCCACACACCACCCCACAAAGGGCACTATGCTTTCACAATCTCGCGTTCTCTCTCATCCGGACTATGACCGTCGGCTCAGGCATCTCACCTGATCTGCTGACACCTTTGTTATAAAGGCCGCTCGCGGGCTCATGCTTGCGCATATACCGCCGGTGGGGAATTACGCCCCGCCCTGAGAACAAAAAGATTTTGACAACAGATCTGCCCCATAGCAAGGGCAAAAATACCTCTAAAGCCGGAGGTCTGCGGCCGTTTGTCGTACAATCGCGACCCGATCGGCGTTTGCTGGGTGCGTGCCCAGAAAACGGTTCCCCGGATCGGGGAGACGGCTAAAGAATTCGGAACCTAAAATGGGGTCATACCCCGAACGTGCAGCGATCAATGTGCCCAGCGCATCGGCCTCAAGCTCAAAGTCCTTAGAGTAGGTCCGCGCACCCAATGCGGCGCCAAATTCTTGGGCGGCTTGGACCGCATCAACGTTGCTGCCCCCTAAAACACCGGCAAGTTGACCAAAAACAACGGCACCAACGGTCGCATTTTGCTGTTGGCGTTGCAGGTGGCCCCGAATGTGATGGGCCGCTTCGTGGCTCATGATAAAGGCCAGTTCATCGCGGTTACGCACTGTGGCAATCAGCGGGATCGAAAAGGCAAGGATCGGGCGGCCACTATCGTCTAACGTTTGGTACGCATTCACACCAACATCAGGATTTTCATCGACAACAATGCGGAAATCGCAATTCAGACTTGGCGATCTTTCGCGGCAAAGCTGCTCGGCGACAGGCTCAACCGCTTGAACGACTGCGACAAAGCTTTGCACTGCGACACGTGCCATTTCACGCGATGCTGCCTGCTCGGCTGTTGTGGGTGCCGCGATTGGCGTTGTTGCCCCAGTATTTGGCACTGAAACAACGTCACCGCCCTGCTTTTGTGGAACGACTGCGCACCCAGCCAAAGCAAGCAAGAAGATTAAGCTTTTCAATTGCATCAAACGCCTCGGTGGTATCGGTTCATTCGCAACAATGTAGGCGCTACAGCATAGACCTACTAGCCCAGAATAGCTTGTAATCACGCGAATGGCATCTTCGCGCCCAGTGCTTTCAAGTACCTTCAATTGCTTGCAACAGTCGGCTAAGCCGCTACGCTGCAACCATGTTTACAATTGAGCATGGCTTTGACGCCACCATCGTGACTTTGGTTGATGAAGGGGAAGCCCCCTTAAAAGAAGACGTTATCATTAACGCCTTTGAGGACTGCATCACCGTTACCCAATATGATCCGCGCCGCGAGGGATCTGTCACAGTGACCCTATCGCTTGAACAGCTACGCGATCTGGGTGCCGCACTTGATTTACCTGAAGGCATTTACCGTCTTCAGGCAGCAGACAAGAATAAAGGATCCACCTGATGAGCACCGGTTTTTTCTGGGACGAGACGTGTTTTTGGCACCACGGTGGCAACTATTCGGGCATGCTACCCACAGGCGGTTTGGTGCAACCGATGGATGGCGGTCTGCCCGAAAGCCCTGAAAGCAAACGCCGTTTGAAGAACCTGATAGATATCACCGGACTGTCTGCAGAGCTGGGTATGCAGACAGCGCCTGCAGCATCTGAGGCCGATTTGTTGCGGGTGCATCCCCAAAGCTATCTGAGCGAATTCAAGACCATGTCAGACACTGGCGGCGGCGAGTTGGGGCGGCGCACGCCATTTGGCCTTGGCGGGTATGAAATCGCCACAAAGTCAGCTGGGCTTGCTAAGGCGGCGCTGGCGTCAGTCTTGGACGGGACGCATGACAACGCGTATTCGCTATCGCGCCCACCCGGGCATCATTGCCTACCTGATTATCCCAACGGGTTCTGCCTGCTTGCCAACATTGCCATCGCGATCGAAGCGGCGATTGCTGATGGCAAAGGTAAACGCTTTGCCGTGCTGGATTGGGACGTTCACCATGGGAATGGCACCGAAGCGATATTCTATGATCGTGATGACGTGCTTGCTGTTTCAATCCACCAAGATCGCAATTACCCAATGGACACGGGCGCATTTTCAGATCGCGGCAAAGGTGCGGGCACTGGGTACAACCTGAATATCCCGCTACCGCCCGGCGTTGGTCATATCGGCTACCTTGCAGCGATGGAACGCTTGGCCCTGCCCGCGATCCGCGACTTTGCCCCCGACGTGATCATCATCGCTTGCGGGTATGATGCAGCGGCGATTGATCCATTAGGGCGCATGCTGGCCCATCAAGGAACGTTTCAGGCAATGACCCAGCAAGTCATGGCACTTGCCACGCAAGTCTGCGGTGGAAAACTGGTGATGGTCCACGAGGGCGGCTATTCCGAAGTTTACGTTCCATTCTGTGGACACGCTGTTCTGTCCGAGATGTCAGGCAGCACAATCACGGCACCTGATCCGTTCGGTGATGTCTTTCATCTGCGCCAACCAGACAGCGCATTTGATAAGTTTGTAGATCAAGTTCTTACAGATATGGAACAAGCCCTGCTTTAACCCTATCTATCACCTAACGAGCAGCAAAAGGACGTCCGCAATGCCCACCCCAAACGACGATGCCATGGCATTCTTGCTGACGCGCAGATCACGTCCAGCCAAGACCCTGACGACACCTGTTCCTGACGGTGATGCGATGGGTATTCTTTTGTCCGCTGCCGCGCGCACTCCTGATCACGGCAAGCTTGAGCCTTGGCGCTTTATCGTGCTGCAAGAAGCCGCGCTGATGCGGCTAGCCGAGCTTGTGCCACAACGTGGTGTCCTGCTAAAAATTCCCGAAGACAAAATCAACAAGGCCGTCACTGCGTTTACAGATGCAGCGCTTGTTGTCGCAGTTATCGCTAGCCCGAAGGCATCTGAAAAAGTCCCACAAATTGAACAGACCTATTCGGCGGGTGCCGTTTGCCTATCGCTGGTGAATGCCGCACTTGCAGCTGGTTGGGGTGCAAATTGGCTGTCAGGTTGGCCAAGCCATGACCGCACGTTTATTGAATATGGATTGGGATTGGCCCCGCACGAAAGCGTTGCAGGGTTCATTCACATCGGAACGGAAACCAGCACCCCGCCCGAGCGCCCGAGACCAGACATCACCGCAATCACAACTTGGGTATCCGAATGATCTTATCGGCGTTCTTTAAGGCATTAGCGCAGCTGCCCGATCCACGGTTTCGCCGGATTCTGTTGCTGGGTATTGGTCTTGCCATTGCGCTGCTTGTGGGCAGCTATGCAGGGGTTTTGTACTTGGTTCAGGCGTTGTCAGAGGGCCCCATTTCCATCCCAGGCATTGGGCCTGTTACATGGCTAAGCGACTTGCTGAGTTGGGGATCACTGCTGTTTATGGTGATCTTGTCGGCGTTTTTAATGATCCCTGTCGCATCTGCGATTACGTCGCTTTTCCTAGACGATGTTGCCCATGCGGTTGAACAGAAACACTATCCCCACCTACCTCCAACACCGCGGGTCAGTTTTTGGGAGGGCCTACGCGATACGATAAACTTTCTGGGTGTGCTGATCGGCTTAAATATAGTCGCGCTACTGCTTTACCCATTCCTCGCGATCTTTGCGGTTCCAGCGTATTTCGCGCTGAACGGTTATTTACTCGGGCGTGAGTATTTTCAAATTGCCGCGATGCGTCGTCTTGGCCGCGAAGGTGCAATTGCACTGCGCAAGAAACACAACGGTAAGATTTGGATCGCGGGTTGCCTGATGGCAGTCCCGCTCTCGTTTCCATTGCTCAATCTGGTCATCCCGATCCTAGGTGCCGCCACCTTCACGCACCTGTTTCACAGCCTTAATCAGCAACGCTGACCTCTGGTGTTGCCATCCGCTGAAACCAGTCCAGATCGCGCACGGTAATAGCGCCTGACAGAATGGTGCCTGCAATGACGATCCAAATTGCTACGGCCCAATAGGTCGTCAGCTTGGCTTTGCGTTTAACCTGTGGATGCGCGGGCGCGGATGCATGTGTGCCTGGAACAATCTCGTTCTCGTCGCCCTGTGTAACCATGCGCAGTGGCAAGATCACAAAGAACACCATGAACCAAATCACTGCAAACAATACGATCGCTGATGTAATCCCCATGAGATTCGCCTTTCATTTTGGGACAGAAGCCCCTTTTTCTTGATGTCAGGTATCCCTGCCGCGGGTTACGGCAAGGGGTGTCGTGGTTTAAACTTGCTCAAGCTCGACCAAACATCCGTTAAAGTCCTTTGGATGAAGGAAGATCACTGGCTTTCCGTGCGCACCAATTTTGGGTTCTCCACCACCTAAGACACGGGCACCTTCGGACAAAAGATGATCGCGAGCGACAAGGATATCATCAACTTCATAACAAATATGGTGAATGCCACCTGATGGGTTTTTATCCAAGAAACCTTGGATCGGGGACCCTTCGCCAAGTGGGTAAAGCAGTTCAATCTTGGTATTAGGAAGCGTTATGAAAACAACGGTAACACCGTGATCCGGCTCGTCTTGGGGTGGGCCCACATCCGCACCAAGCATGCTGCGGTATTGTGCTGACGCGGCCTCAAGATCGGGTACGGCGATAGCGACATGGTTCAGACGACCAATCATAATTTGTGTCCTTTCAACAGTTGTTGCCCTGCTTATGCTGCGGCCCACGCTATGGCAACGAGACAGCCTGTCACGGCTTAACGATCTGTTCACCTCGATCACGTCTTATATTCGGACAAGGCCCAATCGGGCATCAATATGGGGAATCGCTATGAACACCAACGAAGACTTTCTTCAGACACGACCGGCCACTGCGCTGCGTCCCCTGCTGGGCCTCACTGTCCTTGTTGTAGAAGATAGCCGTTTCGCCTGCGAGGCGCTGCGCCTTTTGTGCCTGCGTTCCGGTGCGCGGATCAGACGGGCAGATAGCCTGTACCATGCCAGCCAACACCTAAAGGTTTACCGCCCTTGCGTTCTGATTGTTGATGTCGGCCTACCCGACGGTGATGGCACCGAACTCATAGAAAAGATGTCAGTTTCGATGCCTAGATCAGATGTCATCCTTGGGATCAGCGGTGATCCAAACCTTGAACAAAATGTCCTTGCGGCGGGCGCTGATGGGTTCCTGCCCAAACCGTTTGCAAGCATCGGCGAGTTTCAGAATGCAATCTTAAAGCACCTTCCGGCAAATCGTCAGCCCCCCGGCCCACGCTTGGTCAACGACGAAAAAATCAAGCCCGATATGATCGCCTACCACGATGATTTGACCCACGTCGCGCAATTTCTAGAGAACGACGAAGGTGACAAAACAATCGACTATCTCACTCAGTTCCTAAGTGGAATCGCAAGATCCGTTGACGATGTCGAACTGGACGGTGCTGTCACCGCCCTGATTGAGAAACGTTCAAACGGAGAGCCGTTACGTCCACAAATTAATACGCTGGCGGCTATTGTACAAACGCGGTTGGCATCTGCAGGTCCAATCTAAGTCGTCTGCGACAATGTAGGATCAAGTTGAAACAAGTGTGGCCGCGTTAAACGCGAAAGCGAGATCCGTTGATTGCCGTCTGCTTCAAAGTTGTCCGGTGAAAGCCATGCCTGATACGCATCGCGTAATGCTGGCCAATCGTCATCCGTGATCGCAAACCATGCCGTATCGCGGTTTAGGCCCTTTACGATCGTGTGTTTTCGAAAGACTCCCTCAAAACTGAAACCAAGACGCTCGGCCGCTTTGCGTGACGGAAGGTTCAGCGCGTTGCACTTCCACTCCATCCGGCGATAGCCGTTGGCGAATGCCCAATCGATCATCAAAAAGAATGCATCTGTCGCGATGGGGGTCTGTTGCAAGGCTGGCGACAGGTTGACGTTACCAATCTCGTTACTGCCCATCGCGGGAACGACAGTCCAATAACACGCATACCCAAGCGGCTTGGGATCATCTTTGGCGCGAATTACGTAACATGGCTGTCCGTCTCTGCCTGCATTCGCGCGCATGATATTGCGGAATGTTGCGAAATCCTGTGGTGGGTTTTCGAACAAATAATCCCAAACCCAATCGTGACCTGCAAAAGACTCCCAAAGGCCGTGCGCGTCGGCCTCTGCATCAAGCAGATCAACCTGCGCCCAATGCCCTGATAAATTTAGGTTTTCTGGGCGGATTGCAGGGCGCCAATCAGTGACGATCGGACCAAGGGGGCGGTTCATAATAAGGTCCTTCCGAAAAATGCCTTACAAGACCATGCCGACATCCGGCCCCATATCCAAGCCTGGAAATACCGCATCTTCGATGACATCGCGGTTCATTCCGAACAGCCCCTGCATTGTCCAACCAGCTGCCGCACGCACGTCAGCAAGCGGCATCAGATCACGTTCAGCATAAAGATCGCCGGTGCTAAGGCCGGGCCATTGCCCTAAAACCTGCCCACCACGCAATGCGCCACCTGCATAAAGCAATGCGCCGCCCGTTCCGTGATCGGTGCCTTTCGTTCCATTTTCACGCGCCGTCCGGCCAAACTCGGTCATGCAAAGAACCGCAGTCTTGCCCCAAACATCGCCAAGCCCGCTCCGCAACGTCAGGATCGTATCGCTAAGCTGGCCAAGTGCGCGGGTCAGTTGGCCCTGTTGATTTTGGTGCGTATCCCAGCCCCCGATTGAAAAACTAGCGATCCGAGTCGCCCCACTGAGACGCGCAGCAGCAAATTGCGCCAAAGCAACGTGTTGCCCATTGCCGACATCAGCCATCATTGGGTCCATCGACGCGGCTTCCGCAGCAACTGCATCATCAGCCGCATCGATCAATAACTGGTCGGTAATTGTAATCGCCTGCCTTGATGCATCTCGGAATAGTGGATCATCATGGTGAACCACCTCAAGCAAACGACGCACATGTGGCGAAATTCGCAACCGTGCTTCGGGTGACCATCGGGCCGATGGGGCATCACCACTGAGAACCAAAAGCTGTTCTGGGCCAATAGCATACGAAGTTTGAGCCGTCAGTCCAGGCACCGTTTGCAACATTCGGTTCAGCCAGCCATCGCGTGCACCCGTCGGTAGATCAGGTAATCCCGCCTCAAGAATATCTTGCCCATCAAAGTGGCTACGCTTGTCGCGATAAGGCGTTGAGACAGCATGCATCGCGCCAAATTCAGCTTTATCCCAAAGGGCTTTCAAAGGTGAGAGTGCGGGATGAAGTCCGTAAAAATCGGTCAAATCCAAGCTGTCATCAACAGCTAGGTTGGGCCGCAAACCTGCGTAATCACGATCCCCCAGTGGCCGGATCACGTCAACGCCGTCCATTGCGCCACGTAAAATGATCACCACAAGGCGATTGTCCCAAGGGCCCTGCGCAAAAGCAACGGGTGTCATCAAAGGGCTGGCTGCAGCTGAGCAACCAAGCATCAATCCAGATTTCATAAAGCGCCGACGATCCATGCTTATCTCCTTTGAAACGCAGCTGAGGCGAGGACGACTCCGATACCGTCTGCCCGCGTTTCAGCGGCACCTGCCGCAAAACCGACGGCGGCGTCAGCATTGGGACCAAGTGCTGTCGCAACAAATTCGCGCGGATCTGGCAACGTATCAAGCAGGCGGGTTGGTGCACGCATCGCCCATGAAATGCGACCCGCCACGGCCTGAGGAATAATCCAAGCAGCTGGGTCTTCTGGCCAACCATCTGGGCCAATCGGACGTTGCCACGGTTGGCCCATCACGCGCATAGGTGCTTCGATATTGCTCTGAATATGACGGATCGTAGCACTTGCAAGCGTATCGCCTGAGACGCCCAGCGCCCGCATTCCTGCGGCGATGTATTCTTGCGGTGTTCGCACTTTATCGCGCGTCTGTGTCCATGCTGCGGGATGCGAAAGCAAAGCTGCATATGCATCGAGCAACGTGCCGTCAAAGAGCGCTTCGGTTACAGCCGCGACAAGACCAGCATCAGGCCTGCCTGAAACGAAGTGCACAACAAGCTTGTTGGCCAAATGCGCTGACGTCGCGGGGTGGCGTGCAAGGCCGTGCAATCCAGCCCGTACGGTTTCAAGCGATGCATCGTCACTATACGTCACGCCTAAGATCGTCTCGGCTCCGGGTTCGGCACGCGTTGGAATGTAGTCAAATCCATTGACGCGGTGATAATATAAACCCGTCAGCAATTCTGCGAATTCGGTCACATCGGTTTGGGTATACGGGCCATCGACACCAAGCGTGTGCAATTCAAGCACTTCCCGCGCGAGGTTCTCGTTCAAACCCTTTTTTTGGCGGAGGCCTTGCGTGCTATTGGGCCCAATGGATTGACCTTGTTGAAGGTACGTAAGCATCATCGGGTGCGTGACAACAGAGATTAACATTTCCTCGAAACGACCGGAAATATTGGGGCGAATAGTTTCTTCTATGTATGGGGTCACGTAATGGCCCATCGCGCCATTACGCGCAGTGACCGTGAAGTGATCTGCCCAGAAGGCAACAAGGCGTTCACGAAAGCCAACAGGCGCGTCCACCATGCGGGCAACCTCGGCCCCAAGGTTATGAACTTTGCGCAGCCGCGCTTGCCCATTCAACTGCACGCGATACGCCTCTGCCGCATCATATCCTTGGGTTCCTCGGGCGTCTGCGCGGGCGCGGTTTGCGCGGACCATGTCCGCAGGGTTCGGACTTACAGTTGAAAAAAGAGGCACTGGATGTTCTTTGGCCATGAGGTCCAAGCCTGCGACATCCGCAAGAATAGCTTCTATACTCTCCGGCGGCGCATAATGAGGCGACAGGCCAGTTCCAAACCGAAAGGCAGCAAGGGTTGGGTCAAATGTCAAAATCGAAAGCTCCGGATGATGTTCGGGCTAAATATGGATGAAATGCCGCAAAGTTACGCGTAGGAATTTTAAATTGCGCAGCAAAACGCCGGCTCTGCGAAACAGAACCGGCGTCAATTTAGTATATACGACTTAAGCTTTGGTTTCAGTCGGAAGAACGCGCAGGTGCAATTCGCGCATCTGTTCGTTCATCGGCTCGTTAGGAGCACCCATCATCAAGTCTTCTGCGCGCTGGTTCATCGGGAACAAGATCACGTCGCGCAGATTGTCGGCATCGGCCAGCAACATAACGATGCGGTCAACACCCGCAGCACAACCACCGTGCGGTGGGGCGCCATACTGGAACGCATTAACCATACCGCCAAAACGCTTTTCAACTTCGTCAGCGCCGTAGCCTGCTATTTCAAAGGCTTTGAACATGATCTCTGGCTTATGGTTCCGGATCGCACCTGAAACCAGCTCGTACCCATTACAGGCAAGGTCATATTGGTAGCCCAGCACGTCTTCTGGGTTGCCCATCAACGCTTCCATTCCACCCTGCGGCATTGAGAATGGGTTGTGCTCAAAGTCGATCTTGCCAGTTTCTTCGTCACGCTCGTAGATTGGGAAGTCAACGATCCATGCGAATGCAAAGCGGTTGAGGTCAGTCAGCTTCAACTCGTGTCCGATGACGTTACGGGCTTTGCCTGCGACGCCTTCGAACGCCTTAGGTTTACCGCCAAGGAAGAATGCAGCGTCGCCCATGCCCAGACCCAGCTGAAGACGGATCGCCTCCGTACGCTCTGGTCCGATGTTCTTGGCAAGCGGTCCAGCGGCTTCCATGCCGCCTTCGACTTCGCCTGATTTCAGCTTGGCTTGTGCTTCTTTCACTGTGATGCCCATCTCTTGGGCAACAGCGTCGGCAGTTTTTTCACGCCAGAAGATGTAGCCCATGCCAGGCAGACCTTCTTTTTGTGCAAATACGTTCATCCGGTCACAGAATTTGCGTGAGCCACCTTTTGGTGCTGGGATCGCGCGGACCTCAGTGCCCTCTTGCTCGAGCAGTTTTGCAAAGATCGCAAAGCCTGAACCAGCAAAGTGCTCGGACACCACTTGCATCTTGATCGGGTTACGCAGGTCCGGCTTGTCCGAACCATACCAAAGGGCGGCGTCACGGTAACTGATCTGCTCCCATGTTTGGTCGACTTTGCGGCCTTTGCCGAATTCTTCAAAAATTCCGGTCAGAACGGGCTGGATCGTGTCGAACACGTCCTGCTGCTCAACAAACGACATCTCAAGGTCGAGTTGGTAGAAGTCTGTTGGCGAACGGTCTGCGCGTGGGTCTTCGTCGCGGAAACACGGTGCGATCTGGAAATACTTGTCGTAGCCAGAAACCATCAAAAGTTGTTTGAACTGCTGCGGCGCTTGCGGCAACGCATAGAACTTGCCTGGGTGCAGCCGTGACGGGATCAAAAAGTCGCGTGCGCCTTCTGGGCTAGATGACGTGATGATCGGCGTTTGGAACTCACGGAACTCTGCATCCCACATACGTTTGCGCATGGATGCAACAACGTCAGAGCGTAGCTTCATGTTGTCTTGCATCGCTTCGCGGCGCAAATCGAGGAAGCGATACTTAAGGCGTGTCTCCTCAGGGTATTCTTGATCACCAAAGACCATCAATGGCAGCTCTTTTGAGGCACCAAGAACTTCGATAGAGCGAACGAACACTTCAACTTCGCCAGTTGGCAGCTTGCCGTTCACCAGCTCGGGTGCGCGGGCCTTCACTTCGCCATCGATGCGGATGCACCATTCAGACCGGACCTTTTCCACGTCAGCGAAAGCTGCTGAATCAGGATCACAAAGGATCTGCGTGATGCCGTAGTGGTCGCGCAAATCGATGAAAAGAATGCCGCCGTGGTCGCGGACGCGATTTACCCAGCCTGATAGTCTAACGGTTTCGCCAACATTGGCTGCCGTAAGTGCGGCACAGGTATGGGAACGGTAAGCGTGCATTATAGTGTCCTCGAGGGGTAAAATGATCGAACCGATACACCCTTTTGCACGCATGAAGTCAAGGGCATGCACCCCCCGCAAGGGCGAGCGCTTGCCTAAAACTCATTGAAAATCAGCCAATAACGCTGTGAACGATCGTGATCACGAACATACCCACCAACCAATAGCCGATATGGATAAGCCCTACGTTCATCGATTTACCGGCAAACATACCGCCAGATGTGTTCAAAACACCGTAGGCTAAGATCGCACAAATCGCGACTGGCATGGATACCGCGCCGACAAAAATTGCCGCAAGAAATAGACCCAAAGTGTTCAAACCCATCGCAACCGCTGGAAAATCTTCTGGCGGCTCACCTGAAACACCGGCGCCATCGGCCCAGATTTTTCCTGTTGGCCACTTTGGATTGTACCAGACAAATCCCAACCCCATGCAAATCACTGTACTGATGATCACGGCCAGCCAGCTTGTGTTTGAAATAATATCACCCATTTTGCTCTCATAATAATTTGGATGGCTGACAGTTTAACCAAATCGACGCTTGTGGATAGGTTTTCATGCCTTCCCCCCTTGCACCCCGCACGCCCATGCATATAACGCGGATAATTTGCATTCAGGGGGCTGCCGCCATGCCAAAACGTGATGATATCAAATCGATCATGATTATCGGTGCGGGCCCTATTATTATCGGGCAAGCATGCGAGTTCGATTATTCCGGTGCTCAGGCCTGTAAGGCGCTCCGCGAAGAGGGATACAGAGTTATCCTCGTCAACTCGAACCCAGCGACGATCATGACTGATCCCGGGCTCGCAGATGCGACATACATCGAACCCATCACACCCGAAGTTGTTGCCAAGATCATCGCCAAGGAACGCCCTGATGCGTTGCTGCCGACGATGGGCGGACAGACTGGTTTGAACACATCTCTGGCCCTTGCTGACATGGGTGTGCTTGAAAAATATAACGTTGAGATGATTGGCGCAAAGCGTGAAGCCATTGAAATGGCAGAAGATCGCAAACTTTTCCGCGAAGCAATGGATCGCCTTGGTATCGAAAACCCAAAGGCCACGATCATTACTGCGCCTAAGAAAGATAACGGTAAATTCGACATCGGCGCAGGCCTTCAGCTGGCTATCGACGCGATTGAATATGTAGGCCTGCCAGCCATCATTCGCCCTGCCTTTACCCTTGGCGGTACAGGCGGCGGTGTTGCGTATAACCGCGAAGAATACGAATTCTATTGCCGCACTGGCATGGAAGCATCCCCCGTTGCGCAGATCCTCGTGGACGAGTCGCTGCTGGGTTGGAAAGAGTTCGAGATGGAAGTTGTCCGCGACAAAGCTGACAACGCGATCATCGTTTGTGCGATTGAAAACGTCGATCCAATGGGCGTGCACACGGGCGATTCCATCACCGTCGCCCCTGCCCTGACGCTGACCGACAAAGAATATCAGGTTATGCGGACCCATTCGATCAACGTTCTGCGTGAAATCGGTGTTGAGACAGGCGGATCAAACGTACAATGGGCCGTGAATCCTGATGATGGCCGCATGGTCGTGATTGAGATGAACCCACGTGTGTCCCGTTCGTCCGCATTGGCGTCAAAGGCCACTGGTTTCCCGATTGCGAAAATCGCGGCTAAACTGGCTGTTGGTTATACGCTTGATGAATTGGACAACGACATCACGGGTGTCACACCTGCATCGTTTGAGCCGACAATCGACTATGTCGTCACCAAGATCCCGCGTTTCGCGTTTGAAAAATTCGCAGGCTCCGAGCCACATCTGACAACAGCGATGAAATCTGTTGGCGAAGCCATGGCAATTGGCCGGACGTTCCACGAATCCATGCAAAAGGCGCTGGCATCGATGGAAACAGGCCTGACTGGCTTTGACGATATCGACATTCCGGGTGCACCCGAGGCCGCAGCGATCACTGCGGCCCTTGCGAAACAAACGCCAGACCGCATCCGCGTCATCGCCCAAGCCATGCGCCACGGCCTGTCCGACGACGACATCTTTGCAGTCACCAAGTTCGACCCTTGGTTCCTTGCCCGTATCCGCGAGATCATTGAGGCCGAGGCCAAGATCATCAAAGATGGCTTGCCCGTCACTGAAAAGGGTCTGCGGAAAATCAAAATGATGGGCTTTACTGATGCCCGCCTTGCGACATTGACGGGCCGCGAAGAAGACAACGTGCGCCGCGCGCGCATCAATCTTGGCGTTACAGCCGTGTTCAAACGCATCGACACATGTGCAGCCGAGTTTGAAGCGCAGACGCCTTATATGTATTCCACATACGAGACCCCAGTCATGGGCGAAGCCGAGTGTGAAGCACGGCCTTCGGACCGCAAAAAGGTTGTCATCCTTGGCGGCGGTCCAAACCGCATCGGCCAAGGCATCGAGTTCGACTATTGCTGCTGTCACGCGTGTTATGCCCTGACCGATCAGGGGTACGAGACGATCATGATCAACTGCAACCCCGAGACCGTGTCGACTGACTATGACACCTCGGATCGTTTGTATTTTGAGCCGCTGACCTTTGAAAGCGTGATGGAAATCATGCGGGTTGAGCAAGAGAACGGCACACTACACGGCGTGATCGTTCAGTTTGGTGGTCAAACGCCACTTAAGTTGGCAAACGCTCTCGAAGAAGCTGGCATTCCGATCCTTGGCACATCGCCTGACGCGATTGATTTGGCCGAAGACCGTGAGCGCTTTCAGCAGCTTGTCCAGAAACTTGGCCTTAAACAGCCAGTGAACGGCATTGCATCAACGGACGAGCAGGCCCTTGCGATTGCCGAAGACATCGGTTTCCCGCTGGTGATCCGCCCGTCATTCGTTCTGGGTGGCCGCGCGATGGAAATCGTGCGCGATATGGACCACTTGCGGCGCTATATCTCAGAAGCGGTTGTTGTTTCGGGCAAAAGCCCTGTCCTGCTTGATAGCTACCTGTCTGGTGCTGTCGAAGTTGACGTGGACTGCCTGTCAGACGGTAAAGCAACCCATGTTGCTGGCATCATGCAGCACATCGAAGAAGCTGGTGTGCATTCGGGCGATAGTGCCTGTTCATTGCCGCCGCATTCACTGTCCGCTGCGATGATTGCTGAAATTCGTGTACAAACTGAAAAGCTTGCGATGGCGCTGAACGTTGTTGGCCTGATGAACATCCAGTTCGCGATCAAAGACGAAGAGGTTTATCTGATTGAGGTGAACCCACGCGCATCACGCACAGTACCGTTCGTGGCCAAAGCAACAGACTCGGCCATTGCATCAATTGCCGCACGCCTGATGGCAGGCGAGCCTTTGTCTAACTTCCCGCTGCGCGAACCATATCCTGAGACGGAAAACCCGATGGATGTGCTGCCTTTGGGCGACGCGTTTACGCTGGCGGATCCGAACACACCTTGGTTCTCAGTCAAAGAGGCGGTTCTGCCATTCGGTCGCTTCCCTGGTGTTGATACGATCCTCGGACCTGAGATGCGCTCAACCGGTGAAGTCATGGGTTGGGATCGCAACTTTGCGCGTGCTTTCCTTAAGGCGCAGATGGGTGCGGGTACTGAACTGCCTGAAACTGGTACTGTGTTCATCTCGATCAAGGATATGGATAAAACCGCTGACATGATCGAAGCAGGCAAGATCCTGACTGACCTTGGTCTTGATATCGTAGCCACCCGTGGCACGGCAGCTTGGTTGGTTGAAAACGGTGTCGCAGCTGAGATCGTGAACAAGGTCTATGAGGGCGGATTGACCATCGTTGATCGCCTTAAGGATGGGCACATCGCATTGGTGTTTAACACCACCGAAGGCGCACAAGCGGTCGAAGACAGCCGCGATATCCGCGCTGTCGCACTTTACGACAAGATCCCATACTTCACGACAGCAGCCGCGTCACACGCCGCAGCGCTTGCGATGAAAGAACGGGTAGAAGGCGACGTGGACGTGCGGGCATTGCAGGGGTAATTCACCCCAGTTTTGGCAAACCATTCGATCCATTCCAGATTTGGCTGGTGCACAGGCTGCACCAGCCATTTTTATTGCTTTGCCGTAGGGTGCCTGCTCTGGAATCCCTTACTCGACAGGTTAACTTTTGGCGCTTAGGTTTATGTTAACTCAGGTAGGTACGCATTTTCATGTCCAGATTTTTCACAAAAGCCATCGCAATAATTATACTTCTTAGCTTTGTCGGCGGGGCATTCGTTTATGCCTATTTCCCAACCGATGAAGAGACCGCGTTCGACTGGGACGGCGGCGACGTGGCGCGGGGAACGGAGCCACCGATTGATACGATTGTTCGTGCGGTACCTCCAACCAGCGCGCCTATGTCAGCACGGGAAAATACTGCCAGAGACATCCAAGAGATCACGACGGCAGCACCTGTCGAAGAAGCGGTCATTATCCCTGCTGATGACGACAAGAACTACGCAACGGTACATGTGAATTTTGCAACGAACCGCGTGTCAGACTGGTCCGCCCCGATAGAAGAGCAATTCACCGGACAAGTCGGCGAACTGGTTTACGGGCAAGCCACTGTATCAATCCCGCGTATCCACGAGCGCGGCGTGCTGGAAAGCCAAAGCTGGTTAATGTCATTCGTGGCAGCCCCTAACCCCGAAAAACACGTCCTTGTTCAAGAGCTTGGCATCGTGCCAACTCAGGAAGCGCTTGCGACGATCAGTGCTCAGGCAGGCGCAGGTAATAACGCGGTGCTGGTCTACGTCCACGGCTACAACACCAGCTTTGACAAGGCCGCACGGCGCATGGGGCAGATGACCTATGACCTTTCTTGGGAGGGTGCATCGTTCTTCTACAGCTGGCCAAGTCGGGCGCAGGCGGGCCTCTATCTCACGGATGATACGGCTGCCGGACAGTCGGTTCGCGTGATGAAACAAGTGCTTGCTGACCTTGGCTCGCTTGAGGGGACACCAGACATCATCCTGATTGCGCACTCTATGGGGACACGTGTTTTATCCGAAGCATTACAGCAGCTTGTCCTTGAAGGTGACGAAGTGACAAACCGGATAAGCACATTGATCCTTGCGGCACCTGACATCGACAAAGCTGTCTTTGTGAACGACATCGCACCGCGCCTTGCTGAGATGGAGCAGACGGCGATCACGCTGTATGCCTCGTCAGAGGACAGTGCGCTTAAGGCATCGCATGCCGCACGTGGCTTTACGCGTATGGGCGATAGCAGCGAGGGTCTGGTGCTGGTTGATGGGATTGAGATTATAGACGCCACAGGCGCCGAATCTGACTTCTTTGGGCACACTTATTTTGGTGATAACGTCACAATCATTGATGATATTTATGATGTTGTCCAAGGTCGTCTGTCGGCAAGCGATCGACCGCTTTTGACCCGACGCACCCACCCCGACGGTATCTATTGGTCGATTGCACAGGCTGAGTAACGCTGCGTTAAGATAGACACCACAGGTCACACAAGTAGGGTTTGCGAAATCTAAAAGGGACTTGATATGTTTGACGTGGCGATCACCGGAACGGGTGTTTTCACTCCTTCACAAACCATCACCAATGATGAGCTTGTTGTCGCGTTCAACGCCTATGCAGACCGCTTTAACGCCGAGAATGCAACCAAGATCGCGGCCGGTACGGTTACGGCCAAGACCCATTCATCTGCTGATTTCATACTTGCCGCGTCAGGGATTGAGCAGCGCTATGTTCTTGATAAGGTTGGTATCCTTGACCCGACGCGCATGTTTCCCAATCTACCCGAACGCGCAGACGACGCGCCAGCCGTGATGGCCGAAATGGGATGCGACGCTGCGCAAAAGGCTTTGACCCAAGCAGGGCTTGTCGCTGGTGATATCGACCTCGTGATTTGTGCGGCATCCAACCACGAGCGCGCCTACCCCGCGATTGCCGTAGAGATCCAGCAGTTGTTAGGCACCGCCGGCTTTGCATTTGATATGAACGTCGCCTGCTCGTCCGCGACGTTTGGCATCCAGACAGCAACGGACATGATCCGTGCAGGATCAATCCGCCGTGCTTTGGTTGTGAACCCCGAAATTTGCAGCGCCCATCTAGAATGGCGTGACCGCGATTGCCACTTTATCTTTGGTGACGTGGCCACTGCGACAGTGCTTGAGCGTGATGAAGGCCTGACAGCTGGGCATTTCAAACTGAAATCTACGCGTTGCGCTACACAGTTTTCGAATAACATCCGCAACAATAACGGCTTTCTGCGCAAAACGCGTGATCAGATGGAAGATCGCCGCGATATGCAATTCATGCAAAACGGTCGCAAAGTATTCAAAGAGGTCCTGCCGTTGGTCAGTGCCCATATTGCCGATCACATGGCAGACACCGGGATTGTTTCTGATGATCTTAAGCGGCTGTGGCTTCATCAGGCGAACAAAACGATGAACGACTATATCGGCAAAAAAGTGTTGGGTCGCGTACCAGAAGCTGGCGAACAGCCTAATATTTTGCAGGACTATGCCAATACATCTTCAGCAGGATCGATCATCGCATTCTCACAACATTCGGCTGATCTTAAGTCCGGCGAGAAAGGTCTGATCTGTTCGTTCGGTGCAGGCTATTCGGTGGGCTCAGTGATTGTCGAACGCGCCTAAAGCTTGTTCACACGCTCGTGGACTTTTTGCGCGTCTTCGACCCGTTCTGAGTAGCGATCAACCAACATCGCTGAACGACCGCGGGTCATGTACGTAAACCGCACAAGCTCTTCCATCACGTCAACGATCCGATCGTAAAGCGATGAGGGCTTCATCCTGCCTTTTTCAAACTGGTTCCACGCAGCAGGCACCGATGATTGGTTGGGAATGGTGATCATCCGCATCCAACGGCCAAGAATCCGCATCTGATTCACAGTGTTGAACGATTGGGACCCACCGCTGACCTGCATCAATGCAAGGATCTTGCCTTGGGTCGGGCGCACGCCGCCGATTGGGGCCAACGGCAACCAATCGATCTGAGTCTTCATAATACCTGTCATCGCACCGTGACGTTCAGGGCTAGACCAGACCATTGCCTCTGACCACAAAGCGAGGTCGCGCAGCTCTACGACTTTGGGATGGTCGGCGTTTGCATCATCAGGGAGCGGCAGGCCGGACGGGTGGAAAAACCGTACCTCACAGCCCAAAAGCGTCAGAATACGCGCGCCCTCTTCGGCGACACCACGCGAATAACTCGTCTCTCTGAGCGAGCCGTAGAGCATCAATACGCGCGGAGGGTGGCCAGAATCATCTGGCCCGATCAACGATTCCACATCAATTGGATGGATTTGTCCGGAATCTAGGTTCGGCAAATCACTAAAATCAAAGGTCAAGGCTTACTTGCCATCTTCCAAGTGAAGCTTCATTTCCAACAGAACCTTTTGCAACGCAGTCGTTTCGCGCAACAGGCGTTTGGCTTCGTTGTTGGTGATAACACCATCTTCGATTGAGATGTTATACTCGCCCATCAGCAGCGCAAAACGCTGGCTAAGCTTGATCACATCAGAGTTGATACCGCCTTCAGAGTTCGGGCGGTCCTCATTGTAAGACAATGTAATTCCCCGCATTTCTGCCAATGCAGATGTCACGTGTGGGTATGATGCAGCAGCTTCGAGTGCGGCAACGGCATCGACCGGCATATAGCGATCTGTGTGCTCATCGGCGTCAGAATAATAACGACCTAAAGTGGCTTTTGACTTACCAGTCAGCTTGCACGCGTTCTCGATCCCAACGTCCTTGACCAAAGCCTCGGTGTGTCGCTTGAGATAGCTACTAAATCCGCTCATTAAATCGTCCCCTGATACCTAACGTTTCCGCTAACAATCGTATGTCCCCAAGGAAAAGACTTACTTCATTCCCATTTGAAAATCCAACCCCGATTTTCACGGAATCTAATGGCGTTGCAAAGAAAAAATCCGCGGGCTCTGAATTTACTTATAAAATTCGAGCGGCGGGTCTTTAGATTACCGCATGACTTTTTTATTGCGATGAGTTTTCAAGAAGAAACGGAGCGGTGTAGTATTTTCCCAACTTTTAGAAACTGACAAGCCAAGAATATTGGCGTCATCAAAAACTTCTCATTTACTGAACATAATGCAGAAAAATCATCCTGCGGCATCTTGCCAATGATTGTGGTGCAGCGCTAATCAGGGACCTATGGCAAAGCTTTATTTCAACTACTCGACCATGAACGCTGGTAAATCCACGGTGCTTCTTCAGGCGTCTCATAACTATATTGAACGAGGCATGAAGACCTATTTGCTGACCGCCCAATTCGATAATCGTGCTGGAGAGGGCCGCATCGCAAGCAGAATTGGCATCGGCGAAGATGCCGATACTTTTGCACCATCCGAGGACCTGCTTGCCAAGATCACAGCGCGCCTTGCCAAGGGTGATTGCGCTTGCATATTCATTGACGAAGCACAGTTTCTTGAGCCTGATCAGGTTTGGCAACTGGCCCGCGCAGTTGATGATTTACACGTGCCGATCATGTGTTTTGGCCTGCGCGTTGATTTTCAGGGCAACTTGTTCCCCGGCTCGGCGGCACTTCTCGCGTTATGTGACGAAATGCGCGAAGTGCGCACCATTTGTCACTGCGGAAAAAAGGCGACTATGGTTGTGCGCAAGGATGACCAAGGGCGCGTTTTGACCGCTGGCGATCAAGTCTCAATCGGTGGAAACGAGCGTTATGTATCGCTGTGTCGGCGTCATTGGCGCGAAGCGATGAATGACGGTTAAGCGAGCCTGTTCGGTAACGCACGTTTTTCATCCCAAGCAATGATATTATTCAATGCCATTTGCCCCATCGCCTCGCGTACCTCTAGGGCTGCGGTGCCTAGGTGGGGTAGTAAAACAGCATTATCCAAAGCCTTAAGCGCATCAGGCACGTGCGGCTCGGCAGCGTAGACATCTAGTCCTGCACCACCGATCTTGTTCGCTTGTAGGGCAGCGATCAGCGCCTCTTCGTCAAGAACATCACCGCGGGCGACGTTTACAATCACACCGTGCGGCCGCATCGCGGCAATTGCAGTGGCATCGATCAATTTGGTATTCGCCCCACCGCCAGGAACGGTCACAACGATAATGTCGGCCTGCCCCATGAGATCGGCAAGGCTGTCAACTTGGGTGGCTGGCATATCGACCGCTTTGCGGGACCGGTTGAAGTAGATCACAGGCATATCAAAGCCATAGTGACAGCGCTTTGCGACTGCCTGCCCAATCCGTCCCATGCCAATAATGCCGACGGTTTTGCCGGTTACGTGTTGGCCCAGCATCTGCGTTGGCCCCCAACCATCCCATTTACTAGCGCGCACCAGTCTTTCGCCCTCACCCGCACGGCGGCAGGTCGCAAGGATAAGAGTAAGCGCGATATCGGCTGTGGCATCAGTTACAACGTCAGGGGTGTTCGAAACCGCAATGTCCGCAGCACCAGCCGCGTCGATATCGATATGGTTAAACCCAACCCCAAAATTCGCGATAACCCCGCAACGCAGGTCACCTGCAAATGCTTGCGCGGTAAAGCCATCACCAAGGGTACACAACACAGCATCATAGTCGCGCAGTGCTTGCCCAGCTTCTTCAACCGTCAGGCCAACATCGGCCTGCCGATGCGTCACATCATATCGTTCCCGCGCGGCGGCAACCGTTGCGACAGGCATATCACGGGTGATAAGTAGCTTTTTCAATGGAGACGCCCCCCTACTGGAACCTTGGTATCAGGGCCGACCAAGACAACTTCGCCTTCAGCATCAGGCATCCCAAGTACAAGAACCTCAGACATGAATTTACCGATTTGTCGCGGTGGAAAATTCACAACGGCCATAACCTGTTTCCCAACAAGACCTTCGGGCGTGTAGTGCGCGGTCACCTGCGCAGAGGTCTTCTTTTCCCCAAGTTCATCTCCGAAATCGATCCACATCTTGATCGCAGGTTTGCGGGCTTCTGGATAAGGTTCGGCCCTGACGATACGGCCAACACGCACGTCGACCTTAAGGAAGTCATCAAACGTAATTTCACCCACGGCCAAGCTCCTTTGAGCGTTCAGTTGCAGCGGTCACGGCGCGGTTTAGTAAATCAGGAAAGCCGCGATCCTTGTCCATCAACACTTCAAGTGCGGCCTGCGTGGTACCATTGGGCGATGTGACGTTGATCCGTAGCTGTGCGGGCTCTTCCTCAGCGGTCTCAGCCAGCGCACCAGCGCCACCTACAGTCGCTTTCGCCAGTTTCATGGCCATATCAGCGGGCAACCCTTGGGCGGCGCCAGCGGCGGCCAAGGCCTCAATCAAATGAAAGACATACGCAGGGCCAGAGCCTGACACACCTGTGACGGCATCAATCTGGCCTTCGTTATCCAAAAGCACCGTTTGCCCAACGGCCTGCAGCAGGTTTTCGGCAAGTGCGGTGTGGGCCTCTGTTGCATGGGAATTCCCGATCAACGCAGTGATACCACGGCCAATTGCAGCGGGCGTATTCGGCATGGCGCGTACAATTGGGGTTTGGGCACCCAGCACCCCCTCAAACGTTGCTATGGATGTGCCAGCGGCTACTGAAACGAACAGGGTTTTACCGTTTCCAAGCGCCACCATCGAAGGCAGCGCATCACCCATCATCTGTGGCTTAACGGCGATCAAAACGATTGCAGGATCAGCGGGAAGCGTCGCATTCACATGGACGCCCTGCCCTTTGACCCAGTTGGATGGATGCGGATCAATAATCCAAACAGACGTCGCAGGCACGCCGCCTTGCAACCAACCAGCCAGCATTGCCGACCCCATCTTGCCACATCCAAGCAGTACAAGGCCACGCTCGGCCACATCATCCATGTTCATTGTCATTTCCTAACGCATTCGCACAAAGGCTAGGCAAAGCCCAACCGGGCGTCCAGACGCCTTTTTGCAAAGCGTGTGTTTTTAGATAATCGATGATGTCGCCAGTAGATAAGTCGCCAGCGGGTAAATCGCGGCCTAAGCCCGACCGTATGCTTCGGTCATCGCGATCTGCACCGCCTCGGCTGGGGGCCGCTCAGCCCATGTGACCAATTGGATCGCAGGATAATACCGCTCGCATGATGCTACGGCCGCGTTAATCATTGTATCGACCTGTTCAGGACCCGCAGTTTGATCGCCCGCCAGCACAAGGCCGTAACGGTAAACCATCATCTTCTGCTCTCCCCACCATGTGAATGACCCTGCCCAGCACTGATCGTTGATTGTATTCAACGCCTCATAAAGTGCCGGAATACGGTGCACGGGTGGTTCCATCTCGAATGTGCAAATCAGGCGCAGCGTCTCGTCGATTGCTGACCAAGCGAGGGTAATTGCATAGGTCCGCCACTGCCCCTCAACTGCCATCGCGATCTGGTCATCATGAATACGATCAAACTCCCAGTCATGGTGCTCGGCTATGGATTCCACCAGATCGATCGGATGGAGATCATCGGTCTCAAGGAATTGCTCTGCAAACGCCATAAGACGTCACCCCACTGTTTTACGAGAGATCATTAAGGCGTCTCTCACTATGTGACTGCTCAATGGGAGGTAGGTTAACCCAACACCCCATACAACATATCGTGGTCGCTAGGGGGTTGCCTGTAAAGCAATTTCTTGGGGATAAGTCGGTAAAAAGCGGCCATTTGAAGCGGATTACGCAGAATAATTGTATAAATTCACGCGACCAACAGCATTTGGGCGACAGGCCAATACGTCAGCAAGAACTAGGTCTGGCGGGGGGGAAGGTCGTGAAAATTTGGCTAAAGCGGCTTGGCCCAAAAAGTGCCCCCATGCCCGCTGGGGACAACTGGCATGGGGGCTAAGGGAATGCAGACCCAATGTACGCTACAGGAGAGCGATCAGAGAGCCATTTTCAATAGTTACGGTTACAACCAAAGTAACTAATCAAGTCGATCAGGTAACGCGGTAACTCGTTAACCAATGACCATTCGCGCGAAGGCCTACTTGCCTGAAGTGACCAACCAGATTGAGCTTGATCGCCAAGGCGACCCAGCATCCTATCTGGTGCAGCTTCCTGCCGGGAAAAGGGTAAGTATTAAAAAGCAGGCGAGCAAATGTGTGGTTCCGAAAAGCGGAATAGGATTGTTATCGAAGAGTTCGCTTCCAACACAAAGCGACCACAAATTTCAGAGCTTATCGCTGAACTCTGCCAAGACCTGCTCATAGACCGCGCGCTTAAATGGCACGATATTCGCAACGAGCTCTTCTTTGGGCATCCATTTCCATTCGGAAAACTCAGGATGCTCGGTCGCGATGTTGATATCGTCGTCGGCACCATGAAAGCGGAACAAAAACCACTTCTGCTCTTGGCCGCGGTAACGGCCTTTCCAGATTTTCGGAACAAGTTCATGCGGCAAGTCATATGTGATCAGTCCAAGGCTTTCGGCCTCAACCGTGATCAGCTTTTCAATGACACCAGTTTCTTCCCAAAGCTCGCGGATAGCGGCATCGCGCGTTGTCTCGCCTGGATCGACGCCACCTTGCGGCATCTGCCATGCATCCTGATCACGGTCTTTGCGCTGACCCACAAATATGTGGCCGCGTGTATTTACTAGCATGACCCCGACGCATGGACGGTATGGTAGCTGCGCAATCTCGTTCGGTGTCATAAAGCTGCCTTGGTGTTTCATCTGAATTCGCCCTTCCGTTTGACCCAAAAGTTAACCCAAGGTCCAGCGGTTATACGATAACAATGCGGGTATCCGGCGAAATTCGTGCTGCAATCCACTGTAAATGGTCCCGCCGGAAGGCAACGCACCCCGCAGTTGGTGCCCCGTACCTACGCCACTGATGGATAAAGATTGCAGAACCGCGCCCCTTTTGCGCCTTTGGCCAGTTCCAATCGGTGATGAAAATCAAATCATACATCGGATCAGCGCGGCGCAATACTTCGTGTGAAAACGCATGGGGCGCGCGCACTTGTAAATTATAGCTTGGATCATCGACACTATCAGACCACAGATCACCAAGCCCAATCGGTTTGGCCCAATCTGTGGGCTTAGCCATGCGATCGGGCCGGTACAGCATCCCGACAACCTTGTGGACGCCGCGCGGCGTTGCTCCGTCGCCCTCAACCGTGTGCTCGGTAAAACCGCCGCGCCCCATGGTGCGGGGGAACTTGTGGCCCATGAAACGCACATGCGTTGGCATCACAACAAGATCGGTTGGTTTCACGCTATGCCCGCCACGTTCACCGCCTGCTTCACAGCAGATGCCCTGACTTTGCGGCCTTCGTCGCAAGGTACTTGTGATTGTGCGTATTCTCGCCAACCTTCAGCGGAACACGCTCAACCACTTCAATACCACAGCTTTCCATGCGGGCGATCTTTGCTGGATTGTTAGTCAGCAGTCGCACTGCCCCAAATCCCATCCGCTTAAGGATCTCGGCACCGATACGGAAATCCCGCTCATCGTCCTCAAAACCAAGACGGTGGTTCGCCTCGACAGTATCAAAGCCCTGATCCTGCAAAGAATACGCGCGCATTTTGTTGGCAAGGCCGATGCCCCGCCCCTCTTGGTTGAGGTAAAGCAGAACGCCGGCCTCTTCATGGCCCATCTGCGCCAAAGCACCACGTAGCTGTGGCCCGCAATCGCATTTCAGCGAGCCAAGCAGGTCGCCAGTGAAACACGCCGAGTGAAGGCGCGACAACACAGGGACATCGCGGCGTGGTCGCCCAATCTCAATCGCATAATGCTCTTCTGCGCCATCATCAGGGCGGAAGATGTGTAAGCGCCCAGCCTCGGACACCTCAAGCGGTAGCGTGGCCGAGATGATCGGATTAAGCGGCGATAACCCCGTGTCCAATGCAGCGTCCGCAGGTACAACCGTCAGATCGTGCAGGTCAGCAAATCCAACATCAGCCAAGGGCAGCACAACGACAGCAGGCAAAAGGCGTGCGGCCTTGGTCAATGCAATCGCTGCGCGCGACAAACTGGCGTCGCCGTCCCTGACAGAGCGCAGCGGACCTTTCATCGGAGCGCGAAGGTCATCGGCAGGATCAGCAATGGCCAGCACCCATTTCAATGTCGCATCGGATGGCAATGCTATCCGCGCAAGATCGCCATCATAGGCACGCGCCTTAAGCGTCTGCGCACGCCAAGACGTGACAGCCAACACGGGTTTACCGCCAAGACCGCGCAAATCAGCAAGCCTTACTGCGTCCAGCGTTTCCGCTGCAAAAACAAGCGCATGATTTTCGCCAGACACAACAATGGGCACGCCCATACGCAAATCAGCGCGCGCGCGCGCCAAACGTTCTGTAATATCAGGACCAAGCCCCATACGCATTTGCCTTTCGATTGTTTCAGCAGATAGCCGTTTAAGGCGCAAATTGAAACATATCACCGCAATATCACACGTCCGTGTGAAATGTTGTTGTAGAAGCTTGTTCAATCGCCCCATCCACCACACTTCTATTCCAACAACGAAGGAGACGCACAATGGCACAGCTCAAAAAAATTCTGCTCGTGGATGACGATGACGACCTGCGCGAGGCGCTTGGCGAACAGTTAATCATGACCGAAGACTTTGATGTTTTCGAAGCCGACGACGGTGCCTCGGCAATGGTGAAAGCCAAAGAAGCTCTCTATGATCTTGTGATCCTTGATGTTGGCCTGCCCGACACCGATGGACGCGAGCTGTGCCGCCTCATGCGCAAGCAAGGTGTAAAGTGCCCAATCGTTATGTTGACCGCACAAGACAGCGACGCCGATACGATCTATGGCCTTGATGCTGGCGCGAATGACTACGTGTCAAAACCGTTCAAGTTTCCAGTGCTTTTGGCCCGTATCCGCAGCCAGCTGCGCACGCATGAACAGTCAGAAGACGCAATTTTCCAGCTTGGGCCATATACGTTTAAGCCTGCTCAAAAGATGCTGGTGACCGAAGACGACAAAAAAGTGCGCCTGACCGAGAAAGAGACGAATATACTGAAGTTCTTGTACCGCGCGACCGAAGGTGTTGTTGCCCGCGATGTGCTGCTGCACGAAGTTTGGGGCTACAATGCTGGCGTCACAACGCACACACTCGAGACGCATATCTACCGTTTGCGCCAGAAAATCGAACCTGATCCGTCAAATGCACGCCTTCTTGTGACCGAATCTGGCGGCTACCGTTTGGTTGCCTAAGACATCTGACGCGCGCGGGAACTCCTCCCCCTTGTTCTGCCTGCGTCATTTTCTCCCTTGGTGGCGGGATCTATTGCCACCAACCTCCCTGTTGGACTTGCCCGCGCCCAGTGCGCGGGCTTTTTTCTGCCCATAGGGCGCGTGCCCTGCGCATATTGAATTGCCTCAAACAAAGGGCCACATAGAAATAGAATTCAACTTCACGCATTTCACCCCCTCTAAGGATCACATCATGAAAACCGCAAAAGACTACCTCGAAGAAGCGAACGCAGTTGTCACACGTCTTTCAGCAGAAGAGGCTGTCGCCAAGTTTAACGCTGGCGGTGGTACATTCATCGACGTGCGCGACGGCACATCTATTGCTGCGTCCGGCACGATCAAAGGTGCGCACCGCATCCCGCGCGGCATGCTTGAGTTTACGGCAGACCCAGCGGTCGAAGCGCTGTTCAACCCGATTTTCGCAGATAAATCCACGCCACTTTACCTAATCTGCGGCGCGGGTGGACAGGCAGCACTGGCAGGCAAAACGCTGGCCGACATGGGCTTTACGAATGCCGTGAACATCGGCGGTTTCGCTGATTGGTCCAAGGCTGGCGGCCCGACTGAAAGCTAACGAATAACTAGGGACGACGCGCTGTTGTCCCTAGCTTACCCCGCTAATTTATGCCGTTAATTTACGAAATTATCGCGGTGGTAGCCCTGTAAGAACAGCAATGCGGTTAGATCACCGTGGTTGATCCGCACATTGCACTTTGCCTGAACTGCCGGTTTCGCATGCAAGGCCACGCCCGTGCCCGCCCGACCCAACATTCCTAGATCATTCGCACCGTCACCAACTGCCAGAACGTCCGCCTCAGCGATGCCAAGGCGCGCCGTGATTTCTTCAAGCGCTTGCACTTTTGCGGCTTGGCCCAAAATTGGTCGCCCGGCCTGACCAGTTAATTTCCCTTCGGCCACCAGCAACGTGTTGGCACGGTTTTCATCAAACCCAAGTACGGCTGCGATCTTGCGGGTAAAGGCCGTGAACCCACCCGAAACTAGCGCGGCATAGGCCCCATTTGCCTTCATCGTGTTCAACAAAACCGTACCACCGGGCATCAATGTGATCCTCTCAGAAAGCACTTTTTCAACTACGGCCTCATTCAAACCTGCCAGTAGCCCGACACGCTCATCCAAAGCTTCTTCGAAATCCAGCTCACCGTTCATTGCGCGCGCTGTGATGTCGGCGACGCGCGGACCAACGCCTGCCTCAGCGGCAAGCTCGTCAATGCATTCTTGCTCAATCATCGTGCTATCCATGTCGGCCAGTAGCATTTTCTTGCGGCGGCCTTCGGCAGGTTGCACAACCAGATCAACGCCAGCAGTTTGTAAATCGGCCCAAACGTCCCACAGATTATCAGGTTCTGCAGGCAGCATAAATTCCGCGGCTTCCTTAACTGACAACCAATCAGCATCCCCGCCACCCCACGCATTGCGCAGATTTTCGACCAATGCCCCCTCAAGCCCGAGGGTTCCAGGTGCTGCCAATAAGGTCACAACGTACA
>JAWUXS010000025.1:0-13033 GCA_034111185.1 Paracoccaceae bacterium | reverse complement strand
GAGCTTGCCCAATCGTGCGACGTCATCGCTGACGACGATGAGGCCGGTCAGGCGTGGTGCGAAGAGAACGAGTTTCCGGGCTATACGTCTTATGCGTCGCTGAGCGATCTGCCGTGGCGGTTCCCGATCTTTAAGGATGTGGTTGAGGCGCTTGATAAACACGTCGCGGCATTCGCTGAGGCGTTGGCGTTTGATCTGGCTGACCGGAAACTGGTGCTAGAAGATATCTGGATCAACATCCTGCCCGAGGGTGGCATCCATACTGCGCATATCCATCCGCATTCTGTGATTTCGGGAACGACATATGTGGCGATGCCCGAAGGCACGTCAGCGATCAAGTTTGAGGACCCGCGCCTGCCGATGATGATGGCAGCACCCGGACGCCGCAAAGACGCACCAGAAGAGCTGCGCCAGTTTGTATATGTAAAGCCTGCGGTTGGCGATGTGTTGCTGTGGGAAAGCTGGCTGCGCCACGAGGTTCCTATGAACATGGCCGAAGATGAACGCATCTCGGTTTCGTTCAATTACAAGTGGGAATAAGCGGGCTTAGCCCACATTAAGTGAACGTAGTTCAAAAATATTTGTTTTAAATTAATGGGTTAGGCGCGGCGCTCTGCTATTTGTGATATTCTACTTGCTATAAATGAACGTTGTTCATAAATTGATCCTCAGAAATCAAATGGAGAGTGAAGATGCTGAAATCAATGACAATGGGCCTTGGCTTACTGGGACTTCTTGCGGCTTGTGACGTGTCCTACCCTGTTGCGGTCGTCGGGCCAGGAAATACGGTCTACCGCGGACAAGCCACGGCGCTGTTCCTTGAGGGCGGATATTTCCAAGCAAGCAACGGATCGAACGTCTGTCGCGGCCAGTATCAGCCGGTGCCAATCGGGCAGACATCTACGTTTCCTGTGAATTGCACCAATGGCGCAAACGGGATCGGCACAGCGTTATTTCAAGAGGGTCAATCAGGTGGTGGGTTCATCACCATGCAGGATGGATCACAATGGCAATTCATCTTTGGTCGCGGCGCATTACGCGTCTAGCCATCATGGGGCCCCTGCCACCTGATGGCGGGGGCCGTATCGCTTTTACTTCTTTTCGCCGGCCTTTTTAGACGCTTTTTCTTCGCGGGTCAGTTTGTTACCCCAAACGTTATTGCTGAGGCCCAGTTCGTCAGGCATCGGCTTGGTCTTGCCCTTTGAGATCTTGCCGCCTTTATTCAGGAATTGCTGGATCAGATCGTCGTCGGTTGTCGGTTTGATGACATTTTTCATGATGAGTCTTCCTAAAGCGCGTGGAGTTTTCCAAACATTACAACCGTGCGTTAGAAGAGTACAGGCGAACACATCCGCAACATCACTGGCCCCTTAAATGAAAACGTCCCTGCGATCGCAAATCGAATGATGCAATCGCAGAGACAAAGCCCCGGGAGGTGGACTAACTGTGGTATCGGCCCCTATTGGGCCCGACGGCCTAAGCACGGATGCGTTAGGCGGCTTTCTTGGGGTTCTTACCCATGATGATCATGGACAAGATGTCATCTTCGGTGACGTCCTCGACCCTCTCGTTACCGATAAGCTGGCCGTTCTTCATCACGGCGACACGGTCACATAGATCCATCATTTCACGGGTGTCGTGACTGATTAGGAAAATACCGAGACCCTGTGCTTTTAGTTCTTTGATCAAGGCTGCGACCATCTCGGTTTCGTGGACACCTAAGGCGGCTGTTGGTTCGTCCATGATCAGGATGCGCGCGTTAAAGTAGACGGCACGCGCGATGGCAACTGACTGACGCTGACCGCCTGATAGGGCTGACACCGGTTCTTTGAACTTTTTAAAGTTCGGGTTTAGTCGCGCCATAATCTTGCGGGTTTCAGATTCCATGCGGGCATCATCAAGAAAACCTAATGGCGTCGTAATCTCGCGACCAAGGAAGAGGTTGCTGGCAGCATCCAGATTGTCAGCCAAAGCCAAAGTCTGATAAATCGTCTCGATGTTCAAATCGCGGCTGTCGCGTGGTGTTGCGATTTCCGCCTTCTCTCCGTCGACGTAGAATTCGCCGCTGTCGGCCTGATAGGCACCTGAAAGGCACTTAATCAGTGTCGATTTACCAGCACCGTTGTGGCCCAAAAGGCCGACAACTTCGCCGGGATAAAGGTCGAGTGAGACCCCATCAACAGCGCGGATGCCACCAAAAGCGATTGAGATATCACGCATCTCGACGAGCGGGGTTCCTGTACGTTCGTTTGACATTGTGCTGCCCCCTATTTCGCTGTCTTGCGGTAAACATTGTCGAGGTAGACGGCAAAGACGAGCACCGAACCCACGACGATTTGCTGGATGGATGTATCAAAGCCGATCAAGACCATGCCCGATTGCAGTGACTGCATCACCAAGGCACCCAAGATCGCGCCGTAGATTGTGCCGACACCACCCGCCAGTGACGTGCCGCCGATAACAGCCGCTGCGATGACGTAAAGCTCGTCCAAGAGACCCAGTGCGTTCGTCGCCGAATTCAGGCGGGCCGAAGCGACAACGGCTGCAAGGCCAGCAAGTGCGCCCATGAGTGAGAAGATTTTGAGCGTCATCCATTTGACGTTGATACCAGCCAAGGCTGCTGCCTCGGGGTTGCCACCGATCGCGAATACGTTGCGACCAAAGCGGGTGCGGTTCACCAAAATTGTCATCAAGATACCAACCGTCAAAAGGATCAGAACTGGGATCGCAAAGCCGTGGCTGATGAACAGCCCCTCTTCTGGGACGATCAGATCATTCGCCGCAGCGAATTGTTTTACGATGCCCTTGGGCCATGGATAGGCATTCACCAAAAGCACGGCACCGATAACCATACCACAAGCAAGGCCACCAACTGTCAGTTCGCCCCACATAGGACGCAGTGCAAAGTCATGCGCGCGGCGCTTGCGACGGCCAAGAACAAGCATGGCGACGATGGCGATACAGGTACCGATACCGACGACCCAACTGCCCGTGGCACCGATTGTACCATAAGGGCCACCGCCCAAAAGCTGGAAGGTTGAATCGACTGGTGAAATTGTCTTGCCGTTATTGGCCAAGAACGCTGAGCCACGCCAAACAAGCAGGCCCCCGAGGGTCACAATAAATGCGGGAATACCGCGATACGCGATCAGCCAACCATGAAACGCACCGATCGTCGCACCTAACATGATGCCGCAGGCTGCGGTGATAACCCAGATCATTGGATGACCAAGGCCGAGATACTGCGGGAAGACTTCGACCTGCAAAATGCCCATCGTCATGCCAGTCACGCCAACAAGCGCACCAACAGAGAGGTCAATATTGCGGGTCACAATGACAAGGACCATACCCGTTGCCATGATCCCAATGGATGATGTCTGGACCGAAAGGTTCCATAGGTTGCGGGGCGTCAACATCGCGCCGAAGCCTTTGAAAATCAGGCCGTAGAAATGAAAACCAAGCCAGATCAGCGCCAGAGCGCCAAACATACCCAACAGTCGGGTATCAAGTTCGGTGCCGTTCAGGAATTTTCTGAAGAGGCCGACGTTTTCGGTGGTTCCTGCCGTCGTCGCATCGGACGTATCGGGTGCATCTGTCATTGGTGTTATTCATCCCTGGCTCAAGCGCCGGTGCGCCATTTGGCGTTTACGGTTCTTGCTGGCTTTAATTGGCCTGAGCGGTCTACGCCGCGCTATATCGTGAAATCGTTTGTGGAAAAGAAGGCGCCGCAACCCATCGGGCTGCGGCGCCTATCGTTAATTTGGCTTACATGCCACAGCCGTCAACACCGTCCATTGCGCCTTCACAGGCTTGCTCTTTGGAGATGTGACCTGCGTCGATAGCAACGCTCAGATTGTCTTTGGTAAGTGGTGTTGGATCAAGCAAGATTGCTGAGATCTCGATACCCTTTTCACCGTCAGAGAACGTGCCCGCGCCGTCGATGTCAGCCATAGCTGTACCGTTTGCGAGTGCAGAAGCGATTTCGCCAGCTGCTGTACCAAGGTTGGTAGCGTTCTTCCAAACAGACACTGTCTGAAGACCACGTGCAACGCGGTTGATCGCAGCCAAGTCACCGTCTTGGCCGCCTACTGGGATCACGAGACCCTGTGCGCTAAGAGCTGCAACAACGCCGCCAGCCATGCCGTCGTTCTGTGAAAGAACAGCATCGATGTTGTTGTCGTTTGCAGTCAGGATTTGCTCCATGTTCTTTTGAGCATTCTCTGGCTTCCAGCTGTCAGAGAAGTTTTCGCCAGCGATAACGATATCGCCTGAATCAACCGCACCGCCGATGACCTGCATCATGCCCTGAAGCAAGAAGCCAGCATTCGGATCACCTGGGTCGCCCTTGATGATCGCGTAGTTGCCAGTTGGCTGAACCGCTACAACTGATTCAGCGATGATGCGGCCTACGCCAACATTGTCGAATGTCAGGTAGAATGTGCGGTCATCTTCGATCAGACGGTCGTAACCGATGACAGGGATACCTTCGTTTGCAGCAGCGTCGATTGCAGGACCGATTGCATCTTTGTCCCACGCGTTGATGATCAGCGCGTCAACGCCTTGGCTCATCAGTGCTTCGATGTCTGTCAGCTGCTTTGCAGAAGAAGACTGCGCGTCAGCAGAAACATATGTGTTTCCGTTCGCTTCGATTGCAGCAACCATTGCTGCTTCGTCGATTTTCCAGCGCTCTTCCTGAAAGCTAGCCCAAGATACGCCAATGCGCATGCCTTCGGCATATGCAGCAGAGCTGAAGCCAACAGTTGCCATGACGGCAGCAGTAATAAGATTTTTCATGATGTCCTCCCAGACAATTTAACGTCCCGATACGTCGGGTCACGGCGTTTGATCCGTTGTACTAATACAAAACCAACAATACGAATGAGTCAAATTAAATTTAGCGGTTGAAGTAAATATTGTTGCCAATGGCGGAATTCATGTGCTTCACTACCCAAATAGGGTGCATATTGCAGTTGCAGCATACACTTTGGGGTAATTAAATTTAGCTGGTGAATTATGTCGGTGACAGATGCAGACGCAGACAACACGGACGCAGCGCCTTTGGGGTGTGGCCCCGTCTTTCCAGAACATAACTATCAGTCAAGATCCCTGCGAAAACAAGTGTTTGAACATGTGCGCGCCTATGGGAATGCCGCACGGATCGACACGGCACGCGCGCTATCGATCAGCGCGGGTTCGGTCACAGGCATTGCGGCAGAGTTAATCGCAGACGGCTTTTTGCGTGAGGTTGAGGACGTCAGCCGCCGCGAGATGAGTCGCGGTCGCCCGCCTGTCGCTCTTGAGGTCGTGGCAGATAGCTTTTACGTGATCGGGATCAATCTGTCGGACAAAACCCATTCGGCGGTTTTGACGGATGCCATCGGAACGGTCATCGCAGAATCGAAATGTGCGGCTGACAAACAGCGCGGATCAGCTGCAAAAATTGTCGCTGACGTGGCCCCGCTGGTTCATGATTTGCTGGCGACGTCGGGCATGACCAAAGACCAGATCGCCGTGATGGGCGTTGCGATTTCAGGCGCTGTCGATCACACCACTGGCTTTGTGTCTTGGTCACCGCAACTGGCGGAAATCAATGTGGATTTAGGCAAGGCATTCGCAGAGGTGGTCGATTGTCCTGTCTTTGTCGATAACGATGCGAACATCATTACCCTTGCCGAGTTGTGGTTCGGCGAAGGCAGAGCAAAGTCGAATTTTGCTGTTGTCACAGTCGAGCATGGCGTTGGTATGGGCCTTGTTTTAAATAACAGACTGTTCCGTGGTGCGCGTGGCATGGGGATGGAGCTGGGGCATACAAAGGTACAGTTGGATGGCGCGTTATGCCGCTGCGGTCAACGCGGCTGTCTCGAAGCATATTTGGCTGACTATGCGCTGATGCGCGAAGCGGCCACAGCACTTGGGCTGACGGTAAATCAAACGTCCAAAGTATCGCTCGAGGTTTTGTTCTCGGAAGCCAAGCAGGGAAACACCGCCGCAAAGGCGATCTTTGACCGCGCGGCAAAATATCTTGCCCTCGGCCTCGCCAATATTGTGCAATTGTTCGATCCTGCCCTTATTATTCTGTCGGGAGAACGCATGCGTTACGACTACCTATATGCTGACGACATGCTGGCGCAGGTTCATCGGCTGACACTGAATCCCGGCAGCGAGCCGTGTGAGATTGCGACCCATGCATGGGGCGATCTGATCTGGGCGCGGGGTGCGTCAGCGCTGGCCCTGTCTGCGGCCACAGACACGCTTGTTGGATCGCCACGCCAATGATGCGCGGGTTGATCACAGCGCAGGTTTTAGGTTTGGCTATTTGCGTGAGCACGACTGCTCATGCAGAAATTCAGTTCACACCATTGCCCAACGCAATACCCGAACACGTCTATGACGGTGGGTGGGAGCATTTTGTTGGCGGCGGCTTGGCCGTCTTTGATTGCAACCGCGATGGCCGCCCTGACATGTTTGCTGCAGGCGGCGAGAACCCAGCGATACTGCTGCAAAACGACGGTGACTTTGACTTTGCGCAAATAGACATCGGCGACATACGCGGGACGACGGGTGCCTACCCCATTGATATCAACGCAGACGGTTGGTCAGATCTGTATGTCATGCGCGTTGGCCCCGATTTGGTGCTCAAGGGTGGACCCGATTGCGCATTCAGCGATGCCACACTTGAATGGGGCATTCCGCAATCGGACGGATGGACAACCGCATTCACGGCATGGTGGGAAGACGACACACGGCCGGTAATGGCCATCGGGCGCTATGTTGACCGCGAAAACGAAGACGGGCCATTTGGCGCATGCGATACCAACGCGATATTAAGGCCAGACGTTGATGGGTACATGACCGAGGTGCTGAAACCAGGGCACTGCGCCCTATCGATGCTTGCGGGACCAGATGCACGCGGACGGCATACGCTGCGGATATCCAATGACCGCCACTACTATATCCGCGACGGGCAAGAGCAGCTCTGGGATATTAATGAGCAGCGTTTTCTGGGCGACGCAGATGGCTGGCCTAAGCTGATGCTATGGGGGATGGGCATCGCAAGCACTGACCTGACAGGTGACGGCGCTGACGAGGTGATGCTGACGTCCATGGGTGACCAGATGATGCAATTAGCCCTGCCTGATGGCACTTATGAGGCTGCACCATTTGGGATTGGCACATATGCTCACCGTCCACATATCGGGGATGACGGGCGCCCTTCAACGGGGTGGCATGCGCAATTTGGCGACATCAACAACGATGCGCGACCCGATCTATTCATTGCAAAGGGCAACGTCGATCAGATGCCAAGCAACGCGATGAATGATCCCAACAACTTGCTGGTGCAGAATGCACAAGGCACGTTCGATGAGCAGTCAGAGGGCGCGGGGGTTGCGGACACTGCGCGTTCGCGAGGCGCGACCTTGGCGGATTTCGATGGTGACGGCAGGCTTGATCTTGCGGTCGTAAACCGCCGTGCCCCGATGCGAATTTACCGTAATGTTGGCGAGACTGCACATTGGGTTGCCGTGTCGCTCTCCCAAGCGGGCGGCAATCACGATGCGATTGGTGCGGCCATTACGGTGAATGGGTCTGTGCAGTATCTACGCATCGGTGGTGGGCACGCGGGTGGTAGCGCCCTGCCCCTGCATTTTGGTATTGGTGATGAACAGCGCGCCGAAATCAGTGTGACTTGGCCGGATGGCACAACAACGCAGATTACGGCTGATGCGGGTCAAACTGTATCGATTGAAAAGCCCGACACCTAGCTAGTCGGGAACATCAAGCCCGCTAGGCACTGATGTCGGTACACCCAATCGCCCTGCTGCTGCGGCTGGATCTGTTAAACTGCCCAGAAATGCGACAAGAGCTGCGATCTGACTATCGTCCATTGCGACGGCGGGTTGCGTCACAGCGGCAGCGATTGCTGCCATCTCAGCCGGATCCTCAAGCACTCGGAAATCTGAAACGTCGAGGTCGGGTAAGACAAGTTGCCCAGCATCATAGGCATTCAACGCTGCCAATGGGTCAAGATGATCCCTGATAAAACCTTCTAGCGTGGCATGTGATCCGGCATGGCCGTAAGGCGCTGTGACCGCAACATTGCGCAGCGAAGGTGTGCGGAATTTGTAAAGGTCGGCTGGGTCGCCCGTTACGCGGAACCGGCCTTCGTCTTTGGCATGGCTTTCAAATCGTGCGGCTTTGCCCGGACCAACCTGCGGGGCGGCCATTGCGTGAAAACCATGATCGGTTTGGAACGCGCCACTGTGGCAGGCGACACATCCGGCTTCGCCATAGAACAGCTCCATGCCTAATGCGGCGGCACCGGTCAGAGGTGCATCACCCCTTAAGGCCGCATCAAATGGAGCACTGTCCGAGCGCCATTCGTGTTCGATGAACGCTGCGATTGCGTTGGAGATATCTGTAAATTGGATGTCATCCGCCGATTGGATTGCAGGATAGACTGCATCAAACTGGTCAACATATGCATCTATGCCAGCGACGCGGCGGGCGATTACATCCCACGCGCCACCCGATCCAGTGAGTATCCCCTGACGTACAGCCTTCGAGACATCGTTTTCACCGTAATGCCCTGCCATCTCGTCAGGGCTAAGCACGGGGAACATCGTCTGCGCGGACAGCAAGCTAACAAAGCCCGTGACCATATCAGCATCAAGCGGAGTACGCAGCCCGCCAAGTTTAACGGGATCAACGGCGATGCGGCCATCGTGGAAAAGAACGGTGAATTCATGAGCGCCAAGATTAAAGAGCGCGGGCGAGTTACGCGGGATGCGTTGTTCGGGGAGATTATCCATATCGACTACGCGGTCAGGGCCAAGGCCGATCCCGCCATCCCCAATGCCAAGCGACAATCCATCTGCCGTACCCAAGCGCGGGTGGTGACAGGTAGCGCAGGCCACCTCCTCATTTCCCGACAGAATTGGATCGTAGAACAAGAGTTGGCCCAGTTCGGCCTCGGCCAAGTCAATGGGTCGGTAGTCATCATCTGTGACAGGGGAAGGAATGCCATTGGCGATCGCGAAACTTGGGCAGATTACCATCAAACTTAAGATAAGGTGCCGCATGATTGTCCGCTCTTTCTGAAATCCCGTGTCAGAGAGGCTAGCTTGATTTTGAAAATACGAAAGGCCGAAATCGGAATTCACGGATGATAGGGGCCGCATTTTTCAACACGACCCCTTTTCTTAAGCGCAGCTAGTGCGCGGCAGAGATCGTTGGCTCTTAAGCCCAGACATGTTCAACAAGCTTTTCGCTTTCTGACCACAAACGCTTGGCTGTTTCTTGGTCTAGAACATAATCAGCTACCTTTGCGTCACGGACGGGTCCGCGTGTTTCGCCCATTTTGCTAGGGCCGTAATAACCGCCGCGCTTTGCTTCGTTTCCGGCTGCGGCCAACACGGTAGGCAACGCACCTTCAACGGGTGTCTGTGCAAAAAGCGGGTTCGTCAACTTGTAGAGGGCATTGAAAAACCCAGTTGGTCCCGTGCTTTGTAAGTTTGTATTCGAGTAACCAGGGTGGCAGGCGATGCTAATGGCTTTGCTGCCGGACGCCTTGAGCTTGCGGTCCAGTTCAAACGCGAAGAGCATATTTGCGCCCTTGCTTTGCGTGTAGGCCGTCATCGGCGAATAGCCGGACGCACCCATCAGATCGTCGAAACGGATCGCCCCCGAGAGATGCGCGATGCTTGAGACTGTGACGACGCGGCCCTCGGCCGCCTCAACAAGATCGATCAGTAAGGCAGACCAAAGGAAGTGCCCAAGATGGTTGGTTCCGAACTGCATCTCAAATCCATCAGCTGTCTTTTGGTCAGGCGTCTGCATGATGCCTGCATTGTTGATCAGGCCATCGATTTTGCTGTGTTTAGTCCGCAACTCTGCGGCGGCCGTGCGGACCGATGACAGATCGCTTAGGTCAAGGCGCAGAACCTCAACCGTACCTTGGATTTGGGTGCGCAGTTCTTTTGCTGCGAGCTCGGCTTTGTCGACAGAACGACAGGCAAGGACAACATTTGCACCTGCTTTGCCAAGGTGTTTCGCAGCCTCAAATCCGATACCAGAGTTCCCGCCAGTAATGATGTAAAGTTTGCCAGTCAGGTCAGGTAGCTTGTCGGCTTTCCAGTCAGAGAAACCGCTATCCATAATCACATTGCTCGCCATCTCTTAGATCCTTTTTCAACGCAAGCGGACTTGGATGTCGGCTCATCCTTGCGTTTTACAGTTAAGTACCAGCGGCATAACTAACAAGGAGACGCGCAGAATGGGATTGCCAGAATAGAAAAAGCCCCCGCTGATTTCTCAGCGAGGGCTTTCTAAGATTTTAAATCTTCGCAGAGACGAAAATTACCAGTCTTCGCGCACGATTGTGCGTGTCTTGATTGGCAGCTTCATCGCGGCAAGGCGAAGTGCCTCACGTGCGATTGTCTCGCTGACGCCGTCGATTTCGAACATCACGCGGCCTGGTTTGACCTTACATGCCCAAAAATCAATGGAACCTTTACCTTTACCCATACGCACTTCGACGGGCTTAGACGTCACTGGTGTGTCAGGGAAGATACGGATCCACACACGGCCTTGACGCTTCATGTGACGCGTCATTGCACGACGTGCAGCTTCGATTTGACGGGCTGTAATGCGCTCTGGCTCGATGGCCTTAAGACCAAATGAGCCGAAGTTCATGTCAGAGCCGCCCTTTGCTTCACCGCGGATGCGGCCTTTATGAAGCTTGCGGTGTTTTGTACGCTTTGGCTGTAGCATTTATCTAGCTCCTTAGCGACGGCTTGGGCCGCGAGGGATAGCACCCTCTTGCAGCTCTGCATGTTTACGGTCGTGCGCTTGTGGATCGTGTTCCATGATCTCGCCTTTAAAGATCCAGACTTTAATCCCGATGATACCGTAAGGTGTCAAAGCTTCATAAAGCGCATAGTCGATGTCGGCACGAAGAGTGTGCAGCGGCACACGACCTTCACGGTACCATTCTGTACGCGCGATTTCTGCGCCGCCCAGACGTCCAGCAAGGTTCACCCGGATACCGAGTGCGCCCATACGCATGGAGTTCTGAACCGCACGCTTCATAGCGCGACGGAAAGATACACGACGCTCAAGCTGCTGACCAATGCCTTCGGCAACCAGCATCGCATCAAGCTCTGGCTTGCGAACTTCAACAATGTTGAGGTGCAATTCAGAATCTGTCAGCTTTGCAAGCTTCAGACGCAGACCTTCGATGTCTGCACCTTTCTTGCCGATGATCACACCAGGACGTGCTGCGTGGATTGTAACGCGGCACTTTTTGTGCGGACGCTCAATGATCACACGGCTGATGCCTGACTGGACGCATTCTTTCTTGATGAATGCTTTGATCTTAAGGTCTTCGAGCAACAAGTCGCCGAAATCCTTAGTATCTGCATACCAGCGGCTGTCCCAGGTACGGTTGACCTGAAGACGCATGCCGACGGGATTTACTTTATTTCCCATTACGCTTGCTCCTCAACTTGACGTACCACGATGGTGATTTCCGAGAACGGCTTGATGATCTTGCCGAAACGGCCACGGGCCCGAGGGCGTCCGCGCTTCATGATAAGGTTCTTGCCGCAATATGCTTCGGCAACAACTAACTCATCAACGTCGAGGTTGTGGTTGTTTTCAGCATTCGCGATGGCAGACTGAAGACACTTCTTCACGTCGTCCGAGATCCGCTTTTTAGAGAAAGTCAGGTCCGTGAGGGCCTTTTCAACTTTCTTGCCACGGATCAGTGCGGCAACCAAATTCAGTTTCTGTGGCGAAGTACGTAGCATGCGCAGTTTTGCACGTGCTTCGTTGTCGGCCACGCGGCGGGGATTATTATCCTTGCTCATGGCTTATTTCCGCTTCGCTTTTTTATCTGCTGCGTGACCATAATAAGTCCGTGTTGGTGAATACTCACCAAACTTCTGACCAATCATGTCCTCAGAGATGTTGACGGGGATATGCTTACGGCCGTTGTACACACCAAAGGTGAGACCAACGAACTGAGGCAAAATTGTAGAACGACGTGACCAGATCTTGATCACTTCGTTGCGGCCGCTTTCACGTGTAGCTTCGGCTTTCTTAAGCACATAGCTATCGACGAACGGACCTTTCCAGACGGAACGTGCCATTAATTACCGGCCCTTTTTCTTAGCATGCCTAGAGCGTACAATAAGACGCTGGGATGCTTTGTTCTTGTTACGGGTACGCTTACCTTTGGTATCCTTACCCCAAGGGGTAACAGGTGTACGTCCACCAGATGTACGGCCTTCACCACCACCGTGCGGGTGGTCGACAGGGTTCATCGCGACACCACGGACAGAAGGACGCACGCCTTTGTGGCGCATACGACCGGCTTTACCGAGGTTCTGGTTTGAGTTGTCCGGGTTAGACACGGCACCAACGGTGGCCATGCATTCCTGACGGACAAGACGCAATTCACCGGATGAAAGGCGAATTTGGGCGTAACCACCATCACGACCTACAAACTGGGCATATGTACCCGCGGCACGTGCGATCTGGCCGCCTTTGCCTTGCTTGAGCTCGATGTTGTGGATGATTGTACCGATTGGCATGCCAGAGAAAGGCATCGCGTTGCCAGGCTTAATGTCAGCCTTTGCAGATGCGATAACTTTGTCACCGATAGCCAGACGCTGAGGGGCCAGAATGTAGTTCTGTGTGCCATCTTCGTACTGGATCAATGCAATGAATGCTGTCCGGTTCGGGTCATATTCGATCCGTGCTACAACAGCTGGCATATCCAGTTTGTTGCGCTTGAAATCGACGATACGGTAAAGGCGCTTTGCACCCCCACCGATGCGACGCATCGTGATCCGTCCGGTATTGTTCCGTCCGCCCGATTTCGTAAGACCCTGTGTCAGGGACTTAACTGGGCGACCTTTCCAAAGCTCCGAACGGTCGATTAGCACCAGCCCGCGCTGGCCCGGCGTCGTCGGTTTGTACGACTTTAGTGCCATGTTAGCTTCTTCCGTTTGCTTGGCGGTCCCTTCGTAAA
>JAWUXS010000024.1:0-22748 GCA_034111185.1 Paracoccaceae bacterium | reverse complement strand
TGGGCTGCGGGTTGGCGCGCAATGTATCAATTTCGGCCTGCTGGTCAGGGGATATAGGCATTGGTGTCTCCGGTTGAGGGGCGAGTCGCTTATTACTATATATTGACAAGCAGCGGGGAAAAACCTCTGTATGACGTGAATAAGTCTTCATTTGGTAGCAGACTCGGATTGACTTCATACCTGCGCTTCACGATTATGACAGTCGAATGTACCCGAAGTTATTTATAGGTTACCGCACATGCTCCGTATCACTACGCCACTAATTTTTATGCTCATGCTGTCTGCGTGTGGCGATGGGCAGCCGTTCTTTGACGAAGATACGGCGACTGATGCGGATACTGCTGCTGATGTAGATACAGCAGCCGAGGCGTCAGAAGATGCCGAGGGCGGAGACGCTGCTGATGACGATGGCGAAGTATCGGATGTCCTGAACACAGGTACGACAAGCCCGACACTGGGCACTGACGCGGTCGCACGCGGTGATATTATTCGCCTTGAGAGCACATCTGATGAAGGTTTGGGCGGTTATTTGTCTTCTGTCAGCTACGACAGTGACAGCGATACCTTAATTGTAGACGGTTTGGGCTTTGACGGCGCTAACACTTATTCACGCGGTTCACCGATCGATCAGCTAAAGTCGTACCAAGTTTATGAAGCTGATATTACGGCAACGGATGCACTGACAGGCGATACAATTAGCCAGATCACCCCATACCGCGCCGTTTACGGCGTCAGTGCGAACAACCTCGACACAGGCGAGCCGCGGACGTCGTTCGTAATTGTTCGTACAGGTGGCTACACAGGCTATGGCTTTGGCGGATATATTTACGCACGTAATGGCGATACGGTTATCCCAACGAGTGGACAGGCGCAGTTCACTGGTGATTATGCGGGCATTCGGACATTCTCCGGCGCAGGCGGTCTTGAGTTGACGCAAGGCGATGTTGAGATTGCGATCGATTTGCGGGATTTCAACGACAACGATGCAGTTCGAGGTTATATCAACAACAGAGAAGCTTACACGTCCGACGGTGTCTCAATTAGCCTCGGAGGCACAGATGAACTCGTGCTTCCTACGCTGCACTTTGTGATCGAAGGTACTGGCACAGACCTGCTGGAAAGTGGTGAGTTTTCAGGCACGCTGAACAACTCGATCATCGGAGATACTGGCGAGCTAGAAGAGTACGAAACTGGTAGCTACTACGCGATCCTTTCTGGTGACGCGACTGACGTGTCAGATGGCGGCGAGATCGTTGGTGTTTTTGTGGTGGAATCTGAAGACCCACGCTATGAAGGCGTCACCGCGCAGGAAACTGGCGGATTTATTGTATATCGCTGAGGCTTAAATGACATTTCAAAAAGCTCTAATTTTATCACTGGGGCTTTTTTCATCGCCCCTCTCTGCGCAAGATTCTACGACAATTTCTCCTGCGCAATTATTTTCGATTTCAAGTCAAGCATTGAGCGACGGCCAAGCACAGGCCGCCGCCCGAGGTGCCGATGTTCTTTTACAACGTGACCCGCAGGACGTTGCCGCCCTTGTTTTGAGGACTCAGGCGGCCCTTGAGACGGGTGATTATCAGACGGCAACAGATATGGCGCAACGTGGTTTTTTTGCCGCGAACACTGATCTTGCCAGCTTTACGACAGCGCGACTTGCCGCCCGGGCACATGCTGAACTTAAGCAAGATACACGCGCGCAGCTTTGGCTACGTCTCGCGAGCGAATACGCCCCAGATTCCGACAATGCCGAAGCAATCGCGCGTGATTACCAATTCTTGAGGCGACGTAATCCGTGGTCAACAAGCCTTCGGTTTGGCGTGACGCCGACAAGCAATGCGAACAACGGCAGTGCGAAATCTTCCACGCAATTGTTCGGGCTGCCATTCATATTTGCCTTGGACGGAGAAGCGCGCGCGCTCGCGGGATATGAATTTTCCGGTGGATTCACGACAACCTATCGTTTGGCAATTACCGACACTTCTGCAACGTTCATCGATATCGATGCGAACGCGCGCACCTATTTGCTAAGCAGCGAAGCCCAAGAGCAAGCCCCAGACGCATCCGGCAGTGATTTTTCGGACGCGACCGTCAGTGTGGGGCTAACGCACCGTTTCATCATCGGCCCAGACGCTTTGCCATCAACTGCAAGATTTCGGTTAGGCCAAACTTGGTATGGAGGCGAGGCGAATACCCGTTTTGCCGAAGTTTCAGGCACGCATGCTTGGGCGATCACGCCCGCTGATCGGCTTGGGTTGACGGTTTCCTTTAGAAATACTGAAAGCCTACTAGATCAAGATCCCCAGAAGAATACGACGATTAGCCCTAGCTGGACACATACGTTCGAATCGGGCGACAGTTCGCGTTTGGGTTATAAATTTAGCCGAAATATTTCCGATACGTTGGATTCAGATTTCACGTCCAACAAGATCTCGGCTGACTACTCGTTTGCGAAGCCAGTCTTTGGGATCAACTTTGGATTTGGTTTGGATCTAGAAGATCGCCAATTTGACGGCTCTCGGTTTGCCCCGGGTGAGAGGTTGGATCAAACCGTGACAGCCAGAATTCGCGCTGTGGTATCTGACGTCGAGTACTTTGGCTTTAAGCCTGTTGTTTCACTGGAAGCGAAGCGCACGGAATCGTCGATAGATCTATTCGACCGCGATTACTTCAATGTGGGCTTTGATTTACAGTCTTCATTCTAATCCTTTGCGCTTGGCCAATAGCCAAGCGCACCCTAGATTGTCGTTAATCAATCAAAGGGACGCAGAATGACGCTTAAGTATTTGCACACAATGATCAGGGTCAAAGACCTTGATGCGACAATGAAGTTCTTCAACCTACTTGGCCTTGAAGAGACCAGACGCCATGACAACGAAAAAGGGCGTTTTTCCCTTGTTTTCATGGCCGCACCAGGCGACGAAGATTGCCCTATTGAGCTGACGCACAACTGGGATGGCGATGACGGGCTGCCATCAGATGGCCGTCATTTTGGTCACCTTGCTTATGAAACAAACGACATTTACGCGCTTTGCCAAAAGCTGATGGATGCTGATGTTTTGATCAATCGCCCACCACATGATGGCCGCATGGCGTTTGTACGCAGCCCTGACAACATCTCGGTTGAGTTACTGCAAAAAGGCGACAACTTACCATCATCCGAGCCATGGGCTTCGATGGCAAACACAGGCAATTGGTGAAAACGGGCCATTGGTGAAAACGGCAACCCTTGCCGCGGCGCTGTCCCTTGTGGGTAGCGCCGCTGACGCCTGTCGTCTTGGACTGATACTGGCGATAGATGTTTCAAATTTGGTGGATTACGAAGCAACGATGCACTGCAAGCTGCTGCGCGAATTGGTGGCGCAGGTTATTGGTGGGCTTGATCAGCCACAAATTCCACAAGGATGAAGATTGCAGTGGCACTTCTTGCACTCTGGGCAGGTAGTGCAGAGGGCGCTTGCAGGCAGGCCCTCGCGCTCGGGTTGGATGTTTCGGGGTCTGTTGATGCGACTGAATACAGGTTGCAGCTTGATGGGCTTGCTACTGCGCTTGCAAGCGACGCGGTGCAGCAGGTTTTGTTCGCACAAGAAGCCGCGCCAATTGATATTACCGTCTATGAATGGAGCGGCCCAAATGATCAGATCATTGTGATGCCTTGGACAACGATTGCCAACAATGACGACCTGACCCGCGTTCAATTCATTTTGACGACACATCAAAGGCAAGAGTTGGATTTGACGACTGCAATCGGCAGTGCCCTGCTATTTGGGTTTGATTTGTTGGAGCAGCGTGCGCATTGCTGGAAACGTACGCTAGATATTTCAGGTGATGGGACAGCGAATACTGGGCCACGCCCACAAGATTCACCCGTAAGTGCGACACCGTCGGGTGTTGTTGTTAACGCCTTGATCGTAGCGACAAGTACGGGTGCCCATGACCGGCGTCAGGCTGAGATCAAAGAGCTGTCTTCGTATTTCAGAGCCAACGTCATCCGTGGCCCAGATGCATTTGTAGAAACGGCATTAGGGTTCTCGGACTATGCGCAAGCGATGGAGCGAAAACTGCTGCGTGAACTACAAAGCATCGCGTTGAGCGGGCTGGCGGTTGTGGATCAGTAGATATAGCGGATCTGTTCCGTCCAGTAGCGTTCGACACGGCGCAAAGATATGGTGATGTCATCCATGCCCTGTTGGTCAAGAACACCGCGATCAACCAAACCATTTGCATGCGTCGCAAAAAGCTTTTCGACGATCAGGCGGATCTGGCGACCTTTTTCTGTCAGGCTAACACGCACGGAACGACGGTCAATTTCTGAGCGCTGGTGGTGCATGTACCCCATATCGACCAGCTTTTTCAGGTTATAGCTGACGTTTGAGCCTTGATAGTAGCCGCGCGATTTCAACTCACCGGCTGTCACTTCGTTGCTGCCGACATTGAAAAGCAACAAAGCCTGCACTGCGTTAATCTCAAGAACGCCGACACGCTCAAACTCATCTTTGATCACATCAAGCAAGAGCCGATGAAGCCGCTCAACGAGGGTTAACCCGTCAAGATAACTTGCCATAAATGCGGTAGAATGCGGCGCAATTTGCGTGTCATCCGCGAGGGTCTTATGAATGCTCATCGCAACTCTCCAAAACAGAACTGCCACTGTCATCGGAGATATTCGCAAATAATCCGTTAAAGCCGATCAAAATCGCGAATTATTTTAATTTGGTCGCGTGATACCATTTGCGATCGCGACAATCTGCTCCATCAGGGGGGCATATTGTGACGGTGCATCTTCTTGACCAGTGATCCAATTATATAGGTCATGATCGTATTCAGACAGGAACGCATCATAGAGCGTCAGTCCTGCTGCGTCTAAATCCGCAAGGTGCTTGGCGGAATATGCAGTCAGGATCAGATCCATCTCTTTGATGCCGCGCCGGATTGAGCGCATGTGAAGGCGCTTGCGCTTAGACGCGATCGGCTCTGATTGAGGCGTGTCCATTACTGGTCCTTAATGGCTGTGCGTAGGCGCTTTTCTATCTGGCCTAGCTTAACACTTGATTGTGTCATCGTGGCACGTAGAGCGCGTAGTTCCGCAAGCAAGCCAACCAAATCGTCTGAAAGGGTCAGGGGGTCTTCGGCGTCGGGCCCTTCACCAACGCCCGTCAAAAGCCAGCCAAGCGAAACCCCAAGGAGACCAGTCAGCATCTGGAGACGGTTTGCACGCGGTTCGCGGCGGTCATTTTCCCAAGCATCAAGCGTCCCAACTTTGACCCCCAATTGGGCTGCAAGTTCTGGTTGGGTCAGCCCCGCTGCGTCGCGCGCAGTCATCAGGCGATCGCCAAGAGTTGCGGCGTCTTCACTATACCAATTGGTGTCTTGATCAGTCATTTGGGTTCCTTGTCGCTTGCGTCAGGGGCCGTGATCCCCCTATGACATGCATAACCTTATTTTGCCACAGGAGGCCCTCATGTCTTTCCTATCTGCGACGCTTGACCGCGTGAAACCATCCCCAACAATTGCCGTGACGACGAAAGCGCAAGAGCTGAAAGCAGCTGGCCGTGACGTTATCGGATTGGGCGCTGGTGAACCCGATTTTGACACGCCACAGAATATCAAAGATGCAGGCATTGCGGCGATCACCGAGGGTAAGACGAAATATACCGCTGTGGATGGCATACCTGAGCTGAAGGCTGCGATCTGCGCCAAGTTCAAGCGCGACAATTCGTTAGACTATGTGCCTGCACAGGTCAGTGTCGGAACTGGCGGCAAGCAAGTTTTGTACAACGCATTCATGGCGACCCTGAACGCCGGTGACGAAGTGATCATCCCTGCCCCATATTGGGTAAGCTATCCTGACATGGTAAAGCTTGGCGGTGGAGAGCCTGTGTTCGTGAAGGGCGAAATGGACCAAGGGTACAAGATCACGGCAGATCAGCTTGAGGCAGCGATCACACCAAAGACTAAATGGTTCTTGTTCAATTCGCCATCAAACCCGACGGGTGCTGGGTATTCTTGGGATGAGCTGAAGGCCCTGACGGATGTGCTGCTGCGCCATCCGCATGTTTGGGTGATGACCGACGATATGTACGAGCATCTTGCGTACGGTGATTTCAAATTCTGCACACCTGCCGAAGTTGAGCCAAAGCTGTATGACCGGACTTTGACCGTGAATGGCGTTTCCAAAGCTTATGCGATGACAGGTTGGCGGATTGGCTATGCTGCAGGGCCAGAGCCGCTTATCAAAGCTATGCGCAAGGTGCAGTCGCAATCAACATCGAACCCATGTTCAATCAGCCAGTACGCCGCGATTGAGGCGTTGAACGGCACGCAGGAATTCCTTGCGCCAAACAATGAACTGTTCATCGGCCGTCGTGATCTTGTTGTTGATCTGTTGAATAAGGCACCGGGTATCAACTGCCCACGCCCAGAGGGTGCGTTCTATGTGTACCCATCGATTGCGGGCTGCATCGGCAAGACATCCGAAGCTGGCGTGAAGATCACCAACGACGAAGTCTTTGCAACTGCGTTACTGGAAGAGAAAGGCGTGGCCGTCGTTTTTGGTGCTGCCTTTGGTCTTAGCCCAAACTTTCGGGTAAGCTATGCCACATCAAATGAAGCGTTGACCGAGGCATGCCACCGGATCACTGATTTCTGCAAGGGTTTGAAATAAATCAAGATATCAGCGCGCGTTACGCACGGTCTAGTTGCGGTAAATCTGTCACAAGATCGTTGAATGTGCGCTGTTTGATGTGTAGTTTCTGATGGTTAATTCCAATCCTTTGCACGGACAGAAATCTGGTGTTAGTTTGCGTTAACTATTTTTCGGCAAAAAGGTAAAAGTTGCTATGGGTGCTGACCTACCTGATTACTATTTCCGCATACGTGAAAACGGTGCGGCAGTGTTTCGTGTGGATACCGAAAATCGACAACGCCGCATTGAGATGGATCAGATCGCCATCGTCAATGTCCGCAATGGTGAGGTCAAACCGCAAGGTGACCACATCCTGACCGAAGAAGATATTGCCGCGATCCAGACTTGGTTGAACGATAGGGTCAATCTATTAGCCCAACGCGATGTTGATGACATCTTGCGCGCGGTTGACCACATGAACCTGACAACGCAGTGGGTTCAGTCAAAAGCAACGGGAGAGCAATTGGATGCGGTGACAGATCAGTTATTGCTTGCGATGCATGACCTGCGCACGGTTCTTGTCCGCAAAAAGGCTGATCGTTTGCTGAACGCTGCTGACGAGTAGTTTACGGTTTCCATGCGATCTTATGGATGACGTGCATCCAAAAGCGCCACATCAAGAGAATTGCAGCAACCGCAAGTCCGATGACTAGGCCAAGCCATAACCCCTGCCCGCCATACCCCATCGGGAAAGCAAGCAGATAGCTAGCTGGCATACCGATCACCCAATAGCTGATTGCGGCCATGACCATTGGCACGGCTGTGTCTTGCACGCCGCGTAGCAGGCCCAGCGCCATAACTTGTAGCGCGTCGACGACCTGAAACAGCCCCGCCATGAACAACAGACCAACACCGACACGGATCAGATTTTCGCGCTCGGCCTCGTTCGGATCGATAAAGAGCGAAATAAGCTGCTCTGGGATAGCCCAGAAAATAAGCATCGTTAGAATTGCAAAGACAGCCGATGCAGCCGTCGCCACAATGCCGCCGCGTCTTAGCCCAACCGCATCATTGCGACCAAGGGCGCGCCCCGCACGCACAGTTGCGGCCTGTGACAGCGCGAGATGCACCATGAATGTCAGGGATGCCAGCTGGATGGCTACACCATGCGCCGCGAGGCTAATTTCGCTAATCCACCCCATCATAATGGCCGAGGCTGCGAACAAGCCGCCTTCAGCCAGCGATGTAATTCCAATCGGCCAGCCAAGGCGGAACACCTTTGACATGATTTCGGTGTCGCTGCGCCAAATATTCTTAAGAAGTTGATACTGCGGTAGCTGGCTTAATGCATAGGCAAACAAGATGACAACGGTCAGCGTCGCACCTGTGACGGATGCAATGGCGGCGCCTCTGATCCCCATCTCGGGCATGCCCCAGTTTCCAAAGATCAATGCATAGTTCAAAAAGCCGTTCAGCACGGCCATGCCGATCGTTGCGATCAAGATAATCGATGTCTTCTCAAGCGCGACAAAGAACGCCTTGAGCGTCATGACAAGCAACGCAGGCACCATCTGCCAAGCAGCGATCACCAAATACTTGTGGGCTTCTGCTGCGACTTCGGGTTCTTGACCGATCAGCAGCAGGATATCTTCGGCCCAAATAAACGGGATCGTGAAAATCAGGCCGTAGATCACCGAAAGCCATAACCCCATGCGGGTCACGCGGCGTACTTGGGTTTCATCATCAGCTTCGGCAGCTGTGGCAACAATCGGTGTAACCGCCGCCGAAAAACCAGACCCAACAATGAAGACGATAAAGAACAATGTCGTCGCAATTGTCACCGCAGCTAGAGCTGTCACATCATACCAACCCAGCATGATCGTATCGGTCATGTGGATTGCAAATTGCGCAATATTACTCAGGATCAATGGGGCACCAAGCACCCAGATCGCTTTAGTATGATCGCCATAGGTTTGTGCAGGAGTATTCATGCAACCATCGATAGGCCCGTCGTTCGACATGGTCCAGCCTAATTAATAGGCACAATAGACAGGCGCGAAAACTTGGGTCAATCTAACCATAACCCAAAGATTGAGATGCCAATGACAGACTACACAAAATGGATCGCCGAAGCCCAAGGTTTTTACGCAGAATTGGATGCCAATAACTCCAAGGCTTGGTGGGAAGAGAACAAATCGATCTACACCAACAAACTGAAAGCCCCTGCCCTTGGGTTGATCGACGCGCTTACGCCGATGTTGTCAGAACTGGCTGATGCACCGATCACTGGCAAGCTGTTCCGCCCACACCGTGATGTCCGTTTTTCAAAGGATAAGACCCCTTACAAAACCCACATCCATATGATGTGGCAGGTGAATGCAGGTGCGCCGCAGAACCCTGTATTTTTCTTTGGGATCGGATTGGATTACGTGACCACGGGCGCTGGCATGATGGGCTTTGAAAAACCGATACTGGATGATTGGCGCAAGTTTGTTGATCTTGATACCAAGCGCATTCTGGGGATCACTGACGGGCTGAAATCCGAAGGATTTACATTTCGCGAACCTGCCCTGAAACGTATCCCATCAGGGTTTGCGGCCGATCACGCAGCGGGCGATCTGTTGCGAATGAAGGGCTGCATCGCGTCGCAAGAATTACGCGAACGAGATGATCTGCCCAATGCAGTTGCGGGTCGGTTCAAGACCCTATGGCCGCTGAACGCGCTGCTGATCCAAATCGCAGAGAGCTAGGCCCCCGTCGATTTGAATTTGCTCATCAAATATGGGCCTGCCTTCACCGATGGATAGACTTCTGAGCCATCAAGTGGGGCAATATCAGCATCCCAATCTGGCTGGTGAAAAAACGCGAGGCTTTGACGCGCAGGCTCATTGGAACGCGCGACAACGCGGTGCACTGTGCTGACCCAGCGGTCTGCGGTCCAGCGTGCCATCAAGTCACCGATATTGACGATGAATGCTCCTTCGGGTGCGGGAACATCGATCCAGTAGTCGTCTTGGGCGATCTGCAATCCAGTTGATCCAGATTGCGGCAACAGAATGGTCAACGACCCAAAATCTGAATGGGCTCCGGCCCTTTGCTGCATTTCGAGGAACGCATCAGTCGTTGCCGGGTAATGCAGTGCGCGCAGTGCAGACACAGGATCAGCAATTGATGGAGCAAAGAAATCGTCTGGCAAATCAAGCGCTGCAGCAAACGCGGTCATTATCCGCGCGGCGAGGTCCTCCATTGCGGCGTAATACGCGCTCCAAGCGCGCTTAAAGTCTGGCAGGTCAGGCCATAGCGTTGGCATATAGCAAAATGCCAGCGCATCAGGATCAGTCATATACGCAGGAACCGAAAGCGGCCCGCCATTAAAGCTTTCTTTGAGATCGGGCGGCGTGTTCACGCCTAATGACTTAGCGAGGGCCTCCTTGTCGGGGCCAAGGTAGCCGTAGGGGTAGCCAATATATGGTGCCGCCGACGCACGCTTAAATTCCGCCTCTTTGGAAAAGAACGATTTGACCCCTGCCCACTGCTGCGCGATCACGTCGTCAGAAACGCCGTGCCCTGTAAGAACTAAGAACCCTGTCTTGCGGCAAATACGATCAACTTTGACCGCTAGTTTGCGCCGATCAGAGCCTGTAGCGTTTTCGAATTCTGATAAATCAAATGTTGGAAAACTCATGTCGCTGCCCCCACTTGGTCGCGCCAACCATGTTTTGGATCAAAGCCCAGAAGGTGCTTTGCTTTGGCATTGCTATAGAACGTCTGATGCCCCGTGACGGGAGATCTAACCGGCACTCCAGCGTAGAATTTTTTCGCAACATCTTCTGACGACATCGCAACGGATGTGTCGTCGTTGGCTACGTTAAAGACCTCGTAGCCAAGACCATCAGTCTTGAGACAGCAATCCACCATATGCCCTAGATCCCGCGCATCAATGTAGCCAAATATGTTGCGGCGACGCAGGCTCGGGTCTGCTACGAATGCTGGAAAGTTCTCTTGGTATTCGTGCGGCTCAATCACGTTGTTTATGCGCAGGCCGTAGATGTCGGCACCGGTGCGCGCCTGAAAGGATCGCGCTGTTGCCTCATTGCAAACCTTAGACATTGCATAGCTATCATGCGGCACGATGGGGTGGTCTTCGTCGATAGGAATGTAGGTCGGCTTCATGTCTGAGTGTGCGAAACAGATGCCATAAGTCGTCTCGGAACTCGCAAAGATCACTTTGCGGATGCCCAGCTTAAGGGCGGCATCGATGACATTGTAGGTGGACATTGTATTGATGCGAAATGTCTCGTTATCAGGGCGCATCAAGATGCAAGGTACCGCTGCAAAATGCACAACGGCGTCATATGCGGCACCCTCAGGTCTCGGGCTATCAAGGTCTGAGAAGTCGCCAAAGGCAGTCATGGCATTAAAAACTTGCCCCGCGTCGGTCAGGTCTACCTGCAGATCATCTTGCCCAGACACAAGCGGTGCAGTGATGTCGGCATTCAAGACGCGATGACCTTGATCGCGCAAATACTTCACCGCGTGGCGCCCAGCTTTGCCGTTACCACCTGTAAAAAAGACCCGCATCTGCAACACCTCCAATATTCAAAAAGCTGCCTTTACACAGAGGGCGATTAGCGCCGGATCAATGTTGCAAATGAAAGAATTTGTCGCGGGGCAGCTTGTGCCCTTATCATAAGGCAATGCGCCTCAACTCGGCAAATCAATTTCAGGCTTTATGTACATTTTTAAGGCGATCCCTGACCGACTGACTAAATGTTAAGCACAACCAAGGATGGCATTGATTATTCCTCATCCAGAAGGATCCTTGCCGCGTTGCCTTGGTCGTCGTCATACTGGTCGCTGCGTACCGTCCAGATAAATGCAGCCAAGCCCACCCCGCCAAGGATCAGAGAGATGGGAATAAGGATAACCAAGACATTCATTTGATAAACCTCATCCGTTGAGAGTTAGCGAGAACGGTGACCGACGATGCGGACATCGCAAGAGCCGCAGCAAGTGGCGTCGCGAACCCAGCGACGGCAATTGGGATCGCGATGGCGTTATAAAGTGCAGCAATCGCAAAGTTCTGCTTCGACAAACGCCCCGCAGCTTTGGCGACGCGCAAGATCAAAGCGAGATCGGCAAAGCTGTTTTTCAAGATCACTACGTCAGCTGCACTGCGTGATGCATCAAGGGCAGTAGCCGGAGCGATGGACGCATGTGCCGCCGCGAGTGCTGCTGTGTCGTTGAGGCCATCGCCAACCATCAAGACCTTGTCGCCTTGCGCGGCCAGTGCCTGCAATCGGTTCAATTTGTCAGCTGGGCGTGCGCCCCAGGTCACCGGTAAACTTAGCCGTTCGGCAAACTTTTGCGCGGGTTCTTTCGCATCGCCCGTGACGATTTCACAAGGAAGGTCGATCTGTTCCAGAGCGAAGCGGACTCCGTCGCGAATACCCTCTTGTGCTAAAACCCGCTTTGCAGCGTCTTTGCCAATCTGCAAACCAAGCCCATCAAACGGTGCATCTAACCAAGCGCCGCGGCCTAGCCGTACTGTTTGACCGTGAAAAATACCTGTCACACCTTGCCCAGCGATTTCAGATATCTGGGTAACGTTTGCAGGCGCTACATCCGACAATTCAGCATCAAGCGCACGCGAGAGCGGATGATGCGACGCCTGAGCAAGTGATTTTGCAACGCTGCGATATTGCTGTCCAAAGTCATCGGGAAGACTGACAGACGGCCTGCTCAGAGTGCCGGTCTTGTCAAAAACGATATGCGTGATTTCGGACAAACGCTCAAGCGCGGTGGCATGTTTCACGAGACACCCAAGCGCGAACAAGCGGCTAATAGCAGCAATCGACACAGCAGGTACGGCCAAGCCCAATGCGCAGGGGCATGTGATAATCAGCACGGCGATCGCCACGTTTAACGCATGGCGCACATCACCTGTGGCGATCACCCACCCCGCAAACGCAAGCAGCGCGAGAAGATGCACAGCGGGCGCATAGATGGCTGCGGCGCGGTCTGCCAAAGCTGTGTAGCTGTTGCGCCCGTTCTCGGCCAACTCAACCAGTTTTGCCATTTGATGTAGCGACGTATCCGCCCCGACAGCTGTCGCGCGTAGGTGGAATGGGGCAGCCACATTAATCTCGCCTGCTTGTAAGATAGCACCTTTGGATAATGCGACAGCCTCGGATTCGCCGGTCAGCAATGACCGATCCATCAGCGCGTCTTGCGACGAAAGCATCCCGTCCACAGGCACCCGTGCGCCAGTTGGCACAAGGATCATGTCGCCGATTGCCAAGGTGTTTGCCTTAACTGATGTTGTCATCCCGTCGGTCACAAGTGTCGCGGTCTGAACCTCAAGCGCATTAAGTTCTTTGGCGGCAGACCGCGCTGCGCTACGGGCGCGGTGATCCATGTAGCGGCCGATAAGCAGAAAGAATGTCAGCGACAGCGCCGCATCGAAATACGCATGTGTGCCGCCGTTCAATGTCTCAAACAACGACATCGCGGCGGCAAGTGTGATCGCCAACGAGATTGGCACGTCCATGTTTAGCCGCCCCACCCGCAGGGCCGTCCATGCATTGCGAAAGAACGGTTGGCCTGCATAGGCGATGACGGGCAATGTAATCGCGGCTGAGATCAAGTGGAACAGATCACGCGTGGCATCGGGGGCACCAGACCAAACAGCCACGGACAAAAGCATGACGTTCATCATCGCAAAACCCGCAACAGCGGTGCGGGTCAGAAGGGCGCGGCCTGCATCGTCGCGCGCATGTTCGAGCGCTGCTATTTCAAGCGGATAGCCGTCAAACCCCAAGGCATTCAATGCGGCGACAACGATTGCTGCGGCAACATCACCGTCCAAGGATACCCGTTTAAGCGACAGGTTCACTCGCACGTTTGAAACATCGGGAAGCTGGCGCAACCCCGCCTCAATTTTACCGATGCATGCAGCGCAATGGATACCCGGCAACGAGAATTGCAGTTGCGGCTTTGGTATTAAGTCCTCGGGCAAAGGGACCGCGACACATCCGGGGCAAACGGCAGTCATGACTGGGGCCTGATGACGATACGTTGCTGAAACAAGGCGCCGTTTTCTGCACGCAGTTTAATCCGCAGGTTCCAATTGCCAGCCCCGCCGTTCACCGTGGCGCGCATTGCAGAACCGTCGAACGTGAACACTGGCACCTCGTCAAAGGCGACGTTTGTGGCACGACCAAAGGTCGCGGAATCGATCATTGGCGCGATGGGTTCGCCGTTTTCGAGAACGATCAGCGACAGGTTATGGCCATCTAGTTGGGCTGAGACATCCCACCCAAGCGCAAGTTGCGCTGTGCGGTCCGCGTCAAAGCTTTGGCTGGCGACGTAGGAATTGCGCACCTCAAGCCCTGGGAATGTCTGCACGGCTTTAAAGGCCAATGTCAGGTTCACGGCGATGATCACCCCAAAGGCCACGGTAAAGCCTGTCAGTACATGCCATCCTTTGACTTCGTTCATTGGGAAACCCTTCCGTTGAATGTTGTTGATTGACTGGCGCGGTCGCCGCTTTCCAAATCCTCGACCCAGAGACGCAGATCGGTATTGGCAAGCGCGGCTGCCGCGTCTTGGGGGCGTGCGGTCACGTAAACCCGCTCAAGCACGGTTGTGTCAGCGGGCACTGTGATGGCCAGAACACGGGCGGTATTTTCAAGATCGATGCGCAGCACTGCGTCGCTTTTAAGACTAAGGTGGAACTGCCTGTCTTCGCCAAGTTTGTTGCGCAGACGGACGTCGTAAATATTACGGATCGCCCCATCAGGTTGCAGCACATATGTCGGGTTGCGCACGGGGCTAACCGTCAGTTCAATGTCAGACCGGATGAACAGCGCGTACAAAAGGCCAACGCCAATCAGCGCCCAGAGAGCCGTATAAACCAACGTGCGAAGGCGCAGAACATGCCGCCACAGGGCGACAGGCTTTTCACCTGCCCGCTCGGCAGGTTCGCCTGTCAGCGCGAGGTAATCAATTAGGCCACGCGGCTTGCCGATTTTGTCCATCACATCATCGCAGGCATCGATACACAGCGCGCAGGTAATACATTCCATCTGCTGGCCGTCGCGAATGTCGATCCCCATTGGGCAGACGTTCACGCAGGCCATGCAATCGATACAGTCGCCTGTTGTGTCATCGCTTTTCTTGCCGCGTTCTTCGCCGCGCCAATCGCGATAGGCGACGGTGATCGTGTCTGGGTCCATCATCGCCGCTTGGATGCGTGGCCACGGGCACATGTAGATGCACACTTGTTCGCGCATAAAGCCACCAAACACGAATGTTGTCAGGGTCAGAACCGCAACGGTGATGTAGGCGACGGGGTGCGCTGTCATCTGGAACAGGTCAACCAATAGCGTCGGCGCGTCGGCAAAGTAGAAAACCCAAGCACCGCCAGTCATCGACGCAATCAGCAACCAGACGGTCCACTTGGTCAGGCGCAAACGCCATTTACGCAGGTTCCATTTGCCTTTCCAAAGGCGAACCCGCGCGTTGCGGTCTCCCTCGATCCAGCGTTCAACCAGAATGAATAGATCAGTCCAAACCGTTTGCGGACAGGCATAACCGCACCAGACGCGGCCCAGCGCCGAGGTGAATAGAAACAGACCCAAGCCCGCCATGATCAAAAGACCGGCAACGAAGTAAAATTCGTGTGGCCAAATCTCAATCCAGAAGAAATAGAAACGGCGGTGGGCCGCATCCACGAGGACAGCTTGGTCAGGAAGTTGCGGGCCGCGGTCCCATCGTATCCAAGGTGTCAGGTAATAGATGCCAAGCGTGACCGCCATGATCCACCATTTGAACGTGCGAAAGAACCCCGTCACACGACGTGGGAAAATCGGTTCTTGAGCCGCAAAAAGCGATGGCACTGGGTCTGTAGACATATGTTTGGTTTCCTGTTCGCACCACCACGCTAGCGCATGGCCAGCGGGCAAACCTTGATCTGTGTCAAACCGCCCCGAAACGATACGTTTTGCGAACAGGATCGTCCCGAGGCAGTAGGCTGCTGAAGGGTTACAGCAGCGGGATCAGCCTTATTCACCTCCTCCCAGAGCGTGAACATAGGCTGAAACGGCACGCACATCGGCCTCGGTTAGGCGCGGACCCCAAGCAGGCATGACGCCAAACCGTGCGTTTGCGATTGTATCTATCAGAGCCGCGCGATCCCCACCATAAAGCCAAATCGCGTCGGCCAAGTTTGGTGCGCCAATTTCGCGGTCGCCCAGCGCTGCATTGCCGTGGCAGGCTGCGCAATTATCCGCAAATAACGGCGCGCCGGTTGCGGCAAGGTCAGCTTCAAACTCACTATGAGATAGCGAGATCACGTATTCGGTTGTGGCTGCGATTTCAAACCGAGTGAGGATGTCGCCGAATGCAGGCATCTGCGACCACCGGGCATCTGGGTCGGTTTCATTGCGGACGCCGTGCCGGACAGTGTGGATGATTTCGTCCATCGCGCCCCCCCAAAGCCAATCGCTATCCAAAAGGTTTGGATACCCTTTGGCACCTGCGGCACCTGAGCCGTGACATTGCGAACATTGCGCCCGAAAGACTGAGCCGCCGCGCGCCACGGCATACCGGTTCAGGTCAGACTGATCAGGTAAGGTCATCATATCAGCAGCCAAAAGCGCGGTAACGAGTTCGGCATTCTGGCTTTCGTGCGCAGTGATTTCTGCGGCCACCTGCCCTCTTGAAGACCAACCCAGCATTCCTTGGGTCGCACCCGAGACCATTGGCCAAGCGGGATAGGCGATGACATAGCCGATGCCCCAGATGATCGATAAATACAGGGTCCAAAGCCACCAGCGTGGCAGTGGGTTGTTCAACTCTTCGATGCCATCCCAGCTGTGGCCTGTGGTCTCAACCCCAGTTTCGTCGTCTACCTTGCGGTCAGCCATTTGTCTGTCCTTCCAAGGTTTTTGCGATGTCCGCACATGCGCAGGTCTCGCAAGTGCCCGTGCATTGCTTTGCTGGTTTGTCTTCGCGTAGCGGGATCATGCTGGCCTCATCGCGGGCGCCGCGTTGGCTGGGCAGGAACGCCCAGATGCCTGCACCGATGAAAAAGGCGAACATCGCCAAAAGGACCCAGCTGTCAGCGATTTCACGCAGGAGAGAATAGGTATCCATGATTTGTCTCCTAGCGGCTTGGATCTGGGGTGAAAGTTGAAAAGTCGACCATGGTGCCAAGCACCTGAAGATAGGCAATCAGTGCATCCATTTCTGTCAATGCTGATTGCCCGTCAAAGTTGGATACGACTGCACCTGGATAGCGTTCGACCATTGCATCCCAATCCCCGTCAGGATTAGCCTGAACCCGAAAATCCATTGAGGCCGAAGCGATTTGGTCGTCGGTATAAGGCACCCCCACAAAGCGGTGCGTTTCAAGCAGTGCCGTGATGTGTTCGCCGTCGATATTGGTATCGGACAGGAACGCATATTTGGGCATGATGCTTTCGGGAACGACCGATTGCGGGTCTTTGAGGTGATCAACATGCCATGCATCCGAATACCGCCCACCGACGCGGGCCACATCTGGGCCTGTGCGCTTGGAACCCCATTGGAACGGGTGATCGTATTGGGATTCCGCAGCAAGTGAGTAGTGACCGTAGCGTTCCACTTCGTCGCGCATTGGGCGGATCATCTGGCTATGGCAGGTATAACAGCCCTCGCGGATGTATATATCGCGCCCTGTCAGCTCAAGCGGGCTATAGGGGCGCACGCCCTCGACGTCTTCAATCGTGTTTTCAAGCCAGAACAGGGGTGCGATTTCGACGATGCCGCCGATGGTGACCACCAAAAGCGAGAAGGTCAAAAGCAGTGTTGGGCTTTTTTCCAGAACGACGTGTTTGTCTAAAAGTGCCATGGTGACCTCCTTTATTCTGCGGGTGTTGCATTGGGCAGGGCGATGCGTGCTGGTGCCGCCCCACGGATTGTCATCCACATGTTCCAGCACATGATCAAAGCACCGCTGAGGAACATGACCCCGCCCAGACCGCGCACGACATACATCGGGAACTTGGCGCTGACGGTGTCGGCGAATGAGTTGACCAAGAAGCCTTGGTCATCGACCTCGCGCCACATCAGCCCTTCCATGATACCCGTCACCCACATTGAGGCCGCGTAAAGAACGATCCCGATTGTTGCGAGCCAGAAATGCCAGTTGATGGCCGCCATTGAATGCATCTTTTCACGGCCCCACAGGCGTGGTGTCAGAAAGTAAATGCAAGCGAATGTGATCATCCCGTTCCAGCCAAGTGCGCCGGAATGTACGTGGCCAATTGTCCAGTCTGTGTAATGCGATAGGCTGTTGACCGCGCGGATCGACATCATTGGCCCTTCAAACGTGGACATCCCGTAAAAGCCAAGTGAAAGAACGAACATCCGCATGATTGGATCGGTGCGCAATTTATCCCACGCGCCTTGCAGCGTCATCAGACCGTTGATCATGCCACCCCAGCTGGGCATCCAAAGTACGATTGAAAACACCATGCCAAGGGTCGACGCCCAATCCGGCAAAGCCGTGTAGTGCAAATGGTGCGGACCCGCCCAGATATAGAGGAATATCAGTGCCCAAAAGTGGATGATCGATAATTTGTAGCTGTAAACAGGCCGGTTCGCCTGCTTGGGCACAAAGTAGTACATCATCCCAAGGAAGCCCGCGGTCAGAAAAAACCCAACTGCGTTGTGGCCATACCACCACTGGGTCATCGCATCCTGCACGCCTGAAAAGACCTGCACAGATTTGCTACCCCAAATGCTGACGGGGACAGACAGGTTGTTGACCACATGCAGCATCGCGACGGTGATGATAAAGCTCAGGTAGAACCAGTTCGCCACATAGATATGCTTTTCGCGGCGACGAAAGATCGTGCCAAGAAACACGGCCAGATAAGCCAACCAAACGATTGTGAGCCAGATATCAACGTACCATTCAGGTTCCGCGTATTCTTTGGATTGGGTCGCGCCTAGCAGGTAGCCGGTTGCCGCCAAAACGATGAACAACTGGTAGCCCCAGAACACGAACCAAGCCGTGTTGCCGCCCCAAAGGCGGACGCTGCTGGTGCGTTGCACGACATAGAACGAGGTCGCAATCAGCGCGTTGCCACCAAACGCAAAAATCACCGCACTTGTGTGCAGTGGGCGCAGGCGTCCGAAGTTGGTGTAGGGTTGGCTCCATTCAAAGTTCAGTGATGGAAAGGCCAGCTGAAAGGCAATCAATGTCCCGACAAGGAAACCCGCGATGCCCCAAAAGGCGGTGGCGATCACACCCGCGCGGATGACACCGTCAAAGTACAGGCCTGCATCGGCGTCCGTATAAACGGGCTCATCAGTTTGGCGAAGCACCCAAAGGAACATCCCAAAGGCGACGGCCATAATCAGAAGTGCATGGATTTGGTAGGCGATGTCATGCGCCCAATTACTGGCAATGCCAGCAAGCAGGATCACAATGCCAAGCAGAAATAGTTTCACATAGTTCATAGTCGTGCCCTCACATCGTAGCAGAGCACATCAAAGGCCCCTGTTCGCAGGACCTTGCTATGAGAGGTTTGGTGGTCTTTCCTTGATCTGTATCAAGTTTGGGAAATTGATCGCGTTCGTCGGACTAATTAGACGTCGTCGCCAGTCGCAAGGCGCAGTGCCGCCAGATCAACAACCTCGATATGTTTGCGGCCAGTGAACGCAATGACGCCATCACGCTTGAGCGCGTTGAACTGACGGCTGACTGTCTCAAGCGTCAGACCAAGGTAATTTGCAATCTGGTCACGGGTCATCGGCAATTCAAACGGCTGATCCCCGTTCGGAGAGGCGCCATTTTGGCGACGCACCAACATATCCACAAAAGTTGCGATCTTTTCGCGCGCGGTTTTGCGGCCCAGCAACATCATCCAATCGCGCGCAGCGTCAAGTTCGTCTAGCGCTAGCTCCATCAGGCGCTGCGCGATGTGGGGCGTCTCATCGACCAGTTTTTCAAAAGGTGCGCGCTGAAAGCGGCACAGAGTGACCTCGGTCGTGGCGATCACGTCAAATCCCACAGCCTCGCGGCCTGGTCTGCCGATGAAATCAGACGGAAGAAGCAGACCAACCATTTGGGTCCGGCCGTCCTCAAGCGTCTTGGATAATTGTGCGACACCCGTCACCAGCGACGCCACATATTCCAACGGTTCGCCGCGCCAGTAGATCATGTCACCGGCGGCGTATGTCTTGTAGGACTTGAGCTTTTCAAGCGTCTGGAATTCGTCCTCGTCGCAGCGCGCACAGACAGCGCGGTGGCGGATCGGGCAATCGCCACAGCGCATTGCGGCAAACTTTACTGGCTGCATATTATCATTCTTGATCAAGGTTTCCACTTAGGCCACGACATTAACTAGCCCCGCGACAAAGATCGACTGGTTTAACGCTAACATTCCCGATCTGTTTTCAATCATATCGGCAATCATCTGATTGCCCCTGCCCCCGCGTACTGGCATTATGCATTTAACAAATAAGTGAGCAGCACATGTCCGACGATCTTCTCTCCGGTAGCGGTCCCGACGATTATAACGCCGATAGCATTGAGGTGTTGGAGGGGTTAGAGCCCGTTCGCAAACGTCCCGGCATGTATATTGGCGGCACGGACGAGCGTGCGCTGCACCACTTGGTGGCAGAGGTTCTCGACAACTCGATGGACGAAGCCGTCGCAGGACACGCCAACCGCATCGAGGTTGAACTGCACGCAGATTATTCAATGACGATCCGCGACAACGGTCGCGGCATCCCGATTGATCCCCACCCTAAGTTTCCCGACAAGTCCGCGCTTGAGGTGATCCTATGTACACTACACGCGGGCGGCAAGTTTAGCGGCAAGGCCTATCAGACGTCTGGTGGTCTGCACGGTGTTGGTGCGTCAGTTGTAAACGCATTGTCTGACAGCATGGTCGTGCAAGTGGCCCGTAACAAAGAACTTTATGAGCAAAGCTTTTCGCGCGGCGTCCCGTTGGGTCCAATACAAAAGATCGGCGCGGCCCCAAATCGGCGCGGCACATCAGTCACGTTCCATGCAGACGATCAGATCTTTGGCTCGCACAGATTTAAGCCTGCACGACTGTTCAATTCGATCCGCTCCAAAGCGTACCTCTTCTCAGGCGTTGAAATCCGCTGGAAGACTGAGATTAACGACGGCGAAACCCCGACCGAGGCGGTGTTCCACTTTCCAGGTGGCCTCGCTGATTATCTGGGCGAAACCTTGGGCACGTCCACGACCTATGCGGACAAGCCATTTGCAGGCACGGTCGATTTCAATGAAAAATTCGGCGTTCCAGGCAAGGTAGAATGGGCCATCAATTGGACCCCTGCCCGCGACGGTTTCATCCAATCCTACTGTAACACCGTCCCCACACCCGAGGGCGGCACGCACGAATCTGGCTTTTGGGCGGCTGTCCTAAAGGGCGTCAAAGCCTACGGCGAGTTGGTCAATAACCGCAAAGCCGCGACGATCACCCGCGAAGATCTGACCACAGGTGGCTGCGCGCTTGTCTCGTGCTTTATCAGTGAGCCCGAATTTGTGGGCCAAACCAAAGACCGCCTAGCCACAACCGAGGCACAGCGACTGGTCGAAAATTCGGTCCGTGACCACTTTGACAACTGGTTGGCGGCAGATACGAAATCTGCGGGCGCTATCCTTGATTTCCTTGTGCTGCGTGCGGACGAACGCCTGCGCCGCAAACAAGAGAAAGAGACCCAACGCAAGACCGCAACCAAGAAACTACGCCTACCTGGTAAGTTGGTCGATTGTTCGGCCACCAACCGTGTGGGGACAGAGTTGTTCATCGTGGAGGGCGATTCAGCGGGTGGATCGGCCAAGATGGCGCGGGATCGCAAGACACAGGCGCTTTTGCCGCTGCGTGGTAAAATCCTGAACGTGCTGGGTGCGGCGTCAAACAAGCTGGGCACAAATAACGAGATTAACGATCTGCAGCAGGCGCTTGGTGTGGGCCTTGGGACGCGGTTTAACATCGATGATCTGCGCTATGACAAGATCATCATCATGACCGACGCGGATGTCGACGGCGCGCATATTGCGGCGCTGTTGATGACGTTCTTCTTTACGCAGATGCGTCCGATGATCGACACGGGCCACCTGTATCTGGCGTGTCCGCCGCTTTACCGTCTGACCCAAGGTGCGCGGCGGCTATATGTGTCCGACGACATTGAGAAAAACCAAATGATGGAAAAAGGTCTGGGCGGTAAAGGCAAGATCGACGTGCAGCGCTTTAAGGGTCTGGGCGAGATGGACGCGAAAGACCTGAAAGATACCACAATGAACCCCGCCACCCGCAAGCTGATCCGCGTCTCGATTGACGATGATGAGCCGGGTGAAACAGGGGACTTGGTTGAGCGCCTTATGGGTAAAAAGCCAGAGTTGCGGTATCAGTACATTCAGGAAAACGCGCGGTTCGTTGAAGAGTTAGACGTCTAGATCAACGGCGATCTACAGAGAGACAAGAATGTCATCGATAGCGGCGTCAGCACCGCTGCGATGCCTCTCGAGCGACGTAAACAGCTGCGCGTATTTTGCCGAATAGCCGGGACACCCAAGTTCTGTCAGGTCAGTGTCGGTGAATGCGTCGATCAGTTCACCCTCAAAGTCTAGAATTTCGAAGGTGACCAAGTCAGCCGCGTTCAAGACTGAAACGATGAAGTTTCCAGCATTTATCAGAAAGTGATCGTTAGATACTAGGCTTGCGCGCTCGGGGCTTTCATCCAACATAACCAGTATTTTTGTTGCTAGCGCATCCCATTTTTCAGACATCGAAATTATCACCTCTTTAACATTTGTTGTGTGTGCAGCCGCTTTGCCTGACGTCGGGCAAGCCCTGCTTTCTTGTTCGCAGTATCAATTTTTTCGCCGACGGGAACCGCCTGATCCGCTTGCTTTGCTACTTCTCTCATTACAGTTTCAATTGAATTAACTGCATCTATGCTTTGGCAAGTTTGCTAAACTGATTTCGCAGCACCACCCTTGGCCGCCGCGACAATTCCGTGTTCACAAAGCCCTGAGATTTCACCCTACGCTGGATTCCTCAAACGAACCCTTAATGGGCGGGATGTTTTT
>JAWUXS010000023.1:0-38696 GCA_034111185.1 Paracoccaceae bacterium | reverse complement strand
AAAGCGCACAGGATCGAAGCGATACGTCTATTCCGGCAAAATATTCCATCTTCTTTCTCCCTTGTTCACAGTCATCCTGTGATCTTATCGGGAGCTCGACCTCAGAACAGAGGGTAGCCCAATTACGCATGCTTTGAGCCCAAAGTGACTGATGCCGCGCAGCACTTCAACGTCCGCTTTGACTTTGATGCTCGTTTAGGGCGAGAAATAGTTCTTTTGAAATTGTCATTGGGCTGCCCTCAGTCTTGAATTCGTGGTGTCGTCGACCAGAAGCTCGTGTGGTTCAATGAAAGGTAAATTCAGCTATTTTCTGGAAGAAGTTTGAAACCGGGCATTCCGTCTTCAGCCCATTCCGACAAAAGTGGGAGGATCAACCCGCTTGTTGTAGGCTCATTGGTCACTTCGACCTTCATCCCGACCAGTTCGAAACCGGGCCCCACAGTCTCCGCCAGATTAATGGGATCAACAATCGTCGCGCTCATAAAATCACTTTGATCGCGAAAGGTGATCAGATCAGGCATGATGTCGAATGGCACATCCCAAACAACACCGCGTGCTCGATCAATTTTACGTACATCACGCCAACGGTCACCGGTGTCCAAATAATTGGCGCGCTCAGCGGCATCAAAGACAACTGATGTTGATGAATCAAACAAAGCAAAAAGATATTCACCATTACCAAGGTCAACGACCGGAGCTTCACCGAAATTTTTCCAACTACCAGACGCCCCATCTACAAAACCAAAGCTCGGCCCCTGAGTATAGAGCAATCTAGCTGTATTTAAGCTTTGCACGGGTCCATCCGGCGTCATGACCTCAATCGTCAATGTTCGCTGAAAATCATATGTCGGGTAGGCAAGCGACCACCCCAATTTCACCAAAAGCGGAAGCCCTACAAAGATGCTCAGAACAATAAGAAAGCTACGCATCAATTCTCCATCGAAGTAATACTAAGTTGCTGTCTGCAATCTATGATGAGTTTGGCATGAATATGACGAAAGCTTGCGATTGAGTAGCTAATTTGGGCCACTTTTGCTCTGCAAGGAGACCTTGGCGCGACCGTAGCGAATGCACCCTTCGTCCGCATAGCAGCCCTTCAAAACAATTCTAAACGGTACTAACATCCACCCCATGTTCCAAATCGCCACGCCCTTCACCCACACCATCGACGGCATCGCCATTCACGGCGTCACGGCTGGCAGCGGTCCGCCGCTGCTTCTCCTGCATGGTTATCCGCAGACCCATGTGATGTGGCACAAAATGGCACCTTTGCTGCGTGACCACTTCACCCTGATTATCCCCGACCTGCGCGGATACGGCGCCTCGGCCAAGCCGCCATCAACGCCTGATCACGCGCCCTATTCGAAACGCGCGATGGCGGGGGACATGGCGGGGCTGATGACCCATTTTGGTCACGAGAGTTTCGCCGTTCTTGCCCATGATCGTGGCGCACGTGTTGCGCACCGCCTTGGGCTTGATCATGCGGACCGCGTCACGCAGATGATGCTTCTTGATATCGCGCCCACCCGCGAGATGTATGCGAATACGACAGATGCTTTTGCCCGCGCCTATTGGCACTGGTTCTTCTTGATCCAAGACGCGCCTTTCCCCGAGGACATGATTGGTGCCGACCCGCGTGCCTATGTTTATAAAAAATGCGGCTCATGGTCGGCTGGCCCATCCCCAATCGATCCCGCTGCGATGGAGGCCTATGTCGCAGCATTCCAAGACCCCGCAACGATCCACGCCTGTTGCGAAGACTACCGCGCTGCCGCGACCATCGACATCTCCCACGACGATGCAGACAAAGGCCGCAAACTAGCGATGCCGCTGCATGTGCTTTGGGGTGCTAAGGGCGCGATTGAGGCGCATTTTGATTGCCTCGCACTTTGGCGGAAACGGGCGGAAATCGTCACTGGGCACACGCTGAATGGTGGGCATTATCTGGCCGAAGAATTACCAGAGCAAGTCGCGCAAGAAGCGTTGACGTTTTTCCAAAGCTAGGCAAATCGGCCTGCCGACAAAGTGTCAACGGCTGTTAGAGACCGCTGCACATAAGTTGTTTCGCCTGCGAAACGCTGACGCAAACTAGCTTTTGAACGGTGCCATGCCAGCCCGTGCCAATTCGTCTGCACGTTCATTCTGCGGATGGCCCGCGTGGCCTTTGACCCATTCCCACGTCACGTTGTGTTGGGACGTCGCTGCATCAAGCCGCCGCCAAAGTTCTTCGTTCTTCACTGGCTTTTTCGCGGCGGTTTGCCAGCCACGCTTTTTCCATCCGTGGATCCATTTGGTGATCCCGTCTTTGACGTAAACGCTGTCGGTGATCACGGTCAGGGTCGTGTCGCGCTCAAGCGCCTCAAGGGCGGCAATTGCGGCCATCAGCTCCATCTGGTTGTTGGTCGTTTCACGTGCGCCGCCGTTCAGCTCGCGTTCTTTTAAAACGGTCTCGCCGTCCTTTGCGATCAGGATCGCGCCCCAACCGCCTGGCCCTGGATTGCCCGAGCAGGCACCGTCTGTGTAGGCATAAAGTTCGGGCATTAGTTAACCTTTCGGGCACGCATGACGACCCAAGGGTCATTGGTGCCTGCAAACCCGACCTCACTGCCTTCGTCAATGCCAAGAACGGTAAAGCCAGCAGTTTCCAAAAGACCCGTCAGTTCAGGGACCGAGACATATGTGTACATGCGGTCGATCTTGTCGCGATCGCTACCTGTTCCAGTTTTCATGCCGATGTGGAACACGCCGTTTGTGCGCAGTGCCGTGGCAATAGCAGCCAGATGTGCGGGTAGCATTTCGCGGGCTGCATGCAGCAGCGAAAAGTTGGCCCAGACGCCATCGTAATCTGCAACATCGTCCAGATCATCAAAGGTCATGTGACGTGCATCAAACCCGTATTTTTCGCGGGCCAATGCAACCATGCCAGCGGATGCATCAACGGGGTGCGCCGTAAAGCCAGCATCACGCATATGCGCCGAAGCAATCGCAGGGCCACACCCAAGGTCAAGGACATGCCCGCCTGCTGGCAGCAAAGCAATAAAATCCTGTAACTGCTGATCGGGGCCATCCGATGCAACAAGATCGGCATAGTCGCCCGCTTTTGCATCATATGTCGCGATTGTTTTTGCATCGACCATCCTAAAGCACCAATGGAATAAGAGTTAGAATTACAACCCCAGTTAGCGGTCCACGCAATCTGATCCACCATTCGGGGGCAAGCCCAACGCGCCAGAATTGCCAATCGAGCAAGAGCAGCCCAAAGAACCCGACGATCAAGTTGATTGTCGCAGACACTGGTCCGCCACCGATCATAAAGAACGCCCAAAGTGCTGGGATCACCGACAGGGAATACCCGACCATCGCCAGCGTTCCTTCGGCCTTGGTGGCAAAGCCCCATAGAACGCCGGACATAAACGATAGGATGACTGTGCCGTATGCCAATTGCAGATACGGACCTACAAATCGCCCGCCGAGGGCCTGCTGTGCGGCGGCGCCAAATTCGGGCAGTACCAATGTCGCCAATCCCCAAAGGAATGGTGTGATGCCTGCGATACCTAAGACAAGGGCGGATCGTGGAATGGTGGTCATCGCATCAATTCCTTTATGCGGTAGCGATTGGCGTTGGATGCAGTTTAACGGCAATGTCCGCGCCGGTGAAAATATTTGCAGCGGCTAGCAATTGAAGGTCCGTCAAAAGATACACCGCATCAATTGCAGGCGCATGGGTAACAGGCAAGGCAAACGCATAGCCGTTCATTGTTCCCGTCACATGTTTGATCCCTGCTGACACAAGTTGCTCACCGACTTCGGTCGGGAGGGGCAGAACAGGGTAGGTGCTTTTGCCCCACGCCATGTTCACGATCTTGCCGTCGAAAGAATACTGATGGGCCATTCATGTGCCGCCTTGTATTGGGTGGATTACGTAACAAGCCGCTCTTCAAAAGGGTGGTTTCTTTTATGCAGTTTCCCGCAGAACACGCGGCACTTTGAACTCAACATTCTCAACAGCGGTTTCCACCATTTCAACGGTGACATCATAGCGATCTTTGAAGGCGTCGATGACCTCGTTTATTAAAATCTCTGGGGCTGATGCACCTGCGGTGATCCCCATGCTTGTGATCCCGTTAAGCGCGCGCCAGTCGATGTCAGTCGCCCGCTGAACCAGTTGCGCATAGCTGCAGCCAGCACGTGCGCCAACTTCGACCAAACGTTTTGAGTTCGATGAATTGGGCGCACCAACCACCAGCATCGCGTCACACTTTGGGGCCATCGCCTTAACGGCTTCTTGGCGGTTCGTTGTGGCGTAACAAATGTCTTCTTTGTGCGGGCCTACGATCTGTGGAAAGCGATCATGCAAAGCCGCAACTATATCTTTGGTGTCATCTACTGACAGCGTCGTCTGCGTAACAAAAGCAAGCTTTTGCGGATCGCGGGGGGTTACGGTTGCTACGTCGTCAACCGTTTCAACCAACAACACTTCGCCGTCGGGCAGTTGCCCCATTGTGCCAACAGTCTCGGGGTGGCCTTCGTGGCCGATCATGATCATTTGCAGGCCGCTATCTGAATGGCGCTGTGCTTCGATGTGCACCTTACTGACGAGCGGGCAAGTCGCGTCAACATAGACCATCTCGCGTTTCGCGGCGGCAGCGGGCACCGCTTTGGGAACGCCGTGCGCTGAGAAGATGACAGGACGATCATCGGGGCAGTCGTCTAACTCTTCTACAAAGATCGCACCTTTGTCGCGCAATCCATCGACTACAAATTTGTTGTGCACGATCTCGTGGCGGACATATACGGGCGCGCCCCATTTTTCGATCGCCATTTCGACGATCTTAATCGCGCGGTCCACACCTGCGCAAAATCCGCGCGGGGCGGCAAGGTAAAGGGTCAGGGGGGCTTTGGTCATTGGGTGCTCCGGCTCTATGAGGGAGAAGTAAGCGTTTGTATGGCGTTCGTCCAGAGAGCGGGGTGTGACCAATCGGAGCAAATGCGCTGATAGAGGGGCATCAAAAACAAAAGGCCGGTCCTGTCTTTCGACAGGCCGGCCTGATGTTCAACAATCTAAGTAAGTTTAGTCTTCGCTTGTCGCCATTTCGGCTTGAGGTTCGACTTTGATTTCACGTGTCGGGCGACCGATCACATCGCGCAATTCGTCCAGTTCGATAAAGTTATCGCACTGACGACGCAGTTCATCCGCAATCATAGGTGGTTGGCTGCGGATTGTTGAAACGACCGAAACACGGACGCCTTTGCGCTGAAGTGCCTCAACAAGTGGACGGAAATCTCCGTCACCTGAAAAGATCACAACGTGATCAACATGCGGGGCAAGTTCCATAGCATCGACAGCGAGTTCGATATCCATGTTCCCTTTGACCTTACGACGGCCCATGCTGTCTGTGTATTCTTTGGCGGGCTTCGTCACCATCGTGAAACCGTTGTAGTGAAGCCAGTCAACTAGCGGGCGAATTGGCGAGTATTCGTCATTCTCCAGCAAAGCTGTGTAGTAAAATGCACGTAACATTTTTCCACGGCGCATAAATTCAGCGCGTAAGAGTTTGTAATCGATGTCAAATCCAAGCGACTTTGCAGCAGCATACAGATTTGATCCATCGATGAAGAGCGCCAAGCGCTCGTCACGATAAAACATAATATGTCCTTCCGAGTATCGTACTGCGCGTTGTCATAACGTGTGTGAGTGGTTTAGCATAACGCAGTAGATATACCGTAAGTGAAAAATCGACATGCCGCAAGTCACCCAAAGCATTGAAAAAACGAACGTTGCGCTGATCGCTGTCGGATCAAACTCGCGATCGCTTTGGGGGGATGCATTTGTAACGGTCCAGTACGCTTTGGATCGCCTCGAAGCCGAATTGGGTGTGTCGATGCGCCGCAGTCGGCTTTACCAGACACCTGCATTTCCTGTGGACGCAGGGCCAGACTTTGTGAATGGCGCTGTCGCGGTTGAGACAGCGAAGTCTCCTGCCGAGATTTTGGCGATATTGCACGAGATCGAAAGCGCCGCTGAACGCGCCCGCGAAGTTCGTTGGGGGCAAAGAACGCTTGATCTTGATTTGATAGCCTGCGGGCAGTCTATTTTGCCTGACATCGCAGGGTTTCGTGTTTGGCTTGATTTGGAACCAGCAGAACAGCAGCTTCGCGCCCCGACAGAGCTGATCCTGCCGCACCCGCGTATGCAAGACAGAGCATTTGTTTTACGGCCTTTGGCTGACATTGCACCTGATTGGGTGCATCCGGTTCTAGGGCTTTGTGTTGCCGATATGCTGGCGCGATGTGCACCCGAAGATCGGGCATCTGTGCGCCCAATAGAATAGCTGCTACAAAGCCCTATGAATCTGCTTGTCAATCAAGGGGCAAGTCCTTAAGTGGAAGGCTTCTTAGGAATCTATTCCGCCAGCTTAGGAGTGTGCCCATGGCCCGCGTCACCGTAGAAGATTGCGTCGATAAAGTCCCAAACCGTTTCGAACTGGTTATGTTGGCAGCCCATCGCGCCCGTGAAATCACAGCTGGTGCTGCGATCACCGTTGATCGTGATAACGATAAGAACCCTGTCGTATCCCTGCGCGAAATCGCAGACGAGACACAGTCAGCCGAAGATCTCCGCGAGCGGATGATCGAAGCGAACCAGACTCAGATCGAAGTTGATGAGCCTGAAGAAGACAGCATGGCCCTGTTGATGGGTGCTGAGGCTGATAAGCCTGCCGAGGACGATATGTCCGAAGAGAAATTGCTGCGCGCGCTTATGGAAGCCCAAGGCCAGCGTTAAGCCAAAATGTAGGCTACGGACCAGATGACGACGACTGCTGACGATCTCATCGCTCTGGTCCGCGCCTATAACCCTCGCTCAAATGTTGAAATGCTGCGTGATGCTTTTGCCTATGGCGAAGAGATGCACGAAGGGCAGTTCCGTCATTCTGGCGAACCTTATTTTACCCATCCCGTCGCGGTTACCCTTATCCTCGCTGAACAGCAGATGGATGATGCGTCGCTTGCGACCGCGTTGCTGCACGACACCATCGAAGACACCAAGGCATCGTTCGCCGAAGTCGAGAAGCGGTTTGGTCGTGAAGTGGCTGATCTGGTGGATGGTGTAACCAAGCTGACGAACTTGCAGCTGACCAGCACACAAACCAAACAAGCCGAGAATTTCCGCAAGCTGTTTATGGCAACCTCGCGCGATTTGCGGGTGACCTTGGTTAAGCTTGCTGACCGTTTGCATAACATGCGCACGATCAAATCTATGCGCCCTGATAAGCAGGCACAGAAATCTCGCGAAACCATGGAGATCTTTGCGCCATTGGCCGGCCGCATGGGTATGCAGTGGATGCGCGAAGAGCTTGAGGACCTTGCGTTCAAGGTTCTGAATCCCGAGGCACGCAATTCGATCATTCGCCGCTTTATCCATCTTCAGCGCGAAACGGGCGACGTCGTTCAAAAGATCACCGCAGATATGCGTGTTGAGCTTGAGAAAGCGGGCCTTGTTGCTGACGTCGTAGGACGTGCAAAAAAGCCATATTCGATCTGGCGTAAGATGGAGGAGAAAGAGCAATCTTTCAGCCGCCTGTCTGACATCTATGGCTTTCGTATCATCACCGCGACCGAGGCCGACTGCTATCGCGTGCTGGGCGCGATCCACCAGCGTTGGCTGGCTGTGCCGGGCCGTTTCAAAGATTATATCAGCCAACCCAAGTCAAACGGATACCGTTCGATCCACACAACGGTGTCGGGCCGTGATGGTAAACGGGTCGAAGTACAAATCCGCACCCGCGAGATGCACGAAGTCGCCGAAACTGGCGTCGCGGCACACTGGTCTTACCGAAATGGTGAGCGGGTCGAGAATAGGTTTGCCGTTGATCCGGTTGAATGGATTTCCAAGCTGACCGAACGGCTGGACGAGGATCAAGACCACGAAGACTTCCTCGAGGCGGTGAAGCTTGAGATGTATCAGGACCAAGTGTTCTGCTTTACGCCAAAGGGCGACGTTATCAAGCTGCCGCGCGGTGCTACGCCGATTGATTTTGCCTTTGCGATCCACACGCGCATTGGCTCTGCGATTGTTGGTGCCAAGGTCGACGGCATCCGCGTGCCACTTTGGACCCGTCTTAAGAATGGTCAGTCGGTTGAGGTTGTAACCGCTGAAGGTCAGATGCCACAGGCCACGTGGATCGACATCGCTGTCACGGGCCGTGCAAAAACTGCCATTCGCAGATCGCTGCGCGAAGAAGATCGCGGGCGGTTCATTCGTTTGGGGCAAGAACTGGCCCGCGTTGCATTTGAGAACATCGGCAAGAAAGCGACCGACAAGGCGCTGCGCACTGCTGCTAAGGCGCTTGCGCTTGAGGATGCCAACGAATTGCTGGCGCGGCTTGGTTCAGCTGAACTGACCTCAGCAGAGGTTGTGCGCGTCATCTATCCCGACCTTGCAGAAGAGGGCGGCGACGAGATTGACGCCGCGCGTGCGATCCTTGGGCTAAAGCCGGATCAAAAACACCAACGCGCAAATTGCTGCCAACCCGTGCCAGGTGAGCGTATTGTTGGCATTGCATTCCGCGGGCAAGGTGTTGTGGTTCACGCGATGGATTGTGGCGCATTGGCCGACTACGAAGACCAACCCGAAAGATGGCTGGACCTGCATTGGCAAGAAGGCACTCATAGGGCAATCAACTCAGTGACGATCGACGCGACGATCACTAATGATGCAGGTGTTCTTGGTCGTATCTGTACGTTGATCGGTGAACAGCACGCGAACATTTCTAATCTTAATTTCATCGAACGACAGCCTGATTATTACCGTCTTATGCTGGATATTGAATTCAGAGACGCCGAGCACTTACATCGGGTCATGATGGCACTAGAGGCGGACAGCAATGTTTCGTCAATCGGGCGGCACCGTGATCCGGGGTTGGCAGGCGTCTACCAAAGCGACCAACGCAGATAACGCCGTATGGCAAAAGGAACGATTTAATTGGTCTTTAAGCGCAGGGATAGACGGCCGATCTGGCAAGTTGTTCTCGACTTTGTTTACCCGCGTGGTGGATGGGGGCGCGCAGCCCAGTACGTAAAGCACCGCGTTCGCAGGCTTCCTGATACACCTGAAAAGATCGCACGTGGCATTTGGGCTGGCGTGTTTGCGGCCTTTTCGCCGTTCTATGGCTTTCACTTCATCGTTGCAGCTGTTGTGGCCAAGGTGATGCGCGGGAATATTCTGGCGTCGCTGATGGCGACGTTCTTTGGAAACCCGCTAACTTATATTCCAATTGGCGTTGCGGCGTTGTCTACGGGTCATTGGGTGCAGGATCATCCGTTCGACCGCTCAATGTTGGTTGGGACCAAGGCCGACGATATGTGCGGTTTGGGGTGCCAGTTTAGCACTGCGTTCTGGGACCTGTGGCATAATATCAAAGCACCGTTCGGACCAGAGGTGGCGGATTGGCACGGCTTGGCCATTTTCTACGACGAGGTGTTTTATCCCTATATGATCGGTGGCGCGATCTCTGGTGTAATCGTCGCGACCATTTGTTATTATATCTGCGTTCCCCTAATCGCGGCCTACCAAAAGCGTCGTCGCAATGCGCTGCAGATGAAGCTGGCGCAACTTGGGAAAAAAACCACGGATATGGATGACGCCGGATCATAGGGGGAGTAGGGTTGCTTTGAACCTCTAGAGGATTTTGCAAATGACCCTTCCGCTTCGCCTAGGTGTGAACATCGACCACGTTGCTACTGTGCGCAATGCACGCGGTGGCGATAACCCTGATCCGACGCGCGCGGCCCTTATGGCGCAGGCTGCTGGGGCGGATGGAATAACGGCCCACCTGCGCGAAGATCGCCGTCACATAATCGACGCGGATATGGTGGCACTGATCGAGGCGATTACGGTGCCATTGAATTTCGAAATGGCTGCCACAGCCGAAATGCAGCGCATCGCGCTTGCGACTAAACCGCACGCTGTTTGCCTTGTTCCCGAAAAGCGCCAAGAACGGACGACCGAAGGCGGTCTTGAGGTTGCGAAAGATGACAACCGTTTGGCTGACTACATCGCGCCATTCAAAGAGGCAGGAACACGTGTATCACTATTCATCGGTCCAGCTGCGTTGCAGGTCGAAGCCGCAGCGCGGATTGGCGCAGATATTATTGAGCTTCATTGCGGAACGTATTGCGATGCACATGCCGAGGGGCGTTTCGATGAACGCGACGCCGAATTCGCGCGCCTAAAAGCGATGGCAACGCACGCCCACGCGCTGGGCCTCGAGGTACATGCAGGCCACGGGCTGACCTTTGACAATGTCGGCCCTATCGCGGCCTTGCCCGAGGTAATTGAGCTTAACATCGGGCACTTTATCATTGGCGAGGCGATCTTTACCGGTCTTGGCCCTGCAATCGCGCAGATGCGCCAAGTTATGGATGCCGCACGGGCTGGTTTATGACCGGATGGGAATTTGCGGCCCTGCTGTTTGCATGGGCTGTTGCTGGCGGCTCTCCTGGGCCGGCGACGCTTGCGATTGCTGGCACTGCGATGGGGCGGGGTAGGGCCGCTGGCTTGGCCATATCAACTGGTATTATTTGTGGGTCCGCTATTTGGGGTCTCGCGGCAGCGCTGGGCATGTCGGCATTGATGCTGGCAAACGCTTGGGCGGTTGAGGTGATGCGCTATCTTGGTGCGGCCTATCTGATGTTCTTGGCCTACAAAGCAATGAAGTCGGCGCTGTCGGACAAACCGTTGGCAGTGGTGGGTGCAAAACAGGGTGGCCTGCGCAGCTTGTTCCTCAAGGGGCTGCTCGTTCACCTGACAAATCCCAAGGCTATCTTTGCTTGGGGCGCCATCTTTGCGATAATTTTTCCCCCAGACTCTGCTCCGACAGATATTGCTTTGGCGTTTCTTTCACTTATTACAGTCTCGTGCGGTGTCTTTTGGGGCTACGGCATATTGTTTTCGCTAGGGCGCTTTGTGCGTGGATACCAAAAGATGCGGCGCTGGTTTGAAGGCGCATTTGCCATCATGTTTGGTGCGGCGGGTTTGAAGATTTTAACTGCGAGGCTCGCATGATCCAGCATATTGTTATGTTACGACTCTCCGAAGATGCCGACCCAACTGAACTTGCTGACGTCATGGATGGCTTAGCGAGTCTGGACCTGCCAGGTTTTGTTGGTTTCCAACACGGCGCCAATTTGGATTTTGAACGCAAGACCCAAGACTACCTATATGGTTTTATCGCGACGTTCACTGATGCGGCAGCGGTTGCTGATTATGCGTCAGATCCGGGCCATCAGGCTTTGGGTGGGCGGCTTGTTGCGATGTGCGATGTTGGTGGTGATGGCATTATGGTCATGGACTTAGATCTTTAGAATGATCCTTGGTATCGGCACAGATCTTGCGAATATCGAACGGATCCAAGGTACCTTGGACCGCTTTGGTGATCGTTTTAAGAACAGGGTCTTTACCGATATCGAACAAGCCAAAGCAGAACGCCGCAAAGACGTCGCTGGCACCTATGCGAAACGTTGGGCCGCGAAAGAGGCGTGTTCCAAAGCGTTGGGCACCGGACTTGCCATGGGAATAGCATGGAAAGACATGTCGGTTACGAATTTGCGATCAGGTCAGCCTGTTATGGCAGTCACAGGATGGGCAAAAGAGCGCTTGGATAAGATGACCCCTGCTGGCCATGAGGCCGTGATCCATGTGACGCTAACTGATGATCACCCATGGGCGCAGGCCTTTGTTGTGATCGAAGCACGGGCGCTGATACCTAAGACATAGCCCAAACAGCAAGGAGTGCCCGACAATGCGAGAGAGTTGGAACCCAAGTTGCGCCTGTGGAGGTGTTGCACTTGTTGTCACTGGTAAGGCTGAATGGGTAAATGCCTGCACATGTCTTGATTGTCAAAAATCAACGGGCAGCGTGATGAGTTGGACCGCGTTCTTTACTGTATCAAACGTGACGCGAAAAGGCACGGCAAAAAGCTATAGAACCACCACTGTCGTCACGACAAATTTTTGCACGACATGCGGCACGATCGTGTGGATCACATTAGAAGATGCGCCTGATTTGATCGGTGTCGGGGTGGGGTTGCTTGGCGATCCGGAATTTGAAGCACCCAAGAACATCTATTGGACCTGTCGCAAGCCTGCATGGTTACCGCTGCCAACTGGCATTAAGGCCTTCGATCAAGGAGGCTGATACGTCTTTCACGTTGCGGCGGTGCTTGACTCACTTACCGCGGGCTATCATGTAGCCCGAAAGGCCAAGGGCCACATGACGTAAAAAGGAACAGGCAATGTCAGAAGAAGGCACAGGGATCGTAGCTGGTATTACAGAAACGGTGAAAACTGTTGTTTATGCGCTGCTGATTGCAGGTATTTTCCGTACACTGTTTTTTCAGCCATTCTGGATTCCGTCAGGGTCAATGAAAGACACGTTGCTGATCGGTGACTTCTTGTTCGTCAACAAGATGGCCTACGGATATTCCTATGCGTCATGCCCCTCAATTCGCATCCCGCAGGCGGGTCTCGACATTGGAGCAGAGGATTTCTGCGGCGTATTCGAAGATGCTGAGGATCGCCTATTTGGTGCCGAGCCTGAGCGCGGCGATGTTGTTGTATTCCGTCATCCTGTCACAGGTCGGGATTTCATCAAGCGCCTGATCGGTTTGCCGGGTGATCGCATCCAAATGATCAACGGTGTTCTGCAGATTAATGACGTACCAGTTGAGCTGGAAGACGGTGGCCTGTTCGTTGAAACAATGGAATACCAAGGCCCACAAGGTCTGCTGCCACGTTGTGAAAACGGCGCGGTTGGCCAAGGCGCCGATTGTACAAAAACACGCCAGTTTGAAACGTTGCCAAACGGCACGCGCCATCCGATCCTGAACATCGGCAACAGCGGCGTAGATAACACAGGCGTCTTTACTGTGCCCGCCGACGAGTTTTTCTTTATGGGTGATAACCGCGATAATTCGACTGATAGCCGCGTTGCGCAATCGGCGCGTGGCGTTGGTTTCGTGCCACGCAATGATATTGTTGGTCGCGCTGACCGCGTGATGTTCTCAAGTGCGGGTCGCTCAATGCTCGCGTTTTGGACTTGGCGCAGCGACCGTTTCTTTAAGGCTGTTGAATGAAGCTATCCGCTGACCTAGCAGAATTTTCCAAACGGCTTGGGCATCAATTTAAGACGCCTGAGCTGTTGGTGCGTTCGGTCACCCACTCATCGATGGTATCGGTGCACCGTGACGACAATCAACGGCTTGAGTTTTTAGGCGACCGCGTTCTTGGCTTGGTCATGTCCGATGCGCTGCTCAAAGCTGACCCAAATGCCGCCGAAGGGCTTTTGGCACCGCGTTATAACGCGCTTGTCCGCCGTGAGACCTGTGCCGCAGTTGCCCGCGACATCGATATTGGTGCTGTGCTGAAACTGGGCCGCTCTGAGATGAAATCAGGTGGACGTCGCAAAGAGGCGCTGCTGGCCGACGCGATGGAAGCTGTTATTGCCGCCGTCTATCTGGACGGGGGCTTTGAAGTTGCACGCGACATGGTGCTGCGCCTTTGGGGCAAACGGATCAATGACGTCGAAGACGATGCACGCGACGCGAAAACAGCCCTGCAAGAATGGGCCCAAGGCCGCGGTGAGGTACCACCTGCCTATGTTGAGGTAGGCCGTACTGGCCCAGACCATCAACCCGTATTTACAATTGAGGTCCGCCTCGAGTCTGGTCCGAGTGAGCAAGCCACCGCCGGATCAAAACGCCATGCCGAGCAAGCCGCAGCGCAAGCGCTATTAGAGAAAGTCAGCACATGAGTGATGCAACCAGAGCCGGATTTGTCGCCCTGATCGGTGAGCCGAATGCAGGTAAATCAACGCTACTGAACCGGATGGTCGGCGCAAAAGTCAGCATCGTAACGCATAAAGTTCAGACGACCCGCGCGCGCATCCGTGGCATCGCGATTGAGGATAAAGCACAGCTTGTCTTCATCGATACGCCAGGCTTGTTCAAACCACGTCGCCGTCTCGACCGTGCAATGGTTGCAGCGGCTTGGGGTGGTGCGGGCGACTCGGATATTGTGGTTTTGATGATCGAAGCACACCGCGGGATTTCCGAAGGCGTCAAAGCGATCCTTGCCGCGCTGAATGAAAAAACTGGCAAAAGCAAAGTCGCGCTGGCGATCAATAAGATCGACAAAGTGAAGACCGAAGGCTTGCTGGCGCTGACGTCTGAGATGAACGCAGCATATCCATTTGCCGAAACCTTTATGATCTCAGCAGAACGCGGCCACGGCTGTGACGCGCTACGCGAATGGCTAGCGAGCGAATTACCCGAGGGGCCTTGGCTCTATCCTGAAGATCAAATCGCTGACAGCCCAATGCGCAATATCGCGGCAGAAATCACGCGCGAAAAGCTGACTCTGCGTTTGCACCAAGAACTACCGTATGAGCTGACGGTTGAAACAGAGAACTGGGAAGAACGCCCGGACGGATCAGCGCGTATCGACCAAATCGTCTATGTCGCCCGTGATGGTCACAAAGGCATCGTTCTTGGTAAAAAGGGCGAGACTGCGAAGGCCGTAAGCATGGCCGCGCGTCTTGAGTTGGAAGAATTTCTTGGCCGTCGTGTGCACCTGTTCATGCAGGTCAAGGTGCGCCCTAATTGGCTCGAGGAACGCGAGCGTTACTCAGAAATGGGTCTCGACTTTAAAGATGGCAATGCATGAGACTAACGGCTGACATTTGGGTGTCAGCCTATCTGACACGGCTACGTCTGTCGGATATCCCCGCGTTTGTCGTGCACAAGGGCGACCCGACTGCTGGGGCCGTCCTAATTAAATTGAATACGCTCGATGGTAACGCATGTGGCTACCAAAGGTCCTTCGACATTCTGACCGGTGCGCGCAAATGGGTTACTTTGATCGACGGTGCTGAGACTGTTGTTGATGCATCAATCACAAAACAACGCAGCTTCGACCCTGATTTATGGGTCATTGAGGTCGAAGACAAAGCTGGTAGGCATCACTTGGACGAGCCGGGGTTAGAGTGAGTACTTGGAACAAAGCGAGCTATGGTTCCGATAATCGATCTCGCTTTGGGTAAAATACTCCCGCCGGAGGCAGCGCGGTCTTGCAAACTGTTGCGGGTGGGGCTGATAGTGCGCCTATGATCAGCTGGACCGATGAAGCCACCATCTTGTCGATGCGCCCTTTCGGCGAGAATTCCGCAATTGTTGAGGTGTTCTCGGAAACCAAAGGTCGGCATGCGGGCGTTGTGCGCGGGGGTACCAGCCGCAAGACTGCGCCATTTTTACAGCCTGGTGGGCAAGTCAGCGTGACCTGGAAAGCGCGTCTAGATCAGCATTTGGGATCATTTACAGTTGAACCAATCCGTAGTCGGGCCGCTGCTGCGATGGGTGATCGCCTCGCGCTTGCGGGGTTGAATGCGGTTTGCGGGTTGTTAACGATGGTGTTGCCTGAGCGCGAGGCGCATGTGCCGCTGTATCAGCGCACGGTGAACCTGCTTGATTTGCTAGGGCAGTCAGAGATTTGGCCTTTCGCGTATCTTCGGTGGGAGCAGGCCTTGCTTGAGGAGTTGGGTTTTGGGCTTGATCTATCTGCCTGTGCTGTGCGTGGCGTGAACGAAGATCTCGCGTTTGTTTCGCCGAAATCTGGACGGGCAGTTAGTCGTGACGCTGCTGGTGAATGGATTGACCGCATGTTGCCACTGCCGCCAGTTCTTGCTGGTAAGGGTGATGCAAATGCCGCTGAGATTTTGATTGCTTTGTCTACGACAGGGTACTTCATCGAAAAGCGCCTCATGCGCAGCCTAGGGGACAAGCCTATGCCTGCTGCGCGGGCGCGTCTGTTGGATGCGATCGGGCGTCACTCGGCCTGAAATACCATTTCGCGGCCTGTATCGTTTGTCAGAATAAGAACCAAGCCCAACGTTTCTGAAATCGTCATTTCGGAAAGTGCGGCGAAGTATGCGGCTTCTTCTGTCAGTTCAGGACATGCTTTGCGGGTTGCGGCGATAGGACCGGCATCGAACCATGGATAGGGTGCGGTTTGGCTGGCAAAGAAGCTGTTGCAAGGGCCGGTGCCGCTGATCTTGCCCTGTTCAGGCAGTTGTAGTGTCGCGCGAAATGCGACGTTGTTTCCATCAAGCGTTTGCAGCACATAAACCGCATTTGCGCTGGCATAACCTGTCAGTGTTTCATCGGGCCCGCAGGCCTGAAGAAGGATGATAAATGGGAGCAAGCGTAACATGGGGCCAACATGTCAAAACATTGGATGCTTCACAACGCACAGTTGGTTGAAGTCGGAAACCTAGCCCAGCAGGCGTCGCGCAATGACCTGTGCTTGGATTTCTGCGGCGCCTTCGAAAATGTTCAGGATGCGTGCATCACAAAGGATGCGGCTGACTTTGTATTCCAAGGCAAAGCCGTTGCCACCGTGAATTTGCAAAGCGTTATCGGCGCAGGCCCAAGCGACGCGTGCACCTAACAATTTGGCCATGCCAGCCTCAAGATCGCAACGACGGTCAGCGTCTTTTTCAGCGGCAGAGAAATATGTGAGCTGACGGGCGACCATGATTTCAACCGCCATCATCGCCAGTTTACTTGCCACGCGCGGGAATGCGATCAGGGGTTTACCAAACTGTTTACGGTCGATCGCATATTGCATGCCGACATCAAGGGCGGATTGGGCCACGCCAATGGCGCGGGCTGCAGTTTGAATGCGCGCGCTTTCAAACGTCTGCATCAGTTGTTTGAAGCCCTTGCCAGTTTCCCCGCCCAACAGGTTTTCACCTTTGACGTGGAAGCCATCAAACGCCAGTTCGTATTCTTTCATTCCGCGGTATCCAAGCACTTCGATCTCGCCGCCGGTCATGCCGTCCGTAGGAAAAGGTACTTCGTCCGTGCCTGGTGTCTTTTCTGCAAGGAACATCGACAGGCCTTTGTAGTCAGTCGTGTCGGGATCGGTGCGGGCCAGAAGGGTCATGACCTGTGTGCGGGCTGCATGGGTGATCCATGTTTTATTACCAGTCACGGACCAATCGTCGCCGTTTTTCACTGCGCGTGTGCGCAACGCGCCAAGGTCAGAGCCTGTGTTGGGTTCAGTGAACACGGCCGTTGGCAACGTTTCGGCTGAGGCAAGGCGAGGGAGCCACTTTTGCTTTTGGTCTTCGGTGCCGCCGCAGATGATCAGTTCTGCTGCGATCTCTGAACGGGTGCCGAGGGACCCGACGCCGATATAGCCGCGTGATAACTCTTCTGACACCACGCACATGGATGATTTAGACAGGCCAAAGCCGCCGTATTCTTCGGGGATGGTCAACCCGAACACGCCCATTTCAGCAAGCTCTTCGATGATCTCCATCGGGATCAGTTCGTCTTTTAGATGCCAATCGTGCGCATAGGGTTCGACCTTATCGACGCTGAAGCGGCGGAATTGTTCGCGGATCATCTCAAGCTCATCATCGAGGCCCGTTGCGCCAACGGTGATGTTTGCGGACTGCTCTTGCATAAGTTCAACAAGGCGCATGCGGGTGGCTTGGGTGTTGCCCGATTGGGTCAGGGTCATAACGGCGGGCTGCATCAGATCGGCCATATCGGATTGGGACAGTCCCATGTCTTGTAGGCGTACCATTTCGCCTTGGTTCATCTGGATGCCGCCGAAGATCTGCCAAAGGTATTCACCAAAGGTGATCTGGTGCAAAATTTGTTCGACTTCGCCAAGCTTTCCATCGGCTGACAGTCGCGTGGCCCAACCCTGCATTTGGTGCAGTGATTGCGCGTAGGTCGCAAGCCAAGCAAGGCCGTGGGCCGCAGTTTGGTGTTGCTCAATCAAGGCGCCAGAGATGCGGCCATTCTCAGTCACAAGGTCAGCGACCGCAACTTTGACTTTCGCGAGGACGGCATCAACTGCTGGCAGGCTGTCACCTGTCAGGCGAAGCAGATTCGGGAGCACTACGTTTTCTGTCATCGATATGTCCTGCCCGTCCATTGCGTAATTCCTTGGTCTATTGTGCAAGTGCAGAGATAAACGCTTTGCAGGTGCAGCGCAACAATAGTTCGTGAGTATTATCCAATGTTGAACAATGTGTCGCACCCGATTGTGGGTGCGGTGTTGGATCAGTACCGCTACATCTAATATATGGACGAATTACAGAACATCATTCTTGGTAACGTGACCCAAGCTGGTTTTGCCGCTGCTTTGTTGGTGGGGCTGATCGCTGGGGTGATTAAGGGTATGGTTGGCTTTGGCCTACCTACGGTCTTGATATCAGGGCTGACGGTTATGCTGGCGCCCGATGTTGCATTGGCAGCGTTGATTTTTCCGACATTGGTGGCGAACGCAATGCAGGCCTTGCGCGGTGGGATCAAAGCGGCGCTGATTGCGGTCAATAAATACCGTGTGTTCCTGCTTGCCGGTTTGGTTTTCATGATCGGCTCGGCGCAGTTGGTGACGTCACTCTCGCAAAGCACTTTGTTCTTACTGATTGGCTTGCCTGTTTCTTGTTTCGCGTTGCTGCAATTGGGTGGGTGGGAATTCCGTCTGCCGAACCCGACCAAGGGGATTGAAATGGCTGTGGGTGCCGTTACCGGATTTATCGGAGGGTTGTCCGGCGTTTGGGGGCCGCCCACTGTGGCATACCTTACGGCGATCAATACGCCGAAGGCCGAACAGATCCGCGTGCAGGGTGTAATCTATGGCTTGGGTGCAATGGTTCTTGCGGTTGCGCATCTTAAGTCAGGGGTGCTGAGGGCCGAGACGATCCCATTGTCTGTCGTCATGATCCTGCCTGCGGTATTGGGCATGGTTATTGGTGTGCGAATTCAAGATCGCATCAATCAGGCCCGATTTAAGCAGGTAACATTGGCGGTTCTTTTGATTGCAGGGCTGAACCTTGTTCGCCGCGGATTGTTTTAGGCGCTAGCCCAGTAATTCAGCAAAGCCACAGATATGCGCAAGCTCGGGCACTTGGTTGGCAGGCAGAACTTCGAACGTTGTGCGGTACAAGATCGCGCCGTCTTTGCTGGCCTGCATCTGCCACGTTCCGGGTAGTAATTCGTAATCAAAGTCGAATTGATAAAAGGTCAATGACGGATCGGTGCCGCGAATTGTGCTGGTAAAGGTCTGCGATTTTGCACCTGTTGGGCCCATCGGTGGGTGCGATATCGTCATGACCACGTCTGAGATACCGTCGATGTCGAGGGTCTGTGACTTAATCCCAAAGCCGACGCCAAGCAGGGCTGGAACGCGGCGTGTCTTTGATACAAATGGCGGCTCTTCTAAAATCAAATGGGTTGTTCCTGCGACCGTTCCTGGTGCTTCGGCCTCGCCTGCGCTGGGTGGTGCACAGATGATGCCAGCCTCGACCGACCGCATGACTGGGCTGATCTTATCTTGCGTGGATTGCGCAAAGGCGAACGTTGGAAAGACCAGTGCTAGAACGAGCGTCCGGATCATGATTGTTCATCTCTTTGTATCGATTGCACCAATTGGCCGTCTTGAATTGATCGTGCAATTTGGGGACGTATTTCTGCGAAATCTATGCTGGCGCGTGCCCAATGATCAAGATGCCCTTCAGCCTTTAGGCGGGCAGCTGCTTTGGCACCGATCATTCTGGATGCTGCGGCTTCGTCGCTCATGTGGATCAGAACATCTGATATCATTTCAAGAAAGGCGTCGGCCAGCGGTTGGCCGTAGGTGGCGCAAATCTTGTGTAGGCGTACAGAGCCTTGTGCGATGTCAGCATTCGCAGCCTTGGCCATCGCGGGATCTTGTCGGCCTAATGGCACCAACCACCAAGCGAGGTAGGCTAAGTCACGGCTGCGCGGGGCGGGGCCAGCAAGGTCAAAATCAAAGACACCGATAACGGAGCCATCTGGCGCAAAGGTCATATTGTAGGGGGCAAAATCGCTGTGGCCGATGACCTTATGCTGGGTTTCGTCTGGGTGCGTGTAGGCCCAGTCGTGCGGGTCATCGTACAAAGGGGCTGATGCATCATGTATGCGGCGCAACAGCTTGGCTGCTGAAACGAGGGTTCAATCGTCTGACCACATCGTCGTTGGAAATTCGGTGGTGCCATCCACCCAAGATAATACCCGACTACCCTGTGTATCATGACCCATGGGGTGGGGCGTGCCAGCGATTTCGGATTTCTGCAATTGGGCAAGCAACGCCGTGGTTGCCGTATCAAACTGTGTTGCGGGCTTGCGCACAGTATGCCCCACACGCACAACGCGGGTCGCTACATTGCCGCCAGTAAGGGGGATTTCCTCTGCCATGGTCGCAACCGTGGCAGAGGTGTTTGTTTCAGGCAAGCAGGTCGATTAGATAGCGGCTGCTTTGACGTCCTCGTCGATGAACGGGACATATTTGCCAAAGTTGTCGCTGAACATCGCAACCAATTTGGCGGCTTGTGCATCATAGGCATCTTTGTCGGCCCATGTGTCGCGCGGGTTCAGCAATGTTGCGTCTACACCGCCGCAAGTCGTCGGTACTTCGAAGCCAAAGTTGCTGTCTTTGCGGAATGTGTTTTCCACCAACGTGCCGTCAAGCGCTGCGGTCAACAAAGCCCGTGTTGCTTTGATCGGCATGCGTGAACCTGTGCCATAGGCACCGCCAGTCCAACCGGTGTTGACCAACCAGCAAGTCGCGCCGTGTGATGCTATCTTTTCTTGCAAAAGCTTGCCGTACACTTCGGGACGACGCGGCATAAACGGTGCGCCAAAGCAGGTTGAGAACGTCGGCTCTGGCTCGGTCACGCCACGCTCTGTTCCGGCAACCTTAGACGTAAAGCCAGAGAGGAAGTGGTACATCGCCTGCGCAGGTGTCAGCCGCGAGATCGGAGGCAGAACGCCGAAGGCATCGCATGTGAGCATGATGATGTTCTTTGGATGCCCGCCAAGTGCAGTGTCAGAAGCGTTTGAGATATAGTTGAGCGGGTAGGCGCAACGCATGTTAGCCGTCAGGCTGTCGTCTTCAAAATCCAGCTCGAGTGTTTCAGGATCGAACACCATGTTCTCAATGACTGTGTGCGGCATCGCGCACGTTGCATAGATTTCTGGCTCTGCTTCTGCATCAAGACCGATGGTCTTGGCGTAGCAGCCACCCTCAAAGTTGAAGGTTCCACGATCAGACCAGCCATGCTCGTCATCGCCGATCAGTGTGCGGGATGGATCAGCTGACAACGTTGTCTTGCCTGTACCTGACAGACCAAAGAAGACAGCCGTATCAACCGGATTGCCCGTCGCGTGGTTCGCTGAACAATGCATCGGCATGATGCCTTTTTCAGGAAGCAAGTAGTTAAGCAAAGTGAACACAGATTTCTTGTTCTCGCCTGCGTATTCGGTGCCACCGATCAAGATCAGTTTCTTGTCGAAGTTCAGCGCGATCACCGTTTCAGAACGGCACCCGTGTTTTGCAGGGTCAGCTTTGAATGTTGGGCAGTTGATAATGGTAAAGTCTGGTGCGAAGGTCGCAAGCTCTGATGCTTCGGGACGACGCAAGAGGTGGCGAATGAACAAGCCATGCCAGCTAAGTTCAGTGACAACACGCACGTCAAGACGGTGCGCGGGGTCGGCACCACCAAAAAGATCCTGCACATCGTAACGGCCACCTTTCATGTGCGACAGCATATCTGCGTAAAGCACATCAAAGTTTTCAGGGGTCATTGGTGCGTTGTTTTCCCACCAAATGGTGTCCTCAACAGACGCAGTACGTACTACAAATTTGTCTTTTGGTGAGCGGCCAGTGTGCTTGCCAGTTGTGACAAGAAAGGTGCCACCCTTGCCGGTGACGCCTTCGCCAGCGGCGACGGCTGCATCATGTAGTTCGGCCTCGGAACGGTTATAATAGACGTAACCCAGCCCTTTGATGCCTTGATCCTCAAGTTTCATCTGCGGGTTGACCGTACCTTGGTCCATGGGTTCGCTCCTAATTTGCTAAGGGCCATTGTGGCCCCGATGCGGCCACCTAACACTGTGGATTCAACGAGATCACCCCCTTTGCGCTAACGTTAGCGCAATCAGTTATTTGTTAGCGCAAACACTTCTGAGTGAGCCCGTTGAGTAAGTCCAAATGTGCAGATTTGGTGCCCAATCTTAGTCATTTCTTGATGGGATTAGCGGCAAATAAGGCACGGCTGCTTGCCTGATTCGTAAATTAGGATTGATTCGAAACGGCAAACGGGTGAAAACTCCAAAAAAAGCAGATAAAAAACAACAATTGAGCAGTAAGGGTTATTCTCCCATGTCAAAAATTGCATTGGTGGACGACGACAGGAACATCCTGACGTCTGTTTCCATGACACTCGAAGCCGAAGGCTTTGAGGTTGATACTTATAATGATGGTCAGTCCGCATTGGACGCATTTAACAAGAAAATGCCAGAACTTGCGGTGCTGGATATTAAGATGCCCCGCATGGATGGTATGGATTTGCTGCAACGGTTACGTCAAAAGACGTCGATGCCAGTGATTTTCCTTACATCTAAAGATGATGAAATCGACGAAGTTTTGGGCCTGCGTATGGGCGCTGACGATTACGTCAAAAAACCATTCTCGCAACGTCTGCTGGTTGAGCGTATTCGTGCATTGCTGCGCCGTCAGGATGCGATCAGCGGCGAAGACATCGAAGAAACAGAAGAAACAAAAGTTATGGTACGTGGTCAGTTGATCATGGATCCGTTGCGTCACTCTGTTTCTTGGAAAGGTCAGGACGTATCACTGACTGTTACAGAATTTCTGCTTTTGCAGGCTTTGGCTTTGCGCCCAGGCTTTGTAAAGTCACGCGATCAGTTGATGGATGTCGCATACGACGACCAAGTTTATGTTGATGACCGGACGATCGACAGTCACATCAAGCGTCTGCGCAAGAAAATGCGTAATACGGATGATGAATTCAACGCGATTGAGACGCTGTACGGCATAGGCTATCGTTATAACGAAGAGTAAATGTGAGTAACTGATGACAGTTGCCCCTAAGATCGATGTGCGTGATCTAGAATCCGTGCGGGCTGCCGCAAGGCAGCCCGACTTGGTGCTTGGAGACGACTGGGTCGCTCCTGTTGCCGAGGGCGACGAAATGCAAGTAAGGCGGCGTAGGCGGGGGTTACTCTCCCTGCGTCGTTCGCCGATTGCGCGTAAAATCATTACATTCAATCTTATTGCGTTGATGCTTTTGATTGCGGGTATTCTTTACCTTAACCAGTCTCGGGATAATCTCGCGTTTCAGCGGGCCACTGGTCTTGTTCACGAAGCCGAACTGATTGCTGACGTCATCGAAGGCCAGCTGCCTGAAACTGCGCCTGTGAATTTTGTGACAGGTGACGGCATCGATATTAACGCGGCCGTCGCGGAAATGAGTTTGCGTGGTGGCATCCAAGTCTTTGTCTACGACACGGCAGGTACGCAGGTTGCGGCGAACACGGGCGCAATTGCGGATGGCGATATTCCTGGCCTGGAAGGCGTAGGCGGCAGCACTACTATCACCGATCTGCTCAACAGTGTTTGGATGGGGTTTGCGAACCTAATTGGCAGCCCACAAACGGCAGAGGCAGTTTTTGATACGGACGCATTTGCACGGCAAGCGATTGCCTCTGCTATTGATAGTGGCACACACATTCATTCCGACACGTCTGGCGGGGAAACAACTTTTGTTGTGGTCACGCCAATCTTGCAGGGCGCAACCCCGGTCGGAATAGTAGCGATTGCAAATGCTGCAGGTGAACTGGATCAGCTTGTTGCGCGAGAGCGTGAACAGGTGCTGCGTCTTTTCCTTGTTGGGATCATTATTTCAGTTGGTCTTAGCCTCGTGCTTGCTTCGACAATTGCCAATCCGCTTGCCGATCTTGCGGCCGCTGCCGAACTTGGGCGTGACAAGAACGCGCGCAAGATGTCACCGACCAAGATCCGGATTCCAGATTTAACGGCCCGTCCTGACGAAATTGGCCGCCTGTCTGGTGCCCTGCGTGGCATGGTTCAGGCACTTTATGAGCGTATTGAGGGCAACGAACAATTTGCCGCTGACGTTGCCCATGAAATTAAGAACCCGCTTGCGTCCCTGCGTTCTGCAGTTGGCACGATGCGGATTGCGAAGCGCGAAGATCAGCGCGAAAAAATGCTCGAAGTGATTGAGCACGACGTGCGTCGACTGGACCGCCTTGTAAGTGATATTTCCAATGCGTCGCGGCTTGATAGCGAGTTGGTCAAAGAGGAAGAAGAGACCTTTGACCTGATGTATATGATGGGGAACCTGAACGAGTTCTTGGGCAAAGAAGCCGGTGCCAAAGGCATCGATTACATTGCTGATATGCCTGAAGGTGAACTGTTGGTGCAGGGCCTCGAAGGTCGTCTTGCGCAGGTATTTGTTAATCTGATTACAAATGCGATTTCATTTTGCGAAGACGGCGATGCAATTCGCGTCTGGGCGCGAAAGCGTGAAAACCGTGTGCTTGTTGTCGTCGAAGATACAGGTCCGGGCATCCCAAGCGAAGCTTTGTCGAAAGTGTTCCAGCGATTTTATTCTGAACGGCCTGAAGGCCAGTTCGGCAATAACTCTGGTCTTGGTCTCGCGATTTCAAAGCAAATTGTTGAAGCGCATGGTGGCGTGATCTGGGCTGAAAACATTCGCCCAACCGAAGCTGACATCACCTCAGAGCCGCTGGGCGCGCGCTTTGTTGTGGGCTTACCGGTTTAATTCGGCGTGTCGGCTGACCAGCCGCAACCAAATATCATTCATGCAAGTTGCGTCACTTTGGGTGGTCGCGGCCTTTTGATCAAAGGCCCATCGGGTAGCGGAAAATCGGCACTTGCACTGCAATTGATGGCTTTTGGTGCGATGCTTGTCGCTGATGACAGGGTTGTTGTTAAAGTCAGGAACGGCGAAGTTTTTGCTTCGGCCCCTCCAACCCTTAAGGGTTTGATCGAAGCACGCGGAATCGGCTTGTTGAACGCTGACGCCACGTTGGAAAGTGTTGTTGTCGGTGTCGTTGACCTTGCGCATCTGGAAGAAAAACGGCTACCTGAACACAGTAAAGTAACCATTGGTGGGTGTGACATACCCTTGTTTTATGCCGTAAATGAACCACATTTTACGGCATCACTCCTGCAATTTTTAAAAGCAGGTCGGAGCGATAGATGAATGATTTGACGACCCCAACACAAGAACCCGATGCGCCTGTTCCGCTTGTCATTGTGACGGGCCCATCCGGTGCTGGTCGCTCAACCGCGATTAATGCGCTTGAGGATTTGGGTTTTGAGGTGATCGACAACATGCCGTTGTCGCTTTTGCCGCGGCTGCTGGATAGTGCCGACGGTGAGCCTTTGGCGCGCCCAATTGCGCTTGGTGTTGATGTGCGGAACCGTGACTTTAGCGCGGCTACGTTGATTGAAATCATCGATGCAATTGTCGAAGATCCGCGCGTTGATGGTCAGGTTCTTTTTATTGACGCTGCAGAAGAGGTGCTTGTTCGGCGTTATTCAGAAACCCGCAGAAGACATCCCTTGGCGCCCAACGATGCACCGCTTGTTGGTATTTCGCTAGAGAAAGAGTTGCTTGTCGCCGTTCGAGCGCGGGCAGATCTGTTGGTGGATACGACAGACCTATCACCACATGAATTGCGGGCCGATGTGGACCGCTGGTTTGCACCGTCCGATGGCCGCAATCTTGGTGTCTCTGTCCACTCGTTCTCATACAAGCGCGGGCTTCCGCGAGGTCTCGATATTGTTTTGGATTGCCGGTTTTTGCGGAACCCCCATTGGGATCCGGTGCTGCGCCCAAAAAATGGTAAAGACGCTGACGTCGCCGACTATGTCGCGCAAGACCCACTATTCGAAGCGTTTTTCAAAAAGGTCTTGGATTTGGTGGAGACTTTACTGCCTGCCTTTCGCTCCGAGGGAAAATCACACCTTTCAATCGGATTTGGCTGTACTGGAGGGCAACACCGTTCTGTTTCATTAACCGAACGTTTAGCCTTTGCGCTTGCAGAAAGTGGGTGGCATGTATCTAAACGTCACCGAGAATTAGAGCGCCGGGCTAACGCTGTCCCGGACGTGTAGAAGGAACTGCCGATTGATCGGTATTGTTATTGTCGCACATGGTCGTCTGGCCGAAGAATACCGCGCCGCGATGGAACACGTTGTGGGCCCGCAAACAGGTGTGCGTACAATTGCGATTGCTCCTGAGGATGATCGCAGCATCAAACAAACCGAGATTTGTGCCGCGGCTGATGATGTCGACGTGGGTTCTGGTGTGGTGATCGTTACCGATATGTTTGGCGGATCGCCGTCCAATCTTTCGTTGCGGGCCTGTAGCCCCGCGAACCGGCGGATCGTTTATGGAGCGAATTTACCAATGTTGATTAAACTTGCAAAGTCGCGCCATCGCGATGTGCCTGATGCGGTTGAAGCCGCACTTGCTGCTGCCCGCAAATACATCGACAGCATGTCAGTTGGGCTTGCTTAATGCCTGTACAACAACTTAAGATTGAAAACATTAAGGGCCTACATGCCCGCGCCTCGGCTAAATTGGTCGAAGTTGTAGAAGGGTTCGATGCCAGCGCTATTGTGCGCAAAGATGGTATGGACGCCGACGGTGACAGCATTATGGGTCTTTTAATGTTGGCAGCTACCATCGGAACCTTTATTGAAGTCGAAACGACTGGGCCCGATGCAGAGGCGTTGTCCAAAGCGCTTGCTGAGCTTGTTACGGACAAGTTCGGCGAAGGCGATTAAATAGATAGATTGTATTGAAGGACGCAGGTTGTCGGAAGTTACGCGAAAATCTGGGGCTGAATTACAAGCCGCGCCGATACCGCAAAAGCGATATGACGAGCACGCGCTTAGCTATGCCAATACATTTAGCAATCCGATCAAGCGCAAGATAATCCACATCATGGAATTGATGACTGGCAAGCTTAGGGTTGGTCGTTGGGTGAAGACCTTTGAATCGATGGGCCCCGCCCACGGGCAAGAGTTTTATGATCGTATGCTGATGGTGATGGGCATCACGATCGAAATCCCGCAAAGCGAGCTTGATCACATACCTAAGACTGGCCCTGTTATTGTGGTTGCGAACCATCCGCATGGGCTGGTCGATGGGGTCGCTATGGCCAAGATAATTGGCAGCGTGCGTTCAGACTATCGTATCCTGACCCGCTCGGTCTTAACTGGCTTTGATGAGGAGGCGACACGGTTCTTAATCCCTGTCCCATTTCCGCATGATCCAGAAGCACAGTCAAAGATGGTCGAAATGCGCAAGCAAGCCATGGCGCATTTGAAGGCGGACGGTGTTGTTGTCCTTTTCCCATCAGGGGTCGTTGCAACGTCAGAGACACTATTCGGGCCGGTGATTGAGGCCGAGTGGAACATCTTTACTGCTAAGTTGATCCGCACATCTGGGGCGGTCGTTGTGCCGTGTCGTTTTCAGGGACGCAATTCACGCGCCTACCAGATGGCTAACAGGCTATCTGCGACGCTTAGGCAGGGTCTGCTGGTGCATGAGGTGGTTCGTGCCCGTGATAAGCCGATTGCACCCATCCTTGGCGCGCCCTTGACCGAGGACGAAATCGCAGAGCGGCTACCGAACCCACGCGAATTCATGGCGTGGTTGCGGGAACGAACGCTGGGATTGCGCCGCTAATCTGGTTTGGTGATGCTCTTAGATAGCTAGCGCGTCGGAACGGGGGTTTCGCCGCGATAATCGTAAAAACCGCGTTTTGTTTTGCGGCCAAGCCATCCAGCTTCGACATATTTGGTCAAAAGTGGGCAGGGACGGTACTTGGTGTCTGCTAGTCCGTCATGCAGCACATTCATAATCGCAAGACATGTATCAAGACCAATAAAGTCGGCCAGTTCGAGTGGGCCCATCGGATGGTTCGCACCCAATTTCAAAGACGTATCGATTGATTTTACAGAGCCGACGCCTTCGTAGAGCGTATAAATTGCTTCGTTGATCATCGGCATCAGAATCCGGTTCACGATAAAGGCTGGGAAATCTTCGGACGTTGATGCCGTCTTGCCTAGCTTTTCGACAACCGCGTGGCAGGTCTTAAAGGTCTCTTCGTCCGTTGCTATGCCACGGATTAATTCGACCAACTGCATAATCGGCACAGGGTTCATAAAGTGGAAACCCATGAATTTTTCTGGCCGATCAGTACGCGCGGCAAGACGCGTGATCGAGATTGATGAGGTGTTCGAGGTCAAGATTGTCGTTGGCTTAAGATGTGGAATCAGGTCCTCAAAAATCGCTGCCTTGATTGTCTCGCGCTCGGTTGCGGCCTCAATAATCAGGTCGGTTTGACCAAGTTCGGTCAGTGTTTGTGTTGTCTTGATCCGAGACATCGCAGCGGATTTTTCAGCGGCAGTGATAAGGTTCTTATCCACCTGACGGGTCATGTTGCGGTCGATCAGGGCAACGGCTGCGGTCAGCGCCTCGGCGCTGATGTCGGTCATCAATACATCGAACCCAGACTGCGCAAAAACATGGGCGATGCCGTTGCCCATCTGCCCAGCACCAACGATTCCAACCTGTTCAACTGACATTCTGTACCTCTTTCGATTTTGCCCACCATAGGCCTCTAGGTGAGGGGCCTTCAAGCGGCACAATTTAACTTCTCTAAAATTGTCCAATTAGGGAATTACAAACGAATTTCAACGAAAGAGAGGTTAGGCGAATTGCAACTTTTGGTGGATGAGATGAAACACGAGACGATTGATGGAGGCGGCTTATCATATGCGCCCTGCCGTTACGGCATGTCGCGCATATTTTTCAGAGGCCCGCGCCGGCGCTTGGACGAGCCTTATCTAGCTTTTCTTGGTGGAACGGAAACGTTTGGCAAGTTCATTGATCGACCATTCGCAAACTTGGTTGAACGTGACCTTGGACGGCCATGTGTGAATTTTGGGTGTGTAAATGGTGGCGTTGATGCGTTTGTAAACGACCCGACAGTTATGGCCGCGTGCCATGACGCAGAGATAACTGTGGTTCAGGTGATGGGCGCAAATTATCTCTCTAACCGGTTCTATTCTGTTCATCCGCGTCGGAATGACCGCTTTCTGCGGGCTTCAACCGTGCTCGAGGCTATCTTTCCTGACGTCGATTTTTCGGACTTTACCTTTACGCGTCATATGCTTGAGACGCTTCACGATATTTCAGCCGAGAGGTTTGATATTGTTGTGGCAGAGCTGCGCGCAGCTTGGGTGGCCCGCATGCGAAATATGCTTGATCAAATCGGCCCGCGTACCATGCTGCTATGGTTTTCGCGTCACGAACTGAGCGACCGCAAATGGGATGACTATGAAAACCCGCTGCGGGTTGATCCTTTGTTCGTAACCGCCACAATGCTTGAACAGTTGCGCCGGCAAGTGATGGGCATTGTCGAGGCGAAGCCTTCGGAGATTGCTTTGTCTCAGGGAACGCGCGGTATGTTTGTGCCGCCGATGCAAAAGAATGCTGCAACAGAAATGCTCGGTGTGAACTGCCACGTCGAAGCGAGCAGCGTTCTTGTGCCTATCCTGAACGACGCTCTTCGAACGCGATCCGTTTAACGGCGCGAACTTTTTGTTTTGAACAATAGAAAAGGCCCGCGCAATTGCACGGGCCTTTCTTATTAATGTGGCGGATGCTTCAGAGCTTTGAAGTCAGCTCTGGCACGGCGTCAAAGAGGTCAGCAACCAGTCCGAAATCGGCAACCTGAAAGATTGGTGCTTCTTCGTCTTTGTTGATCGCCACGATGATTTTTGAATCCTTCATGCCAGCAAGGTGCTGAATCGCGCCGGAGATGCCAACCGCAACATAAAGATCTGGCGCAACAACTTTGCCAGTCTGACCAACTTGCCAGTCGTTTGGTGCATAACCCGAATCAACCGCAGCGCGTGACGCACCAACAGCCGCGTTCAGCTTGTCCGCAAGACCTTCGATCAAAGCAAAGTCAGCTTCGGAACCAACGCCGCGTCCACCCGAGACGACAACGCTTGCAGATGTAAGCTCTGGACGGTCAGAAGTAGCCGTCTTGTCTTCGACCCACTCGGACAGGCCAGGATTGCCAGCAGCGCCCATGTTGGTCACGGCAGCAGACCCACCCATGCCAGCGGCATCAAAGCCAGCTGTACGGATTGTCATCACCTTGGTTGCGTCAGTAGATTTAACCGTCTGAATTGCGTTACCCGCATAGATCGGACGCTCAAACGTGTCTGCGTCGATAACCGCTGTCACCTCTGAGATGATTTGCGCATCAAGCAATGCTGCAACGCGCGGCATCAGGTTTTTTGCGTCAGTCGTACCAGGTGCCGCGATGTGGCTGTAGTCGCCAGCTAATGACACAACCAGATCGGCAGTTGGTTCAGCCAAACGGTGACCAAGGGCCGCGTCTTCTGCACAGATCACAGCTTTGACGCCGTCAATCTTTGCAGCTTCTGCAGCAGCAGCCGAGGCATTTGCGCCAGCGCACAGGACAGTGACATCGCCCAAAGCTGCAGCAGCAGTTACGGCCTTTGCGGTTGCATCAACGGCCAATGCGCCATCGGTGACTTCACCAATCAAAAGAACAGCCATTATACAGCCCCCGCTTCTTTAAGTTTCTCGACCAGTTCATCCACAGAACCAACAATGATACCAGCAGCACGGGTCTCAGGCTCGGTTGTGGTGACAACTGTCAAACGAGGTGTGACGTCAACGCCGTAATCAGCCGGTGTCTTTTCATCCATCGGCTTTTTCTTGGCTTTCATGATGTTTGGCAAAGACGCATAGCGCGGCTCGTTCAAGCGCAGATCAACTGTGACGACGCTTGGCATCTTCACTTTGATTGTCTGAAGGCCGCCATCAACTTCGCGGGTCACAACGGCGCTATCACCGTCGATGTCCAACTCGGATGCGAATGTACCTTGGGACCAACCCAAAAGCGCAGATAACATCTGGCCAGTCGCGTTCATGTCGTTATCAATGGCTTGCTTGCCACAAAGAACCAGACCTGGCTGCTCTTCGTCGACAACTGCTTTCAGCAGTTTTGCAACGGCCAAAGGCTCGATGTCAGTGTGAACATCGTCAGCGGCAATAATCAGGATCGCGCGGTCAGCACCCATAGCGAGGGCCGTGCGGAGCGTTTCCTGAGACTGCTTAACGCCAATGGACACGGCGATGACTTCATCAGCCTTACCAGCTTCGCGCAGGCGGATCGCCTCTTCGACGGCGATTTCGTCGAACGGGTTCATGGACATTTTGACGTTAGCGAGATCGACACCGGAACCGTCCGCTTTGACACGAACCTTCACGTTATAATCGATCACGCGTTTGACGGGTACGAGGACCTTCATCGGCGGAGTTCTCCCATTAGAATCGAGGCGTAATTATTCTCTGATGGTTTGGTAGCGCGATGGCGCGGGTGAAAACAGTGCAAAATCGACGCGGTTCGTGCGTCTGACGCCATGTTACTGACGCCAAATGGTGAAAAAATCGATTTAGCACGTAGGTAAGGCGGCGTTAGCGGTTTGCGCCGGGCACCCAAAGAACATCGTCTTTGCCATCGTTGTTCGCAATGCGCGACGCCTGAAAGCACCAATCCGAGAGGCGGTTCAGGTATTTCACAGCAGCAGGGTTCACGGATTCCATCGTAGAAAGCTCAACCGTGAGACGCTCTGCGCGACGTGAAACGGTTCGGCACAAGTGGAGATGTGCAGCGAGCGCAGAGCCACCGGGCAGTATAAAGCTACGCAGCGGTTCGACAGATTGCGTCATCGCGTCAATTTCGCTTTCCAAGCGGGTGACTTGGGCGTCGGCCATGCGCAGCGGCGGATATTCGGCTGTAGCGTCATTTTCCATGTCTGGACGGCACAGGTCTGCGCCAAGGTCGAACAGGTCGTTTTGGATCATCGCAAGTTGCGCATCAATCGCGCCGGTTGCATGCAGGCGGGCCATGCCGACTGTCGCATTTGTTTCGTCCACGGTGCCATAAGCGTTTACGCGGGCAGAATGTTTTGCGACGCGGTCGCCGTTACCCAGCGCCGTTTGGCCTGAATCGCCGGTTTTTGTGTAGATTTTGTTGAGTACGACCATTGAATTAGCCCCCTGATTGACGGCGAAGATATACGAAAGCGACGATCAGCAGGACGGCCACAAATTGCGCACCGATCCGCCAGCGCATGATCCGGTTGGCGTGCTTGCGATTAAACTCTCCGCCCTTACCGAATGTGCCGATCCCGAATAGCAGGATGCCCAACACAATCAGAACGGCGATTGCGACAAGGATGAAAAGCGGGTCATTGGCCATGGTCTGTCCTTTGTTGTTGCTTGGGATTTAGCAGAGGATCGGACAAAGGAAAGGGGAAGTGCTGCGACAAAGCGAAACGGGGCCATCTAAATGGTCGGTTTTTAGGCCTTGTCGATCACTGCATCTAGCCAACGGGTTGGTAGGATGCGCCGCAGGAACCCCATCAGATATGTGGGCGTCGTCACATAGTACCGTGGCTTAGGCCGTTTGCTTTCTAACGCGTGGATTAGCTTTTTGGTGCAAGCGGATGCGGGCAGTTCAAACTTGTCCGGCCCATAGTCGGTATAAAGCCTGTCGCGAAGTTCAGCATATTGGTGGGACCGCGCTGACCCTTGCCAGTCGATCCATTTCTCAAAATGCGGAATTGCGTTTTCGCGGATCGACGATGTTATCGGGCCAGGTTCGATTAGGATAATGTCGATTGGCGTATCGCGCATTTCGATACGCAGAACATCGGTCAGACCTTCGAGAGCAAATTTCGTCGAGACATAAGCACCGCGCCATTTCAGCCCGACAAGGCCAAGAACAGACGAGCAGTTGATGATGCGGCCGTGCCCTTGGGCGCGCATTACCGGAATCACCGCACGGGTCAGGTCATGATACCCAAAGACGTTGGTTTCAAAGATTTCTCGCAAAGCCCCACGTGGCAAGTCTTCGACTGCACCGGGGCAGGCGTACGCGCCATTATTGTATAGGGCGTCCAATGTGCCGCCTGTCGCCTCAAGCACTTCTGCGAGGCCAGTATAGATCGTGTCGACGTCGGCATAGTCGATAAGGGGGCTTTCAAAGCCTTCTGATCTTAGGCGGTCGCAGTCTTCGGGCTTGCGACAGCTGGCGAAAACACGCCAGCCGCGTGCGCGCAGCCCGTAAGCTGCATCATATCCAAGGCCGCTTGAGCAACCAGTTATCAAAATTGTGCGTGTCATTGGGCTTGTTTGGCGTGCTGTCTATCGAAGGGCAAGGCCTAGATCGGGTTCAGCAAACGCTCGGCCATCCAGCCTGTTTGATTGGTGCCAACAAGGCGGATATATGCCCAGCCTTCTGCGTTGACTTCGATCACCTCGGCCTCGGTACCGCCGGTCAGGGTATCAATGACACCAAAGTTTGTACCCGGACCTTCGCGCATGTTCACACGTGAACCAGCGACGGCACGCAGATCAAGAGCAGCTGAGGCTTGTTCAGCAACTGCGACTTCGACTTCGGCAACGACGTCCTCGACGATAGCCGCGATAGCAAGAACTGATTCTTCTGCTGTGCGCGGCTCGGCTTGTGCCACCGGAACATCTAATGATGCCTGAACGACGTTAGGTGTCAGGTTCAACGTGATTGTTTCGCTACGCGTTACCGATGCAGAAGATGTGTCTGACGCGATTGCTGTGCTTGCCTCAGCCGTTTGTGGCCATGCCTCGGGCTCGAATTCGGAGCCGCCTGAAAGTTCATAAAACCCCCAGCCTAGAATTAAGAAAGTTGCTATAATAAATTTGCTCACGGCTAGTCCCCAGAATCGTAACGAATGCAATTTTAATAAATATTGCACGTATTCTATTAACTTTCGGTGGGAAAAACTAGCGAGTGGTCCCCTAGAACACATCTTGCCGCTGCCCGTTCACAAGGTTACACCCAGTTTTATGAGCGACGAGCAGTCACAAGAGATCGCGAAACCCGAGGATGTTACCGAGCCTCTACGCCGTGCGTTAGGCGATCGGTATCTTACCTACGCGTTATCGACGATTATGAACCGCGCCCTGCCAGATGCGCGGGACGGGTTGAAACCTGTGCACCGTCGTATCTTGTATGCGATGCGCGAACTTAAACTGGCATCGAACGGCGGCTTCCGCAAATCTGCGAAGATTTCTGGCGACGTGATGGGTAACTATCACCCGCATGGCGATGCCGCGATTTATGATGCGATGGCCCGTCTCGCCCAAGACTTTAACGTGCGATACCCGCTGGTTGATGGTCAGGGTAACTTTGGCAACATCGATGGGGATAACCCTGCTGCGGCAAGGTACACCGAGGCACGGATGACATTGGCATCCGAGGCGTTGATGGATGGCCTTACCGAGAACGCAGTTGATTACCGCCCGAATTATGATGGCACGCTGGAAGAGCCTGTCGTATTCCCCGCAGCCTTTCCAAACCTGCTGGCGAATGGATCGACTGGTATTGCGGTTGGTATGGCGACGAATATACCGCCACATAACTTGCACGAACTTATCGACGCTTGTTTGCACCTGATTAAAACACCGGATGCACGCGACGATACGCTGTTGAATTACATTCCCGGCCCCGATTTCCCGACAGGCGGCGTTATTGTCGAGCCGAAAGAGAATATCGCAGAGGCCTATCGCACTGGTCGCGGATCTTTCCGTTTGCGCGCCAAGTGGGAAATCGAAGACCTTGGTCGTGGTCAGTGGCAGATCATCGTTACCGAGATCCCGTATCAGGTGCAAAAGTCTAAGCTGATCGAAAAGCTGGCAGAGGTCATTCAGACCAAAAAGGTCCCTTTGCTAGGTGATGTGCGCGACGAGAGCGCCGAAGACATTCGTGTGGTTCTTGAACCACGCGCCAAGACTGTCGACCCTGAGATCATGATGGGTATGTTGTTCCGCAACTCTGACCTTGAGACGCGGTTCAGTTTGAACCTGAACGTGTTGATCGACGGTCTGATGCCAAAGGTTTGTTCGATCAAAGAGGTGCTGCGCGCATTCCTTGATCACCGCCAAGAGGTTCTGATCCGTCGCAGTCAGCACCGGATGGACAAGATTGATCACCGTCTTGAGGTACTTGAGGGCTTTATCATTGCCTTCCTCAACCTTGACCGTGTGATCGACATTATCCGCTACGACGATGAGCCGAAGGCCGCGTTGATGCGCGAAGATTGGTCGCTCGACCACGTCCGCGCGGTCAATGAGGCTGATTATAAGACACCTTTACCAGGCGATGGTGAGCTGTCTGATGTACAGGCCGACGCGATCCTGAATATGCGCCTGCGGTCTTTGCGTCGTCTCGAAGAGCTTGAGTTGATGGCAGAGCGCAATGCGCTGATGGAAGAGCGCGCTGGGCTTGAAGATTTGTTAGAAAGCGACACGCTGCAATGGTCCACAATTGCAGACCAGCTGCGCGATGTACGCAAGCAGTTTGGTCGCGACTCTGAGGGGGGCGAGCGCCGCACCCAATTTGGCGAAGCCGCTGAAATTATCGACGTCCCATTCGAGGCGATGATCGACAAAGAGCCGATTACTGTTGTCTGTTCCGAAATGGGGTGGGTCCGTGCGATGACCGGCCATATCGATCTGACACGCGAGCTGAAGTTTAAGGACGGCGATGGACCACGCTTTGTGTTCCACGCAGAAACCACAGACCGCTTGCTGGTATTTGGTGCGAATGGACGTTTCTACACGGTATCTGCCGCCAACCTTCCAGGTGGACGTGGCATGGGCGAACCTTTACGCCTTATGATTGATCTGCCGAACGAAGCCGAGATCGTGGATATTCTGATCCACAAGCCGGGCATGCGTATCTTGGTCGCGTCAAGCGAAGGCAACGGATTTGTTGTGCCCGAGGATGATATCGTGGCCCAAACCCGTGCAGGCCGTCAGGTTCTGAACGTGGGGTCTGGTACTGCCCGTGTCTGTCGCCGCGTGAATGGTGACAGCGTCGCAATCGTTGGTGAAAACCGCAAAGTGTTGGTCTTTTCGCTTGATGAGTTGCCAGAGATGGGCCGCGGCAAAGGCGTGAGACTGCAAAAATACAAAGATGGCGGCATGTCAGACGCGACAACGTTCCAGATTTCTGATGGTCTGAGCTGGCTAGACCCAGCAGGTCGCACACGTACCGAAACCGAGCTGGGCGAATGGGTCGGCAAGCGTGCGACTGCGGGCCGTATGGCGCCCCGTGGTTTCCCAAGGGACAACAAGTTCAACTAAGCGATCATAAGATTGCTTAGACGTGCTGATCAATCAAGATCGCATTCCCATCGGGATCAACTAACGTCAGATGCGCTGGGCCAGTCGTTGCCTCGTCACACTCTATGGTCAGCTTGATACCTTCGGACTTTAGCCGTTTTTGGATTGCGCGGACGTCCTCGAAATCCTCGACCGGTTGCGCGTTCTGATCCCAACCGGGATTAAAGGTCAGCGTGTTTGATTTGATGAAACCCACAAATAGCCCGACGATATTGCTACCGTTTTTCATAATCAGGTATCCGTGGTCTGCATTCCCACCCATTTCGTGGAAACCAAGCTTGCTGTAGAAATCGCGTGAAACAGTGAGGTCTTTAACATTAAGGCTAATTGAAAAGGCACCGAGTGACATGGGGTTCTCTCCTTATTGTGTATTATGGTTAGCCTAGCCCAGCTTTGTGAAATCACGAAAGGGCGTTTCGCTTGTCTGTTAGAAAGGCGCGTTCAGCTATTTGTGGGGTGAGTGCGATAGCCGCATCATAGCTATTGCGCGCGCCCGCGTGATTACCCGAACGCTCAAGCAGATCAGCGCGGGCAACATGATATGATTGATAGTCTGTGATCTGTGGATCATCCGCGACCAAAGTAAGCAGGTCCAAGGCAGCCTTGACCGATGTTGCATAGGACACGGCCATTGCTTGGTTAATGCGGACCACCGCGGACGGCTGCATCTTGTACAGTAAATCATACAGCGCTGCGATTTGGGGCCAATCCGTTGCGTCCCAAGACGGTGAGCCCGCATGCACCGCACTAATCGCGGCCTGCAATTGGTAAGGCCCCAGCGCACCCTGCGGGAGCGTCTTTTGCAAGATCATGTCGCCCTCGGCAATCTTGGCCTTGTCCCAACGGGCACGGTTCTGCAGGGGCAGGGGGATCATTTCGCCCGCCTCGGTTTGGCGCGCGATGCGGCGGGCATCGTGCAGCAGCATGAGGGCTAGCAGCCCTGCGACCTCGGTGTCATGCGGCATCAGGTTACCAACGATCCGCGCTAGGCGAATAGCCTCATCACTTAGATGGGTGTGGTCGGTGCTGGCGTTTGAATACCCCTGATTAAAAATCAGATAGATGACCGAAAGAACGGCCTTGATCCTGTCGGGCAACATGGACGCATCTGGGATTTCATAGGGGATACGCGCGGTTGCGATTTTGTTCTTAGCGCGGACAAGGCGCTGGGCCATTGCGTCGGGTTTATCAAGGAATGCAGTGGCGATCTCATCAGTAGTAAGCCCGCCTAATGTGCGAAGCGTCAGCGCGATCTGCGTCTTTTCTGCAAGCGCCGGATGGCAGCAAGTAAAGATCATTTCAAGCCGTTTGTCGGGTATCACCGGACTGTCCTCATATGCAGTGGGAGCGTTTTCCAGATCCATTAGCAACGATAATTCGGGCACACGCGCAGCCCAACGCGCATCACGGCGGAACCGATCAATCGCACGGCGGCGTGCAGTGGTAATCAGCCACGCAGCAGGTGATCGCGGCAGGCCCTGTTCAGGCCAGACATCAATCGCTCTGGCTATGGCATCTTGCAGGCAATCCTCGGCCAACTGAATGTCGCCCAAGGATTTAGTCAGCGCCGCAAGGATACGACCCCACTCTTCGCGGACCGTCTGGTCAATCGCCTGACGCACAGAAGGGCGGGGCATCGCGTGTTATTCCCAAACGATGACTGGGCGAATTTCGATGCGACCAAAGGCGGCTGTCGGGATTTGTGCCGCTTTTGCAATCGCGTCATCAAGGTTTTCACACTCAAGCAGATAATACCCACCCAATGTTTCCTTGGTCTCAGCAAAAGGTCCATCGGTTGTGATGGTCTTTCCGTTGCGCACCGAAACCGTTGTGGCTGTGGCGACAGGCTGCAATGCATCGCCGCTTACCAACGCTTTGCTGTCGCGCATGTTTGTCGTGAAATCATTGTAACCTTGCATGAATGGGCCAAATTCTGGGGTGCCCGGCTTTGGTCCTGCGGCTTCGCTCGAGTAAATCAAACACATGTATTGCATGGGATCGTTTCCTTAATGTTGGCGGGCGAAATTACCCTTGGATACTAACCAGACGCGCGGGGTTTGTCGAAATCGACACGGGTCGCAAAATATTTTTGAATGATACATGCAAAATGATGAGAGCTCTTGATTTTCATTAGGATCCGCAATATATCGCCCGCGATGCTGGAAAGGGGCCGGTTTGGTCTCTAAAATTTTTTTGAGGGTTGGCATCATGGCTAAGGAAAAGTTTGAACGTAATAAGCCGCACGTTAACATTGGCACTATTGGCCACGTTGACCACGGCAAGACGACACTGACAGCGGCGATCACAAAGTACTTTGGTGACTTCCAAGCCTATGATCAGATTGACGGCGCACCAGAAGAGAAAGCGCGTGGTATCACGATTTCTACTGCTCACGTTGAGTATGAGACAGAAGCACGTCACTACGCACACGTCGACTGCCCAGGCCACGCTGACTAT
>JAWUXS010000022.1:0-50398 GCA_034111185.1 Paracoccaceae bacterium | reverse complement strand
CAAAGGCTACGCTCTGATTATTCCCACATGTCGCACGCTTTTTGCACGACACACTGTTTGGCTAAGGGGGCCGCAACGGTCATGACGATACGTTTCTTCTCGGACAAAGATCGCCCTGTGCATATGGGCCAATACCCGTCTGAGCTGCTGGCCCGCCAAACAACCATGCCCGATCTTTCTGCCGTACCAGAGAGCCCCAAGCTGACGTTTGATCGCCCCTCAGACCCACGTTCAATCGTAAATGCAATGCGAGAGCATCAGGCAATGCTCGATGCAATTCGCGACGGGTTGATCAACAAAGCCGTGGCCGAAGCACCGGTTGACCATCAGACCCGTGCGGAACACCTCAAAGCGTTTGGCTACTTCTCGGACGCTGCTGCCGTCGGTGCCTGCCTTCTACCTGACGCTGCCCGATTGACCCAGCCGCATACAAACCCCGATGTCGCCCGCCTTGCCCATGATCTACGTACGCGACAAACCAAGACGCTGGCGTCGGGCATCGATGTGATCATGGCTGACCTCAAGGAATCGATGGAGGCTCCACCAAGTGCCCTTGGCGGTCATACCCATGCGCTTGTGTTCTTATATGAGAATCCGCGTGATCCTAAGGCAGCCGAAGAAGGCACAGATTGGCTCAAGGACGCACAAACGCACCGTGCCGGATTGCTCGCTGCTGAAACTGCCGTTGTATTATCGAATTACTTGCGTCTGCTGGGATACGCCTCGCGTGGACATACTGTTTCTGGTGCAGATGTTGACCTGAACAAACTTGCGGTCGCGGCTGGTCTTGCCACTGTCGAAGATGGTGTTTTGAAACATCCCTACATTGGAACACGTTTTGGCCTTGCCGCAGTGACAACCACCTTTGAGATCGCGCCGGACATGCCGCTTGTCCCACTTGCACAGCAACCGAGATCTGCGTTTGGCTTGCGTTGGAAATCTGGCAAAGGTTTCGCAAAGAACGCGATGAATGCCGTCCCTTATGCCAAACGACGTTTTGTTGATGGCGCGCATCCGTTCGAAGACCTGAAACGCGTAGACAGCCCCACTACCTATATAGACGAGCCACGCGTAGCCCGCGTTCCAAAACGCGCCGATATGTTTGCGCGGGCGCAGTTCGGCGACATGGGCAAGAACCTACAGAATGGCACCAAAGGCGGGCACTACGTACGCAAAGCTGCGCCTGCGATGGCCCAACGCCGTGCACTTGGTGCGTTTGTGCTTTTGCAAGACGGGGAAACAGCCGCAGAGAAAGTTCAGATCGATCCAGCCGAAGCCGCAGCCTTGGTCAAAGCCACCAGCTATTGGTTGGGAGTTGATGCCGTTGGTATCAGTCGGTGCCCTGAATGGTCTTGGTACAGCCACGATGCCAGAGGCGAGGTGATCGATCCGCCACATGACCAAGCCATCAGCATGATCATCGATCAAGGCTACGAGACAATGGAAGGCTCGTCTGGCGATGACTGGATCGCCGTGGCCCAATCCATGCGCGCATACCTTCGTTTCTCATTGCTCGGTGGTGTGATTGCCAAGCAAATCCGCAATCTTGGATACAAGGCCAAGGCACATACTGTGATGGATGGAGAGGTCCTGCAGCCGCCATTGTTGCTGCTCTCTGGCTTGGGAGAAGTCAGCCGTATCGGAGAGGTAATTCTAAACCCTTACCTAGGCCCGCGCCTCAAATCTGGTGCTGTCACAACCGACTTACCGATGGCCCACGACAAGCCGATCGATTTTGGCCTGCAGACATTCTGCGAAAGCTGCAACAAATGTGCGCGCGAATGTCCGTCGGGTGCGATCACTGCAGGCCCTAAACTGATGTTCAACGGATATGAGATTTGGAAATCCGACAGCCAAAAATGTGCGACCTACCGTATCTCTACACCTGGTGGTGCGATGTGCGGACGTTGCATGAAAACCTGCCCTTGGAATCTCGAAGGTATATTTAAGGAAAAGCCGTTCCGCTGGGCCGCGATGAATGTGCCGCGCCTCGCGCCTGCTTTGGCTAAGCTGGATGATCTGGTGGACAACGGCGCCCTGAACCCAGTTAAGAAATGGTGGTGGGACCTTGAGATTTGCGAAGACGGTGGATATCGCCCAACGCTCCATCCTGTAAATAAGCGCGACCTGCAAAAGGATCTTGATCTTAAATACGAAGATCAAACACTGGCGGTTTACCCTGCCCCAATCGCGCCGCACCCTTACCCTTATCCATTCCCGATGGACCGCGAAGCAGGGATCGAAGCCTACCAAGCAATGATCACAGCCGAGGAATACCGCGACAGATTGGATCGTGGCGACGAAAGTGCCGTGCACCGCTATACAGCCGACGGCGACAGCCCTGTCATTCAAGTCGAGATCACGCAGGTCGAAGTCATGGCCGAGGGCGTTACGAAATACGAATTCAAACCCGTTGACGGCAAAGACCTTCCGGTTTGGCAATCGGGTGCGCACCTCGACATCGTTGTCGCACCCGATTTCTTGCGGCAGTACTCTATGTCAGGCGATCCTGCCGACCGGACGAAGTTCCAAATCGGTGTCCTACGCGAAGACGAAGGGCGTGGTGGGTCAAAACTGCTCCACCGGATATTTGCACCGGGACGTCGGATATTTGTGTCCAAACCGATCAACCATTTCCCACTGGATGCGGATGCCTCAAAATCGGTCCTGATGGGTGGTGGGATTGGTATCACACCGATGATCGCGATGGCACACGAGCTGCACGCTGCAGGACGCGATTTTGCATTCCATTATTCAGGCCGTAGCCGCACAACGATGGGGTACCTTGACGATCTTGCAGGCTTTGCTTGGTTGGATCAGGTCCAATTGCACATCACCGACGAGGGCAGCCGTTGCGATTTGACGCAAGCGATGTCCGGTTATCAAAACGGCTGGCACGTCTACACCTGTGGCGCAGACCGCTACATGTCCGGCGTAATGGAAGCAGCCGAGGCTGCAGGGTTTCCTGAAGAAGCACGACATCTCGAATACTTCTCGGTCCCTGAGATGCCTGATTACGAAAACCACGACTTTACGTTGCGCCTCGCCAAGTCGGGCAAGGACCTCATTATTCCCGCTGACAAAACGGCGTCGGATGTACTGCTTGAGAATGGCATCCATGTTGATGTGAAATGCTCGGACGGGATTTGTGGGGTGTGCAAATGCGGCTTGGTGGACGGCGCGGTCGAGCATCGCGATTTCGTTTTGTCCAAGGCCCAGCGCGAAGGCAACATCATCCTTTGCCAGTCACGCGCCGCAGACAAGGACGGCATCATCACAATCGACCTTTAGGAAAAACGCATCAAAGTCTGGCGATCTTCGCCAGACAACGGCGCAGCACATCCCGCTCTGACTTCGAAAAATCAGCCATCAGGATGGCATCGAATTCGCGCGCCACGACATTCAAATCACGAAATGCAGCAACACCTGCTGTCGTCAAACTTAGCATGGCATGCCTGCGATCATGCGTCATTTCGGCCCTCTTAAGAAACCGTTTTACTTCTAATGCGGCAACAGCACGGCTGACCTTGGTCTTATGTACCCGCGCACGATCACAGATGTCTTTCGCGGTCATCGTGCCGTAACGCCCAAGATGAAAAAGCACACGCCATTCAGTGCGCAGCATTCCATATGTATCTTTGTAGTTCGGTTGAAAATCGAGGCTCGACGTCTCAGCTGCGAGGTTCAACAGATACGGGGTGAAATCAGTCAGATCGAATGCGTCAGAATTATCCATTCGCAAATTTTAGACGTTGTTAGTTACAAAAACAACTAATATTCAATTTGGGAATCGAAAGGACTTTGTGATGACCAAGACATCCCTCGTATCGGGCATGCATGTTGCCGCCAATGTAACGGGCACTACTCCGGGTTATATGTCCGGTTTTGGCAATGATTTCGAAACCGAGGCACTGCCAGATGCGTTGCCGCAAGGTATGAACAGCCCCCAAAAGGTAAACTACGGCCTTTATGGCGAACAGCTATCCGGCACGGCCTTTACAGCGCCCAGCCACCAGAACGAACGGACGTGGTGCTACCGCATTCGTCCATCGGTCAAACACACACACCGGTTTGAAAAGATTGATCTGCCATATTGGAAATCAGCACCGCATGTAGACCCCGATGTTGTGTCCCTTGGGCAGTACCGCTGGGACCCCGTGCCGCATTCGGATCAAGGCACCACATGGCTGACCGGCATGCGCACGATGACCACAGCGGGTGATGTAAACACCCAAGTCGGCATGGCATCCCACATCTATCTCGTCACTGAATGCATGGTCGACGCCTACTTCTACTCGGCGGATTCCGAACTCCTCGTGGTCCCCCAAGAAGGTCGGCTGCGGTTCTGCACAGAGCTAGGGATCATTGACGTTGAACCGCAAGAGATCGCAATCATCCCCCGCGGCCTAGTCTACCGTGTTGAGGTGCTTGAGGGGCCGTGTCGCGGTTTCGTCTGCGAAAACTACGGACAGAAATACGAATTGCCAGGCCGTGGCCCAATCGGTGCCAACTGCATGGCAAACCCGCGTGATTTCAAAACACCCGTCGCGGCATACGAAGACCGTGATGCGCCAAGCACGGTCACGATAAAATGGGCAGGTCAGTTCCATGAAACCAAGATCGGACATTCGCCGCTGGACGTAGTTGCTTGGCACGGCAATTACGCCCCATGCAAATACGACCTGCGCACATATTGCCCAGTTGGTGCGATCCTGTTCGACCATCCTGACCCGTCAATCTTTACTGTTCTGACAGCCCCGTCTGGCGTTGAAGGCACCGCAAATATCGACTTTGTCCTATTCCGTGATCGCTGGATGGTTGCCGAAGATACATTCCGTCCGCCTTGGTATCATAAGAACGTCATGTCCGAATTGATGGGTAATATTTTTGGCATCTATGACGCCAAACCAAAAGGGTTCATTCCCGGTGGCATGTCGTTGCACAATATGATGTTGCCCCACGGTCCCGATAAGAACGCGTTTGAAGGCGCATCAAACGCAGACCTAAAAGCCGAGAAACTTGAGAACACGATGTCGTTCATGTTCGAGACACGTTTCCCACAACACCTAACCCGCTTTGCGGCGCAAGAAGCGCCCTTGCAGGACGACTACATTGATTGTTGGACTTCGTTAGAAAAGAAGTTCGACGGCACACCCGGTAAGAAATGAAAGTAACAATATGTCCTTGATCCAAAGCTGGGTGGCCAGCGCGAATTCCGCTGACACGCTATTCCCACTCAACAACCTGCCTTATGGCGTCTTTTCAACCGCTGATAGCGATCCGCGTTGCGGTGTGGCCATTGGCGATATGATCCTCGATATGGCTAGCGTCGAAGAGGCAGGCCTGCTTGCCGTTGGTGATGAGCCGCTGTTCGATGTTCCTTTCTGGAACGAAGTGATGGAGCAGGAAGCATCCATTTGGGCGAGCCTTCGTGCGCGCCTGACCGAGATGCTGGCCGCCGGATCAACAGAACAGCCTTTGTTAGAGCCGCACCTGGTTGCTCAGACAGACGCCGAAATGTACATGCCGTTTCTGGTTTCCGAATACACAGATTTCTATGCTGGCAAGAACCACGCGATCAACGTCGGCACAATGTTCCGTGGTGCTGAAAATGCGCTTCCACCAAACTGGCTGCATATTCCGATCGGTTATAATGGTCGTGCTTCGTCCGTTGTCGTATCTGGCACAGATATCGTTCGTCCGAACGGTCAGACCAAAGCACCAGATTCTGAAATGCCAAGCTTTGGCCCCTGCAAGCGTTTGGACATCGAGCTTGAGATGGGTGCCATCGTCGGCAAATCCAATGCGCTGGGTCAGCCAATCTCGGTGAGCGAAGCTGACGCTGCGATCTTTGGCTATGTTCTGCTAAACGACTGGTCAGCCCGTGACATTCAGGCGTGGGAATACCAGCCACTTGGTCCGTTCCAAGCCAAAGCATTTGCGACATCAATCAGCCCTTGGATCGTGACCCAAGCAGCGCTTGAACCATTCCGCACGACAACACCTGCGCGTGAAAAGGATCTGCTGCCTTACCTCGTAGAACCGACGCCTATGCTGTTTAACATCGACCTTGCAGTGACCATGGCACCAGCTGGCAAAGACGCGACTGTCATTGCCCAGACGAACTATGATCAGATGTATTATTCTGCGGCTCAGCAGTTGGCGCATCACGCATCATCTGGTTGCGCAATGAACTCTGGCGACCTGCTGGGCTCTGGTACAATTTCTGGCGTCGAAAAGTCAGAACGCGGCTCGTTGCTTGAACTCACATGGGGCGGGAAAGAACCGCTGACCTTAAATACCGGCGAGACACGCACATTCATCGAAGACGGCGATACTTTGACACTGACTGGTGCCGCCAAAGGCGACGGTTACAAAATTGGATTTGGCGTCTGTACCGGCACAATCACCCCAGCGGTCAAATTTCCATAACCCAATTTCTCTAACACCACCTTCCTGCGGTCGATCACGCCAATCGCAATCACCCCAGCAAAATAAAAGGACGAACCACATGTCTAAGGCCTTCGCATCCCAAGGTGATATGTCAGAAAAGACCATCACATTCGACGAAATCGGTCGCGATCTTTATGCGTTCACCACAGAAGGTGATCCGAATTCCGGTATCATCATCGGCGACGAAAGCGTGATGATCGTTGAAGCCCAAGCAACACCGCGTTTGGCTGAAAAAGTCATCGAACGCGTGCGCTCTGTCACGGACAAGCCAATCTCTCATGTCGTGCTGACACACTACCACGCTGTGCGTGTTTTGGGCGCGTCTGCCTACGGTGCCGACCAGATCATCATGGGCGACGCAGCCCGTGCGATGGTTGTTGAGCGAGGCCAAGAAGATTGGGACAGCGAATTCCAACGCTTCCCACGCCTGTTCGAAGGTCACGAAAGCATCCCGGGCCTGACCTACCCGACGACAACATTCAGCGACAACATGACAATCTATCTGGGCAAGCGGCGCGTTGATCTGATGCACCTTGGTCGTGCGCACACGGCTGGCGATATCGTCATCCACGTGCCCGACGAAAACGTCATGTTCACCGGCGACATCGTCGAAGATCATTCTGCTTGTTACTGTGGCGACGGTCACTTTGCAGAATGGGGCGATACACTTGATAACATCGAAATGTTCGACGTGGACGCCATCGCACCCGGTCGTGGTGGTGCATTGATCGGAAAAGAGGCCGTTGCCCGCGCCATCGCAAGCACTCGTGACTTCGTCGACTCGACTTACGACCCAGTTGCCCGCGTCGCAGCACGCGGTGGCAGCCTGAAAGAAGCATGGGATGCCGTTCGTGCAGAATGTGACCCTAAGTTTGCTGATTACGCCATTTATGAGCACTGCCTGCCATTCAACGTAGCCCGCGCCTATGACGAAGCACGCGGCATCGAAAACCCACGCATCTGGACCGCCCAGCGCGATTTGGACATGTGGGCAGCCCTTCAGGGTTAAAGAAAGGACCAACCAATGGTAGCCGTCAGATACAAAACAGCGTTTGAACTTTACCCCTACGCCAAGCATCCCGATCAGGATAGCGCGGCGCCGGTACGTCATCCCGTTGTCATTGTAGGTGGCGGCCCCGTTGGGTTGGGTCTCGCACTTGATCTTGGCCTCAAGGGCACGCCTGCGCTAGTTCTCGACGATCACGAAGGTGCGGGTCTGGGGTCCAAGGCGATCTGTTTTGCTAAACGCACGCTTGATATTGCGCACCGCCTTGGCGCTGGTCAGGCGATGGTCGACAAGGGCGTCGTCTGGAACGTCGGCCGCGTATTCCACGGTAATGGCCAGTTATTCGAGTTCAACCTCGCTCCGGATGATGGCCACCGAAATCCTGCGTTTATCAATCTACAGCAACCCCACTTTGAACGTTTCTTGTTTGAACGGATTGAAGTTGCCCAAAAAGATGGCGCACCGATTGATGTGCGTGGGCGCAACAAGGTCGCTGACATATCACAGCAAGGCGACATCACGCTGCTTACGATCGACACGCCTGACGGCCCTTACCAGATCGAGGCAGAATACTTGATCGCTTGCGATGGTGCGCGTTCTACCATCCGCGACAAGATGGGGCTGTCCTTTGACGGTCGCGTGTTTGAGGACAACTTCCTTATCGCTGACGTTAAGATGAAGGCCGACTTCCCGACCGAACGGTGGTTCTGGTTTGATCCACCTTTTGAAGGCGGCGGGCAATCTGCGCTGCTTCACAAGCAACCTGATGATATCTGGCGCATTGATTTCCAGCTTGGCTGGGACATTGACCGCGACCAAGAAATGGACCCAGATCGCATTCGCACCCGCGTTGATGCGATGCTATCCTCCCAAACAGGCACTGTGCCAGATTACGAATTGCATTGGACGTCGATCTATACATTCCAATGCCGCCGCATGGCCGCGTTCAAACATGACAACGTCTTCTTTGCAGGTGACAGCGCCCATCAGGTTTCGCCATTTGGTGCACGTGGCGCGAACTCGGGTATGCAAGATGCTGACAACCTAGCTTGGAAGCTTGATCTGGTCATAAAGGGATTGGCACCGGCCGCCTTACTAGAAAGCTACGATACGGAGCGCGGGCACGGGGCCGATGAAAACATCCTAAATTCGTCGCGTGCAACCGACTTTATGACGCCTAAGTCCGAAGTCTCAAAAGTGTTCCGCAACGCTGTATTAAACTTGGCAAACAAACATCCATTTGCCCGCCCGCTGGTGAATTCAGGACGGTTATCCGTGCCTTGCGCCTATGACGGATTTGCATTGTTCGGACCCAATGAACTTGACGGCCCACGGGTCACAAGACCTGGCACTGCCTGCGTAGATGCGCCTGTCGGAAGCGGCTTTTTACTTGATAAAGTCGGTGGAGGTTTTGTGATCCTTGCAATTGGTGGTGACGCACCAGAGCAAATCGACGTTGATGGTATCACATTGCGCTGCGTCCATATCCCCGATCCGTCACCGGCCCTTGTCGCGCGGTATTTGGGCGAGGCACCTGCTGCTGTTTATCTTATTCGGCCCGACCAGCATGTCGCGGCACGCTTTCAAAGTTTTGACGCACAATCCATCGGCCAAGCTGTGCGAACAGCAATCGGAAAGGTTTAATATGTCTGTGATTTTGACCCCTAATATCCCCGACCCAGATGACTTTTATGACGAGCTGCTGAATGCGCACGAAGGCCTATCCAAAGATCAAAGCGATGAATTTAATGCCCGCTTGGTTCTTACTTTGGCCAACCACATCGGCGATCGGGAAGTACTACGCGCGGCGCTAGAGGCCGCGAAATGAGTAAGGTCGTTTTATGGGATTACCCCAAGTCATCAGCAAGCTACCGTGTCAGGATCGCGCTTAACCTTGCAGGCATCGCATACGATATTGAAACCGTAAACTTGCTTGAAGGCGCGCACCGTTCGCCCAATCACTTAGAACGCAACCCACAGGGTTTTGTCCCTGTGCTCGACATCGACGGGCATCGGTTTACCCAGTCCCTCGCAATTCTCGAATATCTTGATGAAACACGCGGCTTGGGCTTGTTGTCCAAAGACCCCGCACAGCGGGCAAAAGCACAAGCACTGGCATATGCAATCGCCGTTGATCTGCATCCGGTCTGCAACCTATCCGTCGCTGCCCATGCAACCAGCGGGCAAGGACCTGCGCGCACTGAATGGATGAGGCACTTTATCAAGCCTGGGCTTGCCGCGTTTGAAGCATTGCTCTCTGGTTTCGACCAAACGCCGTTTGCTACAGGTGACACCGTTGGCCTTGCCGATATTTGTCTAATCCCACAGCTCTATAACGCGAACCGCTGGGGTGTGGACTATAGCGATTGCCCAAGAATAAGTGCAATTGAGACTGCGTGTAAGAACATAGCTGCATTTAAAGCCGCTACCCCTAGCTGATCCACAATACGTATCCACTAGACGTCCGACCAGTCAGTCACCATAGTCCTCAGAGGGCCGCACCACGCTGCCGATTACCCGAGGAATTTCCATGACCGCTGAATTTATGTTCATCACCTTTACCTTGTTCCTCGCAGGGGTGATCGCTGTTCCCTTGGCCTCTCGCTTTGGGCTTGGTTCGGTTCTTGGGTATTTGATTGCCGGCATAGCGATTGGCCCGATCCTACAATGGGCGGGCGTCGACGTTGTAGCACTCCAGCATTTCACCGAATTCGGCGTTGTTATGATGCTGTTCATCATCGGACTTGAAATGCAGCCAAAGCTGCTGTGGGAAATGCGCGCGCGGATCTTTGTCATGGGCGGCCTGCAGGTTAGTGTAACAACCGTCGCTGTGATGGGCGTGGCAATGCTCTTTGGTCTTGGTTGGACCATCGCTCTTGCGATTGGTTTGGTCTTTGCTTTGTCATCGACGGCAATCGTGACCCAAACATTGAATGAAAAGGGCCTGATGAAGTCCGACGGCGGACAGGCCAGTTTCTCGGTTCTGCTGTTCCAAGACATCGCTGTTATCCCAATGCTGGCTCTGATCCCGCTGCTTGCTTTGCCAGAACTGATGCTCCACGGCGACGATCACGGTGACGGCCATGGGGCCGAGGGTATCAACCTCAATATGGTTGAAAACCTTGCTGGTTGGCAGACCGCACTTGTGACCCTTGCAGCCATCGCATTGGTCATTCTTGCGGGCCGCTATCTAACCGACCCAATCTTTCGCTATGTCGCCCGCGCACGACTGCGCGAACTGTTCGTAAGCACCGCACTCATGATGGTCGTTGGCATCGCACTGCTTATGACGATGGTGGGCCTGTCACCTGCGCTTGGTACGTTTTTGGCTGGCGTTGTGATGGCCAACAGCACCTACCGCCACGAATTAGAAAGCGATATCGCGCCCTTCAAAGGTATCTTCCTTGGCGTGTTCTTTATCACCGTCGGAGCGAGCATCGACTTTGCCCTTCTTAGCGCAAACTTGGTGCTGATTGTGGGCCTAACGCTGGGACTTATCATCCTCAAATGTGTTGTCCTCTTGGGCGTCGCACGTGCATTCAAACTCGAAGGTGGGGACAAATGGTTAATCGGTCTTGGCCTTGCCCAAGCCGGTGAATTTGGCTTTGTGCTTGTCTCGTTCACGGTCGCCAATGCGGTCATTCCATCGGACGTGGCTGACCTGCTGCTGTTAGTCGTGGCGCTGTCCATGCTTCTCACCCCTGCACTGTTCATCCTTTACGACAAAGTAATCGCACCGCGCTATTCACGCCTACAAACCCAAGAAGCAGACGAGATTTCGTCAGACGCCAAGATCATCATTGCAGGCCACGGTCGTTTTGGTGGGATCGTAAACCGGACATTGCAGGCGGCAGATTTTGAAACGACCGTTGTCGACTACAGCCAAGATCAGCTGGAAATGCTGCGCCGCTTTGGCCTGAACGTCTACTATGGCGATGCCACGCGCCCTGATCTTTTGCATGCCGCAGGGATCGATGAAGCCAAAGTGCTCGTCATCGCAATTGATGATAAAGAGGCGATTACCGAGCTTACGCGCCACGTTGTTGAACACCATCCGCATGTCCATATCGTTGCCCGCGCAATTGACCGTTGGCATGTCTATGATCTGTGGGAGGCCGGTTGCCGTGACATCATCCGCGAGACTTATGACAGTTCAATTCGTGCATCTCGCTCAACATTCGAAGCCCTTGGGTTTTCACGCGACAAGGCAACCAATATAGTAAGCGCCTTTGAAGACTTTGATCGCGAAACGATGATCAAAATGGCCGACGCTTATGGCAAAGGCAATCACCTAGAAGACGGCAGCGACTACGCGAACATTGTGCGCGATAACCTTGCGAATTGGGAACAGGGTCTGAAAGCCAGCGTCAAGGCCGTGCTGGACGCCAAAGACTAGTGACTAAGACGGGCATGGCTTTTCGAGGTCACGCCCGTCGTTCGGCAGATATGTTATAGATCTTTTACGACTTTATATGCATGCCTGTAACGGCCATGCGCCTCAGCGAATGCAGAACGCATGCCTTCGTTCGGGTCGATCGTCTTCGCAATAGATGGCATCGTCGCGACCTCTGCCCCCGTGCCATTTGCTGCCATAAGTCCAAGTCGCGCAGCACCAAGCGCAGCACCGAAATCACCTGACTGCGGTACTTTCAGGGTAATCCCCAGTGTGGTTGCTATCACCTCAAGCCAATAGGCTGACTTGGCACCGCCACCCATCGCAAGCGCACTTTCAAACGTTGTGCCCGTTGCTGCCAAAGCCCGCTGGCAATCAGCGAACGCAAAGGCCACACCCTCAAGAACAGCACGTGCCGCTGCCTGCGCATCTGTTGACTGATCTAGATGCAAGAACTGCCCACGGATCGCAACGTTGTTATGCGGCGTACGCTCTCCACCAAGATAAGGCAGAAACAGCGTCCGCGACGGTGCTTGGATCGCACCAAGCCCGCCAGTTAATTCAGCCGCCGATTTACCCGTCAGACGTGACAACCATTCAAGCGCGTCAGTCGCAGCTAGGATCACACCCATCTGGTGCCAAACATCTGGCACCGCGTGGCAGAACGTATGAACGGCAGTCGCAGGATCAGGTCTGTAGCCATCGTTGGCAGCAAACAAAACGCCTGACGTGCCCAACGATACAAAGGCACCGCCTTCTGCAACAACGCCTGCGCCTATCGCGGCGGCGGCATTATCACCTGCACCACCCGCAACAACCATCTGCGGCAGTCCTAGCTTAGTAGCCAATTCAGCCCGCAAACGGCCTGATACTTCTGAACCTTCAACAAGCCTTGGCATTTGATCACGTGTTAACCCACAAGTGGCCAACAACGCGTCCGACCAGTCGCGGCGGCCTGTATTTAGCCATGACGTGCCCGCCGCATCCGACATCTCAGATACATGCTCGCCCGTCAGGAAAAGACGTAAGTAGTCTTTGGGTAAAAGGACCTTGGCAATTTTAGCAAAGGTTTCAGGCTCGTTTCGCCTGACCCACTCTACCTTAGGTGCTGTAAATCCCGGAAATACGATGTTGCCTGTAACGTCCCGAAATTGTGTGTCGGCATCCATCGCTGCAGCCTCTGCATGGCTTCGCGTGTCGTTCCACAACATGCATGGCCGCAATGCGCAGTCGTCCGCACCAACAAGCGTCGCACCGTGCATATGGCCCGACAATCCCAATCCTGTCACGCCGCTGCAATCGTGCTTTGAAGCAAGCGACGTCAACGCGATTTCAGCCGCTCTTCCCCAGCTGTCAGGATCTTGCTCTGACCAGCCGTCATGCAAGCGTGTGACGGACAAAGGTACGGTGTGCTCTGCCAGAATTTTCTGGGTGTCATCCATCAACACCGCCTTGAGGGATGATGTCCCCAGATCAAGACCTATATACATGGTGATGCCGCCTTTGGATTGTTCAAAGAAATGTTCGCGGTAACATATCGCTCTGCGCCACTTCCTCAACCCATTGTTCGCGGTCGTCTAATTTACGGACCAACTCGCTTTGATCAGACCAAGGATTATAGTCATGTATATCGGCGCGTCATCAATAGTTGAAACGCCTGCGCACCGCCGAAACGAAGCATCAGCGCGGCACCCATCGTCATTGCCGTTTTCATCGGCTCTTCGATCAATGGACGTTTGGACTGCTCAAGCGCAGCCGACATAAGACGACAGGCGCGACGCGCATCAAGATCACTTATGGCGCAGCGCGCAAGGTGGCGAAGCTGATATGCGCGAGCAACAAAGGTTTGTCGTGCAAAAAACACGGGTGCCATTGGGGTCAACTTACGCACCATCATTTCCCATGCAGAAAGCTCACGCTCGGTCGCAGACGCATGAATGCTCGGGATAACGCGCACCTTTGTCAGCAGACCCGCAACCCCCTCGAACTTCCAATCAGTCGTCAGCACGATACGCAGCCAGCATTCAATATTCTCAGACTGGCGATAGGTTTCATCAAAGAACCAATCCCGCGTCTGATTTTGTGAAGGGCGGTATGCAATTTCGTCAAAGACAGACCGCCGCACAACAGCAGATGAACCATTGCCAATCGGATTGCGCTTAAAGACGTGTGCCGCATCGATTTCAGTCAGTTTTGGGCGGTGGCTTTGACGCAATGACCGGCTGCTTTCATCGATAAACGAAGATCCAGCATAACTGATGCCAACCTGCGGTGCAGCCCGCAGATGTGCTACATGCATGGCAAGCTTTTCTGGCACCCATAGATCACCCGCATCACAAAACCCGATCAGGCTCCCTCGTGCTGCCGCAATTCCGGTGTTGCGTGCAGCCGAGTACCCCATGTTGCGCTGCGTAACTAGCTGTACGCGGACATCGTCCATAAACGACTTTGCGATCGCAGCGGTCTCATCGTTTGAGCCATCGTTCACAATGATGATTTCAAAGTCATCGCAAGTTTGCGCAAGCAGCGCCGTAAGCGTTTCTGAGAGCGTATCGATGACATTGAACGCTGGTACGATGATTGTGACGAGTGGCATTTATTGTCTCTTTTCCAAGTTAGATGGATAGGATGATTTTATTGGCGCGGCGGGGTGTTGCCACAGCAACAAAGGCGGCAAACAACGTCAGAAGGCCCTGCTTTGGTAAACCGAAAAAGCCGATTGGGCTTTGCATGAGGCCCCGAAGCGTCAGCACAAGCGCATCAGTTCTGCTTCTTCCAAGAACGAGGGCTCGACATGCCAACTTGCGCATATAGGCTGCGTGCGAGGCACGCGAGGCATGCACACCATATCGCGATGCAGCCCAGACCGCAGTGTCCCGTCTTGCAGCGATCTTATCTAGGCTATCAGGTGCGTCCGCTGGGTATGCGCGAACCCAAGTTCGACACTGTTCAGCACCAACAACACATGCGCCTTTTCCGACGATGCGGATCAGCCATTCGACCTCAGAGTGATCTGTAAGCTCTTCGTCAAACCCACCAGACGCCGCGAATGCGGTCGTCCGAATTGCAAAGTTAGACATCGTTTGAACAGGGTCTTCGCGCAACTGCATCGGGATCGTAAGTGCGCGATATGGAACATTTGAAAACCGAGTTGCAGCCTTTGGATCAATGTAAAAACTCGCCACTCTTCCAAAAACAGCATCCACTTCTGGCTCAACAAACGCATGTTCGAGTTCGCTCAGCTTTGTGTATCCCCAGACGTCACCAGCATCGCAAAATGCAATATACTGACTTGTCGTCCCGAGTGATGCACCTAAATTTCTAGCTGCACCCACCCCTTTCCCATCATTCTGAACTAACTTTATGCGCGGGTCGGTTATTTGCGCCTGGCGTATGATTTCGACAGTATCGTCAGTCGATCCGTCATCGACGCAAATGACTTCGAACGCAGCGGATGTCTGCACCCGAATGCTATCCAAAGTCTCGGATAATCTAGTAGCAGCATTCAGGCATGGAATTATGATTGTGAAGATTGGCAATTGTTAAACCTCGACAGTAGGTGTCAAAAAACGAAAGACACAGGCGGGCAGATTCAATCGTCGTTCCAGCGAAAACTGAAAGATCGTAGTTGTCGTCCACCATGTGTGTTGTCGTGCGCGTAAGAAGAATCTCTTTGAGATGCTGATGACAATTTAGTCTTCGGTATCACTGCTGTCGTGCGCTCATAGGGCGAGCTTTCACGCTCTTCTGATCGCTGGCATATCCAAAGGTGTAGTTTACAGAATCGGTGGTGTTTGCGCCGCATTGCTCTTGGTCATGAATTGCCAGAGGCTAACCATGAAAGCACAGGTCAGCTAAGCATTGCTGACTTTGTATCGCCCCAAAGAACATCAATGCTTGTTACAATCCGCGCGATCGTCGCGTTATCACCAGCCTTCGCGGCGGCCTCGATTTCTCGTAATGAATTTCGCAATTTGACCGCACCAAAAACAGCGGCACTTCCAGCGACTTTATGGCTGCGTGATCCAATCTCAAGAAAGTCCATCGGCTCATCAGATCTCAGCCAATTAAGAAGATCTTCAACCTCGGACACAAAGCGCTCGCGCAGTTTTGCAAATGCAGCTTCACCCACTGACTCTCGGGTTTCATCGACATGCTGCCGGTCGACTAAATCTGGTAACGGAGCATCAAGTGGCACTCCTTTCGCCTGCGCATCAAGAACATTGCGCAATGCTGCGCGCGAAAGCGGCTTGGTCAGAACACCGTCCATACCATCTTCTAAAAAGCTCTCTTGTTCTGTTGCGAATGCATTGGCCGTCAGCGCCACGATAGGTGACTTAGACGACGCACCGCCGCCAGCACGGATTGCACGCGTTGCAGCCCGCCCATCCATAACTGGCATACTGATGTCCATTAGGATTAGATCAAACTTCTTCAGATTGGCCTCATCCAAGCCCTCTTGGCCGTCAAAGGCCTCGGACACGGTATGCCCATCGGCCTCAAGCATTTCACGTGCAACAATCCGGTTGATCTCGTTATCTTCAACAAGCAGAATTTTCAGCGCCTTCCGCGGCTTTGAACGCACATCTGGCTTTTTGATTACAGCAACAGGTGTCATCGCTTTGGTAAGGGGGACCCGTACCCAGAATGTACTGCCCTCGCCTACAACACTATTCACACCAATCGTGCCATTCAGGGCCGTCACGAACCGTTTTGCGATACTTAGACCAAGCCCAGTGCCACCGACGTCCCGATCGTAGGCCGTATTTCCTGTTACAAAGTCGTCAAAAACACGCGCGGTCAAATCCTTGGGCATTCCTGGCCCAGTGTCCGCGATGTCGATCTGCAAAATTTCGGTTTCATCAATTGTCTCAGTCTGGATTGTTACAGACACTTTTCCACGCTTGGTGAATTTTACCGCGTTGCCAATCAGGTTGATCATAACGTGCTGCAACCGGTCGTGATCAGAGTCTATCCAGTTTACCGGTGTGCCAATCCAACCCCAGTCCAACGTCGTTACGTTAGAAGCCGCCGTACTGCTTTGGTTGTCGATAATGTCTTGGATCAGGGCCGAAATATCCATCGGCTTAGATTTGGTACTTAGCTTGCCAGCATCATAGCGGGTGATATCCAACACGTCTGAAATGTGGCTCATCAACAAGCGACCAGATGTTTCCATATGGCCGACATAGCGTTCTTGGTCGTAGGTCAGTTGTGTATCGCGCAACAAATTCATGTTGCCCAAAAGGCCATTCAATGGCGTCCGAATTTCATGGCTCATGGTAGCAAGGAAATCCGTTTTCATCTTTTCGCCAGCCATGGCTTTGTCACGTGCTGCCACCAACTCAGACTCGTCCGCGACGCGCTGTGAGATGTCCCTCATAAACGCAATAAAGATCTCGCCTTGGTCTGTAGTCGCTGATTGGATTGCAACTTCGATTGGGAAGATTTTGCCAGTGGCGTGCATTGCCTGAAGCTGAACACGCCCTTGCCCGACAACCTTTTTCTCTCCGCCTGCACGCATGCGTGCCATGCCAATGTTATGCGCATCTCTGAGATGGGTAGGGATAATGATCTGGCCAATATCACGCCCCCGAACGTCTTCTGCATAGTGGCCAAATATGGCCTCTGATGCTGGGCTAAACTCCAGGATTTTACCGTCAGCATCGCATACAATCACACCGTCCAATGAAGTACCGATAACGGTATTCATCCGCGTTGCTGTCTGCCGCCGCTCGCTCTCACGCCTGATTATACGCGTATTCAGACGGTAAAAGTAATAGATCGCAAGCGCGAGAACCCCGATCAACATGGCCAATGCCGCTGCCAGCTGCGTCATAGTTTCCGCAACCGCATTGCGCTGCTGGTCCGAATTTTGTGCAAAAACCTCAAGTCCAGAGTTCGCCAAAGCCCGAACAATCGGGCGCGTCTGTGCATTCAACGCAATCAGTTCAGAAAACCGCGCGACAAGCTCGGTATCATCTGCATCAATGATAGCAGCACTCGCCTCAAGGAATGCCACAATGCTTTCCAGTAGACCGGTTGCATCGGAGTCAGCGCGCAGTTCGGCATAAACCGACGCCTTTTGGATCGTCGTGATCCGGCTAAAAAAGATGTCGAAACGTTGCCGCAATTTCGCAAGATCAACCGGCATATGAGAGAGCTTGCTTGTGTACTCGAGAAACTCAACCTCGGTTTGTGCCAAAGACCATTGTACGTTGTCAGAATTGGCCGACCCCAAAAGTCGAATTTCACGGGCGACATTGAACGTCAAAAGCCCGATCGCCGCTATCACGACAAAACCGACCAGTACTGTAAAAGTACGGCCGGTTTTAGCGCGAATGTGAGTGGTGTCTGACAAATAACTTATCCTTCAGTCCGGAAAAAACACTCCGTCCATGGACTACTCGACAACTTCAATTCTATCGAGTTGCCAGATACTGCGGGCATATACGACCTCAGTGCGGTAATCAGAGCTGCTATCGTAAGGATAAATAACCCAAAGCGGCCCCTTGTCACGAATAGACATCTCTTCACCGCCCATCAGATAGGCAATCATCGGACCACCCTCTACTGCATCAGTAACCGGGATCTCGATCGTGTAATCATTGATTGCGGTAGCAAGAAGTGTCCCCTCTTCTGCACCGATCAACCCGACCAGCGCCTCAAGGGAAACGCCCTCAAAACTATGAACACCATCCGTCCAAATGGTGCTGGTCTCAAACCTATAACCCCCCAAAGCAAACAATGCCTCGCGGTCGAAAACCAAAAAATCGTTAACATTAGTAACAGATAGATTACCAGAAAGAGTAAGGACCGCATCGCCTGTCGGTGCAGCCATCTCCTCCGCTGCCACGGCTGTACTAAGACAGATGGCTGCGACTATTCTCATGGTTAATTTCATTGCACGTTCAAACATTTTAACTCCAAATTAATCTGTTAATAGACTGAATATATTTCCAAATAATGTCAGTCTTAGCTCTGAGCCGCATTTGGGCATTAGGATAGAAACCTATCCGAACGGATAGGTTTTGGGACTTTTGGGCATTTTTCTTTGCCCGACCGTCCGGTTCATTTTAGTGAGGCAACGTTTTCGACACGGCCAAATTTCTTCAATAATTCAAATCTCTTGCCGGATTGGCGCGCCTCACCCACTTCGGTTTACCTATTCAGGCACGGTCAAATTTCTCTCTTCACTAGCGGCAACGAAACCTAGCCATGGCTTTGACTTTTTCTTCGACCGCATCAGTTAGTAAACTTTGCTGCTCGTTAACGACCCCGCCCAATGACCGCGGTTTGAACCGTCATGAAAAGCAAAATTAGATCCAGCAGGATTGTTCGGGACGTAGCGTATGCCAGATCCATTTCAATCATCTTTTCGAAACCAGTGTCTTCGCGACCTGAAACGAACCATACACCGGTTAGGCCCGGCTTCACCGAAAGGCGTTCTTGCGCGCCAGTCGGGTATGCATCGATTTCACATTGAAGCGCGGCGCGTGGACCAACAACAGCCATTTCTCCTCGTAGCAGATTCAGTAGCAGCGGCGCTTTTTCGATTGAAAACCGCCGGAGAAACCTACCCAATCCAGTGACGACAGGGCCCTTCTTACCCACCAAATCTGTTTCGCTTTTTCTACCACCCAAAAGCTTGGCAGAACGCAGATCTTTCGTATCCGCGACAATCGCCCTGAAGGTGTAGATATTGAACGTCTCCCCGTCCTTACCAACGCGTTTATGCTTTGAAAGAACAGGCCCATTGCTCTCAGTTTTGATTGCGAGCGCAGATAACCCCATCACAGGAGAGAGAACTGCAAGTGCAACGGATGCAACGCAGACGTCGAACGCCCTGCGCATCGCGGCCTCTTTTGGTACCCGCTTAAGCGCACATAAGGCCGTACGACCTATAAACGCGCAATTTCCCGCAAGGAACCGTTCGTCAAAGCTTACAGACCGCGCGACCCAATCCCAGCTCCGCTCGGATCTTGCTTGGCGCACAACCAAAGGTGCACGCACGACGTTTCCTGCCAAATACTCTAACGCCCCGCCAACACCAATTAAGAGCCCAGCGTTCAAACGCGAAAAATTTCGCTCAAGCCAAAGCTCTTGTTTCGGCACCTCAAGAGCGACGATAACAATATCAGCGCCACTCGCATTCATATGCCTTACGGTCGCATCTTCGTCCATTTTCACGTCACAACCATCGCATTTTCCCACAATCCGCAGGTAAGGGATCTCTTGTGTGATGTTGTATGCCGCAGTGTCTGCTGCTCCTGCGGCACCACCAAACAGATACACGGATTTCCCTATCATCGCCGCTTGACGCAGAAGCGCTGGAATCAGATCCATCGCATTCAATTCAGTTGCTAACGTATGTCCGTTCATCCTAGCGGCCAAAGCAATCCCGACACCATCAGGTAGCAGTATATCCGTGGTTCGCAGCGCCTTCGCATACGGCTTATGTTGTTGCATCGCATTGCAGCTATTCGCTGTCACGAAAGATGCGCGTCTACGGCCTGGTGCCAACAACGCGGCAATTGTTGCCTTTTGGCAATCATCTGCAATCGTAAGATCAAGCGCTGGTAAATAGGCATCACGCATTAGAGGAGCTTTGGTTGTCGTTCCCAGATCAAAAATCTCGTGTTTCATTGCGTTGGTCCTGACCGCGGTTTGTTGGGGCAGTTATCAAACAGAACCCTAAGTTACCTCAACCGAGCAGGAGGACATGCCGCATGATCAGGAGGCGTGTTGGGGTTGACCTAATAGCGTAACGGATAGAGCCTGCTACGAATAAACCTATCCAAAAGGATGGATAACTGTACCCTTTACGCGTGAAAAGCGGCTTTGACGGGATACATTTCTATATTAAGATGTATTTATTTACTGAGGAATTTACCGTGCGAATACTGATTGCAGACGACCACGACCTTTTAAGGGACACTCTTGTTTTGTTCCTAGAAGGTGAAGGTAACATCGAAACATCTGCTGTCGGAACATTTGGCGAAGCGTGTAAACTCATCGATTCAGAAGAAAAATACGACCTCATCCTCCTCGATTATAATATGCCCGGAATGAATGGCTTAGACGGCTTAAAGTCAGCCCTTACTATGCATGGCGGCCAGCGCGTCGCGCTCATTTCTGGCGAAGCCACACGTAAGGTTGCCGAGGATGCTCTCGAAGCAGGCGCAGCTGGGTTTGTTCCAAAATCTTTGCCAGCAAAATCGCTGGTCAACGCAGTCAAGTTCATGGCTATGGGCGAGCAATACGCACCTATTGATTTCATGACGGCCGTTGAGGAAGAAACGAACAACCCGCTGGCTGATAAACTAACCAATCGCGAATTGCAGGTTCTTAAGGGTTTGACCGAAGGCAAGTCTAACAAGGAAATCGCCCGCGATCTCGCCATCCAAGAGCCAACTGTAAAACTTCACATGAAAACGCTTTACCGCAAAGTCGGTGCGTCTAATCGCACCCAAGCAGCCCTCATTGCTCGCGAAGCAGGCCTTTTCTAAATTACGAGTTCGAACCAATCCTCGCTGAATCCAAGCGCCCAACCAGGGATTCTTCGAATAAATGACGATGCGCGGATCACACTTGCAAAAATCTCCATAATCAAGAAGTCAGATGACCGGCCGCAAACAAGCGGCCGCCAGACCCTACGTAAAACGCAACGCGTATCGCGTTCCGCATAAAAATAAGGCTACTGCGACAGCAATAGCCGCATCCACTTAACATTCAATTATGAGAAAAGTGGTGAGCCGGTCGGGATCCGAACCCGAGACCTACTGATTAAAAGTCAGTTGCTCTACCAACTGAGCTACCGGCCCACTACGCGGCTATCTAGAAAGCTCGGACCCTCTGGTCAACCCTAAATACGCGCTGGTCTGGAATAGTCTGGTTGGTTTGGCTATATCCCACAGAATGAACGCAAAAAATGCCATCAAAATCCCGTTTATGAAGATGCATGGACTGGGAAATGACTTTGTTGTCGTCGATGAACGGGGAATCACCCCGCGCGTTGACGTCGCTTTGGCGATTGCTGTCGCAGATCGGCATCGCGGCGTTGGCTATGATCAGCTTGCGGTTCTGTCAGACAAGGCAGGCTCGGACGTGCATCTGACTTTCTGGAATGCAGATGGTTCCCAGTCTGCGGCCTGCGGCAACGCGACCCGCTGCATTGCCCGCCATATGATGGATCAAACTGGGCGCGACAGCTTAACGATCACAACGGACCGTGGCACGCTTTATGCTGTGGACAGCGGCGGCATGGCCTCGATCAATATGGGCCACCCGCAGCTGAACTGGGACGAGGTGCCTCTGGCGCACGAAATGGACACGCTGGCACTGCCAATCGATGGCGCACCCACCGCAACAGGTATGGGTAATCCCCACTGCACATTTTTCGTGAACAACGCCGAGCGTATCGACCTTGCCACACGCGGCGCCGAGATTGAACACCACCCCCTTTTCCCGCAACGTACCAACGTCCAATTCGCCAGCATCATCGGCCCTGACCATATCCGCATGCGTGTTTGGGAACGTGGCGTCGGCGTTACACTTGCATCAGGATCGTCCTCTTGCGCGACCGCCGTTGCAGCCTCACGCAAGGGTATTACCGGACGCAAGGTACAAATCGATCTTGATGGCGGCACGCTCCATGTTGATTGGCGCGACGACGGCGTTTGGATGACAGGCCCAACAGCCCACGTATTTGACGGCATCTGGCATGGCTAAATCACCGATCTTTTCAAACCACGGCTGCAGGCTGAACGCCTACGAGACCGAAGCAATGAAAGACCTCGCAACCCAAGCAGGCGTTGAGAATGCAATCGTCGTGAACACTTGCGCCGTTACCGCCGAGGCGGTGCGCAAAGCCAAGCAAGACATTCGCAAGCAACGCCGTGCGCATCCAGATGCGAAAATCATCGTGACAGGCTGCGCCGCCCAGACCGAACCCAAAACATTTTCTGACATGGGCGAAGTTGATGTTGTTCTCGGCAACACCGAAAAAATGAATCCAGCGACGTGGACCCAAATGGCCCCCGACCTCATAGGTCAGACCGAGCCCGTGCAGGTAGACGACATTATGTCCGTAACAGAAACCGCAGGTCATCTCATTGATGGCTTTGGCACACGCAGCCGCGCCTATGTGCAGGTTCAAAACGGCTGCGACCACCGCTGCACCTTCTGCATTATCCCCTACGGTCGCGGAAATTCTCGCTCAGTTCCTGCAGGCGTTGTCGTTGATCAGATCAGGCGCCTCGTGGACAAAGGCTATAACGAAGTCGTCCTAACGGGCGTCGACCTAACCTCGTGGGGTGCTGACCTCCCGTCAGAGCCAAAGCTCGGCGATCTCGTTATGCGCATCCTCAAACTTGTCCCTGACCTGCCGCGCCTGCGGATCAGCTCAATCGACAGTATTGAGGTCGATGAAAATCTGCTGCAGGCAATCGCAAACGAACAACGCTTAATGCCGCACTTGCACCTGTCACTTCAGGCCGGCGATGACATGATCCTAAAACGGATGAAGCGCCGCCATTTGCGCGACGATGCAATCGCATTCACCGAGCAGGCCAGCAAACTACGTCCCGATATGACCTATGGCGCAGATATCATCGCGGGCTTCCCGACCGAGACCGACGCGATGTTCGCGAATTCGCTGGCTCTGATCAAGGACTGCCAGCTCACATGGCTGCACGTCTTCCCCTATTCCGCAAGAGAAGGCACACCCGCCGCACGTATGCCCGCCATCAACGGCAGGATAATCAAAGATCGCGCTGCCCAACTTCGTGCTGCCGGTGATGCTCAAGTTCAACGCCACCTCGCAAACCAAATTGGCCAAACGCATCACATTTTGATGGAAAACGCCCGTATGGGGCGCACCGCCCAATTCGCAGAGGTCGCCTTTGTTACCGACCAACCCGAAAGCCAGATCGTCACCGCGAAAATCACTGGCCAAACCGCGTCGCAACTGACAGCCTGACCCCTAACTCGCTTTGGTCAAAATACTCCCGCCGGAGGCTCCACCTCATGCCAAACACACCGATCCTTTGGTCCTTCAGACGCTGCCCCTATGCCATGCGCGCACGTCTCGCGATCCAATACGCAGGTGTCCGTACTGAACTTCGTGAAATTTTTCTTCGCGATAAACCCGAGGCATTTCTAATCACCAGCAGCAAAGGCACCGTTCCCGTGCTCAACACCGGTGTACAGGTCATTGATGAAAGCCGTGATGTGATGACTTGGGCCCTGTCTCAAAATGATCCAGACGGTTGGCTTAATATGCCCGACGCTGGTCACGCGCTAATCGACGAAAGCGACGGACCCTTCAAAGCAGCACTTGATCACACGAAATACGCTGTCCGTTTTCCAGACCGTGATGCAACCAACGACCGCGAACTGGCCGCTGCTTTCTTGCGCAAACTTGACGCGATGCTCATTGGGCAGCCCTATCTCTTTGGCACGTCTCGCACACTTGCCGACACAGCGATCCAGCCATTCGTTCGCCAATTCGCCAACACGGACCGGACTTGGTTCAACGCCCAAGACTGGCCGCACCTGCGAACATGGCTCGAAACGTTTGAGACATCAGACGCCTTCGCATCCGTGATGACAAAATTCCCAACCTGGGAACCAGGCGCACCGGGCGTCGCATTCCCTCAGGTGGTTTAATGCATCCAAACCCAAGCTATCGCCAACCATCAGATGACCAGCACCGCACCTTCGCCCAAAACCGCGCCTTTGGAACCCTATGCATAAATGCACCTGATGGCCCGCTCTTGGCTCATGTCCCATTCGCTTTGGACGATTCGGGCAAGACCGCACACTTGCACCTTGTCAGATCAAACCCAATCCTCAGATCACTTGATCAACCTGTGCCTGCCGTGATCGCAATCGCTGGCGCAGACGGCTACGTTTCGCCCGATTGGTACAAAGTCGACGATCAGGTTCCCACATGGAACTATGTCGCCGTGCATCTGCGCGGCACGCTTCAGCGACTGCCCCAGCCCGAAATGTGGGCAATGTTAGATATGCAGTCCGCAATCTACGAGGGGCGTTTAAGGCCAAAAACGCCATGGACGACAGCCAAGGTGACACCCGAAGTCTTGGAAAAGATGATGCGCCAGATCGTGCCATGTCGTTTGAATATCACCGCAATCGACGGCACGTGGAAACTCAGCCAGAATAAACCCGATGCGGTCCGGATGCGCACTGCTGATGCCATACAATCAGGCATCGGCTCTGAACTCGAACAGCTTGCCGCCTTGATGCGCAACCCGCCATCGGCCTAGGCTGCCCTAAACCACAAACCCCAAGGATTTCACCATGCAGCTTTTGATGTCTCCCGCCTCACCATTTGTCCGCAAAGCCCGCGTGCTAATCCGCGAAGCGAACCTGATGGACACAGTGACCGAAGTCGAAGTTGCGACAACGCCGCTCAACTCGGATCAATCTGTCGTCGCTGCGAACCCCTTGGGTAAGATCCCCGCACTTATTCGTGCGGACGGCCCAGCGATCTACGACAGCCGTGTCATCACGCGGTTCCTTGACGATCACGCGGGCTCTGGCCTTTATCCGCAATCGCGCATCTGGGAGGTCCTAACCCTTGAGGCAACAGGCGACGCAATCATGGAAGCGGCCGTTGGCATCACCTACGAAATGCGCTTCCGCCCAGAGGACAAACACATGCCAGAATGGATGGATGCTCAATGGGCCAAAATCACCCGCGCCCTCGCAGCCATTGAAACCCGTTGGATGAGCCATCTGAACGGACCACTTGATATGGGACAGATTGGTGTCGCCTCTGCGTTGTCCTATTTAGACTTACGTCACAACGCCCGCGCTTGGCGCAACGGTCACGCGGCCCTCGCCGATTGGCATGCGGAATTCAGCCAACGTGACAGCATGGTCGCGACAGTACCGGCATAAAACGGCCACCTGATGGCTTCACCGAAAGATCGGTGATTCCATCACACGCGCTTCAGTCCGTAAATTCCCATGTATTTGCACCGTCAAAGTGCCTGATCCGCAAATCACCCAGCATATTTGCATCAACCAACGCCATATTCATCGCCATTTGGCGCAGTTCTTCGTCTTTAACCGCAATCCAGTGAGTCGTGCAGCCACATGTCTTGCACGTGTGAAACGCCAATTCTTTGTCGCCCCAAACATATGCAAGCGTCGCATCAGGTTCGGCTGTGACCGTAATGACACCCTCGGTACCGTGCCCCCAAAGCGTCCCAAGACGTACACAAATGCTACAATTACAGCGCACTAACGCCTTAGGAGTCCCGTCAAAGCTCAGTTTTACCGCGCCACAGTGGCAGCTTCCGTTAAGCATTATGTCACCCTTTCAGTTGCATGACTGTCTTTATAACAGGCCTGCGCCTTATTGTCCGCTGGACGGATCGGTATTTGCGGTCTAAACAGCGCCAGAATGGGCTAAACTTAAGCGAAGCTCGCTCTTTTTAGTGCGGGCAAAAATGCCCAACTCAACTTCGGAGATGCACCCCGTGTCACATGCAGACGATCACCAGGGCACACGCCGCGACTTTATCTACTACGCCACCGCAGGTGCTGGCGCAGTTGTTACAGGCGCCGCTGTCTGGCCACTGGTCAACCAAATGAACCCATCCGCAGACGTTTTGGCGCTTGCATCAATTCGTGTCGATATCGGCGCTGTTGATCCTGGCACACAGATTACTGTGCTTTGGCAAGGCAAACCCGTCTTCATCCGCTCGCGGACAGAAGAAGAAATCGCCGAGGCCCGCGCCGTAGACGTCGCGACCCTGCCGGATGCAGAAGCCAACAACGAAAACCTTGGCGAAGTGCCGGCGACCGACGAGAACCGCTCGCTTGACGAAAGCGGTCAGTGGCTCGTGCAGATGGGTGTTTGTACACACCTTGGCTGTGTGCCTTTGGGCGATGCTGGAGACTTTGGTGGTTGGTTCTGCCCATGTCACGGTTCGCATTACGATACGGCTGGCCGGATCCGCAAAGGTCCAGCGCCCCGTAACCTTCCTGTTCCTGTCGCGTCATTTATTGACGAGACAACGATCCAACTCGGTTAAGGAGAGAAACCCATGGGCGGCATTCCCCACGACCATTACGAACCGAAGTCCAACTTTGAAAAAGCTATGGATAAACGCCTGCCGATTATCGGCCTGCTCCATACAACTATCATGGCGCCGACACCTAAGAACCTTAACTGGATGTGGATCTGGGGCATTGTCCTGACTTTCACACTGGCGTTGCAGATCATCACCGGCATCGTGCTGGTTATGCATTACACGCCGCATGTTGATATGGCGTTTGCGTCGATCGAACACATCATGCGTGATGTGAACGGCGGCCACATGATCCGTTATTTCCATATGAACGGCGCGTCGCTGTTCTTTGTTGCTGTTTATGCGCACATCTTCCGCGGCCTTTACTACGGTTCTTATAAAGCACCACGTGAGGTGACATGGATCATCGGCATGCTGATCTATCTTCTTATGATGGGTACAGCTTTCATGGGCTACGTTCTACCATGGGGCCAAATGTCGTTCCACGGTACGGCGGTTATTACTGGCCTCTTCGGTGCGATCCCGTTCATCGGTGAAAGCATCCAGACGTGGCTCTTGGGCGCGGGCGCCGTTGGCCAACCTGCTCTGAACCGCTTCTTCTCATTGCACTACCTTCTGCCGTTTGTGATTGCAGGCCTTGTTATCGTCCACATCTGGGCGTTCCACACGACAGGCAACAACAACCCAACTGGTGTCGAAGTACGTCGCACATCAAAAGAAGACGCTGCAAAAGATACGCTGCCATTCTGGCCTTACTTCGTGATCAAAGACCTGTTCGCGCTGGCTGTGATCCTTGTCGTCTTTGTTGCTGTTGTTGGCCTGATGCCAAACTACCTTGGCCACCCAGACAACTACATCCCAGCGAACGCACTCGCGACACCTGCGCACATTGTGCCTGAATGGTACTTCTTGCCATTTTACGCGATCTTGCGTGCCTTCACTGCTGACGTTTGGGTCGTGATCTTCGCGAACTGGGTTAGCTTTGGTATCATCGACGCTAAGTTCTTTGGTGTTCTGGCGATGTTCGGTGCGATTGCAGTAATGGCGCTGGCTCCTTGGTTGGACACATCTTCAGTCCGCTCTGGCCGCTACCGTCCAATGTTCAAGTGGTGGTTTGCTTTGCTGGTCGTCGACTTCATCGTTCTGATGTGGGTTGGTGCTCGTCCCGCCGAAGCGCCTTACGACTCGATCTCATTGATCGCATCTGCCTATTGGTTCGGCTACTTTTTGGTGATCTTGCCACTGCTTGGTGTGATCGAAAAACCGCTGACACCACCAGCCACCATCGAAGAAGACTTCAACGCGCACTATCCTGCCAAAGGCGGCAGCGACGCTGCAGCTAACCCGGCAGAGTGAGGACAAAGATAATGAATATTTTCCGTAAACTCACCCTTGCTGCAGCTTTGGCTGTTTCGGCCACTGCTGTAACTGCTGCAGAGTCCGAAGTGCACATCGAAGACTTTGACTTCTCGTTCGAGGGCCCATTTGGTTCATTCGATCAGATGCAACTTCAGCGCGGCCTGCAAATCTACACCGAGATTTGCTCGGCTTGTCACGGACTTGAGCATGTTGCTATCCGCACATTGCACGACGAAGGCGGCCCTGCGCTGCCCGAGGATCAGGTTTTTGCCTACGCTGAATTCTACGAAGTGTTTGACCCGGCATTGTTCGATGGCGAAGGCGACTTCCGCCCAGCGACACCTGCAGACAAGTTTCCATCATCGAGCCTGTCGAACGCGCCTGACTTGTCACTGATGGCAAAAGCCCGCGCTGGCTTCCACGGTCCTTATGGCACTGGCCTTGCTCAGTTGTTCAAGGGTATGGGCGGCGCAGAGTATATTGCGTCCCTTATCGACGGCTACGAGGACGAGCCTGAGTGTGCACTCGAAGGCGAACCTATGGACGGTTTCTACAACACAGCATTCGCTGTAGGCGGTTTCCCAGCTAGCTGTATCGACGACCACGGCCACCACATGGTGCCAGGGTCATGGATCGCTATGTCACCACCGCTTTGGGATGGTGCAATCGACTTTGCAGACGGCCACGCAAACGACGTGCACCACATGGCTGAGGACGTTGCAGCATTCCTGATGTGGACAGCCGAGCCTAAGATGATGGCGCGCAAGCAAGCTGGCCTGACTGGCATTATCTTTTTGTCACTGCTTTCAGTACTGCTGTACCTCACAAACAAGCGTTTGTGGGCACCGCACAAATATGGTCGCAAAGACAGCTAAGTCTGAATAGAAATTCTAAAAAGGCCCGTCATTTGGCGGGCCTTTTGCTTTGGTAAGCTCGCTTTTCACGCTGCCTTAAACCGCACCTAAGTAGTCTTTCAAAGCATCGACTGGGCTCGCAAACGCAACATCCACGTCGACGCTTGCATGGGCGATACCACCCGCAACAAGCACCAATTTCTGTGCAGCAACCATTGCATCCGCAGGGTCATGGGTCACCATGACAACGGTCTTGCCAGCTGCGATCAACACATCTTGCACCAAACCTAACATCTCTTGCTTCAGCGCTGGACCAAGGGCCGCAAATGGCTCGTCCAACAGCACAAGCGGACGCTGGGACACCAGCACCCGCGCAAGTGCCACTCGACTTTGCTGCCCACCAGACAGAGCACCCGGTTTCCGCGGGCCAAATCCATCTAGCCCAACGCGGGCTAGCGCTTCGGAGACCTCGGTTTGATCGGCTGCATCCAGCTTAAGATTGGGCCGCAGACCAAGCCCGACATTCTGCGTGACTGTCAAATGCGGAAACAGATTATTATCTTGAAACAGCATCGCAACAGGCCGCTGCCCCGGTGCAACTCCATTCAGTTCGGTTCCCATCCACCGGACCACACCCGCAAATGGCGTCACGAACCCAGCAACAGCAGCAAGCAATGTTGACTTGCCGCCACCCGAAGGACCAATCACAGCAGTCACTTGATCGCGCACAATTTCTAGATCAGCGGACAGCACAAACTCGCCTTGCCGCAGTTCAACCTTTTCAAACGTCAGCATCAATTCGTCCTCCTCGATCACACAACCAGAACAACAACAGACTTAGCACCAAAAGGACAAGCCCGGCACCCGCTGCCGCATCAGTTCGATAGGAACCCATCAGCTGATACATCGCTAGCGGTAAAGTCGCATTCTTCGCATCAGCGAACAAAGCTACGACCCCTAGATCGCCCATCGACAACGCAGCCGCCAAACCAGCCGCGAAACCTAACGGACGCCGCAAACGCGGCAGCGTCACGATACGCAACCGCGCCCAGCCGCCTAGCCCTAGCTGATCCGCAAGACGGCCAAAGTCGCGATCGACCGCGCCTGCCGCTGGCCCCAATGCGCGCAACGCAAACGGCAAAGCAAGCACAGCGTTTACCAAAGCCGTGATTGGCAACGCAAGGTCAGCGGGGCGCACGAACGGAAAGACGATCAAGAATAATCCAGTCCCAACAACCAACGAAGACGCAGCCAACGGCAGCACACCAATCACTGCAACAATGCGCCCACCGCGCAACGCCAAAGCTAGGGCCATCACGACAGTCAAAGCCGATGACGCCACCGCAATGCAAACAGACCGAAGTGCGGCCCCCCAAATACTCGCAGGCATATCGAACAGCCCTGGCAAACCGCGCCAAATTACCATCGCCAATGGCACCATCAGGAACAACGCCGCCGTCGCAATCCAAGCTGCATCGACCCAACGCGACCCATCCCAACGCTGCACGACGCGGTCCATCCCTGCGCCTAGCCCATCAATCACTGTGACCTGCCACGCGATCACCGCTGCAACAGCACAGATTGTAAATTGAATGCAGGCCAGCAATGCCGCGCGCCCAAGATCGAAATCAAATCGCACCGCTTGATAAATCGCCAACTCAACGGTCGTCGCACGCGGCCCACCACCAAGGGTCAACGCCACGGCAAAACTTGTGAGACAAAGTAGAAAAACGACAAGGAACGCACCTGGGAGCACAGATCGCAGCATCGGCCATTCTAAGAGGCGACTAATGGGCGCGTTTAGCATCTCTGCCGCCCGAAACCTCTCGGCTGGAATGGCAAGCCAGCCTTGCAATAGCAACCGTGTCGCTAGCGGCAAATTGAAAAATACATGCGCAAGAACAACGCCGTGAAATCCGTAGATCGAGATCGGGTCAATACCAACCCAAGCCAGCGCCGCATTCACGATGCCACCGCGCCCAAAGACCGCCAGCAACCCGAGCACCGCCACGATCACAGGCAGCAGAAACGGCGCGCCCAGCAGCGTGATCAATGCCCCTCGCCCCCAGAAGGAACGTCGCGACAACGCGCGGGCCACAGGGATTGCAAAAAGCACGCTTAGCAAAGCCGAGACAAACGCCTGCGTGACCGTAAACCGCACAGCGGCCCAATCAGCCACAGCGAGGCCAGTGCCGACCTCGGCCCGTGTCGCAACTGCGATCAACGTGCCAAAGGTCAACACCAGCACCAACGCCCCCGCCGCAAAGGCGGGGAAGTTGCGCATTATTGTGACAACGCTTCGCGCCATTCCGCAAGCGCACCATCACGTGCTGCAGCCGCATCCTTGGGCGAAAGCAGCAACGACGTTTCAGGGGCAATCAACGTATCGAACCCATCAGGCAAACCGCCCGCTGGTGTTGCAGCAGGGTACATCCAATTTGTAGTTGGGATGATTGATTGGAACGCCTCAGACACCATAAACGCCATGAATTGATCAGCTAGCTCAGGCACGTCGGTCCCCGCAACTTTGCCTGCCACTTCGACTTGCATGTAATGACCTTCGTCAAACGCCCACGCGACCTTGCTGTCATCTTCTTCGGCGATCAGATGATACGCAGGTGATGTTGTGTATGATAACACCGCGTCTGCTTCGCCCTCAAGGAACAGGCCATAAGCCTCGGACCAGCCGGGTGTAACAGTGACGATGTTATCCGCCAGATCAGCCCAGATTTGCGCTGCTTCATCACCATAGGCCGCCTTAACCCACATCAGCAGGCCAAGCCCGGGTGTGGATGAACGCGGGTCTTGGATCACAATCTTGATATCACTGTCAGCAAGCGCACGCAGCGATGTTACAGACGCATCACCAGCATTGCCAACAAAGGCAAAGTAACCCCAATCAAACGGAAGGAACGCTGTGTCATCCCACGCGATTGGCAGGCTCAGGTCGGCTGTTACACCGTGCTCTGCAAACAGGTCAGTCGCACGCGCTGCTGCGGTCAGGTTCGTATCAAGACCCAAGATGATATCGGCCTCGGTGCGTGGACCTTCAAGCTGTAGACGCGCGAGCAGTGCGGCCCCGTCGCCAGCACCCACGAATTCTAGATCGCAGGCGCAAATGGCTTCAAATGCTGCCTCAACTGCGGGTCCAGGACCCCATTCGCTAGTAAAGCTATCATACGTCAAAACTGTTAGCTTCGGAACTTCTGCAGCGGCGGCACTGGCCACCAAGCAAAGTCCCGCAACAGTTGTCAGATACGTGTTTTTCATCGTCTATCCTCCAAATGCGACGGGCGGATTGGGGGAATAGCAGTATTGCCAGACCTTCCCTCCGCCGGTCTTAACCGGTTCAGGTTCTACGGGTCAGCTTGCGCTATCTCAGCCAATTAAGGCCCCCCGAGGTAGGACTTAGGTAGACCGACAAGGGTCCAAGGGCAAGGCAGGATTATTAAGGACGATCGGTTAGCCCAATAGATCACGTGCAATACGTTCAAAAACACCAACACCAATCGGGATCAAATCATCAGGGAAATCATAGTCAGGATTGTGCAGCGCCGCGTGATCGCGCCCCGACCCAAGGCACAACATCGCAGCTTTTGCGCCCCAACCAAAGACACCGAAATCCTCAGAAGCGCGCATGGGCAAATTTTCATCCCCATGCTCAACGCCCAACGCATCCATTGCGGCCTCGGCAATCGCAACCGCCTCGGCGTCATTAACTGTCGCCGCAAAGACATCGCAATCCGCAGTCTCAACTAGCATCCCGCCAGCCTCACTCACAGCCATCGCCCGCGCAGCTGCAACCATCTCGGCCAGACCAGCATCCTGCGCCGCTCGCAAAGTGATATTTAGCACACCGTCCGCTGGTGCGATGCCAAACGTTGGCTCTCCAACATTGATGTGGGTAATTGTCGCAAGCCGAAAATCATCCGTCAACGCACCACCAACGCCTAGCGCCTCTAACTGCGGCACAAGCCGTGCAATGGCGCCCACAGGCGATACGCCCATTTCTGGCTCCGCTGCATGGGCTGTCTTGCCGTGATACGTAATTTGCAGCCCCTGCGACGCGCAGTTGATCAACCCCGTTCTGGTCGAGACATAGCCAAATGGCCGTCCCGGTTCATTATGGATCGCAAAGGCGAAATCAGGCGCAATACTTGCATATGCCGGATCAGCAGCAACAGCGCGCGCGCCGCTCCCATCCTCCTCGGCAGGTTGGAACATCAAAACCGCACGACCCTTCTTGATCGGGCTTCGTGCCAACAACCGCCCCAAGGCCAAAACCATCGTCATATGCCCGTCATGCCCACACAAATGCCCTTTGCCCGGAATCTCAGACGCCCACGCCACATCTGTCTCTTCTTGGATTGGCAACCCATCCAGTTCGCAGCGAAAAAGCACCGTTGGCCCCTTTGCCGCCCCTTCAAAAACCGCAGCAACACCGTGGCCATCTAAACCTGTCAAAATCCGACTTGGCTGCAAACCCTCCAAGGCACGAACAACCGTGGCCGCTGTTTCACGCTCCTCACCTGAAATTTCAGGGCGACGATGTAGGTCGCGTCGAAAGGCCACTAACTCGGTCAGATCGGAATTTGTCAGCATTTCGTTCCCCTTTGCGCCACAACGCCGTGAAAACCCGCATTCGTCAAGCAGCCCACGCTTCCATGCGTCCGAAAATTGTCATATCCGTCCTAACAAACGAGAGGACCGTTCATGTCGATCAACAGCTTTGGCCATCTATTCCGCTTCACCACTTGGGGTGAAAGCCACGGACCCGCTTTAGGCGCCACGGTTGACGGCTGCCCTCCCGGTGTCCCACTCGAAGCACCGATGATTCAGCAGTGGATGGACAAGCGCCGTCCGGGCCTGAACAAAAACACCACCCAACGCCAAGAGGCAGATGCCGTCAAAATCCTCTCAGGGGTATTCGAAGGCAAGACCACAGGCACGCCAATCCAGTTGATGATCGAGAACACAGATCAACGCTCAAAAGACTACGGCGACATCGCAAACACATTCCGCCCTGGCCATGCTGACATCACCTACCACCAAAAATACGGACACCGTGATTACCGCGGCGGCGGGCGCTCCTCTGCCCGCGAAACGGCATCTCGCGTTGCTGCAGGCGGTGTCGCGCGCGAAGCAATCCAAGCCATCGCACCAAACGTCCAGATCAAGGGCTACATGACCCAGATGGGAACTAAGCATATTGATCGCGCAAACATGGATTGGGATCAAATCGACCAAAACGATTTCTTCTGTCCAGACGCGCAAGCTGCTGCTGAGTGGAATGATTACCTCGCTTGGCTCCGCAAAGACGACCACAATTCTGTCGGCGCCATTATCGAAGTCGTCGCACGCAATGTCCCCGCAGGCATCGGTGCACCAATCTACGGTAAACTCGACACCGATCTTTCGGCCGCAATGATGTCAATTAACGCCGTCAAGGGCGTCGAGATCGGCGAAGGCATGGCAGCAGCAGCCCTCACAGGTCGTGATAATGCGGATGAAATCTTCATGGGCCCAAATGGTCCCGAGTATTCATCAAACCACGCAGGCGGCATCCTTGGTGGGATCAGCACCGGCCAAGACATTGTTGTACGCTTTGCCGTGAAGCCAACATCTTCGATCCTGTCCCCGCGCAAATCCATCCGGATGGACGGCTCCCCGACCGAGGTCATAACCAAAGGCCGCCACGACCCTTGCGTCGGCATCCGTGCCGTCCCCGTCGGAGAGGCGATGATGGCCTGCGTCATCCTCGATCATCTGCTGCTTGATCGCGGTCAAACGGGCGGCACACGCGGCCAAATTGGTTGACAGGTCCGCTCGAAAGCCAGCTCTTTGATGCACTCTCAGCTGCGCCCGAAACAGACAACGCGCATGACATTCATCACGCAGTGCGTGTCTGGAAAAATGCTCGCTCTATTGCGGCATCCGAAGGCGCAGTCGACGACACTGTCTTGATCTGTGCTTGCTACCTACACGATCTCGTCTCACTCCCCAAAAACGCACCGAACCGTTCTGACGCGTCTCGTCTTGCTGCAGAAGCCGCCGAACCGATTATGCAAAAACTCGGCCTCACCAACCCTCAAGTCGAGGCCGCAAAGCACGCGATAATCGCGCACAGTTTCTCGGCAAATGTACCTGCAGAAACGCTTGAGGCTAAAATCTTGCAAGATGCTGACAGGATCGAAAGCCTCGGAGCGATTGGCCTGGCCCGCGTTTTCGCAGTATCTGGAAACTTGAACCGGGCCTTATTCAACGGGGCAGATCCCTTCGCTGAATCGCGCCCGCTAGATGACAGCACCTACGCGGTCGATCACTTTGCAAGAAAGCTTCTGCTACTGCCTCAGCAAATGAAGACTAACGCAGGTAAGGCTTTGGCTGATCAGCGCGCGCAGATCCTTCGCCAATTCCTACAAAACTTGGCAATTGAGTTGGATGTCCCAATTCCGCCTTGGGCCACTGATTAAGACCTAAAATCTCGCTTTGGTAAAAATACTCCCGCCGGAGGCAGCTATGATGGCTGCTTCGACATCTGCACGGCCAAAATTCCGGCTGCAATAATCCCAACGCCTAGAACATCCAACGCACCAATATGCTCGCTCAAAATCGCGGCAGCCACGGCAACACCGAAAAACGGATTTAAAAAATGGAAAGTCGATGCCTTAACCGCACCAATGCGACCAACCAATTCAAACCACACCCAAGTCGCCAAAAGCCCGGGAACCAGCGTCGTATAGGCAAACGCAATGACCAACGGCCAATTCCACGTCACGACCCAACTTTCCAACACAAGTGCGGGGCCCGCCAACACCGCACTGCCAACCAACATCTGTAGCCCGACGATCATAAGTACATTGCCACCTGATGCAGCGCCCATAACGGCCATCGTCGCAACAGTAAGTGAGATCACCCCGATCACGCATAGAGCCAATCCAAAGATATCAACGCCTCCTTGCAGCCGTGCGCCCATTATTAGGGCAACGCCTGCAATACCCGCGACCAGCCCTAGCAAGCCAAGCGGCTTCACCCGTTGCCCAAACACCAGCCAACCTGCCAAGGCAACAAGCAGCGGCATCACAGACGCGATGATAGCAGCCAAAGATGCCTCAATCGTTTGCATCGCCACAAAATTCATCCCCAGATAAAGAGCATTTTGGCAGACACCAAAAATCACAACACCAATCCATTGTTGTCGGGTCAGGTTCGCCCTTTGACCGATGGCGAATGCAATCGCGACACCAATTAGGCCGGACACAAAGAACCGCAGCGCCAATGCCGAAAGCGGTGGTGCATATTCAACGATGACGCGGGCTGACGTAAAGGCTGACGACCACATAAATGCAAACGCCAATCCCATAAGAATTGCTTTGATATCCATGTCGCGACACTTGCCTACCTAGTAAGCAGGTGCAAGCGGTGACCTGCTATTCAGCTGCCGGCGGGCCCTGAAGACGCCCAATTTGTCCGGGCAGGTAATACAGACAACTGATCAGCGTAGCGAGAACGAGCGACGCAAAGAAACTTAGCCCAAAAAGAACCTGCGCGCTGTACCGCTCAGCGAACGGGGCAAACAGTACGTCTTGAAACGCGATGACCTGCTCTTGCGGAAGAAAGGTGAACACCACAACAGCTTCGGTAAACAATGCAATTACAGCAACAGGGACCGTCGTCAGCATTGTTAGTGTCAGCATCTCACGATTAGCCAAAGCCTCAGGGCGCCTACGCCACAAATAGCTTCCCATGGGTCGTGCGGCAAAAAGTGGTGAGACAGCTGCCGTCGTCATCCAAAATCCTGGAAAATATCGAATGCCAAATTGAGGCATCACAATCAAAACCGCCGTCAGCGATGCACAAGAACACGCAATGATAGCCGCAAAGACAACTGCGGTTCTTGGAATTGGCGACATGACAGCCTCAGTATTTAATCTAGAAACGAAAAAGGACCGCCCAAAAGGACGGTCCTTTTAAAAACCCGTTACGACGCTTAGTCGTTCACGCTGTCTTTCAGCGCTTTTGCAATTGTCATTTTGACAACTTTGTCTGCGTCTTTCTTGATCTGCTCACCCGTTGCTGGGTTGCGAACCATACGCTCTGGACGCTCACGGCAATAGATTTTGCCAACGCCAGGAAGTGTTACAGCGCCGCCGCCGGCAACCTCTTTCGTGATGATCGCCACGATACCGTCCAGTGCGCTAGATGCGCCCTTCTTGTCCATGCCGGTCTCTTCAGCGATTGCAGTGACGAGCTGCGCTTTTGTCATAGGCTTTGTTGCCATTGTTCTGGTCTCCCTCATTATCGCCCAACCTTTAGGGCCTCTTACCCTCATATTAAACGGTATATAGTGGCCTTCCACAACAATTAGTGTGCGTCAGATAAGGGAAAATGTGCGTTTTTTGCCTATTTTTGCTGATTTAGAGGAATGCAGTCTCCTCAAAGCTACGCAACTTACGGCTGTGGATGCGTTCAAGGGGCATTTCACGCAAATGCTCCATCGCCTTGATTCCGATCATCAGGTGCCGAGAAACCTGTGTCTTATAGAAATCCGAGGCCATTCCAGGCAGTTTCAGCTCACCGTGTAACGGTTTGTCTGAGACACACAGTAACGTTCCGTAAGGTACACGAAAGCGAAAACCATTCGCAGCGATCGTCGCACTCTCCATATCCAGTGCCACCGCACGTGATTGCGACAGCCGCTGCACCGGCCCAGAATGTTCGCGTAGCTCCCAGTTACGGTTATCAATCGTAGCAACCGTACCCGTCCGCATAATCCGTTTCAGCTCGTAACCTTCTAGTTGGGTCTCATCAGCAACGGCCTTTTCCAGCGCAATCTGGATCTCGGCTAATGCCGGAATTGGAACCCAAACAGGCAAGTCGTCGTCCAACACGTGATCTTCGCGCAGATATGCGTGCGCCAATACAAAGTCGCCCAAGCGCTGCGTGTTCCGCAGACCCGCACAATGCCCGACCATCAGCCATGCGTGCGGCCGTAGGACCGCGATATGATCCGTCGCGGTCTTAGCGTTGGATGGGCCAACACCGATATTCACCAATGTGATCCCGCCACCGTGGCGCCGCTTAAGATGGTAAGTCGGCATCTGTGGCAGCTTGGCTGGTGCATCAATCGGGGTCTCGGGATCAGTGATCTCGATATTACCGGTGCTTACAAAGCTCGTGTAGCCACTCTCTGGATCAGCCAACATCTTGCGTGCGTATGCTTCAAACTCTTCAACGTAGAACTGATAGTTTGTGAAAAGGATATGGTTTTGAAAATGCTCGGCAGATGTCGCGGTATAATGCGACAAACGTGCGAGCGAATAATCAACCCGTTGGGCGGTAAACGGCGCCAAAGGTCGTGCGCCATCCGGGTAAAGGAACCCCTGACCATTCACGATCTTATCGTGCGTCGTCGAAAGGTCCGGCACGTCAAATGCATCGCGCAACGTAAAGTTCATGCCACCGTCTTGGGGCACGGTCATTTCGCTGTCGTTCGCAACGGCAAAATGCACTGGCATCTCAGTTGTCGAAGAACCGATTACCACTGGTACATCATGCGATTTAATCAGCAGGCTAATCTGCTGCTCAAGGTATTCTTTGAACAAATCAGGGCGCGTGACTGTCGTGGCATAATTTCCCGGCTCGGCGACGTGGCCAAATGACAGACGGCTATCAACGCTTGCAAAGCTTGTCGTAGTCAGGCGGATCTCGGGGTAAAATGCGCGGTAACGATTTTGCGGCGCATCGCCAGACAGCGCCTCGGCAAAATGCTTGCACAAGAACTTTGATGCCGTCGTATATAGCTCAAGCAGGCGGGCAACAGCCGCAACTGGATCTCGGAATTCTTCATGGGCAGGCACTTCGGGTGTCTGCAAGTGCTTTGTCATATCGACGGTCATTCAGTTTCCTCAAATAGGTCAGTGAGTTCAAATTTCGTAACATCCACCAGCCCCAGATCCGAAATCCGCAGCGCAGGGATAACAACAAGCGCCAGAAGCGAATGTTGCATGTAAGCATTGTTCAATTTGCAGCCACAGGCCTCCATCGCGGCGACCATTTCGTCGGCCTTGGCCGCAACTTCGGCCGCAGGTTTGTCGGACATGAGCCCCGCGATAGGCAGTTCAACCAGCGCCAGCTCTGCGCCGTCTTTCCAGACAGTCACACCGCCACCAACCTCGCCCAATCGATTTGCAGCCTGCGCCATGCAGGCGCGATCCGTGCCCACAACAATCATATGGTGGCTGTCATGCGCCACAGTCGATGCGATCGCCATCTTACCGGTATAGCCAAAGCCCGATACAAAACCGTTTGTCACAGCACCCGTCGCACGATGCCGCTCAACTAGGGCAATTTGGTACGTATCGCCTAGCCCTTCGGCAAGGCCACCAACCACGGGCAATTCAACCGTCAAAGCCTCGGTTGGGGCTTGGTTCTCGATCACGCCTATCACTTTTGCAGTGACGGTATTCGCACCCTCGGGTGCTGCAATACCAAAGTCATCAGCGCCTAGCGTTCTGCCCATCCGCACCGTTTCACGCGCTTCAGCAGGCCAATCGTAATGCGGACAATCTACAGCGATCTTGCCTGCCTCAGCCACAATCTGTCCACGCGCCATAACCATGTTAATCGGCAACGCCTTAAGGTCCGAGGTCAAAACCACATCAGCACGGCGGCCGGGTGCAATTGAACCCAGCTCCCGCTCAAGCCCAAAGTGTGTTGCTGTATTGATCGTCGCCATCTGCAACGCGATCAAAGGATCACAGCCGCATGCGATGGCATGGCGCACAACGCGGTTCATATGTCCGTCATTCACAAGCGTCCCAGAATGGGAATCGTCCGTACAAAGAATGAAATTCCGCGGGTCGAGCCCCTTTTCAGTGACTGCCGTAATCTGCGTTTCAACATCATACCAAGCAGAACCAAGGCGCATCATCGACTTCATACCTAGCCGTACTCGCGCGATCGCATCAGCCTCGGCTGTCCCTTCGTGATCATCCGCAGCGCCGCCCGCAACATAGGCCGAAAACGCGATGCCCTTGTCTGGTGAAGCGTAATGCCCGCCAACGGTTTTACCCGCGTTCATCGTCGCTGCCATCTCCGCCAACATCTGCGGATCACCGTTAATCACACCAGGGAAATTCATCATCTCGCCCAAACCGATAATGCCAGGCCACGCCATTGCCTCGACCACATCTTCGGCTGAAATCTCAAAGCCAGTTGTCTCAAGTCCCGGCGCAGATGGCGCGCAGGACGGCATTTGGGTGTAGATATTGATGGGCTGCATCAGCGCCTCATCATGCATCATCTTTACGCCGCGCAGACCAAGAACATTCGCGATTTCGTGCGGATCAGTGAACATGGTCGTTGTGCCATGCGGAATAACCGCCGCCGCAAATTCCGCGGGTGTCAGCATCCCACTTTCGATATGCATATGACCGTCGCACAAACCCGGGATCATATATTGACCATCCGCATCGATCACTTGTGTGTCGGGGCCAATACAATGTGACGCATCTGGGCCAACATAGGCAAAACGCCCAGCGGCGATGGCAACCTGCCATCCGTCCAGTACTTCGCGGGTTTGAACATTCACTAATTTGCCACCACGGATCACCGTATCGGCAGACTTACGACCAGCAGCCACAGCAACAAGCTGCGGTGCGGTTTCGGCCCAAGTTTTAATATGTATTTCCATCCCCAATGGTTTCACCAAAATTCGGCAACGGCAAGGGGGTCAAAGTTTGTGGATCTCAAGCGGCTGTTGATCTGGGTTCAACGTTGCAACGCTGTAATTCAGCGCAGCCGCGATCGTCAGCCATATGAGATAGGGCACAAACGCCAGACCCGCGAGCAGATCAAGCTGGATATGCGTGATCAAACACCCCAGCACCGCCAGCCAAAGCGCGCCCATGATCGGCAAGGCACCCCGCAAACGGCGCAAGCCAAAGAACACCGGCGTCCAAAGCGTATTAAGCGTAATCTGAAGCCCCCAAAACGCCATCGCGTAGCCACTACCAGTCAATCCCGCAACGCGTGACCCAGCGAAAGCGATCAAGACATAGATGCTTGTCCAAACGATAGGAAACACCCAATTGGGTGGCACCCAGCTTGGCTTGATTAGGGTCTTGTACCAATCGCCTGTCGGGAAAAGCATACCGGTCGCCGCAGCAGCAAAGCTTGCAGCCAACAGAATGAAAAACACAAAAATATCCATCGGATCAGACCTTTCAGCAAAGCTATTCAAGATACCTAATGAAAATGGGCCGCCCGATCAATCGGACGGCCCATTCCATAAATAACTAGCGCGATTACTCGGCCAGAGAAGCTAGATACGCATAGATATCGTACGCCTGATCTTCGTCACGGACTTGATAAGACATCCGCGCACGTGCCCGGCGGTTCTCAAGTGCTTCACGCAGATAATCAGTTGGCGCCTGAACGTAGGCTACGAATTCTGCCTCGTTCCATTTTGCGCCAGTCTCACCGTACTCAACAATTGAATCGCCATAACGGAAACCATCGACTGTACCTGGCGTCATACCAGCAACGCCATAAAGGTTAGGACCTGTGCGGGCATTGCGGCCAGCAAGGACGTTACCATCTGCGTCGGCTACGACGTGACAGGCAACACACTGGCGATTAAATTGCGCTTCACCAGAAGCAACGTCGCCTTTTGTTGGTGCATGGCCATCAGCGAATGCGGGTGCTGCAACAATCGTTAGCGCTGCGGCAATTGAAAACATCTTCATGTTCGTATTCCTTTAATTCTAAACAAGTCGGTTCACGACACTTGACAACAATACAATAACTCACCCTGCGACGTCGTCCAGCAAACATTATAAAATTTACCGTGATCGCATTACTATCTCTGCTTAGTGACCGCTGTGGTCTACAGCGGCTTCGTCCGAATCTTCGCCGTGATCCATTTGCATTTCAGGACGTTCTTCTACTTTGAACACTATTTCAAGGCTCCCAGCATTTTCAAAGACCAATGTCGCGTTGACCTCTTCGCCTACTTCGAACGGATCACCGTTTAGGCCCATAAACATGACATGCTTCCCACCCGGCGCCAATTCAACGGTCTCGCCCGGGGCGATGTCCAATGCGTCGATATGGAACATCGTCGCCAAACCATCTTCCACTTTGGTATCATGCACCATCACACGCGGGAAATCTGCTTCGACCGCCAACAGACGGTCAGCTGTTTCGCCCGTGTTCGTGATCGTCAAATAGCCCGCACCCGTCATCGCTGTCTTAGCAGTCGCAAAAGCAACGGGATGCATCACCATCAAATTTCCGATCTTAAAATCATGCGCAGCGGCTGAAATAGGAAGTAGTGCTGCGAAAATCATGGGTGCAAAACGCATATTGACGGTCCTCATATTATACACTCGCGCGATACGTATGAGGCCAAAGTCGCTTGCGCAAGATGCACAATGTCACACCTGTTTGATGCGAATTGTCGTTAACACATTTCAGAAATTAGTAATTTGGTAACATTCTCGGCCGATCATGATGGTACTCGCGTATTTGAGAAGGCTAAATTGGTGAAACTCGAAAGATCCCTCCCTGGCGATCTAAATTTGGCATGGGTTGTCGATCATTTCGACGCACCCGCCATGTTGGTCAGTCATTTGACGGAGATCCTTCAATGCAACGATTCGATGCACATCCTCACAGGTGCCGCGTCAAATTTCTCGCTTGACGCCCTTCTCAAACCATCGTGGAAAGCCGCATTCAGAAGCTGGCAATCGGACGTTCAAAACGGGCGCGATGGCACTTGCCGCCTCGAAATGCTTATCCCAACGCATGAATTAATTTTGTCACCAATGCAGCGCGCTGGCAACGCACCCATGACCTTGCTAGGGCTTGCGGTCGCCAAAATTGAACCTGCCGATATGTCCAATGTTTCTACTGTCGCCGCATTGGAAGAGAGATGGCAATTCGCGATTGAGGCTACAGGACAGGGGCTCTGGGATCACGACTTCGAAACAGGTAAAAGCCACTGCTCTGCATCTTGGTACCAAATTCGCGGACTTGAGCCTGTTCTCTCTGCACGCGTTAGTACGCAAAGCTGGCTTCGTAAAATTCATCCAGACGACCAAAATAACATCAAAGAAAAAACCGACGCGATCATCAACGGCAAGATTGATACCATAGACTATGAATATCGCGCACGTCATGCCGAAGGTCATTGGACATGGATTCTTGCACGTGGTCGTGTCGTTAAACGAAGCCCCGAAAGTAGGGTCTTGCGGATCATCGGATGCGACACCGACGTAACTGAGCTAAAAGAGCGCGCCGAAGAATTCGGGAGCCTTTCGAAAAGCCTCGATCTTGCAGTCAGCGTGGCCGGCATAGGCGTATGGGAATTTGATCTAAAGACATCTGAGACAAAATGGGATCGCGAAATGTACGCGATGTACGGAATTGATCCATTCACCCCACGCAACAGAGACAACATTTGGCAACGACATATCCACGATGACGACCGCGATAAAGCGACCAGACTTAGTGAACATTGCCTGCGCACCGGCGAAGATTTCTCGTTGGATTACCGGATCATTCGGCAAGATGGTGCAATCCGGCACATCCGCTCAAAGGCATCGTTCCATCAAGATTCAACAGGTCGCAGAAAGCTGATCGGTGTCAACTGGGATGTGACCAGCGACTATGAATCCTCAGAGCGATTAAAAGAAGCAAACAGACTCGCTCAAAGCCAGAATACAGCGCTCGAGGCAGCGCGCGCTGAAATGGAATTCAGCGCATTACATGACGCGCTAACTGGTCTTGCAAACCGCCGCAAACTCGACGAGTTTCTCCAAGCCTGCCCTGACGATGCGTCCCCCGCGGTACTGCACATCGACCTCGATCGGTTCAAGCAAATCAACGACACACTGGGCCATGCTGCTGGTGATCAGGTATTGATCCACGCTGCAAATATCCTTTCATCTGAAGCACCCGACGATGCCCTTGTCGCGCGTGTCGGCGGGGATGAATTCGTAGTGTTTATATCTCATGCCCCTTCAAATCATGTCTTGGAAGAACTGGCCAACCGCATCATCGACACCTCTCTGACGCCGTACATTTTCGAAGAAAGCGAGTGTCGGTTTGGGATGAGTGTGGGGATCGCGACAGTCGCCAGCAGCTCATCAACAGGTAGCGCTTTGTTTGCCAACGCAGACCTAGCCCTCTACCTCGCCAAGAACGAAGGCCGCGGGCGATGCCGCTTCTATACCGCAGATCTTAAGGTCGCCGCACAGGTGAAAAAACAATGCGCCGATGAAATCTTAGCTGGCCTCGAGAAAGGTGAATTCTTTTGTGTCTATCAACCCCAGTTTGATGCCAAGACCTTGGACCTTTCCGGCATTGAGGCTTTAGTGCGATGGCGCCACCCAAGTGGAGAGGTTTGGGCCCCATCGCAGTTCCTGCCAACGGCTGAGGAATTGGATGTCGTCAATCAGATTGACCGCATTGTTTTATTGCAGGCGGTCCAAGACACCCAAATGTGGCACCAGCAAGGGCTGCGTGTTCCACGTATGTCAGTGAACGTATCGGCACGTCGTTTGACTGATCCACTCTTGTCAGATGACTTGGAAATTCTAGACCAAATGCCGGGAAAGTTTGCGTTCGAATTGCTTGAATCTGTGTTCTTGGACACCCAAAATGATCAGCTCGCGGCAAACCTTCAACGCATCAGAGATCGCGGCATTGATATCGAGATCGATGACTTTGGAACCGGTCACGCGTCAATCGTTGGGCTTTTGAACCTCAAACCAACACGCCTAAAAATAGATCGCCAATTGATCCAACCTGTCGTGACATCTGAACAGCAGCGCAGCTTGGTGCAGGCCATTGTTCAAATTGGCAAGCTACAAGGGATCGCCGTGGTCGCAGAGGGCGTCGAAACTGCTGCACATATTGATGTGCTTCAATCTCTTGGCTGTGACTTCCTACAGGGCTTTGGTCTCGCTAGCCCAACACCTGCGGATCAAATTGGCAGCCTTTTATCCATCGCACAGTGCAACGGAAAATTCCGCACTTTCGATGGAGCGAAATCTGCCTAGCACGATCCTCTTGCGATGCACTCGGATTTGATCATTGTGTTCGACAGCAAAGCTAAGAAGGGCACAAGCAAATGGCTAAACTCGCATTTTTAGGTCTTGGGGTTATGGGCGGCCCAATGGCAGGGCACCTTCAGGCTGCCGGCCATGACGTCACTGTCTACAATCGTACCGCAGCAAAAGCAGACGCATGGGTCGCAAAACATGGCGGAGCCATGGCAACCACACCCAAAGAAGCCGCAGCTGGTGCTGATATCGTATTGGCCTGCGTGGGGAACGACGAAGATCTGCGTTCAGTATGTTTAGGCGACGATGGCGCCTTCGCTGGCATGTCCGCAGGTACACTTTTCGTCGATCACACAACCGTCTCGGCGCAAGTCACCAAAGAGCTCGCGGATACCGCAAACGCCCAAAGCATCGCCTTTGTGGATGCGCCTGTTTCGGGCGGCCAAGCGGGCGCCGAAAACGCGCAACTTTCGATCATGTGTGGCGGACGGCAAGACGACTATGACCGTGCGGAGGCCGTGATCACCAGTTACGCCAAGCTATGCCGCCGGATCGGCGAAAGTGGTGCCGGTCAAATGACCAAGATGTGCAATCAGATCGCAATCGCTGGATTGGTTCAGGGTTTGTCCGAAGCTTTGCACTTTGCACAAAAGGCCGGCCTTGACGGCGCAGCTGTAGTTGAGGTTATTTCCCAAGGCGCTGCTGGTAGCTGGCAAATGTCGAACCGTAACGAGACGATGCTTGCTGATCATTACGACCACGGCTTCGCGGTCGACTGGATGCGCAAAGACCTTGGTATCTGCCTAGCGACTGCAAATGAAAACGGCGCAAGCCTACCCGTCACCGCTCTTGTTGATCAGTTCTACAAAGACGTGCAAAAAATGGGCGGTGGCCGTTGGGACACATCTTCATTGCTGAAACGCCTTAGCGCTACCTAGGTTATAACATCAGGCTTTTCGCGCCCAAGGCGGGCGCGAAAGCCAACGATCTCTTCTGCTGCGGCAATGATCAGGCCCAACGCCAATTGCGGGTCTTGCGTCAGTTGTGCCGCATCCGTTTCCAGCCGTTCAAGATACAACCGCAACGTCGCACCCGTTGTTCCAGTCCCTGACATCCGCAGCACAAGACGCGCGTCGCCCTCAAACATCACACGAATGCCCTGACCGGTCGCAACCGAACCATCGACGGGATCAGTATAGCTAAATTGATCCGCTTCCGTAACGGTCAAACCCGCGAACTCTTTGCCGACAATCTCGTCCAACTCGGCGCAAAGGCTACCAAACGCCGCCTCCGCGACATCAATCTCAACCGCCTCGTAATCATGGCGAGAATAGTAATTTCTCCCATAGGTCTGCCAATGTCCGCGCAACAACTCGGCAACGCCCTGACCCGTCGCTGCGATGATGTTCAACCACATCAATACAGCCCACAGGCCGTCCTTTTCGCGAATGTGGTCCGAACCCGTACCAAAGCTTTCTTCGCCACAAAGTGCGACTTGCCCATCGTCCATCAGGTTGCCAAAAAACTTCCAACCTGTCGGTGTTTCAAAGCACGGAATGCCGAGCACCGCCGCGACCCTATCGACCGCAGCCGATGTCGGCATTGATCTCGCCACTCCGGCCAAACCCTTTTTGTAACCAGGTGCATTTTGCGCGTGGGCTGCAATAAGGGCCAAACTATCCGATGGGCTGACATAGCTGTTGTGACCCAGAACCATGTTCCGGTCGCCATCACCGTCCGACGCGGCACCAAAATCGGGTCCGCCTTCGCTGAACATTTCTGCCATCAGCTCATGCGCCCACGTCGGGTTTGGATCGGGATGCATGCCGCCAAAATCCGGCAACGGCGTGCCATGCACAACCGTCCCTTTCGCAGCGCCAAGGCGTTTTTCAAGAACTTCGACCGCATAGGGGCCAGTAATCGCATTCATTGCGTCAAACCGCATCCGAAAGCCTTCTGCGAAAAGGTTCCTGATTGCGCCAAAATCAAATAGCGTTTCCATCAAGTCTGCATAGTCGGCGACCGGATCAACAACACTCACAGCCATCTCGCCCAATTGGCTGTCGCCCAATACATCAATGCTTGGCGCCTCGCCGCTCCAGATCTTATATGACTGCATGGCTTTTGTCTTGGCATAGATCGTGTCAGTCAAACCCTCAGGCGCGGGTCCGCCATTTGCCGCGTTGAACTTGATCCCAAAGTCTTCGTCTATCCCACCTGGGTTATGGCTCGCCGAAAGGATGATGCCGCCATCGGTTTTGTTCAGCCGTATCAGGTGGGACGCAGCAGGCGTGGATAACAAGCCGCCTTGCCCGACGATTACCCGCGCCGCGCCATTCGCTGCCGCCATCCGCAAAATCGTTTTCACTGCCACATCGTTGTGGAACCGACCGTCGCCGCCAACAACCAAACGTTTGCCCGCCACGCCACCGATGCCGTCAAAAATCGCTTGGACAAAGTTCTCTAGATAATGCGCACCCAAGAAAACCTTGGTCTTCTTGCGCAGCCCAGACGTCCCGGGCTTTTGACCATCAATCGGCTTCGTCTCAATCGTGGTGGTCGACATAAGTGGCATTCCTTAACTCTTATTCTTCTTAGTCATACCCCAGTCAATGCGGGGCGTAATCTTTAGCCGCGATAGCAGGCCAAGCTGTCATTTGGATAAGGGGTCGCATGATAAATTGCCCGTGCAATCGCACGCGATAGGCACACAGCCGCCGCATGACCAATCTGCAAAAGTGCTGCATCATCAACCGCAGGGCCCTCTCCTGTTGAAGCCGCAAATACGAGGTCCCCATCATATGGCGTATGCGCAGGCACGATCGCCCGCGCGATCCCGTCATGGGCTGCAACGGACATCCTGTGACACTGCGCTTTCGTAAGCGGCGCATCGGTGGCGACTATCGCAATGGTCGTATTGCTACGCTCGGTCGCAAGAATGTGCATCGCATGGCTCTTACGGCTGTCAGGAAGAGCAAAAATCCCAGTGTTAGTATCTGTTCCAGCGCCACCAAATTCACCATTGATCTCAAAAGGTGATGCCCAGAAATGCCTGTCGCCCGGCGTTGTTACACTACCAATCGGGTTTGCCCCAACCAACGCAGCGACGGTCGTTCCACCCTCTAGAACCAACGACGCAGACCCAAGGCCGCCTTTTTGCATTGCAGCCATCGCACCCGTACCAGCACCAACCGATCCGATTTCGAAATCTTCGCACGCCGCTTTCAACGCAGCGGCACCAAGATCACGGTAGGGGTTTTTCATCCAACCCTTATCGCCGCCATTCAGTAGATCGAATAAGATTGCACCCGGCACCAGCGGGATCCTTGCTGCTCCAACCGCAAACCCGCGCCCTTGCTCATGCAATCCGTCCATTACCCCTGAACAAGAATCCAGACCAAACGCGGACCCGCCTGAAAGGACCAATGCATCAACCGCAGTCACAGTTTTATCAGGTGCCAACAGATCGGTTTCACGCGAACCCGGCGCGCCCCCCATAACATGAACAGACGCCACGAAAGGCCGATCAGCCGTCAGAACAGTGACACCTGATTTCAGTGTCTGATCTTGGGCATTTCCTACTTTTAGGCCCGAGATATCAGTGATCAAATTACGCGGTCCGGGTTTCATATCAACTAGTCCAAATTGGCGGCAGCGCCGTTTTTCAAATTTAGGGTGGGTCGCTCAAAGCTTAGAAAATCAGATGCAGCGACCACCGTCGACCTCAAGCGCGACACCCGTAATCATGGATGCTTCATCCGAGCATAGGAAACACGCCGCGTTGCCCATGTCCTCAGGCGTTGAAAATCGGCCGATTGGGATCGTCGACAAGAACTTTGCGCGGATCTCGGGGGTATCTTCGCCCATGAACGACTTTAGCAAAGGTGTTTCGCCCGCAACTGGGTTGATTGCGTTCACCCGTATTCCGTGCGGTGCCAACTCAACCGCCATGCCCTTGGTCGCCGTGATCATCCATCCCTTGGACGCGTTGTACCAAGTCAGATTTGGCCGCGGCGATACCCCGCCAGTCGAGGCGACGTTCAAAACAACACCGCTTCCTTGCTTTTTGAAATCTGGGATAAAGGTCTGAGCTGTAAGGTAGACTGATTTGACGTTCACATTAAAGACACGCGCAAAGTCATCGTCCGTGACGTCCTCGAGCGGCTGAGGCAAATGCGTTGCCCCCGCATTGTTCACTAAAATATCCAGCCTCCCGTAGGTTTTCAGGATAACTTCGCGTGCCGCCTTAACACTTTCGCGATCCGACACATCACAATGAACAGCGATCCCACCAATTTCGTCCGCAATCTCTTGCGCACCCACAAGGTTGATATCGGCGACGCAAACCTTTGCACCTTCAGCCGCGAACTTGCGTGCAATTCCTGCGCCAAAGCCAGAACCGCCACCAGTCACCAACGTCGTTTTTCCTGAAAGTCTCATGTGTTCACCCATGCCATGCTGCAACTGTTTTAAGGGTCGAGAAGCCGTACAGGGCTTCGAACCCTTTTTCACGACCATGCCCTGACTTACCGACGCCACCAAACGGAAGTTCTACCCCCCCACCAGCGCCATAGTTATTCAAAAATACCTGACCAGCTTTCAACGATTTTGCCAACCGCATCTGGCGACCACCATCCTTTGACCAAACCGAAGCAACTAAGCCATAGTCCGTGCTATTCGCAATTCTTACCGCTTCTTCTTCGGTATCAAACGATATGATGACCTGCACAGGACCAAAGATTTCGTCACGCGCCAACACATGTTCCGAGGGCACATTGGCAAACAGCACCGGAGCGACAAAATTCCCATTTTTGTTAGCGTTAGGCTCTATATTTCCTTTAGCAACACACTCCAAATCAACCCCCATCCCGATGAAATCCGTCACGATCCGTTTTTGCCGTGCCGAGATAAGCGGCCCGACATTCATATCATCCATCGCCGCACCAACACGCAACGCACCATAAGCAGCGGCCATCCGGTCGCGCACATTTTCATAAACACCACGTTGCACCAATATCCGCGAAGAAGCGGAACAAGTTTGGCCTGCATTTTGAATACCTGCATTCACAAGAAACGGCAGTGCGCGATCAATATCCGCATCATCGAAAACGATCTGCGGCGATTTCCCACCCAGCTCAAGCGTGACAGGAATGACATTCTGCGCCGCCGCCTCTTGGATCAACGTGCCTGTCCGCACC
>JAWUXS010000021.1:0-13562 GCA_034111185.1 Paracoccaceae bacterium | reverse complement strand
CGTTGGCGCACCTCAGGATACCGGATCAGCTTGCGCTTTGTAGATCGACGTCGCTGCGTTCGCTGATGCGCCGCCATGCCGAAGTATCCCGCATACTTCTTAGGAAAGGCATCATCAGTCCAGAAATTGCGTTTGATCTCGCGGAAGATCGTCGCCTTGTGACGCTTCAAAACCCGCGCCATCTCGGCGACGGGCACCTTTGCATGCCACCAGTTTTCAATTCTACGACGTTCTTGCATGCTCAGTTACTTATAAACGGCTCCCATGCGATGTTCTCCTATTAGATAACTCGTTGTTTTCTAATAGGAGTCGCACTTCAAGGTAGCGGGCACCTGCCATACGCCATAATTCGCATAATCAGTATTATGCGTTATATTAGAAGCTCAAAAGTCGAACGAAGCGCAAAATAAGTCAGCCCCAACAACACGTTAGCATGATGTCTTAACTCTAACCGAGCGCATAGCCTGCGCCACGCACCGTTCTGATAGGATCATCACCGTGCTCGTTAAGAACTTTGCGCAAACGGCCGACGTGAACATCGACCGTGCGTGTATCGACGTAAACATCACGTCCCCAAACGCGATCTAGCAATTGATCGCGTGACCACACGCGACCTGGCTTTTCCATGAACGTGCTCAGCAAACGAAATTCGGTCGGCCCAAGCTTGAGAAGCACATCGTCACGCAAGACCCGATGCTTTTCAGCATCCAGCGAAATATTCCCATAGTGCAGCACCTGCCCGACAGCCGCTGGGCGCGCTCGGCGCAGCAATGCACGGACACGCGCCATCAACTCAGTCACTGAATACGGCTTAACGACATAGTCATCAGCACCAGTTTCAAGACCACGGACTTTGTCAAAATCTTCGGAACGTGCAGACAACATTATCACAGGGATTTCAGCGGTATCTGGTTTGATCTTTAGGCGACGACAAACTTCGATACCTGACAAAAGCGGCATCATCCAATCAAGAATAATCAGGTCCGGCGGGTCTTCGGCAACGCGCTCCAATGCTTCCTCGCCATTCATTGCGCGTGATGTACGGTAGCCTGATGCCTCAAGGTTATAGACAAGCATTTCACGCTGTGCAGCTTCGTCATCGACGACTAGAACATGGGGCTCGTGGGCCATTGGGTTAACCCGCGCCTGTGACAAATGCTGTTTTATCGCCCTTTGGGCGGGCTTCTTCTGGCATTTCACCTGTCACTAAATAGATAACTTGTTCGGCCATATTGGTCACCAAATCACCCATGCGTTCCACGTTTTTTGCCATAAAATGCAAGTGCATACAGGCCGTAATGTTGCGCGGATCTTCCATCATAAACGTCAGGAATTCGCGGAAAAGCGCGTTGTACATCTGATCAACTTCGTGGTCGCGCTGCCGCACGCTTTCGGCCAGTTCCGCATCACTGCGCAAGTATGCATCAAGCGTATCTTTGAGCATCGCTTGCACTTCGCGGGCCATGCGGCGCAATGCAGCATCTGATCCAGTGATATGAGGCATGTCAGCCAAGGTGCCCGTCCGCTTGGCGATGTTTTTCGCGTAATCACCAATACGTTCAAGGCTCGCGGCAAGACGTAGCACCGCAAGGATAGACCGCAAATCTTTGGAAACAGGCGCCCGCAGCGCAATTGTCCGCTCCGCTTCTTCGTTAATCTCCTGCTCGAGGGCATCAATAGCCTTATCCCCTGCCCGCACCTTATCTGCCAATTCCAAGTCACGGTTCGCTAGCGAATCTACCGCGTTCAGAATGGCGTCTTCGACCATGCCACCCATTTTCATGGCAAGCGACTGGATCGCCTCAAGGTCACGATTGTATGCGGATGAGATATGCTCGTTCATGGTGCTCTCCTTACCCGATGCGGCCCGAGATATAACTCTCGGTGCGGGGATCTTCTGGGTTGGTGAAAATCTTATCCGTGTCGCCGTATTCAACCAAGCTTCCAAGGTGGAAGAAAGCGGTCTTTTGGCTCACGCGTGCGGCTTGTTGCATTGAGTGTGTGACGATGACCACAGAATAGCTGCGGCGCAACTCGTCGATCAGCTCTTCGACTTGGGCCGTGGCAATTGGATCAAGGGCTGAACATGGCTCGTCCATAAGCAGGATTTCCGGCGCTGTCGCAATGGCGCGCGCGATACACAAACGCTGCTGCTGCCCACCAGAAAGACCTGTGCCGGGTGCATCAAGACGGTCTTTCGCTTCGTTCCAAAGCGCGGCCTTACGAAGCGAGCTTTCTACAATCTCGTCTAATTCGGCTTTGTTACGGGCAAGGCCATGAATTTTGGGGCCGTAGGCAACATTGTCGTAGATCGATTTTGGGAACGGATTCGGTTTTTGGAACACCATGCCAACTTTGGCGCGCAGCTGAACAGGATCGACTTTGGGATCGTAAATATCCTCTCCGTCGATCAAGATATCACCTGTTACGCGGCAAATACTGATCGTGTCGTTCATCCGGTTAATCGTGCGCAAGAACGTCGACTTCCCGCAACCTGATGGACCAATAAAGGCCGTCACGGTCTTGTCCGGAATTTCGACGTTCACGTCTTTGATGGCTTGGTTATCGCCATAATGGACCTGCACGTTTTTGGCCGAGATCTTTGATGTCATTTTATGTTCCATAAGGTTTACCAACGTCGCTCAAACCGGCGGCGCAGATAGATGGCAATGGCGTTCATGATCAACAAGAACACGAGGAGTGTGATGATAGCGCCTGATGCACGTTCAACAAATGCAGGATCGGCGCGTTGGGTCCAATTAAAGACTTGGACGGGCAATGCAGTTGATGCTTCGCCGAATAGGCCAGCCTCGGGTGTATAGGCCGCAGGATATTCGCGCACAAATGCGACCATACCGATCAGTAGCAACGGTGCCGTTTCACCCAAAGCTTGGGCAAGGCCGATAATCGTACCCGTCAGGATACCTGGTGCAGCGAGTGGCAGCACGTGGTGAAAGACGGACTGCATTTTCGACGCCCCTACCCCTAATGCCGCGTCGCGGATCGAAGGCGGAACAGATTTCAGCGCTGCACGTGTTGAAATTATGATCGTCGGCAATGTCATCAGCGTTAGGACCAAACCACCAACAAGCGGTGAAGATTGGTTGAGGTGCGCAAAGTTGATGAAAATCGCGAGGCCAAGGATACCGTAAACAATCGAAGGCACAGCCGCGAGGTTTGAAATATTCACCTCAATTACGTCGGTCCAGCGGTTCTTGGGGGCGAATTCCTCAAGATAGATAGATGCCGATACGCCGATTGGCAGCGCGAGGCACAATACGATCAGCATCATATAAAGCGAGCCAAGGATCGCAACACCAAGACCTGCGGCCTCAGGCCGTTGATCGGATGCGTCGGGTGCGGTCAGAAAAGCCCAATTGAATTTGGTCACCATCAAATCACGGTCAGCAAGTTCTTGCGCCAACATCAATGCCTCAGGCGATGTGTTTCCATCAAGTGCAGCACTCTCAAGCGTTACGCGGCCTTTGAAGTACCCGTCAATCCGGCCCGACGCCAAGACACTGATGGTCAAGGTCGTGCCGATCAGATCAGGATTTTCCAACACGCGATAACGCACAGTTGCTGCCGCTTCTTTTGAGATCATCGCGCCGATGTCTTTGTCCGACAACGCGGTCTCAATCCCAAGATCGGCGACTTGCGCGACAAGCCCATCCCTCAGCAGCTTGGCGTAACCGATCGTCGTGACCTTACTCATTACCGCCATATCGCGGACACCCGATTTATCCAGCTTGTCTTCAGGCAGCGGGACTTCGAGGGTGATATAAGTCTGTTTGAACGACGATGATCCAGTCGAAATGACCGAGGTCAGCAAGGCCACGAGAGCCAGTACCGCGACACATATTGCCGCAAGGCCATACATACGGAAACGCCTTTCAGCCGCATTACGTTTGGCTGTACGCGCATCGGTTTTCAGCAAGCTGCGGGTCATTCGTACTGCTCCCGATATTTACGGACGATATATAGCGCAAAGACATTCAAGCCCAATGTGATCACGAAAAGCGTTAAACCAAGCGCAAAGGCAACGAGAGTTTCAGGCGAGGCGAAGTCAGTATCGCCAGTCAATTGGCTGACGATTTTGACGGTCACTGTGGTCATCGCCTCAAACGGGTTCAGCGACAGGCGGGCCGCGGCCCCTGCCCCAAGGACCACGATCATCGTCTCTCCGATTGCACGTGATGCGGCCAAAAGTATCGCACCTACTATACCCGGCAATGCGGCTGGCACGACCACTTGGCGAATGGTTTCGGACTTGGTCGCGCCTAGCCCGTATGATCCGTCGCGCATCGCTTGCGGCACTGCATTGATAATGTCATCTGAAAGCGACGACACAAAGGGGATCAGCATGACGCCCATCACAAGGCCCGCTGTCATAACAGACGACGCGCTTTGCCCCAAGCCCATCGGCTCTGCAAAATAATCGCGCAACAATGGGCCCACAGTTATCAATGCAAAAAGGCCGTAAACGATGGTCGGAATACCCGCGAGGATTTCAATCACAGGCTTTGCCCAAGCACGCATCCGGCGCGAGGCATATTCGGACAGGTAGATCGCCGCGAATAGACCAATGGGAACAGCAAACAATAGCGCAATAAAGCTAATGTAAAGCGTACCCCAAAGCAGCGGTAAAATACCAAGCGAAGAATTACCACGAAAGTTAGGAGACCATTCAGACGAGAAGAAGAAGTCAGTCCATGCATATTGACTAAAAAAGTTCGACGCCTCAAATATCATCGACATCACAATGCCCACGGTCGTGAGGATCGCGATGGATGACGCAAGGATCAAGAGAAGCTTAATCCAGTTTTCCGAACGCGTACGGGCGCGGTAATCTACGTGGATGAACGAAAGCGATATCGCACAGCCCAATGCAGCCACGACCATGATCACAACCGGTGCATAAAACGCCTGTGTATCCGAAGGGGCAAACCGCAATGCGACAAGCACGCCGATGAGTGCCGCCAAACCCGGAATAATTGTTGAAAGCACTGTGTTCAGCGCGTGCTGACGTGGCAGAGAGTTCAGCTTGCGAATGTCGCCATTTACGCATGCCTCTGCCCGCCAAATAGCAGCAAACCAGCCCAGAACACCGAGCATCGCAATCACAAAAAGAGGAATTGTTACTGACATTTATGCGAGGTCCAGCATTTCTTGTTTCAAGCGACCGAGGCCATACATGCAGGCCTCGGTCAGTGTTTCAGGGTTTAGTTGCCCAGTGTCTCTTCGCCGGAAACCGTTTCTTGCACGGCTTCCAGATCAGGGTCGGACACAAGGCCGTATTCAGCCAACGGGCCATCTGGACCTGCCATGTCATCTGAGACGAAGAACTCAGCAAAGTCTTTCAGGCCAGGGATCACGTCGAGATGTGCAGCCTTGATGTAGAAATACAGCGGGCGCGACACAGGGTAATCACCCTCGGCAATGCTGTCTGTTGTTGGAACAACACCGTCCATTGTCGCGACCTGCAACTTGTCTGTGTTGTTTTCATAAAACGCGAGGCCGAACACGCCGATCCCGTTCACATCAGCTTCGATGCGGGCAAGTGTTTCGGTGTAATCACCATCAACATCGACCGAATGTCCGTCTGTACGAACCGCCATACATGCCAGTTCTGCCGCGTCTTCATCAACGCCTGCGTCTTCCATCGCCTTAAGGTATCCACCATCCTTACAACCAGCGAGGAGGACTTTTTCCTCAAACACTTCGCGTGTGCCGTGCTTTGTGCCTGGGATGAAAGCTTGGATGGGTTGATCGGGGAAGTCTGCGTTTACTTGGTTCCAAGACGTCAATGTATTTGGAACCAAAGCGCCGTCAACGAAATGCTCAGCAGCGAGGGCTTTGTACCAATCCTCAGCCGTAAAGGCGAAACCGTTGCCATTGATGTCAGATGCAAAAACGATACCGTCATAACCGATCCGAACTTCGATGATGTCGGTCACGCCTGCAGCGGCACATGCTTCAAGCTCGGATGATTTGATTGGGCGTGACGCATTCGCGATATCAATCGTGTTTTCACCGACGCCTTCGCAGAACCGCTTAAGACCAGCAGATGATCCGCCCGATTCAACAACAGGTGTTGGGTAATCAAAATTCTCGCCAAAACTTTCGGCAACAATCGCGGCGTAAGGCAGAACAGTCGAAGAGCCCGCTATTTGCACATTATCACGTGCAGCGGCGGCCGTTGCTGTCACAGCGGTGATCGCCAAAGTTGATGCGGTCAATTTCAAGAAAGACATATGTAAGCTCCTGATGCTTCACTCAATTACTGTGCACGGATATGCGCATCAGCTGACTGCCTTGTGGGCCATCCGTACAAAGGTTTTGCGACAGGAATGTAATAGTTTTATGACAGTGCAATTTTTAGAGAAAATATCATTGCTTCAACGCGGTACTGTGTAGTCTTCAGCTGAATCTCTTGAATGATTTACGCAAAAATACGCAATATGACTGCTACTTCAGAATCGCAGGCAAGATTACTTTGAACGTGGTGCCCTGCCCCAAATCACTTTCGATCAACATGCGACCACGGTGTCGGCTGACGATGTGTTTCACAATCGCAAGTCCAAGCCCAGTACCACCCACTTCGCGAGATCGATGACTGTCGACGCGGTAGAACCGTTCTGTCAGACGGGCAATATGATGAAGCGCCACGCCCTCGCCGAAATCGCGCACCTCGATAGTGATGCTTTCGCCTTGCAATGCAGGATCATGGCGTGGGCCGCTGACATTCACCCGCACGCCTTCGGAACTGGCCCCATATTTGATGGCGTTGCTCATCAGATTGCTTAGAACTTGCCGCAGTTGAAGATCATCACCTAGAACCATCTTTGGGCCAGCCGTGACCTCAAACTCCAATTTCAAATTGGCGGCGTCCGCCAAGGGCTGAAGACCTTCAATTACTGACGGCACAATCAAAGAAAAATCAACTTGGTCTTGGGGACGAATACGCTCGTCCTCCTCAACTCGGCTCAGGGATAACAGATCATCCACAAGCTGCCGCATGCGATCCGCTTCTTGTGACATGATCGATAAGAAACGCTGCTGGGCTATTCGGTCGTCGCGCGCTGGTCCTTGAAGGGTTTCGATAAACCCAAGCAACGATGTCAAAGGTGTACGCAGTTCGTGGCTCACGTTTGCGATAAAATCGCGTCTGAATTTCTCAATCTCGGCGGCGGCAGAAATGTCCTCAAAGATGACGACGACTTGGTCGGCAACAGGTGTGATGCTGACATCGTATGACGTTTCACGCGCACCATCGTGGCCAAGATACCTTGTTTTCTGTTCAATCTTGTCTTGCTTGGCGGCTTCAATCGCATCAAGCAGCGCTGGCTTACGCAAAACAGTGATATGACTAAACCCAGCAAGGTTTAGTCCAAACAAGGCTGACATCATTGTATTTGCAGTTGCGATACGGCCATCCGCATTAATAATTAGCGCAGGCAGCGGGATCGCCGCGATCAAATCAGATTGCTGTGCCATCCCTTTGTTGTGTTTCATTTTTATCCCGTTATCCATCGCAGTGTGAAAATTTTTCAAGGCAGTCCAATTTGTTCTGAATAGTTCGCCTCGTTCTATCGTTTACTTGATTTTATAACGAATAACTCCACGTCGTGGAGAGGGTACATTGTGAAGACTAGCTATCAGCCATTTCCAGATTCTGACAAGACACAGCTAACAACGCCTGAAGCGCCAGTCGTTACCCTTGTTGTTGGCGACATTAAGCGTTGGAATGCACAAGGTCGCACAAGACCCGAAATAGATGGATTTTATTTCGTCGAAATCGACGCACTGAACGCCGCGCTTTTGTTTGATATACGTCCCGAGGTTATTCTATCGCCGATGATCATGGATCAGTTCGACGCGATCGACCTTGCAAAAAAGCTGGCAACTTTGGATTTCAAAGGGCGCTACCGAGCAGTGACAGAAGCAATACCAAATACAGCGATTGTTTTGAAAGAAATCAGAACGGCTGTCCCCAAGTTAGATTTTGATTTGTACATTGTCCCAACGAGCAAAGCTGGCACTTAGCCTGATTTCTCTGCAGCCGCTGTCATTTCGCGGATCAGCAATGCTGGGTCTTCGACCCCAACTGAAACACGAAAGAACCCTTCTGAAATGCCCAAAGCGGCACGTCCTTCAGGTGTAAGACCGCGGTGCGATGATGATGCCGGATGGGACAGTGTTGTTCCCACGTCGCCTAGGGTTGGCGCAAACGCAATCTCGGGTGCGGCGCGCGTGAATGCATTCGCGGCCTCGCGACCACCTGTCAATTCAAACGACAGCATGTTGCCACCCTGCCCGCCTAGAATTTCGGTTGCGCGATTATGATCTGGATGGTCCATACGCGTTGGATAGATAACGCGCTTAACGTTCGGGGCAACGGCCAAAGCGTCAGCTAATTTGGCGGCGTTTTCCTGCGCACGGTCATAGCGTAGTTCAAACGAGTGCAAACCACGCTCAGCGAGCCAACAATCAAATGGGCTTGGTGTCAGTCCCCATGTGACATTCGCATCATTTATCTGGGACGTCAGTGCGGCATCCCGTGCCACGACATAGCCCAAAGTCGCGTCAGAATGTCCGGCCAGCAGTTTAGTGACCGAGTGCACGACAATATCCGCGCCATGGTCGAACGGTCGGTAGCCGCGCGGTGTTGTGAACGTATTGTCGACGACAAGCAGGATGCCCTTTTCGCGTGCCAATGCCGCAATGCCGGGCATATCGGCCACACGGATCGTCGGGTTTGAAACGACTTCGACCAAGATCATCCGCGTGTTTGGCTGGATCGCCGCGCGCATTGCGTTCACATCGGTGGGATCAGCCAAGGACGTCGTGATGCCCAATCGCGGCAAGTCCTGCGTCATCAACCGCAATGAACGACCATAAAGCTGATCGCCACCAAGTACGTGATCGCCAGCCTTTAAGAGACCTAGAAACACAGCCCCGATTGCTGACATGCCTGATCCGGTGATGATGCCACCCTCGGCACCTTCGAGCATGTCAATTTTACGGGCAAGAACCTCGGCGTTTGGATGACCTTCGCGGGCATATGTATAGCCAGAAGCATCGGCGTATTGTGCGTCTAGCGCATCAGGATCAGGCGACGCGTACACAACCGACGGTTGGAGCGGCGTCACAACCGGACGCGAAACAGATGTTGGCCATTCAGTGCGGCGCACGAGGCTACTTGGGGGTGTCTTGGTCATATCAAAGCGCCTTTAGTTCTGCCCGAAACCGAGCTGCATTTTCTTGGTAATGAATTGCCGAAGTGCGTAGCCCCACGACTGCGGCCTCGTCCAGATCGCGGACAACTTTGCCCGGAACGCCCATAACAAGAGATCCGTCAGGAATAACTTTGCCCTCGGTGATCAAGGCACCAGCCCCGATCAGGCAATTCGCGCCAATCACAGCACCATTCAAGACCGTAGCGCCCATGCCTATCAATGAGTTTTCGCCAATAGTACAGCCGTGCAGCATTGCCTTGTGGCCAATTGTGCAACCAGCACCAATCGTCAGCGGGCAACCAGGATCTGTATGGAGCACGCAGTTTTCCTGCACATTGCTACCTTCACCGATAACAATAGGATCGTTATCCCCACGAATGGTTGTCCCAAACCAGACCGATGATTTCGCCGCGAGCGTGACGTTACCAATCACATGCGTGCCGGGGGCAACCCATGCGGTTTCATGCACGTTTGGCGTTATGTCATTTAATGCATACAGCATTTAACGATCCTCAAACTGTGTCTGTAAATTTCTGACGTGGTTCAGCAAATCAGGTTGTTGGCTTGCACGCATGCGCTCGGCCTCGATGATGGTTTTCAGCTGGGCTTCGGTGCCTTTTAGGTCATCATTTACGATCACGTAATCGTAGCTGTCCCAATGACTGATTTCGTCCCAGCTTTTTTGCATACGCTCTTCGATGACTTCTGGGGAATCCTGTCCGCGGCTGACAAGGCGGCGATGCAACTCCGTTATGCTAGGCGGTAGAATAAATATAGACAACACGTGGTCGCGCAATGTGGAATTACTGATCTGCTGCGCACCCTGCCAATCAACGTCAAAAAGGTAGTCACGACCTGTATCAATTGCGGCCTGCACCGGACCTTTGGGAGAGCCATAGTAATTGCCGAATACGCGGGCATGCTCAAGCATATCACCTTCGTGCACCTGCTTTTGGAAATCATCGGTTGAGACAAAGTAGTAATCTTTGCCGTCAACTTCGCCCTCGCGCGGCGGGCGCGTTGTGGCAGAAACAGAAAAGCTAAGCGTATTGTCCCAAGCCAACAAAGCTTTGGATAACGTTGATTTTCCAGCGCCGGATGGCGAAGATAGAATGATCAATAGACCGCGTCGCGACATAGGGTTTACTCCACGTTTTGAATTTGTTCGCGCATCTGTTCGATGACCGCTTTTAGATCAAGACCCACTGCCGTCAATGCAGCCGCACCAGCCTTGGAACAAAGTGTATTGGCTTCTCGGTTGAACTCTTGGCTTAAGAAATCAAGCTTTCGACCAATTGGTTTATCATCCGCGAGCAAGGCTTTTGCCGCCACGGTATGCGTCCGTAAACGGTCAAGCTCTTCGACGATGTCAGCTTTTACGGCCAGCAACGCAAGTTCTTGAGCGACGCGGGATTCGTCGATCTCAGATACATCTTGCAACACACGGCGCAGCGCAGTTGTCAGGGCTGTTTGGGTTTCATCGCGACGGGCATCTGCAGCTACGGAAGCTTGTTCGGTCAGCTCAGCGATGCGATCCAATTGATCGTTCAGAACAGCTTGAAGGGCGGCGCCCTCACCCGCTCTCATGGCGGTAAAGTCGGCAATGAGGCCCGCAACGTCAGCATTCAGCATCTTAGCCAGTTCAGGGTTCACCACATCAGAGCGACCAGACATGACAACGCCACGCGTACTTAGAACATCTGCTGCCGTCGGTTGGCCAAGGGTGACACCCATCGCAAATGCGCGTTCCTGCACCTGATCCAACGCAGTCAGAACACGGTCAAGCTGCGCCTCATCAAGTGAGAGAGACGTCTGACCTTCGTCCCAGCTAACTTTAAGGTTCACTGTCACGTTGCCACGGCTAAATGCCTTGGTGACGGCATTGCGGATATTTGCCTCAAGCCCTTCGATCCCGTCGGGAACACGAATGCGAACATCAAGGCCGCGTGCGTTGACGCCGCGCATCTCCCATTGCCAACTGATCCCTTCAAGGGCCCCTGTCCGGCTTGCGTAAGCAGTCATGGAATGTGTCATGGGCTATCCTGTCGTCGTTTCCCCCAACTAAGGCGAAAGCACCCAAAGGGGCAAGAGCAGGCGCGAGATTGCGCGTTAACGAGTTAACACTTTGTTAAATGCATTTATCCCAGAAATGGTTATAGATTTATGAACGAGACGGAGCAGTCGAGAAAGTAATCAGTAATGACGATAGATCATGAGTTTAAGCAATTAGAACCGCGCAGCCCATTTCGGGATGCAGACGGAGAGAAAGTTATACAACTTGCCTATAATTATTGGCAGGGCCTACGGAATGGGACCGACATCCCATTACGCGAAGACATTAACCCATCCTGCCTCGAGGCAGCCCTACCCCATGCATTCGTCGCCGAGCGTATAGCACCTGGCATGGCTAGAATGCGGGTTGCCGGCCAAGGCCTGCAAAAAATGATGAAGATGGAATTGCGCGCGATGCCTATTAGCAGCTTCCTCACGGCTGATGCGCGCATGGCTTTGATGCCTCTAATCGAATCTGCTTTTGCAGATCCTGCCGCAATCGAAATCGCCCTAAAAACTGAACCCGCTTTTGGCCGCAGACATATCCAAGCACGCATGCTGATCCTGCCTCTTAAGGACGAACATCTAGAAGTATCACGTATTCTAGGTGTTCTAGTGACCGACAAGCGCACCATTGTTCGACCCTGTCGGTTTTCCTTTGCGACCAACCCAATTGTCCGCTTTGACAAGCTTGCTGAGCCTAAGCGAGCAAAGGTCCGGCTTATTTCGAAGGCTCATCAGGAAAAGTCAGAAATTGACAAAATCCTGCAAATTCAACCAACGCTTCGGTTGGTCGTCGATAACACCTAATTCGACTGCGACCACCCAAATGCAAAACGGCGGCCCAATCATCGGGCCGCCGTTTCGAATATTATCGCTTTGTTGTCGGCTTAAGCGTCTTAGCTTGCTTTCGCAGCCTTGATCGCTTCACGGCGCGAAGAAAGCTCTTCTGCGACAAGGAATGCCAACTCAAGCGACTGCGAAGCGTTTAAGCGTGGGTCACAAGCAGTGTGGTAACGTGATGACAGATCTTCATCAGTCACAGCACGCACGCCGCCAGTACATTCAGTCACGTCAGCGCCTGTCATCTCAAAATGCACACCACCTGGAACGGTGCCTGATGCATTGTGGATGTCAAAGAACTCGCGGACTTCGCGCAACACGCTGTCGAATGGACGTGTTTTGTAACCAGTTGACGACTTGATTGTGTTGCCGTGCATCGCGTCACAAGTCCAAGTCACATTAGCGCCCTCTTCCTGAACCGCTTTGATCAAGCGTGGAAGATGTTCGCCAACTGAACCCGCACCAAAGCGCGCGATCAAAGTCAGACGACCTTCTTCGTTTTCAGGGTTCAGATTCGCCATCAGCGCCTTGAGGTGACCAGATGTCATGGACGGACCACACTTAAGACCGATCGGGTTTTGAACACCTTTGCAGAACTCAACATGTGCACCGTCTGGCTGACGTGTCCGGTCGCCGATCCAAATCATGTGACCTGAACCTGCAAGCCATTTGCCTGATGTTGAATCCAAGCGGCAAAGTGCCTCCTCGTATTCAAGCAACAACGCTTCGTGGCTGGTGTAGAATTCAACCGTCTGCAATTCATGATTCCGCTCAGGCGTCATGCCCGCGGCATGCATAAAATCAAGTGTATCACTGATCCGCTCTGCAATCTCGCGGTATTTGCTGGCCTCATCACCTGATGTGAAACCAAGTGTCCACTGATGCACTTTGTGCACGTCGGCGTATCCACCAGTTGAGAAAGCACGCAGCAGATTCAGCGTTGCCGCTGCCTGCGTGTATGCTTGACTCATCCGCTCAGGGTCAGGAATGCGGCTGTCGGCTGTAAAATCGAAACCGTTGATGATGTCACCACGGTAGCTAGGCAGTTCAACACCATCGACCGTTTCCATATCAGCCGAACGTGGCTTTGCCATCTGGCCAGCCATACGGCCAACTTTGATGACAGGCACTTTCGCACCGTACGTAAGCACCATCGCCATCTGCAACATCACTTTGAAAGTGTCACGAATGCCGTCAGCTGAGAATTCAGCAAAGCTCTCGGCGCAATCGCCACCTTGCAACAAGAACGCTTCGCCGCGACCAGCTTTGGCGAGGTGTGCTTTTAAGCGGCGTGCTTCGCCTGCAAATACCAATGGTGGATAACCAGACAGACGGCTTTCGACCGCATTCAAAGCAGCCTCATCCGTATAGGTTGGCATCTGGATCCGAGGCTTGTTGCGCCAATCCGTTTTTTGCCAATTTGTCATT
>JAWUXS010000020.1:0-7118 GCA_034111185.1 Paracoccaceae bacterium | reverse complement strand
ACCGTAACAGCCTGATTGCGGATTTCTTTGATCGCCGCAGCTTTCGCCGCTTCGATCTGTTCTTGGGCACCAGCAAGGCGACGTGCAACAGAAGACTTGATGTCCGCTTTCGCCTGAGCGCCAGCAGCAGCAGCTTCGTCTTTCGCCTGTGACACGATCCGGTCAGCCTGCTCTTGCACTTCTTTTTGCTTACGCTCGTATGAGGCTAGCAAAGATTGCGCTTCGTCGCGCAGTGCACGGGCTTCTTCCAGCTCGTTGCGGATTGTATCCGCACGACCGTCCAGCATCTTACCCACGAGGCTAGGCACCTTGTAGTAAAGCAAGATTGCAATAAACAAAGCAAAGGCGATCAGAACGACAAAGTCTGTGTTCTTCAGCGAGACAAACACATCACCAGCGGCTAGCGCGGGCGTGGCTGTAAGGGCGAATAGTGCAGCAATAAGTGTCCGCATGGTATTACCCTTTCATCCGTGCTGTGACTGCAGCAGTGACAGTTTTCGCGTCCGCTGATCCACCCAAAACGCTCAAAAGCTCTTTGGCTGTATCTTTGGCAACTGTTGTCACGCTTTTGACTGCACCGTCACGAATTTCGGCAATTGCCGCTTCGCTCTCGGCAGTCTTAGCTGCAATCTTTTTATCTGCTTTCGCCAGTTCCGCATCCAGTTCTTTTTGGATGTCAGCCTTGGCCGCCACAACGATTTCGTTTGCTTGGGTGCGTGCGTCAGCCAGTGCCTTTTGATAGGCGGCTTCTGCTTCCACAGCCTTTTGCTTCAGCTCTTCAGCTGCAGCAATATCATTCGTAATTGTGCCTGACCGCTCCGCGAGAACTGACCCGATACGGGGCAGCGCGATGCGTGACATCACAAAGAAAATCACGACAAGCGTGACGACTAACCAGAAAATCTGGTTAGGGATCCAGTCGGCGCAAAGCTGCGGCATACCGATGGCACTGCCACCTGAGCTTACGCATGCACTTACTGCATCATGTGTTTCCGTAGCCATCGTGGCCCCCCGAATACCTAATGTGTTACTGGCTGGGACGGGATACGCCCCAACCAGCCGTAAGGATAACGGTTTTGCTTAAACGGCGAACATCAAAAGCAGTGACACGAGGAATGCGAAGATTCCGAGTGCTTCTGCGAATGCGAGGCCGATGAACAATGTAGCTGTCTGCGAAGCCGCAGCAGATGGGTTGCGCAATGCGCCAGCGAGGTAGTTGCCTGCAACAGTACCAACACCGATTGCGGCAGCGCCGGAACCAATAGCTGCGAGACCTGCGCCGATGTGTGCGAGTTGACCTTCCATGAGAATTCTCCTTACGTTGGAAGTTAAATAGTAGGGCGAGATATCCCGCCAGTCGTTATGTAGATGGGCAGAGTGCCCACCGAAATTAGTGATGCGGGTGAAGCGCGTCTTTAAGATATACGCACGTCAAGATCGTGAAAACGTAGGCCTGAATGCCGGCCACAAGGACCTCAAGACCGTAGATCGCTGTGATGCCTAGAATGGCGATCGGGCTAACCAGCGTCAGCGCAGCAAAACCTGCGAATACTTTGATAACCGCGTGACCCGCCATGATGTTGCCCGCCAAACGAATGGAGTGGCTAACTGGGCGCACGAAGTATGAGATAACCTCGATGACAGCAATGACTGGGCGCAGCGCCAATGGCGCGTCTTTCATCCAGAACATGCCAAGGAACGACATGCCGTTGATGACGAAGCCAAGGATCGTGACAACGATGAAGACACCGAAACCAAGAACCGCAGTAACCGCGATCATTGAAGTAGAGCTATAAGACATCGGCAGCAGTGCGAGGTAGTTCGCAACAAGGATGAAGATGAACAGCGTCATGATGTATGGGAAATACTTGATGCCGTCTTTGCCCGTGACGTCTTCGACCATCTTATAGATGAAACCGTAGATCAGCTCGGCGATTGACTGCATGCGTGAAGGGATCGTTGCGCGGCCACGTGTGCCCAGAACGAACAAGCCGATGATCACAAGAACAGTCAGACCCATCCAAAGGGTCACATTGGTCAGTGTGTACCAAGAAACTGGTCCGTCACCGAACAACGGCTTAACGATGAACTGGTCTAGCGGATGGAAAACCAAGCCACCTTCGGAATGCGTGTCAGTTGCCACGTGGGTCACCCTCTTGCTCGGCAACCTTAGCTGCCATTTTTTCCTGAACTTCCTTTGCCGACCGCATCATGGTGTTCACACCAGCCGCGAGGCCCAGAAAGACAAACAACACCAGAAATATCGGGAGCGTCCCGAACAGGCGATCAAGCCCGTATCCAATGCCAAAGCCGATCCCAAGACCGGCGACTAATTCGATTACCATCCGCCAAGCAAGCTGCGCCTGTGAATAGTGTTCCTCCGAATGGTCCTTCACGTCTTCAACCACACGCTTATCAGCCAATTTGGCTTCTAGTGCTGCCATTCTGTCTTCTGGCCGCGCGTCGTGATCGTCAGGTGTCGACAAGGCATAGCCCCCTTCGGATGTTGCGCGATATGTAGGTTGCAGCCAGCTCAGAGTCAACAAGGCGTGAATTACCGTATAAGCCATTGTAATTGCTTAGTAACAAGATTTCATTTCTGCATCAAATAGGGCCGATTTTACGCAAAACCGTCACATGTGATATTCAACCATTTGGTTGACGTTTCGCCCTACTCCGGCCAAATGGCCCTTATGACACCGCAACTTGATACAGTCTTTGCAGCTCTTGCTGATCCAACACGCCGCGCGATCCTCGCGATGCTGCTTGAGGACGATATGGCAGTAACAGATGTGGCCGAGCCGTTTGAGATGTCGCTGGCCGCGATATCAAAGCACCTTGGTGTGCTTACCGCGTCGGGTCTGGTGTCTCAGGAAAAACGCGGACGGGTTAAGTGGTGCAAGCTTGAACCAGACGCCCTTCGCGAAGCATCAGTTTGGATGCAGGGGTTTGGCCAGATGGGCGGTCTCGACCTTGATGCGTTTGAGCGGTTTTTGGATAAAGAGTTAGGCGATTAGCCCAGCGGTCATTCCCGCAGCAAAAGCAGCAATGCTATGATCGTCAGAACGATACCTGCCAAAATCATGACAGGTGGCGCTGTGCCACCCAATCCGATGTCCCAAACGATCACCCAACTTGGCGTCAGGTATGTGTAGGCCATCACCTTTGAGCTTGGCAGTCGTAGTGCCGCAAACTGAAGCAGCGTAAAGGTCGCGGCGCTTGCGAAAAGGACTGTGTATATAATTGTGACCCAAACAATCTGCGGCAGGGCGGCCCAATCGGTGGACATCACATCGTTCCAACCAACAACCGTCAGCATCAAAGAACCCGCAAGCAGAACACCAAAGCTAAAGACCAATGGCGATTCACCACGATTAAGCTTGCGCACCAATGGGGTATAGACAGCATGCGAAACGCAGCCGACGAAATAGATCAACTCTCCGGTGCCAATTTCAAATCGCAAAATCGCTGAGACATCCGCACGAAAGATCACCCAAACCGCGCCCAACAGGCCAATCAACAATGCGAGCGCCATGCGCCCTGTCAGCTTTTGTCGCAAAAGCAGCCAACCAAATCCGGCGGTTAGGATTGGCGTCAGCGTAAAGACAGCGGCTGCACTCACTGGTGCTGCAGTCTTAAGCCCTTCGAACATTAGCACGAAATAGGTTGAAAAGAACGCGGCCAGCACAAAGTAGCGCCAAGGTGCGTGCGCATTCGCCCGCGTAATTCCGACAGTCATGTAGGCGACGATGCCCATCAGACCCGTCGCTAACCAAAACCGCACGACGTTCAAAGCAAGCGGCGTAATCTCATTCGCGGCAAGTGCGCCCAGCGCAAATGCACCCGCAACCAAGATCGAAAAGGCGAACATCGCCAAATGTCCGACCATGCTGCGCGACATTAGTTTGCCCAGTCTTTGGCGGCTGCCTTAAGATAGGTTAGGAATGCTTGGACCTTAGCGGTGCGATGCAAATCCACGTGGGTTACAATCCAAAGGTTTGCATCCCAGTCTGGCTGGCATGGAATAACCTCGGTCAGGCAATCATTTTGGGCGAGTTCAAAATGCGACACGAACCCTAGACCAGCCCCAGCGATAATTGCGTTTGAGACACTACCCTGCTCGCTTAATCGGAACGCAATCTGCTTTGGATCAACACGTTCCAACAGCCACTTATAAAATGGCGCCCGCGAAGCCATTCCATCAGGACCGACAAACTGGTGCCCCTTTAGGTCCTCTTCGCCGCTCGGCTTACCGTGGCGGGCAAAATAACTGTCTGAACCAACCAAAGATACGCGCTGTGTCATAAGGTGTTGCACGACATTGTCTGGCTCTTCTGGAACTGACCCCGCACGGATTGCGACGTGCGCTTCGCCGTACTCAAGACGGAACACGCGCTGACTGGTCAGATAACGGATCTGCACTGCGGGGTTTTCGCCCTGAAATCCTGCAAGAACGGGCGTTAGCATTGACGAGAGTGACGCAAGTGACGTGACTGACAACTCACCTGATACCCCCTCGCCCTGCCCTTTGATCCGGCTGGCAAGTTGGCTGAATTGCTCGTCCGTTGCTTGCGCGACGCGCAGCAGGTCGGTTCCAGCTTCGGTTGCGGTGTACCCGCGGGCATGACGTTGGAACAACTTGACGCTCAGACGTTCCTCAAGCGCGTCGATGTGACGGATCACGGTCGCATGGTGCACGCCCAGAACCTCTGCAGCACCCGACACAGTTCCTTTACGCGCCACCTGAAAAGCAGTCCTGATCTCGTCCCAGTTATCCATTGGCCATACCTTTTTGTGTGCAAATATAAACACTCAATGTCTAAATACAGGCATATCGTTCGAAATTGCAAGATGTATGTACGAGGCAGAAATAAATCAACGGAGTTCCCGATGACCAAGACCCTACTACTGATAAATGCGTCATCCGTTTTGACAGGTTCCGCATCCCGCACCGCAGCTGACTTTATTGTTAGCCAACAAGGCGCCGACACAGTCATCAACCGCGACCTAGCCCAGACATCTTTGCCGATAATTGACGAGGCATGGGTCAATGCACGGCTTGTCCCAGCGGATGAAAAATCAGAAGACGACAAGGCCATTCTTGCATTGTCTGACACCCTTGTTGACGAGTTGAAGACAGCAGACACAATTGTAATCGGGATGCCGATCTACAACTTTGGCATGCCAGCGTCTCTTAAAGCATGGGTAGATCTTGTTGCGCGCCCTAAGGTGACGTTTGAATACACAGCAGATGGCCCACGCGGCCTGCTAGAGGGCAAGTCGGCTATCGTCGTCTATGCTTCGGGCGGGGTTCCGATGAACAGCCCAGTGGATTTTGCCACCCCACATATGAAAACGGTGCTAGGTTTCTTGGGTATTACAGATGTTCGCTTTGTCACCGCAGCCGAAATCACGACCGAGGCAGCTATCACCTCAATCGCCGCATAAAACTTAGATTAGGAATAAATTATGTCTCCACAAATCCGCCATTACGGCCTGTTGGCCATCAAAACAATACTGACCCTCGCTTTTGCAGCTGCTGGCCTCGCTAAATTGGCTGGCGTGCAGATGATGGTCGATACATTCACGACAATAGGATGGGGCCAGTGGTTCCGTTATCTGACTGGGGTCATCGAAGTCGGCTCTGCCGTGTTGCTATGGGTGCCGGGTATGGCATGGATCGGCGCAGCGCTTTTGACCTGCACAATGGCATGTGCCGTTCTCTTCCACCTTCTGGTGCTTGGGCCATCCGCCGTGCCCGCTTTGATTCTTGGCGTCTTGTCAGCAATCATCCTAAAGACAACACGCCCCGCATAAAATCTGCACTGCCCTGCGCCCCTGTTGCGGTGTGTAGGGCAGACTGGCACAAAGTCGTCATGAAGATCACATCAAACACAGCAAGTCAGCTTATCGTTAACCATTCTCCTTGGATGTGGGGCATCTTGATTACGATTGTTGTGCTGATCTTGGTTTGTGCTGGCATGATCACTGTCAGTAACGGGAGTGAGTTTATTGGCCTCGTGCTTTTGGGGTTCGCCGCAGCGCTAGGCGTCGTCTTTCGATTGGTCGTGGTGCGAACACAGCTATTTTTCCACGCGCCGTTTGGCATTCTGGAAATTCGCCAACGCAAAGTGCGCGGCGGCACCAAAGAACAGATACTGCTCCGCAACCTAAGCAAAGCAATTGTACAAACTATGAATGGCGATCAGCCCACCCACCGCTTGGCCCTTGTCCTCAAAGACGGTACCGAACGCGCTGTCACCGAAGTCTATTCAAGCGGATCAAGCGCACACAAAGCTGCCGAAGCGATCAACGCTTGGCTTGCCCGTGTTGACTCAGTCGCGCTCCCCGACTAAACGCACCCGTAACACCCGGATTGCCTCATGCTATCCGGTCCCTTGTCGCAAAGGGATCGCCACCAGTCAGCGCGTTGCGCCCACTGGTGCAATTGTGGTTTGCGGCACGGGTTCCTACATGAGGCACAAGGAAACTATTAAAGGCGCGTGCCCATGTTTGAAAATCTGTCCGAACGCCTTGGCGGTGTCTTTGACCGGCTGACCAAGCAAGGTGCGCTGTCCGAAGACGACGTTAAGACCGCCATGCGCGAAGTGCGCGTCGCTTTGCTTGAGGCTGATGTCTCGCTGCCCGTAGCCCGCGACTTTGTCAAAGCCGTTGAAGCCAAAGCAACGGGTCAATCTGTCACCAAATCAATTACGCCCGGCCAGCAGGTCGTAAAGATTGTCCATGACGAGCTTGAGCACATCCTGACTGGCGACACAGATCCCGGTGCTTTGAAAATCGACAACCCGCCTGCACCGATCTTGATGGTCGGCTTGCAAGGCTCCGGTAAGACAACAACCACCGCAAAGCTCGCGAAGCGTTTGAAAGAACGCGAAGGCAAGCGCGTGCTGATGGCGTCACTCGACACCAACCGCCCCGCCGCGATGGAACAACTCGCCATCCTTGGCGCACAGATTGGCGTTGATACGCTGCCAATCGTCAAAGGCGAAGATCCGGTCAAGATCGCGAAACGCGCAAAAACCCAAGCCAGCCTTGGCGGATATGACGTCTACATGCTTGATACCGCGGGCCGTTTGCACATCGACGCAGAACTGATC
>JAWUXS010000019.1:0-53690 GCA_034111185.1 Paracoccaceae bacterium | reverse complement strand
AAACGAAGCGACCCAAGAGCGCGCGATGGACAGCAATGACATCGAACGCGAACGCGGCATTACAATCCTTGCAAAGTGTACTTCGGTTGAATGGAAAGGCACGCGGATCAACATCGTTGACACGCCAGGCCACGCAGACTTCGGCGGCGAAGTTGAGCGGATCCTTTCAATGGTAGACGGTGTTGTTCTTTTGGTTGACGCGGCCGAAGGCCCGATGCCACAGACAAAATTCGTGACGTCAAAAGCGCTGGCACTTGGCCTGCGCCCAATTGTTGTTGTCAACAAAGTCGACAAAGCTGACGGCAGCCCAGATAAAGCGGTCGACGATTGCTTTGACCTGTTCGCGAATCTTGATGCTGACGATAACCAGCTCGACTTCCCGACAATGTTCGCTTCTGGTCGCGCTGGCTGGTGTGACCAAGAACTTGATGGCCCACGCGAAAACCTTGACGCGTTGTTCGACCAAATCCTTGAGCACGTTCCCCTGCCTGCGCAGATTTCACGCAAGGACGAGCCGTTCCAGATGCTTGCCACAACATTGTCAGCTGACCCGTTCATCGGTCGCATCCTGACTGGTCGCGTTGAAGCTGGTACGCTTAAAGCAGGTGAAACGATCAAAGCCCTGTCCCGCGACGGCGAAAAGCTCGAGCAGTTCCGCGTTTCTAAAATCCTTGCTTTCCGTGGTCTGTCCCAGACAGCTATCGACGTTGCCGAGGCTGGCGATATCGTCACGCTTGCGGGTATGACCAAAGCAACAGTTGCTGACACGCTTTGCGATCTTAGCATTGATGAAGCTATCCCTGCGCAGCCGATTGACCCGCCAACCATCACAGTGACCTTTGGTATCAACGACAGCCCACTTGCTGGTCGTGACGGTAAGCACGTTCAATCGCGCGTCATTCGCAACCGTCTTGCAAAAGAATGCGAAGTGAACGTTGCTATTAAAATCGCCGACACCGAAAAAGGCGACGCGTTTGAGGTCTCTGGCCGCGGCGAATTGCAGATGGGTGTTTTGATCGAGAACATGCGCCGCGAAGGCTTTGAGCTTTCGATTTCGCGCCCACAGGTGATCTACAAAGATATCGACGGTGTGCGTCACGAACCTATCGAAGAAGCAACAATCGACGTTGATGACGAATACACAGGCGCGGTAGTTGAAAAACTGACCGGCCCACGCAAAGGTGAGCTGGTCGAGATGAAGCCAGCCGGTGTTGGTAAAACACGCATCATTGCGCATGTGCCTTCACGTGGTCTCATCGGTTACCACGGCGAATTCCTAACTGACACACGCGGCTCAGGTATCCTGAACCGTCTGTTCCACGGTTGGGCACCTTACAAAGGTAAAATCCAAGGCCGTCGTCAAGGTGTTCTGATTTCAATGGAGAATGGCACGTCAGTTTCATTCGCGTTGTGGAAACTCGAGGATCGCGGCAAGTTCTTTATCGGTGCACAAGAAGCTGTCTATCAGGGCATGATCATCGGCGAGCACAGCCGTGAAAACGACCTTGAAGTGAACCCATTGAAAGGCAAGCAGCTGACCAACGTGCGTGCCTCAGGTACTGACGAAGCAGTCCGCCTGACAACGCCTATCGTTATGTCACTTGAGCAAGCAATTGCTTATATCGACGATGACGAACTGGTTGAAGTTACGCCGAACGCGATCCGTCTGCGCAAGCGCCACCTTGATCCGCACGAACGCAAGCGCCAGTCACGCGCGAGCTAAATAGGTCGCAAATCAAAACAAAAGGCCCAGACAATCGTCTGGGCCTTTTTGCATTCTGGTCTCTGTATTGGCTTAGACTTCTTCGACGATACTCAGCTCGCGTTGGCTCGCGCCTTTGGCAAATCCCAATGCCTCTTGGTAGGCATCTGAGAAATAGCAATCATGTGCCGCTTGAAGGCTTGCAAAACGCGCGACAACATTGCGGGACCGGTCTGTCCCCTCAAGCTGCTCGTACTTGCCACCACGCGCAAGAAATACACCACCATGATCCGCAATCGCTACGGTCGCACGTTTCGCGTACTCACCGTAAGCGGCTTCATCCGTCACGGTGACGTGGGCAATCCAAAGTGCTGACATATCCTATCCCTCCAGTACGGCGCGTGCCGCGGCTATGGCTTCTTTTGCGTTCTCGGCGCTCGCCGCTCCGCCTTGGGCCATGTCAGGACGGCCACCACCGCCTTTACCGCCAAGGGCCGCGACTGTCGCCTTAAGCACATCAACGGCTGAGACCTTGTCTTTGAGATCAGCAGTAACGCCAACCGCAACGGCTGCTTTGTCGCCAGTATCAGCAATCAACAACACAATGCCTGAGCCAAGCTGTGACTTCGTCTCGTCAATGATTGCAGGAAGATCCTTGCCCGTCACACCAGAGAGCACCTGCGCCTGAAATGACATGCCGTTCACAGTCTCGGATGCAGGGGCCGCTTGCCCACCACCGCCAGACATCGCAAGTTCGCGGCGCAACTGCGCCACTTCGTTGCCCAAGCTTTTGCGTTCTTCCATCAGAAACTTCACACGCTCAGCCAGATCCGCGATTGGCGCCTTAACAACAGCCGCCACGTCCGAAAGACGCTGATCCTGCGCTTGCAGATAATCCAATGCCGTCTGCCCCGTCAGCGCCTCGACCCGGCGAACGCCAGCACTGGACGCGCTATCACCAAGCATCACAAATGCACCAATCTCGCCTAGGCGGGATACGTGTGTTCCGCCACAAAGCTCTAATGAATATGTGTCGCCGTCCGAACCTTTGCCTGATCCAGCAGCCCGCCCCATAGAAACAACGCGAACTTCATCGCCGTATTTTTCACCAAACAAAGCCTGCGCACCCATGGCACGCGCATCGTCTGGGGTCATAATCCGCGTTTCAACCGTACCATTCTGGCGGATCAATGCGTTTACCTCACGGGCGACGGCATCAATATCGGTAGCGCTAAGTGCTGCGTTATGGCTAAAGTCAAAGCGCAGACGATCCGGTGCGTTCAACGAACCGCGCTGCGCAATGTGATTGCCCAACCTGTTGCGCAACGCTTCGTTCAACAGGTGCGTCACTGTATGGTTCGCCTCAATCGCAGCGCGGCGCGCGGGATCAACGTTCAGTGAAGCGGCTTGGCCTTTGCGGACTTCGCCATCGGTCACTGTACCAATGTGAATAAAGACGCCTGCAACTTTTTTAGTATCAGTAACGGTGACCGTACCAGTTTCGGTTTTGATCGTTCCGGCATCCCCGACTTGGCCGCCCGATTCTGCGTAAAAAGGCGATTGGTTTAGTGCTATTTGCACTTCACCTGTACTGCTGTCTGCAAGTTCACCATCAACAATCACAGCTACGATCTGACCTTCGGCAGTTACTGTATCGTAGCCAAGAAAATCCGTCGTGCCATCTTTGTCAGCGACGTCGAACCAGACAGTTGCATCAGCCTGTGCGCCTGTTCCTGACCACGCAGCACGTGCTTTTGCCTTCTGCTCGGCCATAGCCGCATCAAAACCATCTGTATCGACACCACGGCCCTTTTCGCGCAAAGCGTCTTGCGTCAGATCGAGCGGGAAACCAAACGTATCATACAGTTTAAACGCTGCAGCACCGGGTAAAGCGGCCCCATCTGGCAGGCCTGAAACTTCATCATCAAGCAGCTTCAATCCACGATCAAGCGTTGTCTTAAATCGGATCTCTTCGTTCAAAAGCGTCTCTTCGATCAGCTTTTGACCTTGTCCCAATTCGGGATAAGCCGCGCCCATTTGCTTGACCAACTCAGGCACAAGGCGATGCATCACTGGGTCTTTTGCCCCCAACAAATGCGCGTGGCGCATTGCGCGGCGCATGATGCGGCGCAGAACATACCCACGACCCTCGTTGGAAGGCAGCACACCTTCTGCAATCAAGAATGATGTTGACCGCAGGTGATCCGCAATAACGCGGTGGTGCGTATTCCCGTCGCCATCAGGATCAACAGAGGTCGCATGGGCCGATGCTTCGATTAAGGAACGCATCAGATCGGTATCGTAGTTATCGTGATGCCCCTGAAGCAGCGCGCCAATACGCTCAAGCCCCATACCGGTGTCGATGGATTGCATATCCAATGGCTTCATCGTGCCATCGGCGAACTGTTCGTTCTGCATGAACACCACATTCCAAATCTCAATGAAACGGTCGCCATCTTCTTCGGCAGAACCCGGAGGGCCACCCCAAATGTGATCGCCGTGGTCATAAAAAATCTCGGTACATGGACCACACGGGCCGGTTGGCCCCATCCGCCAGAAATTATCATCGGTGGCGATGCGAATAATCCGGTCATCGGGCACACCGATCTTTTTCCAAAGATCCGCGGCTTCGTCGTCAGTATGGTAGACTGTGACCAGCAATTTTTCTTTGTTTATCCCAAAGTCTTGGGTCAACAGGTTCCATGCATATGGGATCGCTTCGGTCTTGAAATAATCACCAAAGCTGAAGTTGCCGAGCATCTCAAAGAATGTGTGGTGGCGTGCAGTATACCCGACATTATCAAGGTCGTTGTGTTTGCCACCTGCGCGGACGCATTTTTGGGCCGACGTAGCACGTTGGTAATCACCGGATTCGACACCAGTAAAACGGTTCTTGAACTGAACCATCCCTGAATTGGTGAACATCAAGGTCGGATCATTGCGCGGCACAAGCGGGCTTGAGGGGATAATCTCGTGGCCATTATCGCCATAGAAATTCAGGAACGTAGAGCGGATATCAGCAAGGCTTGTCATGACTGTCTTTCGCTTATGCAAAACTGGGTTGACCCGAAATACCCCTGCCCCCGCCGACTGTCCACAGCCTGCGCCCAAAGGCCACAAAAAAGGGCGTAGCTTTCACTGCACCCTTTTTGATATTTTTGACTGCAAATACAATCGTGTTTGATGGAACGACTTATCCTTCGATAAGGTTGTCACCGTCGTTCGCAGCGTCAGCATCAAAGTCGAGACCGTGCGACGCACGAATCTTACCTTCGATTTCATTCGCGATCGCTTGGTTCTCTTTCAAGAACTGCTTAGAATTCTCGCGTCCTTGGCCCATACGCTCGTCTCCGTAAGAGAACCAAGCGCCCGACTTTTCAACGACGCCAGCTTTTACGCCTAGATCGAGAAGCTCACCGTTCTTTGAGATGCCTTCGCCATACATGATGTCGAATTCAACCTGTTTGAACGGAGGTGCCACCTTGTTCTTCACGACTTTAACGCGCGTGGCGTTACCGACGACTTCGTCACGATCCTTGATCGCGCCAATACGGCGAATATCCAAACGCACAGATGCGTAGAACTTAAGCGCATTACCACCAGTTGTCGTTTCAGGTGAGCCGAACATCACGCCGATCTTCATGCGGATTTGGTTGATAAAGATCACCATACAGCCAGAACGGTTGATTGAACCGGTCAGCTTGCGCATTGCCTGCGACATCAAGCGGGCATGAACACCAACAGAGCTGTCACCCATGTCGCCTTCAAGCTCAGATTTAGGTGTCAAAGCAGCAACGGAATCTATGATAATCATGTTCACAGCGCCGGAGCGCACCAACGTATCCACAATCTCGAGCGCTTGCTCACCCGTGTCAGGCTGAGAAATCAGCAGCTCGTCTAGGTTTACACCCAGCTTTTTCGCATATGATGGGTCCAGTGCGTGCTCGGCATCAACAAAGGCACAAACGCCACCCTTTTTCTGCTCTTCCGCAATCGCATGAAGCGTCAGGGTCGTTTTACCTGATGATTCTGGACCATAAATTTCGACCACACGACCTTTAGGCAGGCCGCCTATGCCGAGTGCGATGTCAAGGCCAAGCGATCCAGTGCTTGTTGCTTCAATATCGGCCATCTGGCCTTTACCGCCCAATGTCATGATTGAGCCCTTACCGAACTGACGTTCGATTTGCGCTAAGGCACTATCAAGTGCCTTTTGTTTGTCGGCTGTTTTTTTATCTGTCATTTGAAGGAGATCTGCCGTTGCCATTTGTTCCCAGTCCTTATTCCACAGCCCGCATGGGGCCACAATCGCTGCTTTGTTCTTCTTGTGTTCCCCTTCACTAATGGGACCAAAAGAAGAACATTGCAAATAAAATCTTACCTAAACAACATCAGCTCGGTGTGGTTAATAATCCGTTTATAGCTTATGAAAGCATTGAAAACTTACGAAGGTAACGATCAAATGCTTGTTTTTTGGAAAGAAAAATTAGTTTTCCTTGCTGTCCCAAAGACTGGAACGACAGCGCTAGAGGGGGCTTTGGCACCGCGCGCGTCGATCATTATGCGTGATCCACCGGTGCTCAAACACTCTCCGGTGTATCGCTATAACCGATTTGTGCAGCCGTTTTTCGAACAGGCTGGGGGTGAGTCTGACATGGAAACCCTCGCCGTTGTGCGCCATCCAATCGACTGGTTGAGCAGTTGGTATCGTTATCGGCACCGCGACGAATTGGTCGGCACCCCCAACTCAACCCGAGGCGTTAGCTTTGACGAGTTCGTTCTTGAATTCACGAAAGAGAAGCCCGCGCCATATGCATCGGTTGGTGCGCAATCCAAGTTTTTGCTGCGGCGGCGCGATCAAACGCTGGGCGTCACTCATCTGTACAGCTACGAGCGGCAGTCATCTCTTGTTGCGTTCCTTGAGGAACGACTGTCGACCAAAATCAACATGAACCGCGTCAACGTCTCGCCCACGATGGAAACACCATTGTCAAAAGATGTCGAAGCGATTTTGCGCGAAAAGCGGGCCATTGAATTTGAAGTTTGGGAAATGGCGAAAACTTAGGGCCGTGTCAGTGTCCTGCTGATGGCGTCTTTCCACCCCGCATAACGGCGGTCACGGGTCGCTTCGTCCATCTGTGGCTCGAAACGCTGATCAAGCGCCCAGTTTTTAGCAAAGCTTGCCTGATCTGGGTAGACGCCTGCCTTCATGCCAGCAAGCCAAGCAACGCCAAGCGCTGTCGTCTCAAGCACATCGGGTCGATCCACCGGTGCGCCTATGATGTCAGACAAGAATTGCATCGACCAATCGGACGCGCTCATGCCGCCATCGACACGCAAGACACCTGATTCTTCTGCACCGTGCCAGTCGCTTTTCATCGCTTCCAAAAGATCGCGAGTTTGGAAACCAACGCTTTCAAGTGCGGCGCGAGCAAACTCTGCAGGGCCGGAATTTCGCGTCAGTCCATAGATCGCCCCACGCGATTCTGCGTCCCAATATGGCGCTCCAAGACCTGTGAAAGCGGGCACAAGATAAAGCTCCTGAGTTTGATCTGCAGTTTCAGCCAGCGGCTGGGTTTCCTTCGCCTCTCGGATGATTTTCAAACCATCACGCAGCCATTGCACCACGGCGCCTGCGATAAAGATCGACCCCTCAAGCGCATAAGTAGGCTTGCCGTCGAACTGATACGCAATCGTACCAAGTAATCTACTTTGGCTTTCAACAAGCGTATCGCCTGTATTTAGCAACGCAAAACAGCCAGTACCGTAGGTGGATTTCAGCATGCCGGGTTGGAAACACGCCTGCCCGATCGTCGCTGCCTGTTGATCACCAGCAACGCCCAAAATGGGTAACTCAGCACCAAATAGATCGGCGCGGGTTGTGCCAAAGTCAGACGCGCAATCGCGGACTTCTGGCAGCATCTCCATCGGGATATCAAACCGTGCGCAAATCGTTTTGCTCCAACGACCTTTGCGAATATCATAAAGCATGGTGCGGGCTGCGTTGGTCGCGTCAGTGACGTGTGATTTGCCCCCTGTCAGCTTCCAAATCAGGTAGCTGTCCACGGTACCAAACAATAGCTGTCCTGCAGCCGCCTTTTCGCGCGCACCCTCTACATTATCCAGCAACCACTTCAGCTTCGTCCCTGAAAAATACGGATCGAGCAGCAGTCCAGTGCGGTAAGTCACCTCATCCTCAAAGCCCTCAGCCTTAAGAGTTTGGCACATTTCAGATGTACGGCGATCTTGCCAAACGATAGCCTTATGAATGGCTTGGCCCGTGTCCTTATCCCAAACAATTGTTGTTTCGCGCTGATTGGTAATGCCGATTGCTGCGATCTCAGAGGCAGTGATGCCAGCCTTTTCAATCGCCCCACGACAGGTAGAGGCGGTCGATGACCATAGATCCGATACCTCGTGTTCGACCCAACCAGATTGCGGGAAATGCTGGGTGAATTCTTCTTGCGCAGAGGCGACAATCTTCATTGCGCCGTCAAATAAGATTGCGCGGCTTGATGTGGTGCCCTGATCAATGGCCAAGATATAGGTCATGCTGTCCCCCCTGTCGTTATTTCTAGCCTAACGGCTTTTTTGTCCGGCGCTCAACCTAGAACGGCGCGCGCCATGTCATTCTCAAGCTCGGCAATTTGCGCATCGTTCAAACGCAGACCCAATTTACTACGACGCCAAACAACATCCTCGGCTGTTTGGGCAAATTCGTGGGCCATCAACCAATCTAGCTCGCGCCCATTCAGGGTTGCGCCGTAATCTTTGCCTAGGTCTTCTACACTTTCAGCACCATCTAGGATCAATCTTGCATCAGTGCCGTATGCCTTAATTAGGCGCAGTGCCCAACTTGGTGTCAAAAACGCAAACTCGGCTTGAAGACCGTTCACGAGTTTGTCGCGGTCAGCAACGTCAAAATCTCCGCCTGGCATGGCCGCCGTGGCCGTCCAACGCTCACCCACTGTGATGTGGTCACTAAGCTTCTTCAGCGCATTCTCGGCCAGCTTACGATAGGGTGTGATTTTGCCACCAAAAATATTCAGCAGCGGCGCGCCGTTCTCATCAAGAGATAACACATAGTCACGGGTTGCAGCCGTCGCAGACTTGGCGCCATCATCATAAAGTGGGCGCACACCAGAGTATGTCCACACGATATCATCGCGTGTCACCGGCTTTTTGAAATACTGGCTGGCAAAGTCACATAGGTAATCCTGCTCTTCGTCCGTTGCGATAGGTTTGACCGCTAAGTCATTGTGTTCTTGGTCAGTTGTTCCAAGCAGCGTAAAGTCATTCTCGTAGGGTACAGCAAAAATGATCCGCCCGTCTTCGCCCTGAAAGAAGTACGCTTTGTCGTGATCGTACAACTTAGGCGTCACAATATGGCTACCACGAACAAGCCGCACACCTTCCGAAGAGTTCAGGCTTGCGACGCCCTTAATGATGTTTTCCACCCAAGGTCCGCCCGCGTTCACCAATGCTTTTGCAGTTACGGTCTGTGTGTCGTCGCCCTTCTCAAGCTTGATAACCCAATGGCCATCTTCGCGGCGCGCTTCGGTAACCTTGGTCCGCGTCATGATCTGCGCACCACGTGTTTTCGCGTCACGCGCATTCAGAATAACAAGACGCGAATCTTCGACCCAGCAGTCGGAATACTCATAAGCTTGGGTGAATTTTTCCTTGAGCGGCTTTCCCTCGGGATCGCGCGTCAAATTTACTGATGACGTACCAGGCAAAATTTCACGCCCGCCAAGATTGTCATACAGAAACAAACCAAAACGGATCAGCCAAGCAGGTCTACGACCTTTCATCCAAGGCATGAAAATGGTGAGCAACTTGGATGTAGGTGTATCACCCTCAAACCGCATATCTTTATGATATGGCAGTACAAATCGCATCGGCCAGCTAATATGCGGCATCGCCTTTAGCAGCACTTCACGCTCAATCAAGGCTTTGCGGACAAGTCCAAACTCGAAAAACTCAAGGTAGCGTAAACCACCGTGGAACAGTTTGGTCGAAGCTGACGATGTGGCCGAACCAAGGTCATTCATTTCGGCCAAGCCAACACTTAGACCGCGCCCTTGGGCGTCACGCGCAATGCCTGTGCCATTGATGCCGCCACCAACGATGAAGATGTCGAAATCTGTACTCATATCCGCCGTCCTTCTGTTGTCCCTGTCTTGGACAACTCTCTGCTAGACATCAATAACCCGTTGACCTGTCATTCGCTTTCTTCTTAACGAACATCAAATAGTTGCAACTACTAACGCAAAAGCATTTAGTAATGTTCGTATTGATGAAATACGAACATATGCAAACTGAAAAACGTCAAACCGAAATTATGAATCAGGCCCGGATGTCCGGCAGAGTTCTCGCTACGCCCCTCGCTCAACTGCTTAGCGTGACAGTCCAGACAATCCGGCGCGACCTGCAATCGCTGTGTGCTGCTGGCCTGCTCGAACGTACCCACGGGGGCGCTATAATGCCGTCAGGCGTGGCGAATATTGGCTATGCAGACAGGCGCGCATTACACCGCGATGCAAAGCAACGCATTGCCGCAAAAGCTGCCCAGCTTATCCCTGATAACGCCTCTCTTTTTCTAAATATTGGCACAACAACCGAAGCCGTTGCACGGGCACTAGGTAACCACAGCAATTTAAAAGTTGTGACCAATAACCTGAATGTCGCCAATATCTTAGCCCACAATCATTCATGCGAAGTGATCGTTGCGGGCGGTGTCCTGCGCCGTTCAGATGGCGGACTTGTTGGCGATCTGGCAGCACTCGCAATCGCACGGTTCAAAGTTGATATCGCCGTAATTGGTGCATCAGCCATCGATCTGTCAGGCGATCTTTTGGATTTTGACGCAGAGGAGGTTCGGGTAAGCCGCGCCATCCTAGATGCATCGCGGTCCACCATGCTTGTGGCAGATCGCAGCAAATTCAGTAGGAAAGCCCCTGTCAGAATCGCGTCGCTGTCAGAGGTAGATCACTATGTAACGGATGGATTACCGTCCGAAGCCTTAGCCATGCAGTGCGCCGATTGGGGCACCAAGGTGCATCTGGCTTAGCCTTTAAACCCAGTCGCCACGACAAACTTTTCAGAACTGTCTGATCGCGATGACGGCGGCTTTACATGGGCGACCTTTTCAAACTTCATCCGCAGGATTTTGTTCAATTCAGCTTCGGCACCACCAGCAAGTACTTTAGCCACAAAGGTTCCGCCCTCAGACAGAACATCGAACGCAAAGTATGCAGCTGCTTCGCACAATGCCATAATACGCAGGTGATCCGTCTGCTTATGTCCAGACGATGATGCCGCCATATCAGACAATACGACATCTGCCTGACCGCCCAGCCACTCCATGATTTGGGTGTCTGCACCCTCCTCCAAGAAATCAAGCTGGTGAATTTCTGCGCCGTTGATCGCTTCGACCTCTTGCAGGTCGACGCCGATAATTCGGCCAATCTTTTTGCTGGTACGGGTTCCGAGCGCGTTCACACGCGGCACAGCAACTTGCAGCCACCCGCCTGGTGCACAACCAAGATCAACAACGCGCGCGCCAGGGATCAAGAACTTGAATTTATCGTCCAGCTCCAAAATCTTATAGGCCGCGCGACCGCGATACCCATCACGCTTGGCAGCGACGACATAGGGGTCGTTCAACTGCCGCTGTAACCATTTGGTCGAACTCGCACGACGTCCGCGCGCAGATTTCACCTTAACAGTGAGATCACGTTGGCCACGGCCACTAGAGTTCTTGATCGGGGTCTTCGCCATGTCGGATGCTTTCAAACGCAAAACAGCCCCGCGATCTGCGGGACTGTTTGTCACTTAACCTATGTCGTCAGCGAATTTAAGGGGGCTTATCCCCGCTTGCGACGACCAGTGCGGCCGCGGCCTTCGCCTTCTTTCACAACGGCTCGGTTGAACTTGATCCATTCGCTGCCAGACGCATCGTTATCAGTCAGGAAATTTGCAGCACGAATGGCCTCCATTTCCTTGCCTGAACGTGGCTTGGTTGAGCCCATGCCGAACAAGGTCACAAAAGTCTCGTCATCGATATCATCAGGCAGGATGATGCCAGCGGCTGCGATCTCGAGCTTCTTTTCAGCAATCTTTTTTGGACCAATTGGCAGTGCCACAGGGTTCATAATCGCAGATGTCATACCCGCAGCCATCGCCATTGGCAGGAAAGCGTTATTGATACCGTGACGGTTTGGCAATCCAAACGAGATGTTGGACGCGCCACATGTCGTGTTCACACCTAGTTCTTCGCGTAAACGACGGACAAGTGTGAAGACCTGCAAACCAGCTGTGCCCATCGCACCAATCGGCATGACCAGCGGATCGACAACGATATCATGGGCAGGAATCCCGTAGTCTGCAGCACGCTCAACAATCTTTTTGGCAACGGCGAAACGCACATCAGGATCTTCTGAGATACCCGTGTCATCGTTTGAAATCGCAACAACTGGTACGTTATATTTCTTGACCAACGGCAGAACCATCTCAAGGCGTTCTTCTTCACCTGTGACCGAATTCAACAACGGACGGCCTTCGGCAGCGGCCAAACCGTTTTCCAACGCCCCCGGAACCGAACTGTCGATGCAGATTGGGCAGTCGGTAACGGCCTGCACACGTTTTATAAGTTCGACCATCAATGTCGGCTCAACAAAGTTGTTGTCCGCATAACGTGGATCTTCGGCCATCATGTTTGAGAACACAGCGCCCGAGTTAATGTCGAGAATATTCGCGCCAGCAGCGACCTGTGCGATGGCATCTGCTTCGACACGCGAAAAGTCACCACGCTCAAGCTCTTCGTTCAGGATTTTGCGGCCAGTCGGGTTAATCCGCTCACCGATTACGCAAAATGGTTCGTCAAAGCCGATGACGGTCGTTTTAGTTTTAGATTCAACAATCGTACGGGTCATGCGGGCTCTTTCGTAGGGTTAGCGGGCACGGCGGCGTCGCCGCCATTAGCAATTGCCCATTTCGCGTTGGTTTTAATGCCGCCCAGTGGGAAGAAGTGGACGTGCGTGATGTTAAAGTCTGGATTTGCAGCCTTGTGCGCTGCCAACTTAGTCAGAACCTCGGTTGGTTCGTATGGCAACAACAGCTTGGTCACATCCATCGCGCGCTTTTGCAGTACTTTAAGGGATGGACCGACACCGCATGCGATCGCGAATTTAATCAGTGTCTGCAACTTGGCTGGGCCCGCAATGCCGATATGGATCGGAATATCGATGCCTGCCTCTTTGATCGCATTGGCCCATTCAATGATCGGACCAGCTTCAAACGCAAACTGAGTGGCCAGCGCCATTTCAGCATCTGTTGTGTCGTTAAATTTCTGTTTCCAGCGCAAAGCGTCCATGACGTTCTGATCGCCGCCGCTTGGATCGATATCTTTGTTACCTTCGGGATGTCCGGCAACATGAAGCCGCTTAAAACCAGCTTTATCGAACAGCCCCGTTTCTAACAACTGCATGGACGATTCAAAGTCGCCGTGCGGCTTGGTCACACCCCCAGCCAGCAAAAGCGCCTGATCGACCCCTGCTTCGCCTTGGTAACGTGCAATCCAATCGGCAAGCATAGCATGGTCAGCGAGGATACGCGCAGGGAAGTGCGGCATCACGCTATAGCCTTCGTTAGCTAGACGCTTGGCTGTACCGACCATGTCTTCAATTGGCGTGCCCTCAATGTGGGCGACATAAACGCGGGTTTGCTGTGGCAAGAGGGATTGGAAATCCATCACCTTTTCCGCGGTACGCGGCATCACTTCGATTGAATAGTCCTGCAATAGCGCTGCAACCTCAGGGTTCACGGCTGTATCTGCAGGAGTGGCTTTTTTTCTGAACGGCAACAGCGACATAATGCGGTCCTTCAATCCTTGGTGTGATTTAGGTGGCTGGCTCACGCCCAACCGTCGTTTGCGATCAATGCTTTGATCTTTTCGAGATCATATTCAGTATCGATGCGGGCGACCTCAGCGGCAGCGACATCTGCGTCAGCGCCGTCTACAGGATAAGGCGGCGCTTTGCGGAACCCTTCCAAATAGGCATCGGATTCAGCTGCGCCAGATTTCATCGCAGCGCGGTCAATCGCCTGCTCAAACCGCTCGGGGAGCGGCAATTTAGTGCCCCGACGACCTTTGCCGACAATAACTTGTGCCGGCATATCGCGCCAATAAACGATTGTGACATCTGCCATGTGATTCCCCTTAACGCCTCTGTTCGGTTCTAGCACCGCGCCTGCACACACACTGTCGGTTTTCGACATGGTGCGCATCGCCAGCGACCATCGGTATGACCGACCGCTTCCTTCATGGCTACAACATGCCCCTCCCCCAATTCTCATATTGGTGATGAATCTCATTCAGCTACCTTCATGACAAGGCTTGCTTGCTACCGCACGAATGCATAGTTTGATGGTAACTCGAAATGGAGGGCGTTCAAATGACGCCCAAGCGTCCCAATGGTGCGGGCGTGTTCCCAAAAGCGGTCGATTCCCCCGCGCCAAATACGCCTGACAAGGTGCCGCTTTATGCTGCATTGGACTTAGGCACGAATAGCTGTCGAATGCTGATTGCCCAACCCAAAGGCAGCCAGTTTCACGTGGTCGACAGCTTTTCAAAATCAGTACAACTAGGCCACGGCCTAGAAAGCACGGGCAAGCTGTCGCGCGCATCGATGAACCGTACAATTTCGGCTATGCGCATCTGTCGCCAAAAGCTGGAAAGGCACGGCGTCAAACACATGCGTTTGGTTGCAACCGAGGCCTGCCGCCGTGCCCGTAATGGCGCGAATTTTGTCGACCAAGTGCGTCGCGAAACGGGTCTCGATCTCGAAATCATCAAACCCGAAGAAGAAGCTCGACTAGCCGTCATTTCGTGTGGGCCACTTGTCGGGAAACGAACCGAGCAGCTTTTGGTCGTTGATATTGGCGGCGGATCAACCGAGCTGGTCTGGATTGACCTGTCAAATGTGCCCAACATCGAAAGACCGCGCGCCATTATGCGGCTCCATTCTGGGTTTCGTGCAGACCCCGGTGCATTTGAGGCTGCAAAAGTTGTCGATTGGATCTCTGTACCGCTTGGCGTCGCTACATTGCGCGATCAATTTGCGGACGTAGATGACGACGCTGCCCGTTTTGCATTGATGAGTTGGTTTTTTGAGGAAAGCCTCGAGGCGTTTGCGCCATCGAATGCGGCCCAAGTCCGCGAAGGTTTCCAGATTATCGGAACCAGCGGCACTGTTACAACTGTCGCAGCCAGTCATCTGGGGTTGCGTCGCTATGATCGCACCAAAGTTGACGGCCTGCAGATGACAAGCGATCAAATCGATGCGGTCATCCGAGACTACCTTTCGTTAGGCCCAACTGGTCGCCGGAACGACCCGCGCATTGGCAAAGACCGGCAAGCGTTGATCATGTCGGGCGCCGCAATCTTGCAAGCGCTCATGCGGCTTTGGCCTACTGACAGATTGTCAGTCGCGGATCGCGGGTTGCGCGAAGGGTTGCTGTATCAGCAGATGTCGGCGGATGGTGTCTTGGACGATCCGGACTTTTGATCGCTGCCCAACCCTATTTCGGTTTCGTGTCTGCCAAGTTCCGCAAGGCACCGCCCATTACTGCGACATCACTACCGATCCCTAGGAATGTCACACCTAGCGCCGTGTAATGTTCGATTAGTCCCGCGTCGTAGATCAGGAAACCAGCACATTTGCCTGCAGCAGTGATCCGCGCGAATGCGTCTTCGATGGCAGCTACGACATCTGGATGACGCGGATTTCCAGTATATCCCATGTCTGCCGCCAGATCAGCGGGACCAATAAAAATGCAATCAATACCGTCCACCGCAGCAATCGCTTCGATATTGTTTAGGGCAAGTTGGGTTTCCGCCTGAACGATCAAGCAAACTTCGTCGTTCGCATTCTTAAGATAATCAGTCCGCACACCGTAGTGAGATGCACGCGCAATTGCAGCACCAATGCCGCGCTTACCAAGCGGCGGATACCGCATAGCGGCAGCCATCTCGCGTGCGTCCTCGGGGGTATCAACCATCGGGACCATAATTGTCTGACATCCAAGATCGAGGGCTTGTTTTACCATCCAGACATCAGTGTTCGGGATACGGATAACAGCCGGCGTCCCCGCAGCTGTTAAAGCCTGTAACTGCGGCAACCACTCGGATACTGTGTTAGGTCCGTGCTCTCCATCGATCAGGCACCAATCAAATCCAGCCTGCCCTGCGATTTCTGCAATCACATGCGATCCAGTATTCAGCCAGATACCCATCTGGGGCGTTCCGTCCAAAATTGCGGCCTTAACGGTATTCTTAGGTGCTTGCATATTTTGCCCTCCGGTTTCCCGAAAGGCACCATAGATTGTCGCTATGCGCAACTAGCGATAATGCAATGACTGACCGTTGTGGAAAATTTGAACCTTGTTGGGGGCTGCGGTTAATCTGACGTCTTTACCGCGCAGATCAGCGTGAATACCTGGCAACTTACCGATTACGGCGTCGTTTTCGCCCTGCTTCTCAAAATAAAGCAGTGTGACTTCGCCCAATGCCTCGGTGAAATTCACTTTGCCTTCAAAGATGTAATCACCTTTTGCCGCCACGAGGTCCTCTGGGCGGACACCAACATTCACGCGGATACCTTTGTCAGCAGCCTGCGTTTCAATAGCGGCCATGGCTGTCCCACCCCCGTCAAGTTTGACAGTCGTCGTCTTACCTGTTCCGACCACTTCGCCAGACAGTAAATTCATCGCGGGTGAACCGATGAATTGTGCAACAAATTCGTTCTCTGGACGCTCGTACAACTCAAGCGGAGATCCGACCTGCGCAATCCCTTTGTTGGCAAGAACCACGATACGTGTCGCAAGGGTCATCGCCTCAACCTGATCATGGGTCACATAGATCATTGTACTATCAGGCATAGATTCCTTGAGTTGGGCAATCTCAATCCGTGTGGCGACACGCAATGCCGCATCAAGGTTCGAGAGCGGCTCATCAAACAAATAGACCTTGGGGTCGCGTACAATCGAACGACCAATCGCAACCCGTTGCCTTTGACCGCCCGACAAAGCCTTGGGCAAACGATCAAGGTAGTCCTCTAGCTGGAGGATCTTTGCCGCGTTTGCGATGGCCGCATCAATCTCGGCTGGTGTTTTCTTAGCGAGTTTGAGGGCGAAAGACATATTATCGCGCACTGTCATATGCGGATAAAGCGCGTAGGATTGAAACACCATTGCGATTCCACGCTGTGCTGGCGGCACGTCATTCACGACCGTTCCGTCGATCTGCAATTCACCGCTGGTGATCTTTTCCAACCCCGCAATCATCCGCAAGAGCGTTGATTTACCACAGCCAGATGGCCCGACAAAGACGATCAGTTCGCCTTTTTTGATATCCAGATTGATATCGTTCAGGACATTCACTGCGCCGCCATACGTCTTGGCAACATTTGTCAGTTTTAGATCAGCCATGGTGGTATCCTCGTCCTAGTTTCGCAATTGATTACGCAGATTTTCTAGCAAGGAAGACTTGCCATGGGCCTAGGTGCAGCAGTCCGTCAGCAGACAAATGCGCGCCGCCCAACTCTTCGCCAATCAGTGACCATTGCCCCGCCGGTAAATCAAAATCTGATGGTGTTTCGCTAATGTTGAAGACGCAAACAACCACTTCGGCATCGTGGCTGCGCGTAAAATAGACGATATCACCTACCGCCTGCATCTTGTCATGCGAACCAATGGCCAAGGCAACGTGTGCTTGCCTGAACGCAATCGCGCGGCGGTAATGATGCAGCAATGCACCCGGCTCGTCCTCTTGTGTCTTTGCCGACATCGCAAGGTGCTCTGACGCAACTGGTAACCATGGCTGGCCTTCGGTGAAGCCACCGTTTTGGTTGCTTGCGTCCCAAACCATCGGGGTACGGCACCCATCACGGCCCTTAAACTCTGGCCAGAACTCGATACCGTAGGGATCTTGCAAGTCTTCAAACGAAACATCTGCTTCTGGTAGGCCCAGCTCTTCGCCTTGGTAAATGCAAACTGACCCACGCAAACACATGATCAATGTCGCAAACATGCGCTGCGCTGCGGGCGTGAGGTCCCACCGTGTCGCGTGACGCACAACGTCATGGTTTGAAAACGCCCAGCAGGCCCACCCTTCGCTTGCAGCGGCGTCCACACGGTCCATCACTTCGACAATGTGGGCAGCAGTTGGCTTGTCCTTGGCAAGAAATTCAAATGCGTAACACATTTGCATAAGGTCATCACCGGCAGTGTATTCGCCCATGATTTCGAGCCCACGCTGCGCGTCGCCAACTTCTCCAACGGCAGCAGCGCCAAATGGTTCCATCACAGCACGCAAGCGGCGCAAGAACGCGAGGTTCTCGGGCTGGTTTTTGTCGTACAAATGCTCTTGGTGGTTATACGGGTTCACTGACGGTGCTATCGTGGCATTACGCTTTTCTGGTGCAAGCGGCGGATTATCCCGAAGCAGAGCATCATGCGTGTAAAAGTTGATGGTATCCAAACGGAAACCGTCACACCCGCGGTTCAGCCAGAAACGCGCGACGTCCAGCAATGCGTCTTGGACATCGGCGGAATGGAAATTCAGATCAGGTTGGGACGTCAAGAAATTGTGCATAAAATACTGTTCGCGACGGGCGTCCCACTGCCATGCAGAACCACCAAAGATCGAAAGCCAATTATTTGGCGGGTTTCCATCAGGTTTAGGATCAGCCCAAACATACCAATCCGCTTTGGGATTATTGCGGTTTGCACGGCTTTCGCCGAACCACGCATGCTGGTCCGATGTATGCGACAAAACGAGATCAATCATGATCCGCACGCCAAGTTTATGTGCTGCCTCAACCACTGCCTCAAAATCAGTGAGCGTGCCAAACATCGGATCGACGTCGCAGTAATCGCTGACATCGTACCCAAAATCCTTCATAGGCGACATGAAGAACGGTGAAATCCAGATCGCATCAACACCTAGCGATGCGATATATGGCAACCGTTGAACGATGCCCGCAAGATCACCAATGCCGTCACCGTTACTGTCTTGAAAGCTGCGCGGGTATATCTGGTAGATGACCGCACCGCGCCACCAGTCTGGGTTCTCAACATTCAAAACGGCTGTAGCTGTTGCCAAACTCATATCACATTCCTATTTCACAGAGCCGGCAAGAAGACCGCGCACTAAGTATTTCTGCATTGCAAAGAAGACCACCAAAGGCACGGCGATTGACACAAATGCAGCGGTTGAGAGGATCTCCCAATTGCCACCTCTCGTGCCCAAAAGCTCGACTATTTGATTGGTCATAACGGTTGTTTCGCCAGTCGCGTCGATCAAGAATACCTTGGCGACAAGCAGGTCATTCCAAGTCCAAAGGAACTGGAAAATCGCGAACGATGCCAAAGCAGGAAACGATAAAGGCAAGATAATCTTGGTAAAAATTTGGAAATCAGTCGCGCCATCAACCTTTGCGTTCTCAATGATGTCGCGCGGTAATCCAACCATGTAGTTTCGTAGCAAATAGATCGCTAGAGGTAATCCAAAGCCGGTATGGGCAAGCCAAACACCTAAATACCCTTTCCCAATGCCAATTCCCAAATGCAACCGCAGCAAGGGGATCAACGCCAATTGTAACGGCACGACCAACAGGCCAACCACAACCGCGACCATGATCGCACGCCCCGGAAAGTCCATCCACGCAAGCGCATATGCGGCGAAAGCCGCAATCACGATGGGGATAATCGTCGCCGGAATTGTTACAGTAAGCGTGTTAAAGAACGCTTTGGACATGCCGCCCTCAGTGACGCCCCCCGAGAGGATCGTTTTATAGTTATCGAGCGTGAATTCAGGCGGGGCCGAAGCCGTGACGAACACACGTTGCCCCCTGCCCGTCATTTCAATCGGGCTGGTCTGGCGATAATCACCATTGGCCTGCACAGTGATTGCTTCACCGTCACCAAGATCAGCAGTCTCACCCGGGACATAGACATCAATCGCGCGGCTTGAGGTTCCCCAGACAGAAATCGTCGCTGGGTTTCGCCCCTCAAAAAGGTTCCCCTCAATCACGAACAGGTCTTCAACCAACTGCTGCGCCCCGTCGTCAGGATCTGAGGCACGAAGTGTCGAATTCTGCTCTTGGGTGAACATTGATTGCCACCAACCTGATCCAGAGATTTGGTCCGTCGTCCGGAACGAGGACACGAGCAATCCAACCGTCGGGAAAAGCCAAAGCGACACAAGCAGAACGACCGAAATATTCACGGCCCAACTTAGGCCCGACTTGGTTCCAGCGATGTTATTCATCAGCGCATCTCCTTACGGACGTTGTAGACATTCCAAACAAGGATCGGACTGACCAAAAGCATGATCACCATCGCGGCGGCCGATCCAACGCCCCAGTCATTGGCGCGGAACAGTTTGTCGAACATGTAATTCGCCAAGACCTGCGTTTCCCATTGGCCATTTGTCATTGCAAAAACGATATCAAAGACCTTGAGGACTGTGAGGGTAATCGTCGTCCAAACCACGACAATCGTCCCCGAAATCTGCGGCAGCTTAATCTTGAAAAACACCTGAAAAGGATTGGCACCATCAACGATTGCAGCCTCAATCGTTTCTTCGGGTATGCCCCGCAAAGCAGCCGATAGGATGACCATCGCAAAGCCCGTCTGAATCCAAATCAGTACCACCATCAACAAGAAGGAATTCCATTGCGGTATCGTCAGCCATGTTTGCGGAACGCCGTAGTCATGCTGCGCGGTAAGAGCACCGAAAACCATACGCAAGGATGTGACAACAAAGAATGCCAACACCAACGTAAGCACCACGCGGCCAATCTTGGCTATCATACTATCCGCAGGCTGGATACCAGCCCAAAGCGGGCGGGCAAAGCTGTAGGCAATATACGAAAACCCAGCAGCGACGGTCCCCATCAACATCGCAGGCAATATCCGCAACATCAAAAGTGACCCTGATCCACCGTCGAACTTAAGCCAAATCGCGTTTAAAATCCCGATCTGGTTCGCCTCGACTGGGCGCGTGTCATAGATCAGTTTAAAGATAACGGCGGCACCAACGAAAGAAATCGCCATCGGCATAAAGATCAGAGACTTAGCAATTGCGCCCCACTTAATGCCATCCGTCAGCTGCGCTGCGAGCAATCCAAATCCGGTCGAGGCCGCAGGCACAATAATCAACCAGCCCATGTTGTTGCGCATTGCCTCCCAGAACTTTGGTTCTGACATCATCTGACGGTAATTATCCAACCCGACAAAAGCGTTATCTTGACTGCGGTCAGTCACAGAATACCACAGCGTGGCGACAACCGGATATGCAAGGTACAGACCTAGCGCCACAATCGCAGGCATCAAAAACAGCCAAGGACGGATCATATTGGCACGGTTGATATTTCGACCAGCGTTCACACCCTTTGCGGGGAACAGCACTTTGTCGAGAAATTGGTTGGAAAGGTAGAAATAACTAAGACAGCCGCCGACCCCGATAAAGATGGTCAAAAGGCCCTTTAATGCCGGATCCATTTTCGTCCCCTCCCCAAAAAAGATTTAGTCTAGTGAAACTGGGCCGACATTTGCCGGACCAATTCATGTGCGTAACCGTGAGTGGATTACTTCAATGCGTCCCATGACGCTTGGATGCCTGCTGCTACTTCGGCAGCGTCAGCACCACCCGCGTAGTCAACCATGCCTGTCCAGAAAGAACCTGCACCAACACCACCTGGCATCAGGTCAGATGCGTCAAAGCGGAATGTTGTCGCGGCTAGCAAGATGTCATTCATCTTAGCAGTCGCAGCGTCCGAGAACTTGGACGTATCAACACCTTTGTGTGGTGTCAGGAAGCCGCCAAGAGCCATCCAGATTTCATGCGCTTCTGGTGTTTCCAGATACGCGATCAAATCATGTGCAGCATCGTTTTCGTTCGTAATTGCCCAAACTGTGCCCGCACCCAAAACTGGGGCGCCAAGATCAGCTTCTGCATATGCTGGGAAATAGAAGAAGTCTGCATCTTCACCAACAGATGTACCTTCTGGGAAGAATGCTGGGATGAACGAAGCCTGACGGTGCATGTAGCACTGTGGCGGGCTGTCAAACAAACCCTTTGGGCTATCGCGGAAGTCCGTAGAAGCAACAGCGCCAGCACCACCAGCAACATATGCATCGTTCCGTGCGAATGCACCGAACTCTTCGATCGCGGCCACAACTTCTGGTGCGTCGAATGGCAGCTCGTTGCTAACCCACTGGTCGTAGATTGCAGGCGGCTGTGTGCGCAGCATCATGTCTTCAACCCAGTCAGTTGCAGGCCAACCTGTTGCGCCGCCGGAACCCAGACCAATACACCAAGGTGTACTGCCATCTGCAACGATTTGGTCGCTCAGAGACTTAAGCTCTTCCATTGAGGTTGGGATGTCGTAACCCGCGTCTTCAAAATTCTCAGGGCTATACCAAACCAGTGATTTCACGTCGACTTTGTAGAAAAATCCGTAAAGGCTATCTGCGCCGTCAGCGTTCGCATACGTGCCCAGATCAACCCATGACTGACCAGCAGCATAGTTTTCAACGATCCAGTCAGCAGTGCCGTCCTTCAAAGGAGCGAGGAATCCACGCGATGCCAAGTCTGCAGCCAAACCAGGCTGTGGGAACACAGCAACGTTCGGAGCTGAACCAGCTTCTGAGTCGATCAGAATCTGCTGCTCAAAGCTATCTGAGCCGACATAGCTGACGTCGTGACCCGAAGATGCCGCGAAAGCGCTGAGCACTTTTTCGACGTTCTCTTGGTCCGGTCCAAGCCATGGTCCAAAAACAGTAAGCTGCTCAGCCTGAGCAACCGTACCCAAAGCCATGGCCGCAACCGTAGCATAAAGTTTCGTATTCATAGGTAATCCTCCCTTGTGCGCAAATTCACGCAAATAGCACCTCGCAAACGCAAAGGAATTGATTCCAAAGCGCTTTGGATGGTTTAAAGTTTTACGAACAACGCGCTCATGTCAACCATTATGTAAAAACTGGTGGTCTTAAGCACATTTCACTTGAAATCCCCAATCTGAAACGATTACGTTAGCGAAGCGATCCGGAAAATATTCCCCGACGATGTCCCTAAAAGCGCTTTGAATAGCGAAAGATTGATGAACCTTAAACAGCTCTCCGAAAACCTCGGGCTAAGTCAGACGACAGTAAGCCGCGCCCTGAACGGTTACCCAGAAGTGAATGAAGCCACCCGCAAGCGCGTGGCTCTCGCTGCTGATGAGTACGGCTACCGTCCAAGTACGCGGGCAAAGGGACTTGCAACGGGACAGGCCCTTGCGATTGGGCACGTGATCCCGATCTCAACCAAACACGAGATGGTAAATCCAATTTTTGGTGATTTCATTGCTGGTGCTGGCGAAACCTATGCGCGCAATGGTTATGAGATGATCCTGTCGATTGTCGACGATGCCAACGAAGAACAGGTTTATCGCGGCCTAAAATCCCGCCGTGCCGTTGACGGTGTTGTTGTCCATGGCCCGCTGATGAATGATGCACGTATTCCATTGCTTAGCGAACTTGGTCTGCCGTTTGTGGTTCATGGTCGCGCCAGCGGGATCGACACCCCCTACTCATGGTTGGATGTGAATAACCGCAGTGCATTCCACCGCGCTACAGATTTCTTATGTGATTTGGGCCACCGCCGTATTGGACTGGTGAATGGACTTGAAACCATGGACTTCGCCCATCGCCGGCGCGCCGGTTACGAACAGGCACTAAGCGACCACAACATCCCAATTGACCCAAGCATCATGGCAGTCGGCGAAATGACCGAAGTGCATGGCTATCAATCTACACGAGATATGCTCGCCTTGGATAACCCACCCACGGCCGTGATCGTATCATCTATGATTTCAGCACTTGGTGCGCGTCGCGCTCTCGAAGACTTGGGGCTAACGATGGGTCGGGACGTTTCGATCATCACCCACGACGATGTTCTCTCGTATCTTGAAAACGGTCTCGATGTGCCAATCTTTACGGCCACCCGATCATCTGTGCGCGATGCAGGTCGTAAGCTAGCCGAGATGCTGCTGCACCGGATCGCGAATCCGTTTGAAGATGACAAACACGAATTGCTTGAGGCCGAATTGACCGTTGGTCGGTCAACCGGCCCTGCGCCACGAAAGGTATAGTCATGGATTTCAAACGTAGTGATTTCCCTAGCGATTTCATATTTGGCGCAGCAACAGCAGCGTATCAAATTGAGGGTCACAAATTTGGCGGCGCAGGATCAACCCATTGGGACACATTCGCAGCGACACCTGGAAATGTGATACGATGCGAGGACGGCGCATTGGCGTGCGATCATTATCATCGCTACGCCGAAGATCTTGATATCATGCAAAACGCTGGGATGGATGGCTACCGTTTTTCAACAAGCTGGGCGCGTGTCATGCCTGAGGGTCGTGGTGCGGTTAATCAAGAAGGTTTGGATTACTACGACCGCCTTGTTGATGGTATGTTGGAACGCGGACTGAAGCCGTTCCAAACGCTTTACCATTGGGAAATGCCTTCGGCGCTTGCTGATTTGGGTGGATGGACAAACCGCGACGTTGCAAAGTGGTTTGGTGATTTCACAGACGTTATCACAGACCGCATTGGCGACCGCGTGCATGCAATTGCAACAATAAACGAACCTTGGTGCGTATCGTTCCTCTCGCACTTCTTGGGTCATCACGCGCCGGGCTTGCGCGATCTACGCGCTACGGCACGCGCGATGCACCACGTCAATCTTGCCCACGGCGAAGCGATGCAAAGGCTTCGGGCCAAGGGTATGAAAAATTGCGGCGTTGTTCTGAACTTTGACTACACAGAGCCTTTGGATGATACGCGAGAAAGCCATGCTGGCGCGAACCTACAGGATGCCATATTAAATCGTTGGTTCATTGAGGCAATGACCAAAGGAACCTACCCACAAGAAGTCTTGGACGGGTTTGGCGACCATATGCCTACAAATTGGCAAGACGATATGGCCAAAATCCAAGAGCCTTTGGACTTCCTTGGCGTCAATTATTACACACGCCACAGAGTAAAACTGGATGAAAGCGCGCCTTGGCCGGGACTTAGTACGCAAGATGGTGATTTACCCCAAACGCAAATGGGTTGGGAAATCTACCCCGACGGATTGCATCATTTTTTGACACGCCTTTCCAATGAGTACGTCGGTAATTTGCCACTTTATGTCACTGAAAACGGTATGGCTTGGGGTGACGAAGTTGAAAACGGCGCCGTATTTGACCCAGAACGAACAGCTTATGCATCTGATCATATCCTAGCGTCCAAACGTGCGATTGCAGATGGTGCAAACGTCAAAGGCTTCTTTTATTGGTCACTGCTCGACAACTACGAATGGGCGTTTGGGTATGAAAAACGCTTTGGCATGGTCCATGTGGATTTTGACACATTGAAACGAACGCCCAAAGCTTCATACCACGCCTACAAAGCCGCCCTCGCCCGATGAAAGCATGAAATAGATATGAAGCATGCCCCGAACACTCTTTCACTTGTCGCTGATATCGGCGGTACGAATACCCGCGTCGCATTGGCAGATGGCCATCAGGTCCTAGAAAATACGACACGTAAGTTTCGAAATGCTGACTTTACTGACCTTGAAACTGTTCTTCGCAAATTCTTGGCTGACGAAGGAAATGTCGACACAAAAGCAGCATGCGTCGCTGTCGCTGGCCCTGTTCAGGATGGCAAGGCGACACTTACAAATTTGAATTGGACGATTGACGAAGCTACGCTGGCCAACGCCACCCAAGCTGAGACTGTTGCAATTCTGAATGACCTGCAGGCACAGGGCCACGCCTTGGGTCATCTTGATCCAGCAAATGTGCGCCCTGTTCTAAAAGGTGGTGAACCAGAATTTCACGCCACCAAATTGGTGGTTGGTGTCGGTACCGGCTTTAATGCGACACCGGTATTTGAGACGTCATCACGACGCCTAGCAGCCCCATCTGAAAGCGGGCACATCAACCTGCCCATTCGCACCGAAGAAGATTTACATCTTAGCACGTACCTTACTGAACAGCATGGTTTTGCAGCCGTTGAAGACGTGCTCTCGGGGCGAGGCATAGAAGCCGTCTACGGATTCTTTTCGCAGGGTGTTACTACCCCAAAGCGCCCCAGAGCTGAGGAAATCATGCACGCCGTTGCCATTGGTGACGACCCAGTTGCTGATAAGACGGCCAAATTACTGACGCGCGTCTTAGGAACGGTTTGCGGTAACCTCGCGCTTGTTCAATTGCCATTCGGCGGCATCTATTTGGTCGGCGGTGTTTCCAGAGCGTTGGCACCGTATCTTGCGAAATACGATTTCGAAGCCGCATTTAACGACAAAGGCCGCTTTGAGAGCTTTATGAAAACGTTTCCGGTTCATGTCATCGAAGATGACTATGCCGCCCTGATCGGGTCGGCGAATTATCTGGTTGATATAATGAAGGACGAAAACCCTACGTAAGCTGTGTTTGTACCGTCGCGGTCAGATCGCTCAGCGAAAATGGCTTAGGTAGGAACACTGAATTGGGCACACGAGATTTCTCATCAGCAAATGCGTCTTCAGCATAACCTGATACGAAAACCACTTTTGTTTCCGGCCGCAATAACAAGGCCTCTCGTACCCAAGTTGGGCCATCCATTCCTGGCATGATGACATCAGTCACAAATATATCGACCATCAGATCAGGATCATCAAGCATTGCCAACGCGGCTTCTCCGCAGTCAGCCTCAAGAACGGTAAAACCTCTAAGGCGCAAAGCCCTTGAAGCAAATGCCCGCACCGGCGCCTCGTCTTCGACAAGAAGAACAACACCATCTACAGAGCCTATCATTGGCGTTGACGCCTTTGGTTCTTCCTTCATCTGCGCGATTTCAGGCAACTCAAAACTTGGGAAAAATAGTGCAAATTGGGTCCCTACGCCAACTTCGCTCTCCGCGAAAATGTAACCACCAGTTTGCTTTACAATCCCATAGGCCGTTGAGAGGCCAAGGCCAGTGCCCTCGCCCGGCCGCTTGGTAGTGAAAAACGGCTCAAATATCTTATGCATTTTTTCGTCAGGTATTCCGTGTCCTTCATCAATCACCCTGACGACAACATACTCACCAGATGGAACGAATGCGCGATCGCGCTCCATCGGCTCAGTCAGTACTAGGTTTTCAGTAACGACTCTGATTGGGCCACCATCTGGCATCGCATCACGTGCGTTCACAACAAGGTTCATTAACACTTGTTCAAGTTGGCGCTTGTCAGCTTTGATCGACTTTAATGCTGGCTCGTGGCGGACCGTCAGAGTTATCTTTTCGCCCACTAAACGATTTAAGAGATGTGTTAGATCAGAAAGAGACTCTCTCATGTCCAGAATTTCTGGCTGCAAGTTCTGCTTCCGAGAAAAAGCTAGAAGCTGACCAACAAGGCTTGCAGCCCTATTTGCATTCTGATGAATTTGGATCAGGTCGCCATAATCCTGGTCTCCCTGATCGTGATGAAGCAGTAACAAATCACAATGCCCAGAAATCGCGGTGAGCAGATTATTGAAGTCATGGGCTACGCCGCCGGCCAATTGACCAATCGCTTGCATTTTTTGGCTTTGAACAAATTGGAGTTCGAGGGACTTCAGCTCAGTCACATCATTTAAGACAGCGACAAGATGGCGCTCACCTTCTTTGCCCGCAATGTTGAGAGTGACTTGGACAAACGTTTCCTGCAGGTCCCCGCGCCCTCTTAGGAACTGAGAAACATTTCCGCCGTGGCCATCAAACGCTTCGCGAACCCAATCAATCATTGGTCGGCCTAATCCGTCCAACATCTCGGATATCTGTTTACCAGCAGTTGATTGCAGACCCAAAAGCGCCCGCGCTTCGCGGTTGGACGCAACAACCTCACCAGTTCTTGAAATCTTGAGCAAAGGGACAGGCAGGTCTTCAATCGCATCCCAATCACTGCTCAAAGGACGGGGGCCAGCGTTATCTTGATGGGTCTGGATTGCGTAGATTTCACGCCTACCTGCTGAGCTGCGGAATTCGGCGACGATGCAATCAACTGGACCAGTTTCCGTTTTTATCCGGCAAACATCACCCGTGTTGATTTCATCAACTCCGAAAACATTGTGAAGCGCGAGCGGCCTGCGGCCGAGTAATCTCCGGAAGGCCTCGTTCAAATATAATATCGCGCCACTTTGGCCCGCGGTCAGCATCGGTAATGATATTGCATCACTGCCCTTGCTTACCGCAGCTTCAGCAACAAAAATTTCAACAAACCGCCACAGAAACGCTTGCGCACCGATGCGCGTCACCGAAATGCGGAATTGTCCGTTGCGCGTACTAACATCTTCCTTTGCGGCATTTGACGCCTCTGCACTTGATTGAAGTCGGTACAAAACGGCATCGGGATTGGCTAGCTGTGTCGATAGCCGCTCTGCAATTGTGTTTTCTTCAGTGGCTACAAAACGTTCATTTGCGGCATCATTCGCAAACATTACATTTCCGTCCAAATCTGCCAGAAATGCAGGACTGATCTCATGTTCGATAAGTGATGGTATAGACCCAGTTAAAACACGCGCACGGCGGGCTAATCGTGTTCCTTGCCACCATAAATACGCCGCCAAAATCGACAATATCGTCGCGCTTAGAGTGAGTGCGAGGCTGATACGTATTGCCGGCATAAAGTTTGCAGATACCAGCAAGACTACGGCGGGTATGACGAGCATGGCGATGCTCATTTTTTGAATTGTTAGGGGTAACTGCGCGGGGTCGGTTTTTGGAATTGGTCTCACTACGGCCGTCCTCATCAACAACGAGACCATAGCAAGTTAACCATTAACCAATGGTTAATGCCGCGGACTCGGACCACTGGGCATCTACACCCTTAGGTTGCTAAGCCATATTCTTCAAAACACAAAGAAAAAACCCATCTGTCTGCTCCGAAGGCAGTAGCGTCATTCTATCCGTCTCGACCAGATTAGGGTTTTCGGCCAAGGCATTGGCGATGATCGCGTCGTTCTCGCAATCAAGAACGGAACACGTCATGTACACAACGGTTCCACCTGATTTGGTCAGGGCAACAGATTTCGCCAACACTTCATGCTGGAGGTCGGTGTATTTAGAAAGCTTATCTTGGTCCAATCGCCACTTGGCGTCAGGGGTCCGCCGCCATGTACCACTTCCAGAACACGGAGAATCGCACAGGACAACATCAAAAAGCCCATGACTACTAAGGTCCGCTGTGCTGGACGTGCCAATAACAACCCCAGCGCGTTCAGCACGTGGCGCGATGTCTGCCATACGCGCCTCAGAGATATCATGCGCAACGACGTTGCAGGAGTTCTGCGCGGCAACAGCAAGGGCTTTGCCACCCCCACCTGCACAATAATCTAACACTGAGCTATCCGGTGCGATTTCAAGCCGGCCCATCGCAGCCTGCGAAGCCGCATCTTGCACTTCGACCCAACCATCTGTGTAGGCTTCAGAGAGCTTCACGCGACGCTCATTCTGCAGAACTTTCAGACAGCCTGCGACGGATTCATGCGGCACGGTTGTGATGTCTTGCTCAGCCAAAGCCTCTGCTGCTTGTGCAACTGTAGCTTTGCGTTGGTTGATCCGAAGATATAGCGGAGCGCGCACTTGCTGCGCATGACCCGCCCCAGCGGCATCAGCGCCTAAGCTGCTTTGCCACATCGGCCAAAGCCATTGGGGTATGTCACATTGATCCCAGACATCAGGAACCGGCAAAAGCGTATCCGCCTCAGCATCGGATAGCGGATCAGGCGCATGACCCATTCCGTTGAACAGATTTGCAATTTCCCATCCGTCACGTAAAGCGAGAGCGCGCATCAGATCCCGCCCAGATGTTCCGCCAGCCATAACCGAAAGTGATGCTTTGCAACGCAAGACATCATAAACGTGATCACGCACCCCAGCACGGTCCTTAGAGCCCGCAAACCGACTGCCACGCGCCCAAGCCGTCAATGCTTGTTCAGCAGCAGAACCTGTTGCTATCTGGTCAAGAATCTCAATCGCTGCGGAAATGCGCGCACCCGGTGTCATGTCTTATCCAATCCGGTAGTTCGGGCTTTCGCGGGTTATCTGCACGTCGTGGACGTGGCTTTCTTTTAGGCCCGCACCAGTGATTTTCACAAACTCGCAATTTTCACGCATCTCGGGGACAGTGGCATTGCCAGTATATCCCATTGCCGCCCGAAGACCGCCAACAAGCTGGTGAACAACGGCGGATGCAGACCCCTTATAGGGCACCTGCCCCTCGATCCCCTCAGGAACCAACTTGTCGCTTGCCGCGTCCTTTTGGAAATAGCGATCCGCAGAACCACGCGCCATGGCGCCAAGGCTGCCCATGCCACGATAAGACTTAAATGAACGGCCCTGATACAAAATCACCTCGCCCGGGCTTTCGTCAGTTCCCGCAATCATTGAGCCGACCATAGCGCATGACGCACCGGCCGCGATCGCCTTAGCAAAATCGCCCGAGAATTTGATGCCACCGTCAGCAATGACAGGCGTATTGCCTGCTGCCTTGGCACAATCCATAATCGCGGTCAGCTGTGGCACGCCGACACCAGCGACCATACGCGTTGTACAAATAGAACCAGGTCCGATGCCGACTTTGACAGCGTCAGCGCCAGAACCGATCAAGGCCTTGGCTGCTTCGCCAGTCGCGATGTTGCCCGCAACGATCTGCACGTCGCCCGCAATCTTTTTTGCCCGCTCAACAGCTAGCGCCACCCCTTCGGAGTGACCGTGTGCCGTGTCGATTACGATCATGTCGACGCCCGCATCGATCAATGCTTCGGTCCGTTCAAATCCTGCATCGCCAACACCTGAGGCCGCAGCAGCACGCAAACGTCCCAGATCGTCCTTACAGGCGATCGGGTTTAGAACAGCCTGTTCGCTGTCTTTCAAAGTCAAAAGACCCGTAAGCTTCCCATCAGCATCCGTGATCAAGAGCTTCTCAATCCGGCGCGCTTGCATCAATGAACGCGCCTCATCGAGGTCTGCAGGTTCTTGTAAGATGGCGAGGTTGTTGGAGGTCATCATCGCGCTGATTGGTGTCCGTTCGTCCTGTGCAAAACGCATATCGCGGTTCGTGACAATACCAACGACGCGACCATCAGGGCCAACGACAGGAAATCCAGTAATCCGGTAGCGTTCCATTAATGCGCGGGCGTCCGAAAGCGTTTGATCTGGCGTCAAAGTCACTGGGTTGTAAACTGTGCCTGATACAAACCGCTTAACGCGGCGAATTTCACGGGCCTGTGCTTCGATATCGAGGTTCTTGTGAACAACCCCCATTCCGCCTGCTTGGGCCATAGCAATTGCCATTTTACTCTCTGTCACCGTATCCATCGCAGACGACAAAAGCGGTATGTTCATTGCTATTGATTGGGTCACATGTGTTCGCGTGTCAGCCGTCGATGGCAACACAACGGAAGCCCCCGGAACCAATAGAACATCATCAAAGGTAAGCGCCTCACGAATTTGCATGAATTCAACTCCTGCTATACATCACTTGGCGCGTCCATATCTCATGGATTTACTGAGTCCGAAAGAGCAAATCTAATGTTTGCGCCCACCAATTGCTGCAAATTGGTGGCCTAGCTGTTTTGTTCAGACTACAATTGCCTCTGACCTGTCCGCCCAAACGGCAGCTTCACTGCAAAGGGGGCAATCCAAAAGTTGCAAACTCACCTGCAGTGTCTTTGAACCGCCAACGCGCCGCAATCAACTGGTATGACTTCGAAGTCCAGCCATCTACATCGGCATGCATCGACCGCCGCCAGACCCCTTCGATCAGGACGGGCAGCGTATCCAACAGCGGATCAGGCAAAGGTAGGTTCTTTGCCTTACAGCGTTGAAACTCTTTCTCTTGTTTGGATTGCCACCTGTTGAAATACGATTCCGCAGCGGTGGCGCGACGTCCCGCAAACAGAACCGTCAATTCGCGATCACCCTCAGAGACGCCCTTGACCAGAATGTCGCCGCGCCCGTTCTTGGTAAAAGCAGACGTCCAAATCAACTGGATCTGATAAACTTCACTCTTGTATAGCCCCGCATCTTCGCTAAGCGGCGTGATCTCTGTTATTGCACGCCTCATGAATTCATTCTCTTTGTCCTCAAAGCTCGACCACGCGCGACAGCACGTCCAAACAGCGCCGCCTTTCTCCGATTAAGGCAGAACATGTTAATGTAGGATTTATTGCCTTAAGATTAAGTATCGCACGCAACGTATTCCCTTCTTCTGGAAACGTCCTTAAGTTCCTGAAATGCACGTTCTGCCTATATGGCAATCCTTATTCCGCACCACATTTCGCTTGCTGCTTTTGGCAGGGGGTATTGTTGCATTCAAAGCAGCACTTGGCTGGATATTTGGGCAAATCAACGGGCTCAACATGATCTCGGGCGATCAGTCTGCAACTGGGATTTTAATCATCCTACTTGTGGCATACGCGCTGCTTATTACGATCCCATTTATGCCGGGGATCGAGATCGGCATCGCGCTACTGCTATTAGAGGGGGCAAGCATCGCACCCTATGTTTACCTTGCGACGATGTCAGGGCTGTTTCTTGCGTTTTTGATTGGGAAATGGGTCCCGCTCAAGTTGCTTCACAATACATTTCGCGATCTGCGCATGCGCCGCGCCTGCGAGATGATAGCCGAAATCGAACGCACACCAAAAGATGAACGTCTTCTTCGGCTTCAGTCAAAGCTTCCCAAGCCGCTTGCGCTTATCGCCGTCAGATACCGTTATGTGTTGATCGGGGCCTTGGTAAATGTCCCCGGTACGTTTGCGATTGGCGGCGGTGGCGGCATATTGATGTTGGCTGGCGTGCTGCGGCTTTTTCATTGGTCGGGGATCATCCTGACCCTCGCGATAGCGACACTGCCTGTCCCACTTGCGGTCTATATGATGGGTGCCGATTTCTTAAGCTCTGCACCGCACTAAAAATGCCGCCCTGCATATTCATTATGACGGTTATTGCCCTTCCCTTCGCAAGCGCCCGCGCTAATGTCGCGACAAGCAATGACAGGCGAATAGTATGACCAAAGATCCTCTGGTGATTTTCACCCCTTCTGGCAAGCGCGGCACATTCCCGGTTGGGACACCGATTTTGACCGCAGCCCGGCAATTAGGTGTCGATCTTGATAGCGTATGCGGCGGTCGCGGTATTTGTTCCAAATGTCAGATCACCCCGTCATTTGGTGAGTTTCCAAAGCACGGTTTAACCGTCGCCGAAGATGCGCTGTCTGAGTGGAATGCGGTCGAGCAACGCTACGACGACATTCGCGGATTAATCAAAGGTCGCCGTCTAGGTTGCCAAGCAACAGTTCAGGGCGACGTCGTTGTCGATGTGCCCGAGACCAGCCAAGTCCACAAACAAGTCGTTCGCAAACGCGCCGAGGCGCGTGATATCACGATGAACCCGACCACACGGCTTTATTACGTCGAAGTCCAAGAACCGGACATGCACGACCCCTCTGGTGACCTACAGCGCCTTGTTGCCGCCCTGCGCCGCGACTGGGACCTGCCCGAGCTTGAGGCAGACCTTGGCGTCCTGAAATCAATGCAGCCTGCCCTGCGCAAAGGCGAATGGAAGGTCACATGCGCCGTCCACCTTGGCGATGACACGTTTGCCCCACGTATTATGCAGGTTTGGCCTGGCTATTATGAAGGTTCGATTTATGGGCTGGCCGTTGATCTGGGATCAACCACAATTGCCGCACACCTTTGCGATCTCCAATCTGGCGAAGTCGTTGGGTCATCGGGCATTATGAACCCGCAAATCCGGTTCGGTGAGGACCTAATGAGCCGCGTATCTTACGGCATGATGAACCCTTCTGGCGCCGATGAGATGACCACCGCCGTCCGCGAAGGTATGAACGCGCTGTTCGTGCAGATCGCATCTGAGGCCGAGATTGATCGCAATCTGATTATGGACGCTGTTTTCGTCTGCAATCCTGTGATGCACCACTTATTCCTTGGCATTGATCCGTTTGAGCTTGGCCAAGCTCCATTCGCTCTTGCGACATCGGATTCACTGTCACTGCGTGCGATTGAGCTTGAATTGAATATCCACCCTGCTGCGCGCATTTACTTTCTGCCTTGCATTGCAGGCCATGTGGGCGCAGATGCCGCCGCTGTGGCGCTGTCTGAGGCTCCAGACAAGTCTGATGACCTCGTATTGGTCGTTGACGTTGGTACCAACGCCGAAATCCTGTTGGGCAACAAGGAAAAGGTTCTTGCGTGTTCATCACCGACGGGACCGGCGTTTGAAGGCGCACAGATCAGTTCAGGACAACGTGCAGCCCCCGGCGCAATCGAACGTGTTGAAATTGATCCGGTGACAAAAACGCCGCGTTTTCAAGTTATCGGGTCTGACGTTTGGTCGGACGAAGCAGACTTTGCCGACGCGATCAAAGACACCGGTGTGACGGGCATTTGCGGTTCTGGCATCATTGAAATGGTCGCTGAGATGCGCATGGCTGGCATCGTCGATGCACCCGGCCTCATCGGCACAGCCGAGCAAACCGGATCGCCAAACTGCTTCCCCGATGGACGCACACAAAGTTACTTGGTGTATGATGGCACGGCGGACGGCGGCCCATTGCTGACCGTGACCAACCGCGACATCCGCGAAATTCAGATGGCTAAGGCCGCACTTTATTCCGGCGCGCGCCTTTTGATGGATAAGTTCGAAGTCGACAGTGTTGATCGTATCGTCCTTGCGGGTGCGTTTGGTGCCCACATCAGCCCAAAGCACGCGATGGTCCTTGGCATGATCCCTGATGCGCCATTGGAAAAGGTCACATCTGCAGGCAACGCTGCGGGCACCGGCGCGCGGATAGCACTTTTGAACAAGGACGCCCGTACTGAGATCGAAGAAACTGTGCGGAACATCCACAAAATCGAAACCGCTATTGAGCCAAGGTTCCAAGAGCATTTCGTCAACGCCTCGGCCATTCCAAACGCGGTTGAGCCGTTCCCGATCCTCAACTCATTGGTCACTTTGCCTGATGTGAACCACAACACGGGCGGCGGTGGCGAAGGTGGCGGACGCCGTCGTCGCAGAAAGTAGGCCTTAGACCTACATCATTGGTGAAACCAGCCTGCCCCGCGAAGGCAGCAAGGTTGACGTCTCTAAGTACGGGGCGTAGTCAAATCCACACGCGGGTATGGTGAAAAGGTATCACGAAAGCTTCCCAAGCTTCAGTTACGGGTTCGATTCCCGTTACCCGCTCCAATAGATCATCCCTAACCTCTTCGGCATTTGATCCAAGACACCAAATATTTTGGGATGCGCGTATGCTTTTCCAACTTGAAAACTTGTGCTTACCCGCACTGGCACTCAGCAATCCCTTGGGCTACCAATTCGCAAACACAACAAAGGGGACATTCATGTCAGACATCAAACGTATCGAATCCGGCGCACGCATGAGCCAAGCCGTCGTTCATAACGGCGTCGCGTATCTTGCTGGCCAAGTTGGCGCCGAGGGCGCATCAGTCACCGAGCAAACAAAGGACGTTCTTGCATCTGTTGATCGCCTGTTGGGCGAAGTAGGCAGCGACAAAACACGTCTTTTGACCGCACAGATTTGGGTGGCAGATATCGCTGACTTTGCCGAAATGAACGCCGTTTGGGACGACTGGGTCGCGGCCGGCCACGCACCTGCACGTTGGACTGGCGAAGCAAAGCTTGCCACTCCGGGTTTCAAGGTCGAAGTCATTGTGACCGCTGCCGTATGATCCCTTTCTTAACACCTCTCGGCGCGGAGGATCTTCGCGCCGAAAACATCCCCGAACCTTGGGGTTATGGCATGGCTGATCGCGTGCGCTTTGGCGAAATAGATGTTCTTGGACATGTGAACAACGCAGCCTACCTGCGTTGGTTTGAAAACCTGCGCATCCACTATTTCCGCGACTACAAAGTCCATGACTACCAAGGCACGCCTCCAAAAATTGTGTTGAGAAACATTAGTTTAGACTTCAAAGCCGAAGTGAAAATGAACGATCCGTATATCCTAACAGGACGCACAGTTGAAATTCGCAATAGTAGTTTCACTATGCACTATGGCGTCTATGTTCGCGGTTTACTTACAACGACTGGAACTGCAGTGATCGTCTCGCTCAATCACGATAACAGCAAACGCCCACTTGGGAATGAATTGCGGGAACGGTTCATAGCTAGGGATCACGCGGTGCAAGTTTAGCATCAAACTTGTGATACGGCGACGCGTCACAAGTTACGATGCGTTGGCATTAAAGCCCGTGCTGCTGCAAAAACCCGACCAAAGCCGCCGTTGAGCCGTCTTTATCCGCAGCCGACACTTTGCCTTCAACAACAGGCTGCAGCGCTGTAGCAAGCTCTTTGCCTAGCTCAACACCCCATTGATCGTAAGAGTTCAGGCCCAAGACCACGCCTTCTACGAACACACGATGTTCATACAATGCAATGATTTGTCCCAACACGAACGGGGTCAACTTAGGATAGCTTAGCGTGATAGACGGGCGATTGCCCGGGAACACGCGGTGCTTTGCCTGACGCTCAAGCTCATCACCTTCAAACTTATCTGTGTTCTTTTCGCGGGCTTCATCAAGGTCGCGGCCCTTCATCAATGCTTCGGACTGCGCGAGGCAATTTGCTACAAGCAATTGGTGTTGATGATGCAGATCATCTTCGTGACCTTTTGCGGCCACAAGAAACTCGCATGGCACAACACGCGTGCCTTGGTGAATCAACTGGTAGAACGCGTGCTGTCCGTTCGTTCCCGGTTCGCCCCAAACAACCGGTCCAGATTGCACAGCAAGATCAGCGCCATCCATGCTGACACCTTTGCCATTGCTCTCCATCTCAAGTTGTTGAAGATACGCGGGTAAGCGCATGAGATTGTTGTCATAAGGCAAAACAGCACGTGTGGCATAATCGCAAACTTGATTGTGCCAGATACCGACTAATGCCAATAACGCGGGTAGGTTTTCTGACCAATCAGCAGCTTGGAAATGGGTGTCCATCGCCTGTCCACCACGCAAGAATGCACGGAAAGCATCCGCACCAATGGCGATCATCAGTGACAATCCGATTGGACCCCACAGTGAATACCGTCCGCCAACCCAGTCTTCAAAACCAAAGACACGTTCAAACGCGATCCCGAAATCAGCAGTCTTATCTTGCGCAGTTGAAAGCGCCGCAAACTGAGCGCCAGTGTCACGCACACTTTGCGCCATCCACGCTTTGGCTGTGCGCGCGTTGGTCATCGTTTCAATGGTTGTGAACGTTTTTGATGCCACGATCACCAATGTCGTCGCAGGATCACAACTGCGCAGAACTTGCGCAACATCTGCCGGATCAACGTTACTGACAAAATGGCAGCGCGGCCCATCATGATAGGGCGCTAATGCCTGAACGGCCATGGCCGGACCAAGGTCAGAACCACCGATGCCGATGTTCACAACATCCGTAATTTGACCACCCTGCCCAGCGTAATTGCCATCGCGGATCGCCGTCGCGAATTCAGCCATTTTATCAAGCGTCGCAAGGACCTCGGGCATGACATCGTCGCCATCAACCGTGACAGGCCCGCCATCAAGGTTACGCAGTGCTGTGTGTAGAACGGCGCGACCTTCGGTTTCGTTAATCGGTTTTCCGTTAAACATCGCGTCGCGTTTTTCAGCAACGCCAGATTTGTCCAAAAGGTCGATCAACAGCGCACGGCCTGTCGCATCGATGTTCGTTTTAGCATAGTCAAAACGCATATCGCTTGTAGTAACTGCAAAATCTGCAGCACGCGCCCCGTCGACCATCGTTTCAAAACGGCGGCTTTTGACGCTTTCAAAGTGCGCCTCTAAATCGTTCCACATCGTTACTTTTCCGCCCAGTGTACTGTTGTTCCCGGCAATATCGCCGCGATTGGTGCCTCATCTGGTGACAAGGTCTGTGCACGTTCAAGTGCTGCACGTTTTTCAGGGCCAATTATGACGACATGCCGCTGGATAGCAGCACGCAACACTTTTGCTGACAAGGTCACGCGCGGCTCGGGTGCCCCTGGTGCGCGCATTGGGACCAAATTCGCGTCGCCATGTAATGCTTCATGCAGCTTATCCGCGCCTGGAAAGATCGACGCCGTGTGCATGTCGGCGCCCATTCCAAGCAGCATGACGTCAATTGGCAACTGAGGCGCAAGCGCCTCTTCGAGGACACCAAACCCTTCTTCGGGTGTCGGTGCGTCCGTATAAAGTGGCACATAATTTGCAGCCGCTGCGCGATCAACCAAGAGGCGCTCGCGCAAAAGACGTGTGTTCGACCGCTCGGATGTTTCAGGCACCCAACGCTCGTCTGTCAGCATAATATGCACACGATCCCAAGCAAGATCAGCAGCGCATAGGCCATCAAAGATCGGCCCAGGCGTCGTTCCACCTGGAACTGCAAACGAGACGTTATCGTGGGTGAGCAAAGCGTTTTCAATGTCTCCGGCCAGCGATTGGGCCAAATCCATCATCATCATTTCACTATCGGGATACTCTATGAACTTCATTGCATTATCCTTTGATATCACGCCATTTTCTACCATCACGGTGCATCAGCATCCGCGCATCTTCGGGGCCGTTTGATCCCGCATCATAGGTCTTGGGCACATCATTGCGGGCCTCCCAACCTTCGATCAGCGGATCGGTCCACGCCCAAGCTGCTTCAACTTCGTCACCGCGCATGAACAATGTTTGGTTGCCACGGATCACATCCATAATCAGACGCTCATACGCGTCCGTTACGTCAGCAGCATCATCGCCCAATGCCTCGGCGAATGTCATATCCAATGGCACGTCTATCAAACGCATGCCGCCCGGACCCGGTTCTTTGATCGTGACCTGCAGATCCATGCCTTCGTTCGGTTGAAGCCTGATCGACAGGATATTTCGGTGACGCTTTTCATCACCCTCAAAAATTGAATGACCGAGATCCTTGAACACCACTGTAATCTCGGACACGCGCGATTTCATCCGCTTACCTGTCCGCAAATAGAACGGCACCCCTGCCCACCGCCAGTTTGAGATGTGGCACTTCATCGCGATAAAGCTCTCGGTAAAGCTTTTGGGATTGTCGGCATCGGCACGGTAGCCATCGCCATCAGGTCCAGCTTCGTATTGACCACGAACGATGTGATGCGGCTCAACCGATTCAAGCGCACGAATAACCTTAAGCTTTTCATCGCGAACGGCATCTGCACCAAACTTGCTTGGGGGCTCCATCGCGATAAGGCAAAGCAGCTGCATCAGGTGGTTTTGCACCATGTCTCGCATTGCGCCGGACTTATCGTAATAGGCACCACGCCCATCCACGCCGACGGTTTCGGCGACCGTAACTTGAATGTGATCAACGTAGTGATTGTTCCAAAGCGGCTCAAACAAGACATTGCCAAAGCGCACAGCCATCAAGTTCTGAACTGTTTCTTTGCCCAAGTAGTGATCGATCCGGTAAATCTGGCTTTCTTCGAAATGTTCTGCCAGCGTCGCGTTCAATGCCTCTGCAGTTGCCAAATCGCGACCAAACGGCTTTTCAACAACGATACGGCTTGTCTTATTTGCAATCTCAAAACGGTGTAGTCGCTCTGCCAAATCTCCAAAAAGGGAAGGCGCAACCGAGAAATAGAACGCCTGAACAACATCGCCGCGCGCGAGATTGGAAAGCTCGTTCCAACCCGCCTCGCCTTTGGCGTCAATTGCAACGTAGTCAAGCTGGGCAAGAAAAGCCTCGATGCCCTTAGCATCTTCTTTTTCAGGACCGCCGAATTCGGCAATCGCGTCGTTGATGAGTGTTTGGTATCCGGCCCGATCAAGATCGGAACGTGCAGCGCCAATGATCCGTGATGTAGAAGGCATCTGCCCCGCACGGAACCTGCGAAATAGCCCAGGCAGGATCTTGCGACGCGCGAGATCACCCGTGCCCCCGAAAATCACAAGGTCAAAATCTTCAACTGGGATGACGCGTGAAACCATGGGTCTTTTCCTATTTGTTAGCGCTAACGATACCCCTGTATCGCCAGCGTGCACTTATGTCTAGCACCCCGAACAAAGTAAGCCTACGGCTTGCCTGCCCACCAGTCCCGAGGGCGCAATCTTGCGCGTTTTCCACGCCAATTATCCCAACGCAAAGCCAATAGACGCCATCGCGATGTTGCGAGACGATACCAAAGCTTTTCCAACCATGCGTCGGATTTTAGGTTAAACGGGCAAACTCTCATGCAGATTGCACAATCAGTCTTAAGTTTTGCCCAATAGCCGAAACATTTCTCGCAATTCGCGGACCACTTTTTGACGCCCTTCAGTGTAGACGCCCCACCGCCCTGCTCTGCGTCACCAAATGGCAATGCTTTGGGCGGGCAAGCATCGGCGCATTTTGTGCAAATCTTGCAGTAGTCTGACATTCCCAGATTGCGCGGCAAATCGACAGCCAGTGGCATATCAGTAAAAACCTTCGAAAATCTAAGTCTCGGACCAAATTCGGGCGTGAGCACCATTTGATTGCGGCCATATTCGCCTAGCCCCGCCTTGATCGCATAGGGAATAACCAAAGCTGAATCGTTCATGCTGGCCACAGCCTGAAACCCTAGGTTCCGAATATAGGCCGCCAACTGGATCACAATCGCGGCCTCATGGCTGTATTCGCGCCCCGTCGCGGCACCAGCCAACGCACTTGGGTATGTATCAACCAATCCTGCGTCCATTTCATGCCCCATGACAATCACATGGGTCATGCCCGCTGGCACGTCATTCGGGACAGGTGTCATATCGCGCGTATCGGGGCGCTGCGAATAATGCCAACGTTGATCGATATGCGTAATGCCACAGATATCGGCACCAAAGAACCGCGCTAGTCGTTTCATCTCATTTGCTTCGCCAGTCTCAGATCCAAGCTCCACCTTTTCTGGCGCTATCGGGGTATCGTTCTCAATCGCGCCCTGAAATCCTTCGCGAAGTCCCTTATCTGCTGCACGGTTCGCAATAATATCGCTGACAACCCAAGCCGCGTTGCGCAATGCAAAATCTCTTTGTGAAAACCCTTCTCCCCGACGCGGGGCTGCCTCCATCCGGTAACTGGCAAAAAATGCATCGGTATCTTTTGACCTGACGCTGTCATCCCAGAACGCACGGGTAAAGATGTCATTCATTTGGTTGAACCGCGTGAATTCTTCTGTGATTTCGAATCCGGCCAAGCGGTCGGTTTCAAGCAAATGTTTGGGCGTAGAATTGCGTGTCATCTGTAGATACTACGCTTCTAGCTCAGCATCCCAATAGAGAAAATCAATCCAGCTCTTATGCAAATGATTTGGCGGGAACTTTCGCCCCGTATTGCGCAGGCTTTCCGCCGCGGGTTGGCGTGGCGGGCGCCGCAATGACAGACCGGAGCGCTGCAAAGCCGTCGACCCTTTGCGCAGGTTGCACGGGCTACACGCTGCAACAACGTTCTCCCATGACGTCACCCCGCCGCTGGCGCGCGGCACAACATGATCGAACGTCAAATCGCCCTTTGCCCCGCAATACTGGCAACAAAACTCGTCTCGCAGGAAAAGATTAAAGCGTGTAAATGCCACCCGCTTTTGAGGTCTGACATAGTCCCGCAGCACAACCACGGAAGGGATTTTGATTTGGGTGGAGGGGCTATGCACCACCTCATCGTACTCGGCTAGAATATCAACACGGTCTAACCACGCGGCCTTAACCGCTTCTTGCCACGGCCAAAGTGAAAGTGGGTAATAAGATAGCGGCCTGTAGTCCGCGTTTAAGACCAGCGCGGGGAATTGCTTCAGCGCGCTTGGGTCACGTACAAAATTTGTGCGAAAATCTCCGTCCATTCAGCCAAAACCATCCCTGCTCTGTCGCCCACCGGCCCAGAGCGGGAGCCCCGCTCGGCCGCTTGGAGAAAACTATATATTGCGTTTCGCAAAGGGCAACCCTTGCTTGTGTCACAACAGATAGCGTCAGGTTAGGACAGTTATATGACTTATTCGTAACCAAGGCGTTCGCGCATGAATGCCAAAGCGACCTGTAAACCGTCGGGGGCGATGCCATGCGCAGTCCCCTTCATCATGTGAGCAAAGACCTCTTTCCAACCCGCACCTTGCAACGCTTCCGCAGCCTCTTGCAAAGATTGTGGTGGAACAACATCATCTTGGTCGCCATGGACAAGCAAGACCGGAGGGCGGCAAACGACCTCGTCTACCAATGCATCTGGCTGCAAAAGGCGGCCAGAGAATGCAGCAAGACCGGCAACTGGATCTTCGCGTCGCGGCAATACATGCAACGCCATCATCGTACCTTGCGAGAAACCAAGCACAAATACCTGCTCTGGCAGCAGGTCTTCGTCGATCATCACGCCATCAAGAAAAGCGTTCAGGTCTTCGGTCGCACGGATCATTCCCGCATGCGATTCTTCTTCGGAAGAGCCATCAATCCAAGGGATCGGGAACCATTGAAACCCCATCGGCGAGCCAGCGCAGTCCTCTGGCGCATCAGGCGCCATGAACAACGTATCGGGCAAATGCTCGCTTAGTGAATCAGCGAGGCCCAACAGATCAGCACCGTTTGCACCGTACCCATGCAGAAAAATAACTGCCGAGCGAAGTTCGCCTGACAGAGGTTCGCGGCGTCCAGATTCGAGGGCTCGGGTCATTGTATATTCCTTTTGGTGTCGCCGGTTTGCGTAGCGGTCTGACCGGATGATCGCAACCGCGCAAGATAATTTTGCGTAAATGCCGCGTAACCCGCAGATGTAACCTGCAGATGTTCGCGCATCTCGAGATGAAGCGCTGGCAGTTGATGAAACGGAACTTGCGGCCAGACATGATGCTCGGTGTGATAGGGCATGTTCCATGCCAAAAACCGCATGATCCGCGTTGTGAAAACAGTACGTGTGTTGGCAAACATATCCGTTACCTGCGGGCAATCACCGTGCTCTGCCATCAAATATAGCCGCAAAGCCGGCTGGCCGACGATTGCAGGAATGATCCACACCCAAATCAGGACTGGGTCAAAGACCGAGAAAACAGCGATAGCTATGTACAAAACCAGCATGATCCGCGCCTCCCTCTCGGCTTTGGGTTTGGTGCGCTTACCTAGATATTCGGGTGCTTCGACACCGCGTACCAGCCGAAAAAGCAAAGCAATCATCGCACCCCAAAGCGGAAAACCAGAGATATGCCATAGCCATCCGGTGAATGTTTCTGGCTTTGGCGCGTCCAGCTCTGGATCCTGCCCTTGCAAGTTCGTCCAGCGGTGATGCGCCATATGAAACGGGCGGAACCAGTAGAATGGAAGGATCAGCAGAAACCCACAAAAATGTCCGGCCGCTTCGTTCAACCAGCGCGTTTTAAAGGGCGTTTGATGCGTTGCCTCGTGGGCTAATGTAAACAAAAAGACGATCAAAACGCCCTGCAAGACGATTAACAATGGCCAAAACGGTGCACCGATGGTGATCGCCCACCCAACAATGCCGATCAGCCCAAAATGTAGTATGGCATGGCGCAACCCGCGCCAATCATCTGTCTGGGTCAACGCCACTTTGCAGGCGTCAGGCATGTCTTTCAGGAAGGTCCGGTAATCCATTATGCAATGCCTTCGCGCTGTTTGGATTGGCGGTAATACTCCCACAATGCGCGTGCGGCGACCGAGCGCCAAGGCGACCACGCGAGGGCCATTGCGCGCAATTCCTTTTCCGTGGGCCGCGTGTCTAGCTCAAACAAAAGTTTCGCAGCTTCTTGAATAGCAAGATCACCCGCCGCCAGAACATCCGCACGCCCCAATGAGAACTTGGCATAAATTTCAGCGGTCCAAAGACCGATACCAGGTAAGGCTATCAAACGCTGAATAACCTGATCTGTTGGTAATTCACGCAATGCGGCAAAATCGACATCTGCCTCGGCCAATGCCTTGGCATACCGCACTTTTGGGCGACTAAACCCTACAGCACGCAGTTCATCATCGGTGGCGGCATTTAGGTTTGCAGGTTGATCAAAACCCGCGTCAACAATTCGCGCCCACGTCGCATTAGCAGAGGCTACACTGATCTGCTGGCCGATAATCGCGTTTAAAACAGCAGCAAACCCATCAGGCTTCAATCGCAGCGGCAATGGACCAGTGTTTTTCAGAAATGCAGCAAACCGTGGATCTGCGTCAATTAACCAAGTGACACCTTCCTCGACACACTCTGGACCGAGGATGATCCGTTCTTTCACAGATTTTTCACCCATGTCATTGCATCTGCGACTGTTTCCACCCGTGGCGCATCTGGCATCTCAGGCCGACGGATCATCAAAACAGGCAGACCCATCTCACGGGCTGCAGTCAGCTTTGTCTTGCTCGCTTCACCGCCCGCATTCTTAACAACGACCCAATCAACTATCAAAGCACGGAATAGCTCAAGCTCACGTTCAACGGAAAATGGTGGCCGTCCAATCAAAAACTCTCCGCCCTCGAATGGGAACGGTGCAGTTGGCGGGTCGATCAAGCGACAAAGAACACGCGAACCTTCAAGGTTCTTGAATTTTTCAAGCGTTTGACGACCAGTGCCAAGGAACACGGTCTGCCATTTGTGAATATAACGCGCGGCCTCTTCTTCAGTAGTAATTTCGGTCCAGTCATCCCCTTCGCCAGCAACCCATGCAGGGCGCAAAAGCTGTAAGTAAGGGAGGGATAGATCTTGGCAGATTTCAGCGGTGCGGTTCGTGATTTTTGACGCATAAGGATGTGTCGCATCCAAGACCGCCGTGATCCCAGCTTCGGCTACGTAACTTCGGAACCCTTCGGCCCCGCCAAAACCACCGGTTCGCGATCTAATTGGCATATCAGCCGGATCGCGCGTTGCACCAGCAAGCGACAAAATTGCGTCTACACCTGTATCAGCTAGCTGCTGTGCAATTTCCTTGGCCTCACCGGTGCCACCTAAAACGAGCAACGTCATTTTGCAGGACCAACTTTACCTGCTTGAGCTAACACAGCGCCCAACCGATCAATAACCACTACATCGAAAGTCATTTTGCCCCCAAAGCTGTTTTCCAACCGAACCAAAGCCCGATTGGCAATCTCTTGTGCAAGTTTGTCGCCTGAAATCGCGTGCGCCTCAAGTACTGTATTTGCATCTTTTAGCCTTGGATCATCCATCATGTCAGCAAGTATATTAAAATCCACCTGTGTCCTTGAAGAATGAAGATCCATTGCACCCTGCGCGAGTTTCGTCATTTTCCCAATACCGCCGCCAATCGTCACGTGACCAATTGGGTTTTTCATGAGGTACTTAAGCATCCCACCAGCAAAATCGCCCATATCCAACATTGCATGATCCGGCAGTCCATAGAGCGCCTGAACGACACGTTCGGACGTCGCACCTGTACATCCTGCAACTTGCGGTAAGCTGTCAGCACGCGCCACATCTATCCCACGATGAATAGAAGCAATCCAAGCAGCGCATGAAAACGGGCGAACAATGCCGGTCGTTCCGAGAATCGACAACCCGCCTTTGATGCCCAGCCTAGGATTCCACGTCTTCTTGGCGATCTCTGCACCGTCAGGAATGGATACGATAATTTTAATATTGGCGGCTTTGCCAAAACGTTCGCCCATTTCCTCAACTATCGCGGTCATCATTTGGCGCGGAATGGGGTTTATTGCGGCCTCACCAACTTCGATAGGCAGGCCTGCTTTAGTGACAGTTCCAATACCATCACCGGCCTCAAACCGAACACCATCAACGTTTTCCATAACCCGCACAATAATAAGCGCGCCATGCGTCACGTCAGGATCATCACCTGCGTCCTTGGTTATGCCAACTTCAGCCCAGCCATCGCCAGCCAGTTGATGAGCAAGCGGAAACACTGGCGTCTCTCCCCGCGGCAACGTGATGCCGACCTCAGCGGGAAATGCTCCACCCCATAGCTGGATTAGGGCTGCTTTGGTTGCAGCCGTCGCACAAGCACCGGTCGTCCAACCGCGCCGTAAATCCCCTGATGGTTTCCGTGTCATTCCGCCGGACTATAGGGAGGCATGTCGATGCCGCCAATCCGCAATCTGACGTCGTTTGACGCCTTTCCTTGGCTGATCACCTTTGGCATAAGACAGGTATGGCAATTGATGTCCCTCTTCCGGCCCATGCATGGCCCCAGCTTGAACCCGGTTGGGTTTGGCTTTGTGGTGCCGGCCCTGGTGATCCGGGGCTGCTGACCTTGCACGCGGTCAACGCGCTGCGCCAAGCTGACGTTGTGATCTATGACGCGCTTGTCCAAGAGGCCATTCTTGAATGGGCGCCGCAGGCCGAACATATCTACGCAGGTAAACGCGGCGGAAAGCCATCAGCAAAGCAACGCGACATATCGCTCAGGCTTGTTGATCTTGCGCGTGAAGGCAAAAAAGTTTTGCGCCTCAAGGGCGGCGATCCGTTTGTCTTTGGTCGTGGCGGCGAAGAAGCCCAGACGCTTGTGCAGCATAATATTCCTATTCGTATCATCCCGGGCATCAGTGCTGGCATTGGTGGACTTGCTTATGCGGGCATTCCGGTCACCCACCGCGATGTAAACCAGTCAGTTACATTTGTGACGGGCCATGACCAATCTGGAAATGCGACAGGATCCCTGAACTGGCAGGCCATTTCTGATGGATCACAAGTCATTGTGATATACATGGGCATGAAACACATTGCGCATATCTCGTCCGAGCTTATTCGCGCGGGCCGCCCATTGTCCGAGCCGATTGCAATCGTCACAACCGCAACCACGCCCGAGCAGCGGGTTCTTGAGACAACATTGGGCACCATCCTAGACGACATCAACGCGGCAGGCATGGAGCCACCCGCAATCGTATGCGTTGGCCAGTCTGTCTTGATGCGCCAAGTCCTCGATTGGCAAGGCATGGCAGCAGGCGAAGAGCCTCGTAACCTTGATCCTTTGGGTCGTGGTCGTCCCGCTGAATCGGCTTAACGTTTCATGAGCTTTATCATAGCAGCTCCGTCCTCGGGCAGCGGCAAGACAACTGTGACGCTTGGGCTTTTGCGGGCTTTTGCACAAGATGGCTTGCCGTTTCGGGCAGCTAAGTCTGGCCCAGATTATATCGACCCACGTTTTCACGCCTTGGCCAGTAACCGCACATGTATCAACCTTGATGCTTGGGCGATGTCACCTGCCCGCCTCGCCTCGCTTGTCTCAGGCGACGCTGACCTGATTATCGAAGGTGCTATGGGCTTGTTTGACGGGGCACCCCCACTTGGTAAGGGCGCGACAGCAGATCTAGCACGCCAATTCCAAATACCTGTCGTGCTTGTCATCGATGCGGGTAAGCAAGCTCAATCAGTCGCAGCCCTTGCCCATGGGTTTTGTACCTTCGATCCAACAATCAACATTGCAGGCGTGATCCTGAATAATGTGGGGTCGCCGCGCCATGACAAGATGCTTCAGGATGCACTTGGCCGTTCAGGCATTGCCGTCTTGGGCAGCATCCCACGCGATCCGAACCTCAAAGTGCCGTCTCGCCACCTTGGCCTTGTTCAAGCGCAAGAACATCCTGACATCGAGAGCTACCTCGATAAGGCCGCCCGCATTGTTCGCGATCATGTTGACCTAGATGCATTGCGCGCCCTAAATCAGGTGCCGTTTCCCGCGGCCCCAGCCGTGCCGGTCGCACCACCGGCGCAGACGATTGCAATTGCACAGGATGCTGCATTTGCCTTTGCGTACCCGCACTTGCTGAATGATTGGCAATCTGCAGGGGCCGCGCTGCACCTATTTTCACCCTTGAATAACGATCCCGTGCCAGATGCTGATTTTGTCTATCTGCCAGGTGGTTATCCTGAGCTGCATGCTGGCCGCTTAGCGAACAATTCAACCTTCATAAACAGCTTACACGACGCCGCGCAAAGCGCTGATATATATGGCGAATGTGGCGGCTACATGCTGCTAGGCGACGCATTGACCGACGCAAAAGGCACGACCCACAAGATGGCAGGTCTTCTACCGCTCGAAACATCATTTGCGACGCGCAAACTTCACCTTGGTTACCGTAATTTGAATGCGAACGCGGGCCCTTTTGCAGGCAAATGGAAAGCGCACGAGTTCCATTATGCAACAACTGTTCTGGCCAATGGCGTTCCACTGTTTGAAGCAACCGATGCAACTGACAGCCAGCTTGCCCCGATGGGATTGATCCAAGGTCGTGTATCAGGTTCGTTTGCGCATATCATCGACGCTGCCTAAATCACCGATCTGCCCAACGAATGAGCATTGCGCCCCACTGCGCGCAAGTCTACCGATGATCATATGACACAACCAAGCCATCAGATCGCTGTACGTAATGTCGCAGTCCTCGTCGCCGCCCAAGCCATTTTGGGTGCGCAAATGCCAATGATTTTTGTGATCGGTGGCCTAGCGGGCGCAATGCTGACGTCAAATCCATGCCTCGCGACGTTGCCAATCTCATTCATTGTGTTTGGCTCAATGACGACAGCACCGTGGATTAGTCCATTGATGCAGCGCAACGGTCGGCGCGCTGGTTTCTTTATCGGTGCACTTGCGGGCGCTCTTGGCGCATTGGTTGCGGCTTACGGCCTTTCAGTTGGATCGTTTCCAATTCTTCTGGCAGGCGCATATCTGACGGGCATCTATATGTCCGCGCAGGGGTTTTACCGTTTTGCAGCGACTGACATGGCCAGCGAAGCGTTCCGGCCCAAAGCGATTTCATACGTGATGGCGGGCGGCCTTTTGTCCGCTATTATGGGGCCCCAACTCAACAAACTGGTACAAGACGCCTACGCGGTACCTTTCCTTGGGTCATACCTGACCGTTGCAGCCCTAAATATCGGCGGCATGTTTTTGTTCTTTGGCCTTAAATTGCCAAAAGGGACAAGCAATGAGCCTCTCACTAAGCCGCTGCCGTCGCGTAGCAAACGCGAGCTTTTGCGGGACCCCAGAATTATCGTGGCGATCATCTGTGCGATGGTCAGCTATGCCCTGATGAACCTTGTGATGACATCAACACCGCTGGCCGTTGTTGGCTGCGGCTACACAGTTGATAACGCCAATGACATCGTATCGGCCCACGTACTGGCGATGTTCGCACCATCCTTCTTTACTGGGCACTTGATCTCGCGCTTCGGCGTGGAAAAGATCATGGCGATTGGCCTGACAATTCTTGGCGCCGCAGGTATCGCAGCCCTGCTTGGTGTGCAATTCGCCGACGCTGATGCGCCAAGCCTGCTTAGCTTTTACGCGGGTCTTATCCTGTTGGGGCTAGGTTGGAACTTTGGTTTCATCGGCGCCACCACCATGCTGTCAAATACGCATACGCCGGGTGAACGTGGCGTTGTTCAGGGCATGAATGACATGGTTGTCTTTGGATTTGTAACGATCGCCTCGTTGGCGTCCGGTGGTTTGATGAACTGTTCCGGAGGCAGCCCAATCGAAGGCTGGACCGCAGTTAACATCGCAATGGTACCGTTCTTGGTTCTGGCCGGAGGGTCACTCATTTGGCTCGTGCGGCGCCCTGTAGAACCTACCAGCGCTTCGTAAACGATTTCAGAACCAACGAGCCGCGTTTGGCAAATTCCGACTGGCCAAGGCTACCCTCGGCAACGCGCGCGGGGTCACTTACCACTTGGCGCAATATTGCCTTAGCTTGCCAAGCAGTCCGCACGGCAGGCAATGCTGCGCCAAAATTGGTGGCTTTCGCTTTGTTTAAACGGTCAAGACCCGCCTGCGCTAAATCACGCACACCTTCGTCGCGACCATCCAACAGGGGAACGCGCCCTTTATCAACGTAAGCCGGAACAGCCTGCAGCCAATTGGCGACACCAAGACCGTAGGCGACATCGCGAACAGCAGTTTCAAGCTGTTTATCTGCGCCCGAAATCAATGCCGCAGCCCACATCAAATGGCCGGACGTTTGATCTAGGTATTCATTTAAATGATCCGCATCTTCGAACGGCTCTTTGTAAATATCCCAACGTCTTGCCCCGATCATCGCATCAAGCAGTTTCACGAGGTCATGCTTGGCCATCACCTCTGCCAACGGTCCCGCAACTTCATGCGCGCGCGCAGGTTTGCCTGCTGCGATTTCTTCAACAACATCTCGCCACCATTGCAGGCGCATTTCGGCGATCATCGCTTCTTCGGTCACCCATGGAGCCTTTGCGGCCTCAAGGTTAAGCGCATAAAGCGTAAAAAGCGGCCCACGTACATCGACAAGCGCGGTCATCACACAAGAAAAGCGATCAGGGTCGCCTGCTTTCACAAGCCCTGCACAAGCAATCATGGTCAAAGTGAAGAACCTTCAAAGGTTATGGGATTCATGCTTTTGCCTCATCGCGTACCAGCTTCCAATTGATCGCATCAAGAAGGGCATCAAACGAAGCGTCCACTATGTTTGCAGAGACGCCAACAGTTGACCAGCGTCGGCCCTGCCCGTCTTCGCTATCGATAATGACACGGGTCACAGCCTCGGTTCCGCCATCAGTGATCCGCACCTTAAAGTCGACCAGCTTCATGTCTTCGATCAGCTCTGAATATGGGCCAAGGTCTTTGCCCAAGGCACTGCTTAGCGCATTGACCGGACCACGATCAGACCCGTCATCACCGATACTCTCGGACACAGACATGACCTTTTCGCCCGCAATCTTTACGACGACCACAGCCTCGGACAATGATACCATCTCTCCGCGCTTATTCCGCCGACGCTCTACCGTGACGCGGTAGCGCTTAACTTCAAAGAAGTTGGGCAAGATGCCAAGTTCTTCGCGTGCCAACAGCTCAAAACTCGCTTGTGCAGTGTCATAGGAATAGCCGCGTGCTTCTTGTTCTTTGATGCGATCAAGGATGCGGGACAATGCCGGATCACCCTTTTCAACATCAAGCCCCGCTTCGCTAAGACGACGGCGCAGATTGGACTGCCCCGCCTGATTGGACATCGGTACGATCCGGCTATTGCCCACTGTCTCTGGCGGGATATGCTCATACGTTGTTGGGTCTTTCAGGATCGCACTCGCGTGTAGGCCAGCTTTGTGCGCGAACGCACTGGCCCCCACATAGGCCGCTTGTTTTTGCGGCACACGGTTCAAGATATCGTCCAACGTAACCGAAACTTTGCGCAAACTGGCCAATGCCTCAAGGGTGACGCCTGTCTCAAACTGGCTCGCGTATGGCTCTTTCAGGAGCAATGTTGGAATGATCGCAGTCAGGTTGGCGTTACCACAACGCTCGCCCAATCCGTTCAGCGTGCCTTGGATCTGGCGGGCACCAGCCAAGACAGCGGCCAGCGATCCGGCGACAGCGTTCTCTGTGTCGTTATGCGTATGAATGCCAAGATGATCACCAGGGATGCCACTTGCGATTACGGCCTTCACGATCGCAGCGATCTCCTCGGGCATAGTGCCGCCATTGGTATCGCAAAGCGCGATCCAGCGGCATCCAGCATCATAGGCTGCGTGCACGGCCTCTAGCGCGTATGATGGGTTGGCTTTGTATCCGTCAAAGAAATGCTCGGCGTCGAAAATTGCTTCGCGGCCTTGTGCCACAAGGTATTTGAAACTTGCTGACAGGTTCTCTGTGTTTTCCGCGAGTTCGATCCCTAGGGCAGTTTTCACGTGGAATTCGTGCGACTTGCCGACCAAACAAACCGCAGACGTCTTTGCATTAACCACAGCCGCCAGCACGTCGTCGTTTTCGGCGGAACGGCCTGATCGCTTGGTCATCCCAAAAGCGGTCATCGTCGCACGGGTCTTTGGTGCCTCGTCAAAGAAATCGGAATCCGTAGGGTTCGCTCCGGGCCAACCGCCTTCGATGTAGTCGATACCAAGATCGTCCAGCATCACAGCAATACGCTGTTTTTCAGTGGTCGAGAACTGCACACCTTGGGTCTGCTGCCCGTCACGAAGCGTTGTATCAAAAAGATATAAACGTTCTTTGGTCATAGGACTTTCCCTGTCGTCTTTTTGGCGTCGTGAGATTGTGCGTCCATCATATCAACCCCTCCAACTTTGAGGGATCAAACCCAGCACCTGACTTCAAATCCACACCCTCTTTGGTCATTTTGACCTCAACACCTGCGGTGGCCAGCGTGGACTTCAATGCATCAACTGAAGAAAAGTCCTTGCTCGCCATTGCTGCCAACCGCACCTCTTGGAAATGCGCGGCAAGATCAGAAAAGTCAAACTCATCAGGGCTATCTAAAAGCACCGATGCTTCATTCAGAAAGCCAAGAAACTTAAGCGAGGCATTAAGGCCAGCAGCATCACCAGCGTTCGAAATCTTGTGCAATTCAGTCAAAACACCCGCTGTGTTCAGGTCATCTGACAAGACATCCAAGATCGCAGCAGGCACATTGCCTGCATCCGTAGACATGGCCTGCGCATACCATTTGCGCAGCGTCTTCTCAGCCTCAGCCCGCTTCTTCTCGGTCCAATCCATCGGCTTACGGTAATGCGTGCTTAGCATTACAAAGCGGATTACTTCACCCGGTACACCTTGGTCCAGCAAATCGCGCACGGTAAAGAAGTTGCCCAATGACTTGGACATCTTCTTGCCCTCGACCTGTAGCATTTCGTTGTGCATCCAGACGTTGGCAAACCCGTGGCCCATGCAGGCGGATTGCGCGATCTCGTTCTCGTGGTGCGGAAATTGCAAATCGTTGCCGCCACCGTGAATGTCAAAACTTGCGCCTAGCAATTCAAACGCCATCGCCGAACATTCGATATGCCACCCCGGACGTCCACGCCCCCACGGGCTATCCCAACCCGGCAAGTCATCTGTTGACGGCTTCCACAGGACAAAATCCATCGGATTACGCTTGTACGGGGCCACTTCGACCCGCGCGCCTGCGATCATGTCGTCAATGGAACGTCCAGACAAAGCGCCATATTCTTTATAGCTTTCGACAGCGAACAGCGCATGGCCCTCTGCCTCATAGGCGTGGCCTTTTTCGATCAACGCCTCGATCATCGCGATCATTTGCGCGATATACTCAGTCGCTCGCGGTTCTTGGTCAGGGCGTGCAGCCCCTAGCGCGTCCATATCTACATGATACCAGCTGATCGTCTCGTTTGAACGCTCAGTTATCAGCTGCTCAAGCGTGCCATCAGCACCCGCCTGCTTACGCTTCAATGCAGTTTCATTGATCCGATCATCCACGTCGGTAAAGTTGCGCACATAGGTCACAGCATCAGTGCCGTATGTATGGCGAAGCAAACGGCTGAGCATATCAAACACCAGCACAGGCCGCGCATTGCCAAGGTGGGCGCGGTCATAAACCGTCGGCCCACAGACATACATCCGCACGTTTTCAGGATCCAAAGGGACAAAGTCCACTTTGCGGCGGGTCTTGGTGTTGTGCAGTCGAATAGTCATAGGTCCTCACACGCGGGTTGCGCCTGCGGGCATACAAAGTTCAAGGATCAGATGAAACGTGAAAAAGCGGCCCGCGACGGATGTCAGCAGGTAATAATGCAGCAAATAATGAGTACGTTGCTTTTCATAGGATTGTCTTAGCGATTAAATCGTCAACCGTCCAGCATTTCGACCAACTTACGCACTGTATTCAAATTTCGAGCTGTGAAATCGGTTCCGCACAGGACTTGCTCCATCTTGGCAAACAACACTGAACGGCCCACCCTATCTGGCGCGTGCATCCAAGCAAGCCTGTTTGATACCCTGAGCGTTTCTGCAGTCGTCTTGAGTGTTTCATAACGCACGGCGTCGAATTTTGGTGGATCGAAACAAAAGACAGCATGCACGAACTTGCCCTCAACATCGGGCCAAGAGCAGGCGTGGAAAGCGGCTTTTAACTCGTCTTCATGCAAGAGCAAAGCGCGCGCGACGACGTCAAATTCCGTGCGCAGGATATTTTGCAGCAAATCTGTCAGGGAAACTGCGTCATGCATTGCATTGGAA
>JAWUXS010000018.1:0-16652 GCA_034111185.1 Paracoccaceae bacterium | reverse complement strand
CCATCGACATTTAGGATGATGTTGGCTGCCATATCTGGCCAGAACGCCGTAAAAGCGTCTTGCAAGGCTTCGGGCTCAAGCGCACGCAATGTATCGTAGTCTGCGGCCTGCGGTGCGTCATTGGTGTCGGCTGTTTCAGTTAAATCGATGCCCGCGATGAAACTCTCTGCGTTCAGACTGACTTCGAACCGCAGAACGTCGCCTTCAAGCGTCATGTCGGCGATGGCAGGCAGAACTTCGTGGGCTTGTACCACTGACAGTGTCGTGAACCAAAGCACAACGATGCTTGACAACAGCCGCCCAAAAGCCACCCTAGTCATTAACTCAAAGGAATTTACGATGCGCATCATTGCCCTCATTCTTACTTTTCTCGCGGCCCCTCTTAACGCCCACGAGTTGTGGTTGGAACCGCTGAATTATCAAATTTCAGCGGAAAGTAATTTGGAGGCAGCGATTGTCAACGGACAAGAGTTTGCGGGAACGCGTCTGCCGTATCTTCCACAGCGGTATAAACATTTTACAGTGTTTGGTAGCGGACAGAACGCGCTTGTTGGTGGACGGCCCGGTGATACGCCTGCGTTGAACATGTCTGCGTTGGGTGATGGTTTGCATGTTGTTGTTTATCAATCGACGCCGTCGGTAATTGGTTATGAGGAGTGGGCTAAATTCCAGAAATTCGTCGATCACAAGGATCTTGGAGATGCGCGCGCTATTTCTGAGGCAAATGGCTGGCCGCTTGAAGGGTTTTCTGAGGTTTATACGAGATTTTCAAAGACATTGATTGCTGTGGGTTCGGCAGATGGCGCCGATCTACGCGCTGGATTGCTTACTGAATTGGTAGCGCTGAATAACCCCTATGTTGATGATCTTTCCGAAGGCTTGCGGGTTCAATTATTCCACGGCCAAGGTGTGCGCGCAAACGAGCAGGTTGAACTTTTTGCGAAAGCACCTGACGGCACGGTGACTATTACTTTGCACCGCACGGATGCTGAGGGGATTGCCACCCTGCCCGTGCAAGCTGGGTATGCGTATATGGTTGACGCGGTTGTCCTACGCGAAGCCTCGGCTGAGTTGGCGGCAGAGCGCGATGCAATCTGGGAGACACTTTGGGCGAACCTGACGTTTGCAGTTCCAGAGTGAAACCTGAGGTCAGCGTCAGACTAACAGGTTGAACCGCCGCCAGGTTTTCGCCAAGAAGGCGTTATGACCCAAACACCTGACATTTTATGCATCGGTTCTGTCCTGTGGGACGTGATCGGGCGTGCGGCTTCGCATATGCGGGTTGGCTCTGACGTTCCGGGGCGGATCACGCGCCTTCCGGGCGGTGTTGCGATGAATATCGCGATGACCTTGCGTCGCTTTGATATGACACCTGCGCTGCTTACCGCGATCGGCCGCGATAGCGAGGGTGATGAGTTGATTGCCGAGGCAGCCCGTATGGGTTTGCTGACAGATATGATCTACCGCTCCGATGATCTTCCGACTGATGTTTATATGGCAATCGAAGGGGCAAATGGTCTAGTTGCCGCAATCGCCGACGCCCATTCCCTCGAGGCTGCGGGCGCAAAGGTTTTGCGCCCTTTAGAAGACGGTAGACTGGGAAGCGCTGAGGCACCTTTTGCGGGGCCAGTAGCGCTTGATGGGAACCTTACTGTTGATTTGCTACAGCAAATTGCAGCGTCCCAGTTGTTTTCCAAGGCTGATCTGCGCGTTGCACCTGCATCCCCTGGTAAAGCTGAACGCTTACTCGCATTGCTCGGGCATCCATCTGCGACGCTCTATGTGAACCTTGAGGAAGCTGGACTGCTTTGTCAGACGACCTTTGACACCGCGTCTGAAGGTGCTGCTGCGTTGTTAAAACGTGGCGCGCACCGTGTCTTGGTGACAGACGGTGGAAATGCTGCCGCCGAAGGGACTGCAGGCGATATAATCACAGCCACGCCCCCCGCCGTTATGGTCACGCGCGTGACAGGCGCAGGCGACACATTCATGGCCGCCCACATTGCATCCGAGGCGCAGGGTATGGACCGCGCCGCGGCCTTGACGCGCGCGCTGAACGCCGCTGCCACCTATGTTTCAGGAGAGACACCCCTATGATTTCAATCATCTATTCCGCCGAAGTCGCCAAAGCCCGCGCGGCAAACGCACCGTTGGTTGCTCTTGAAAGCACGATTATTACGCACGGAATGCCGTATCCGCAAAACGTTGAAACCGCCCGCTTGGTTGAACAAGACGTGCGCGACGCTGGTGCAACGCCTGCCACGATTGCAGTCATCGATGGCACTTTGCATGTTGGTCTTGAGGCTGACCAGCTTGAGGCGCTTGGCCAAGCCAACAACGTCGCAAAGCTAAGCCGCGCTGATATTGCTGCGTGCATCGCAACTGGCGGTACGGGGGCAACGACGGTTGCCGCGACGATGATTGCCGCACAGCTTGCTGATATCCACGTATTCGCCACAGGCGGAATCGGTGGCGTGCATCGCGGCGCCGAAGATACATTTGACATATCTGCTGACCTGCACGAGCTGGCACAGACTGCAGTGACTGTTGTGGCCGCTGGCGCCAAAGCAATTCTTGACTTGAATAAAACCTTTGAAGTGCTTGAAACTCTTGGCGTTCCGGTGATTTCTTTCGGGCAAGATAACTTGCCCGCATTCTGGTCGGCGACATCAGATATGCCCGCACCTTTGCGGATGGACTCAGCCAAAGATATCGCCGCAGCGCATCAGACACGCGGCCAAATGGGCCTTCCGGGTGGGCAGTTGATTTGCAACCCGATCCCTTCTGACGCTGAAATTCCCGCCGAAGTTCTTGCCCCTGTAATCGAACAGGCCTTGGCCGAGGCTGACGCGCAAGGCATTGCGGCCAAAGGCGTCACGCCATTCCTGTTGGGCCGCATTTTTGAGCTGACCGAGGGGCGGTCTCTTGTCGCGAATATTGCGCTTGTGCGTAATAATGCGCGCCTTGCATCCGCAATCGCTGTTGAAATGGCCAAGTAAACGCCGAAACCCATGCAATTCACGCCGCTCTCCTTGTGAGAGGCGTGAATGATCCATAAATGGTCATCAACGGATTGATCTGAAAGTTACTGATGCAAAACGACCAAACACAACAAGACCTTCGGCGCGCGCGCCGTCCGGGAATAATAGCACGGATGCGCAGCAATTTCTTGGCAGGTCTGATTATTGTAGCACCCATTGCGATGACAATCTGGCTGATCTGGACCGTCGTTGGTTGGATCGACGGCTGGGTCTGGCCATTTGTACCTAACCAGTTCCACCCGGAGGAACTGATGAATGCGTTACTGGGTCTCGAAGGCGCAGATCGCATTAGCGTCAACGTGCGCGGCATAGGCGTTGTGATCTTTTTGATCTTTACGATGGTTGTCGGTTTTGTTGGCAAAGGTCTTTTTGGCCGGACGATGCTGCGAATTAGCGAAAACCTTGTTGATCGCATGCCTGTGGTTCGCTCTATCTATAATGGCGTCAAACAGATCGCGGAAACCGTGTTTTCACAGCGCGATACGTCGTTTGATAAGGCGTGTCTGATCGAATACCCGCGCCGCGGTATCTGGGCGATTGCCTTTATCTCGATCAATGCAAAGGGCGAAGTCTACGAAAAGCTGTCCGACGGTACCGAAGTTGCGACTGTATTTTTGCCGACAACACCAAACCCTACATCGGGTTTTCTCCTGTTTTTGCCACGTAATGACATAAAAGAACTTGATATGTCGGTCGAAGACGCTGCGAAACTCGTGATTTCAGCGGGCCTCGTCTATCCAAACACCAAAGACCCTTCCCTGCCAGTAAGCAGCTAGAATGCTCGCTGCTGGCCTCACTGGCTTTTCCACAGCATTCGCATTGATCCTCGCGATTGGGGCGCAGAACGCGTTTGTTCTAAGGCAAGGCCTGCTGCGCGAACACGTCTTTTGGCTATGCCTTTTGTGTGCCGTGTCCGATGCGATCTTGATCGTGGCTGGTGTGTTGGGATTTGGGTATGTTGTCACGCTTTACCCATCCCTGCCGCGTATCATGGCGTGGGGTGGTGGCGCGTTTCTGATTTTCTACGGTGCGACGCGGTTTTGGGCCGCATGGCGTGGTAACTACAGGCAGATGATCTCAGGCGCGTCAAATGCCCTATGGCCGACGCTGATGACAGCTATGGCGTTCACGTGGCTCAACCCGCATGTCTATCTCGATACGCTTGCATTAATAGGCGCAGTGTCGACGCAATTTGTCGAGGTCGGGGCAAAGACTGCCTTTGGCGCGGGCGCCGTCACCTCATCCTTTGTGTTCTTTTTTGGCTTGGGATACGCTGCCCGTCTACTCGCCCCGATTATGCAATCAACGCGGGCTTGGCGCATCCTAGATGTGCTTATCGGTTTGGTGATGTGGCTGTTGGCATCAAAGCTACTGTTTAGTTAAACATCGCTTCAAGATCGACGCTGCTTTGGACATTCAAATCGGCTTTGTGATCACTCAGGAACGTGTCAGCGGCCTGAAAACCAGCCTCTTTTAGACGGTTCAAGACCACTGGCGTCGGGATCGTCTTAGTGGCGACATTCAGTGAATTCATCAGCTCATCATCGCTGATCATATGCACCAGAACATCCTTCATGCTGCCAACCGGAACCGTGTGGTCGGCCAGCAAACGCTTAACAAAATCCACCGCACGTAATTCACGCAGCAAAGAGCTGTTAAAGCTAATCTCGTTGATCCGGTTCTGGCTCGACTGTGGGTCGTGCGGCAATTCGCTGCGGTACAATGGGTTGATATTCACGACAAGAACATCATCCGGCAAGTGTTTGGCATATAACGGGAATAGTGCTGGATTCCCAGTGTATCCACCGTCCCAAAATGCCTCAACCTTGCCAGTTTTTGGATCCTCAAATTCAACTGCTTGGAACACGCTAGGCAGGCACGCAGACGCCATGATAGTGTTTGCCGTGACTTCTTCGCCGGTGAACACCCTGATTTTACCAGAGCGCACGTTCGTGGCGCAGATATTCAGTTCCGGCCCTTCGGGTGAACATATCTCGTCGAAATGCATATGGTTCAGAATACCCTCAAGCGGGTTCCGCATCGCTGGTCCGTATTGATAAGGTGACAGCATCCGCGTCATCATGTCGAACCCCGCAAATATGGGGGAGCTTTCTAACGCCTTTGCGGTCCATTCCGCACCGGGCATCATCGCGGTGATCCATGTGTTCAGCGCGGGATCTGTGACAGCGCCGATCTGTTCCCATAGCCATTTCAGGTTTTCGCGCGCGCCCGCACGGCCACCTGCGACCATACCAGCCTTTAGCGCTGCGCCATTCAAAGCGCCTGCTGATGTGCCCGAAATAGCTGCAATCTCAATCTCATCGTCTTGAAGAATGCGGTCAAGAACGCCCCAAGTGAAGGCACCGTGCGCGCCGCCACCTTGTAGGGCTAGGTTAATACGTTTCATAAATCGCTCCGATGTATCAATTTTCGTCGCAGTTTACTTGCCGCTGCACACCGGTTGATTTTTGAAAGATCAAAGGGCGGTCCAGCCGCCGTCGACGCTGATGGTCGTACCGGTAATCTGGGCCGCAGCATCTGAACACAAGAACTGAACCGTTCCGCCTAACTGCTCAACTGTCGCGAATTCTTTTGATGGTTGACGCTCAAGGAGTACGTTTTGAACCACGTCTTCGCGTGACATCCCGTATTCTTTCATCGTGTCAGGGATCTGCGCTTCGACCAATGGTGTCAGCACGTAACCTGGACAGATCGCGTTGCATGTAATCGGCTCGCGGGCCGTCTCAAGCGCTATGACCTTGGTCATACCCACAACACCGTGCTTTGCGGCGACATAGGCTGACTTGAACGGGGATGCTGTCAGGCCGTGCGCTGATGCGATGTTAACGATACGCCCCCAGCCCTTTTCACGCATGCCAGTGACGGCCGCTGCGGACGTGTGGAATGCCGACGACATGTTGATCGCAATAATCGCGTCCCATTTTTCGGTCGGAAAGTCTTGGATCGGAGCCACGTGTTGAATGCCCGCGTTATTCACCAATATATCACAGGCACCTGCATCCGCGATCAGGCGACGGCAATCTGCAGCTTTTGACATATCCGCGCCAACGTATTTTGCGGTCACACCAAATTCTGCTGCGATCTCTGCGGCCAATGCGTGATCTTCGTCGCGGTCGCTGTATGAATTCAAAACGACATCCGCGCCAGCTTTGGCCAATTCGCGGGCGATTCCCAAACCGATGCCCGAGTTTGAACCAGTGATGACGGCTGTTTTACCTTTGAGAGACATATGAACGGTCCTTGTGCTGTTGTTGGGCGCACCATAATGCTGCAACTGCGAAAGAACCACACATCTTCCCGTGACCAAACAGGTTTGTGAAACTTGTCGATCGGCCAAAAAAAACGCCCGCACAAGGCGGGCGTAAAGTTATTGAGGCAGGTTTCATACAGGCAAGAAACCTATCGAGCAGTGAGGTCTTTATAAGCATTTCACCGCTCTTGGCCAAGCTAAAAGTTTGATATGTCTCACAACCCTGTCTACGCTAATGATTAATGAACTAAGGGTGCAGAGGGATTGTTGCCAAAATGAAACCAGAGTTTTTCCAACCACTTCGCCGAATTGCCGCATCTTTTGCGGTGATTCTCCTCGGGACGACAGCGGGCGCTGAACCGACGCATGGCATCGCTATGTACGGTGACCCTGCCCTTCCACAAGATTTTGCGTCGCTACCATACGCGAACCCTGATGCGCCCAACGGCGGTTGGATCGGGACAAGCAGCGTCGGAACCTTCGATAGTTTGAACCCATACATCCTCAAAGGGTCCGTTCCTTGGCAGCTTCGCTTCCTCCTCGGAGAGAGCTTAATGGGCCGCTCATTGGACGAGCCGTTCTCGCTTTATGGCGTCTTGGCCGAGACAATCGAGGCTGGACCGAATCGCGATTGGGTCGAATTCACCCTCCGAGACGAGGCCCGATTCTCTGATGGCAGCCCAGTCACCGTCGAAGATGTGATTTGGTCGTTTGAGACTTTGGGCACAATTGGCCACCCGCGCTACCATGGGTTCTACGCCAAGATCGAAAGCATTGAGGCCACTGGCGAGCATTCGGTCAAATTTAACTTCAACACAGAGGATCGTGAATTGGCTCTCTTGGCTGGTTTGCGTCCGATTTTGAAAAAGGCGCAGTGGGAAGGCGTTGATTTCGCCGAAAGCGGTGTCGACATCGTACCCATTACCTCAAGCCCTTATGTCATCACTGAGTTTGAAGCTGGTCGCTTTATCTCAATGACGCGCGACGAAGACTATTGGGGCAAGGACGTGCCGTTCCGTGTGGGAACGGCCAATCTAGACGAGATCCGGCTTGAGTTCTTTGGCGATGAAACCGCTGCCTTTGAGGCCTTTAAGGTTGGCGAAGTGAATTCGAACCGTGAATTCAACGTTGCCCGTTGGGAAAGCCAATACGATTTCCCTGCGGTTCAAGATGGTGACATCACCTTGTCTGTTCTGGGGCACGAGCGGCCTTCAGGCATGACCGGCTTTGTGATGAACACACGCAGCGAACAATTTGCTGACTGGCGTGTGCGCGACGCAATGCTGCAAGCCTTCAACTTTGAGTTTGTGAACGAAGCGATGACGGGCTCTGCGCAACCACGTATCACATCGTATTGGTCAAACTCACCGCTTGGGATGTCACATGAACCAGCATCTGGTCGTGTGCTCGCGTTTCTTGAGCCGTTTGCAGACGATCTGACACCGGGCACGATCGAAGGCTACAACCTGCCCGTTTCAGATGGATCAGAGCGTAACCGTGCAGGTACTGGCAAAGCACTTGAGATGATGGAAGCAGCCGGTTGGACTGTGCAAGACGGTGTTATGCGCAATGCCGCAGGCGAAGATTTCACGTTTGAGATCGTTCTCCAGACAGGCGCGAGCGAACCACAATCAATGATCGACATGTATGTGTCATCATTGGCGCGGATCGGCGTAACACCAACCGTGGTCAACGTTGATGGATCGCAATTCAAGGAACGCACAGATTCGTTCGACTTTGATATGACATACTACCGTCGTGGCGTGTCCCTTTCCCCAGGAAATGAGCAGTATGCCTATTACGGGATGGATTCGGTTGAGACAGTCGGCAGCCGCAATCTGATGGGCGTCAGCTCTGAGGCGGTGGACGCTATGATCGGCCGTTTACTGACATCTGAAAGCCAAGATGACTTTGTTGCAGCCGTCAAAGCGCTCGACCGGATCTTGACCGCGGGCCGGTATGTTATCCCAATTTATCAGTGGAACATCAGCCGCGTGGCGCACTCAAGCAACCTCAACTATCCTGATGAGCTTCCGATCTTTGGCGATTGGCCCGGTTGGCAGCCAGACGTCTGGTGGTGGGAAGAATAAGCCGTTAAACAATAAACGAACCGAACCGGCGGCATCCCCGCCGGTTCTTTTTTGACCAAAGGACGTCATAGATGAAAAAGATTCTCGTGATTGGTGCAGTTCTTGCGGCTTTGGCTGCATGCACACCGGTAAAAGCTGTCACAGGCACAGCACTCGGCGCAGGTCAGGTTGTTCTGGGCGCAGCTGACGTTATTTTGTAACTTGTCACATTCCTGATACCTACGCACTTTAGGCAGCTCGTATGAATATACTTATCTTATGTACCGGTAACTCGGCCCGATCCATCTTGCTTGAAAGCATCCTGACGCATCGCTCAGACGGCAGGATCAAAGCCTTCTCCGCTGGCTCAAAGCCATCAGGAAAAGTTCACCCGCAGTCGTTGACCCTATTGGCTGCGAAAGGGTTCCCAACGGATCACCTGACGTCCCAAAGTTGGGATGACTACGCGAAGCCAGATTCGCCACGTCTGGATGCTGTGATAACGGTCTGCGGATCAGCCGCAGGCGAAACCTGTCCAATCTGGTACGGCGCCCCCCTGCGTGCGCACTGGGGTGTCGAAGACCCCGCTGCAGCAGTAGAGGCTGATTGGGATACTGCATTCACAACGGCATATGATCGCCTTTTGGCACGCGCTGCTGATCTGTTTGCATTGCCATTCGAAGAGATGGGCAATGAAGCCCTACAACAAGCACTTCATGGCATCGGAACGAAACACTAATGCAAAAACTATTGGCTGAGGGTCTGGGGACCGCATTCCTTTTGATTGGCGTCGTTGGCTCAGGCATCATGGGTGCCGCGCTGTCTGATGATACGGCACTTGCGCTTTTGGCCAATGCAATTGCGACGGGCTGTATCCTGTATGTGCTGATAACGGTCCTCGGCCCAATCTCGGGGGCGCATTTCAACCCAGCGGTCACACTGGCCTTTTGGTTGCGTGGTGAGATTGCGCTGCCAGCAGCTATCACGTTTGTCGTTGTTCAAATTTGTGGTGGAATAATGGGTGTTTGGGCGACGCACCTAATGTTCGATTTGCCAATCGTGCAGCTATCCACAACTGACCGAACTGGTGTTTCGCAGTGGTGGTCCGAGATCGTCGCGACCTTTGGCCTGCTATTTGTAATCTTCGGCGGGCTGCGTTCGCGCCCCGAAGCAGTCCCAACGCTTGTCGCACTTTATATCACTGGCGCATATTGGTTCACATCATCCACGAGCTTTGCAAATCCTGCTGTGACAATCGCGCGCGGGCTTTCAGATACATTCGCGGGCATTAACCCTGCGGACGTTCCAATGTTTATCGTGATGCAGATCGTAGGTGTGGCAGTTGCTGCGGCGATCTTGCCGATCCTACTTAAGAAATAGAAACAAAAACAAAACCCTAAGTCAAAGATGTCACCCAAAGGATCGTCGCGTCTTCGGCGCTTGTTGAAATGACATTGTGGCCCATGGTCGCGTCGTAATATGCGCTATCGCCGCGTTGTAGAACCACGGGTTCGTAGAATTCGGTGAACAACTGGATCGTGCCTGTCAGTACATAAAGAAACTCTTCACCGTCGTGGCGCACCCAACCGTCATATTCGCCCATCGTGCGGGCACGGACATGGGTGCGGTATGGCTTCATCTTCTTTTGGGTCAGCGTCTCAGCCAGCAAATCATGTTCGTATGTGGTTGTGATGATGCTCGCGCCTTCATCCCGCTTCGTGACGGCCATGCGCCCGTTCACTTGATCGACGGACGGCGGCGTGAATAACTGAGGCACCGAAATCTCAAGCCCAACAGCCAGCTTTTTGAGCGCTTCATAGGTCGGAGACATCTGTCCGTTTTCAATCTTGGACAGTGTTGACCGCGCAAGCCCTGCTTGATTTGCAGCTTGTTCAAGCGTCCAGTCGCGGGCTTTGCGCAATTCGCGAACACGGACCCCAAGGTCAAGTGGCTTGGCAATATCTTCGACTCCGCTTTCGCGGGAAATCTTGATCGGGTTGGGTTGGGCACTTTTTGACATGTTCATCCTATAACGTTGACCCACAGGGGCATGCAACTCACTCAACCGTTCCGATCAACGGCGGGTTGTGGTGCGCTGACCCTTTCATACCGTCTTAAACCTGATAGATGATAGCAAAAGCGATACGCAAAGGTGCCATCATGGTAAAACTAGACATTATCTCAGATCCAATTTGCCCATGGTGCTACATCGGTAAGGCGAACCTTGATAAGGCATTGCTGCAGTTTCCAGATCATCCGTTTGTGATGGAATGGCACCCGTTTCAATTAAACCCCGACATGCCGGTCGGCGGGATGGATCGTCGCGAATACCTTGAAACCAAGTTTGGCGGCAAAGAAGCAGCAATCAAGGCCTATGCACCCGTTGCAATCAGCGCTGAAAAAGCAGATATTCCGATCAATTTCGATGCGATGAAGGTCACGCCTAACACGATTGACGCGCACCGCCTTATCCACTGGGCTGGCTTGGAAGAGCGTCAGACATTCGTCGTCGATTTGCTGTTCAAAGCATATTTCGTCGAAGGTCGCGACATCGGTAGCCACGAAGTGCTTGCTGATATTGCAGATACAGCTGAAATGAACGCAGGCGTTGTGACACGTCTTTTGGCCACTGACGAAGATCGCGCAGACGTCTCAAAACGTGACCAGCATAGTCGTCAAATGGGTGTGAACTCGGTCCCGACATTCGTTGTAGCCAACCAGCATGCCGTTCCTGGCGCACAACCGCCTGAAACATGGATCAGCGTGATCCAAGACATCCAAGCACAGCTCGACGCGGCTGAGCAAACAGCATGAGCGTATCCCGCGCTGTATCCCGATGAGGGCACCAACCAAGCAGCTTCCTCAGGCTGAATTTGTAGCCCTCATGGCAATGCTCGCGGCAACGATTGCATTCTCTGTTGATGCGATGTTGCCCGCTATGCCCGAGATTGGTGCCGATCTTTCACCGCTGAACCTGAACCGTGCCCAACTTATTATCACCAGTTTTGTGCTTGGGATGGGTGTGGGGACGTTGTTTACGGGGCCACTGTCAGATGCATTTGGCCGCAAGCCCGTCATGGTCGGCGGCGCGATCGTCTATGTGCTGGCCTGTCTTGTGGCATGGAAGGCGCAATCGATCGAATTGATGTTGGCTGCCCGCATTGTCCAAGGCCTAGGTGCGGCTGGCCCACGTGTTGTTGCGATGGCAATGACCCGCGATCTATATGCAGGTCGCGACATGGCGCGGATCATGTCCTTTATCATGATCGTGTTTTCGCTTGTTCCAGCCCTTGCGCCGACAATGGGTTACTACATCGTTGGTGGCTTCGGATGGCGCGCAATCTTCTTGTCGTTCATCGTGTTTTGCCTTGTCGCAATGACATGGCTTTTGATCCGCCAACCCGAGACTTTGGCAAAGGAAAACCGCCGACCTCTTAGCATTCGCGCCCTTATGTCCGCCACGGCCGAGATGTTTGCGCATCGCACGGCCCGCCTATCAATCTTTATCCAGACGCTGACATTCGGGATGCTGTTTATCGTACTGTCGTCGACCCAACAGGTGTTCGACCAGACGTTTGACCAAGGCGATTCCTTCCACCTTTGGTTCGGTGCGATTGCAATCATCGCCGCATCGGGCAGTTTTCTGAATGCTAAGATCGTTGTGCGTGTTGGCATGCGCGCAATCATCAAGACGATGTTTACCGTCCAGATTGTCCTGACGATCATCATGATCGCAGTTACACTAAGTGACGCGCCCTACTGGCTTGCCTTCGGGACCTATCTGCTATGGGTGCAAGGCAACTTCTACCAAGCGGGACTAACCATCGGCAATCTCAATGCCCTCGCGATGGAAGAGATGGGCCATATTGCGGGCCTCGCAGCCTCGGTTATTGCGGCTTTTGCAACGATTGGTGCGGTCATTATAGCTGCACCAGTGGGCCTTGCATTTGATGGCACACCACTGCCGATGGCATTGGGTGAACTGTTGTTTGTGGTCCTAGCGCTTTGGCTGACTACGATGATCCGACGTCCTGGCGACGCTTAGAAAAAGGGCGCCATGTGTCCTGTCACATAGCGCCCTAATCAGTATTACTTCGCCGCCTTCAGCTTAGCAGCCAAATCACGTGCGATACCAAACGCACCTTGGATCTTGTCCTTTTCAAGGGCCCAGTCGCGGCGAATGACGATCTTATTGTCTTTCACCTTCGCCATGCCATTCTGCTCGTGAATGAATTCAACCAGCCCTTCAGGCGATGCGAACTTATCGTTGTGGAACTGTATCGTGGCCCCCTTAGGTCCCGCATCCAGTTTGCCGATCCCTGCCCGCTTACACATGGCTTTGATCCGCACGACCAACATCAACGTGTTCACTTCGCGTGGTAGCTTGCCAAAGCGGTCAATCAATTCAGCAGCAAAACCTTCAAGCTCAACCTTCGTGGTCAGCTCAGACAAGCGACGATATAGGCCAAGGCGCACATCAAGATCAGGCACATATGTGTCGGGGATCAACACAGGCACACCAAGGCTGATCTGCGGCGACCATTCGCCAGTATCAAGAATACCCTCGGCAGCGCCTGATTTGATCGCGTTGATCTGATCCTCAAGCATTTGCTGGTACAGCTCATACCCAACTTCGCGCATCTGGCCGGATTGTTCTTCGCCCAGTAGATTTCCAGCACCGCGGATATCAAGGTCTTGCGAAGCCAGCGTAAAGCCCGCACCAAGGCTATCCAGCGATCCAAGGACTCTCAGACGCTTTTGCGCAGTATCCGTTAGCTTTTGACGCGGTTTGGTTGTCAGGTACGCATACGCCCGCGTTTTAGAACGACCGACACGTCCACGAATTTGATAAAGTTGTGAAAGCCCAAACATATCGGAGCGCCAAACGATCATCGTGTTCGCTGTCGGAATATCCAAACCAGATTCAACAATCGTCGTGGCAAGCAGGACGTCGTACTTTCCGTCGTAGAATGCGTTCATCCGGTCATCTAAATCGCCCGCAGCCATCTGACCTGTCGCACTAATATATGTGACCTCAGGGACTTCGCGTTTCAGGAAATCCTCCATTTCGGCCATGTCAGCAATGCGCGGCACCACAAGGAACGATTGTCCACCGCGATAATGCTCGCGGAGCAAGGCTTCGCGGATCGTGATCGTATCGAATTCACTGACGTAGGTACGGATCGCAAGACGGTCAATCGGCGGGGTGCCAATGATCGAAAGGTCGCGTACACCCGACAAAGAAAGCTGCAATGTCCGTGGGATAGGTGTCGCCGTTAATGTCAAAACATGCACATCCGTGCGCAATTGCTTTAGGCGTTCTTTGTGCTGGACGCCGAACTTTTGCTCTTCGTCGATTACAAGCAACCCAAGGTTTTTGAACTGAACACCCTTTGCCAGCAGCGCATGGGTGCCGATGACGATATCAACGGTGCCCTTGGTGATCCCGTCACGGGTAAGGTTCGCGTCTCTTGTGCTTACAAAGCGCGACAAGGGCGCGATGTTGACTGGAAATCCACGGAAACGCTCTGCAAAGCTTTGATAATGCTGGCGGGCCAGCAGTGTTGTTGGCGCGATGATTGCAACCTGAACACCGCACATCGCTGCAACAAACGCCGCACGTATCGCGACCTCGGTCTTACCAAAGCCCACATCACCACAGATCAGGCGGTCCATCGGTTTGCCCGAACCTAGGTCATCCAGAACGTCCTCAATTGCCTGCAGCTGATCGTCGGTTTCCGAATACGGGAACCTCGCTAGGAACTGATCCCACATCCCATCCGGCGGATCCAGAGCAGGCGCCGTCCGCAATGCACGTTCAGCGGCCACACGAATAAGACGTTCGGCAATCTGGCGAATACGCTCTTTCAGACGTGCTTTTTTGGCCTGCCAAGCACCACCACCAAGTTTATCAAGAAGACCCTCTTCATGGCCGTACTTGGATAGCAACTCAATATTTTCAACAGGCAGGTAAAGCTTTGAACTTTCTGCATATTCCAGCAAGAGACATTCATGCGCAGCGCCAAGGGCAGTGACGACTTCCATGCCCATATACCGACCCACACCGTGGTCGACATGCACGACCAAATCGCCCGGCGTCAGGGTATTTGCTTCGGTCAGGAAGTTCTGGGCGCGCCGTTTGCGTTTGGTCTGACGGATAAGGCGGTCACCTAAAACGTCCTGCTCTGATATAACAGTAACGCCGGCGGCCTCAAATCCGTGATCCAATGGCCAAACGGCAAGGTGCACGCCGGATTTGCCGACCCGCGACATATCACTCACAGGGATCACTTCGACGATACCTTCGTCTTCGATCAATCCGGTCAAACGCTCGCGCGCACCCTCGGAATAGGATGCGATCACGACAGGCCCGTTCGATAGCTTCGCTTTCACGTGTGCTGCTAACGCGCCGAAAAGGCTCACACTTTCTTGTTGACGTTCTGGTGAAAAGTTCCGCCCGATCCGACCGCCCGCATCAATGACGCCCATACCAACCGCTTGTTGGTTGGGGGAAAGTTGCAAGATACGGTGCTCGGCCACCGCTGCCACCCAAGCCTCGTCAGACATATAAAGCAATTCTGGCGATGCAGGCTTATACACTGAATCCATGCGGCCCTTTTGGGTCAACGCATGCATACGTGTCCCGTATTGGTCCGCAATGCTTTCCCACCGCGCAATGCGCGACGGAGTGCTTTGGTCATCTAGCGAAATGGTTGCGTTGGGGAGGTAATCGAACAATGTTTCTAAGTTGTCTTGGAAAAATCCCAGCCAATGCTCGATCCCGCCATGCTTACGGCCTGCGCTGACCGCCTCGTAGAGCGGGTCATCGGTACCAGCCGCACCAAATTCAATCCGGTAGTTCTGACGGAACCGCGTGATCGCAGCCTCGTCCAGAATAACCTCGGACACAGGCGCAAGTTCGATCTCTTTAAGCGTCTCTGTCGTTCGTTGGCTCGCGGGGTCAAACCTGCGTGCACCATCCAAAACGTCACCAAATAGATCCAAACGGATCGGCCCCGACTGACCCGGTGGGAAGATATCAATGATACCCCCGCGCACTGCATAGTCGCCTGCCTCCATCACAGTTGGACTTTGGGTAAAGCCCATACGCACCAAAAAGTGCCGCAAACCAGATTCGTCAATCCGGTCACCGACGATAGCCTTAAATGCCGCTTCTTTAAGCAATGAACTTGGCGGAACGCGCTGGGTCGCCGCACTTAGGGATGTCAGCAGGACATAACGCCTAGGCATTGCATGAACCAACGCGGCCAACGTGGCCATTCTAGCGGCTGAAACGTCAGCATTTGGCGACACACGGTCGTACGGCAGACAATCCCATGCAGGAAACACAAAAACCGGCATGCTGGGGTCAAAGAATGCGATCGCTGACTGCATGGCCGCAAGACGCTTGTCATCACGCGCGACGTGCACGATTGGACCGTCGGTCTTTGCAACTTCGTTCAGGATCAGCTGCGCGTCGAAACCTTCGGGCGCGCCAGCGACGGTGATATGTTTTGGATTGGACATAGGCAATCAGCTAGCGTTGCAACATGCCTTAGGCAACCAAATTTGCAGCCTAAATTCCGAGGTTGTGGATCATACCCCACATCGCGGTGACAAAAATCGAAATCATACCGATGATCTGCGTGTAAAGGCGGTGCCGGAATAAAACCTTACGCAAGGCATCTCCCTCGGGCTGGGTTGCTGCAATCTTACGGCTTGTTCCAAGGCAAACAGCACCAACAATTGATAGAGGCAGCGCAATCAGGAAAATCGCTTGCGCGATTTCGACGTCATACCAGAACGCCATCAGCGCCAACGATGTCAAAATACAGCAAACGGCACCCAACAACCAAACACCTGTGACCTCGGACATATGCAGCATCCGGTTTACGTTCACACGCACGATGTCCTGCAAATCCAATTCGGCCTGACCGCCGTGGCGCTTTGCACGTGTGATCAGGTCAAATGGTACGCCTAGAACCCAATGGCTCATCGATGACCAAAGCACAGCAAGGCCGATCCAGTACCAGAGATTTGAGAACGACCGCATGTCGATCACTTCAAAAAGAGCGTCAGTCCAATTCACAGGAGTACCTTCTTGGGGCAGAAATCCAATTTCGCGTTACATAACGACGAGATGCGGGGATGCCCAGACTTGTGATGTGGCATTTTCCATGCGACTTTAGATGTGTGACCTGAAAGGCCCTACCACCATGAAACCTACTGTTGCACCCTTCCCTGCTACCCGTCTACGCCGGATGCGGCAAA